>JAZKIW010000044.1:0-18306 GCA_040384625.1 Pseudomonadota bacterium | reverse complement strand
CAGCTCGACGCGATCATCGACAAGTTCATGGACTATGCGCGCCCCGGCGAGGCTCGCCTGGTGCCGGTGCACCTGTCGCCCCTGGTCGACAAGGAAGCGGCGACCTTCCGCGATCCGCGCGAAATCCGGATCACGTCGCGACTGGCGATCGATCTGCGCGTGATGGCCGACGAGGTCGAGCTCGGCCGCGTGTTCGGCAACCTGTTCGAGAACGCGCGCCGCTACGGCCGCAGTACCGACACCGGCATCGCGATGGTTACCGTGACCTATGTCCGATCAGGCCCCTGGATCATCGTCAGCGTGCGCGACCAGGGTCCGGGTGTGGCGCCGGAAAAACTGGCCCAACTGACGACGCCCTTCTACCGCGGCGACGCCGCGCGCACCGCCGCCACTGGCGCTGGCCTGGGGCTGGCCATCGTTGAGAAGGCGATGCAGCGCATGGGTGGGCAGTTCGAGGTCGATAACGCACCCGACGGCGGCCTGGTGGCGCACATCCGGCTCAAACGCGCGCCCTGAGGCGGCTCAGACCTCAGCCAGCAGGCAAACGGCTCGCGCTTCGATCGCACGGCCCTCGCCAACCGGCCCCATCCCTTCGGCGGTTTTGGCCTTGACATTGACCTGATTAACGGCGATCCCCATGGCCGTGGCCAGGCGCTGGCACATCGCCTCGATGTGGGGTGCGAGTCTGGGCGCCTGGGCAATGACGGTGCTGTCGACGTTCGTGATCTCGAATCCCGCCGCACGCACACGCGAGGCCGCTTCGGTCAGCAAGCGCATCGAATCGGCACCCTTGAAGGCGGCGTCGGTGTCGGGAAAGTGGCGCCCGATGTCGCCCAGCGCGGCGGCACCAAACAGGGCGTCAGTGATGGCATGGGCCAGCGCATCGGCATCCGAATGGCCGAGCAGGCCATGGCTGTGCGGGATGGTCACGCCGCCGAGCACCAGGGGCCGACCGACAACCAGGGCGTGCGTGTCCCACCCCTCACCGATGCGAAGCTTCATGTCGGCCCCCCCAACAGCCGCTCGGCGAGCGCGAAGTCGGCCGGCCAGGTGAGCTTAAAGTTGTCCGGCTCGCCATGGACGAGCAAGGGTGCATGGCCGAGGGCTTCGACGGCACCGGCCTCGTCGGTCACACCCGCGTCGGCTCGCGCCAGTGCCTGCTGAAGCAGGCCCAGGCGAAACATCTGCGGCGTCTGCGCCGCCCACTTGCCGCGGCGATCGAGGGTCGCGCCGACCCGATCGACAGCGTCGGCCTGCTTCAGGGTGTCGGCCAAGGGCATGGCCAGCAGGCCACCGACCCGATCGTGCAGGCAGGCGTCGATCAGGCGCTCGATTGCGGACGGCTGGATCAGGCAACGTGCAGCGTCGTGCACCAGCACCCAGTCGTGACTGCGGACGCCACGCCGCGCCAGGGCGTGCAGGCCGGCGGCCACGGAACCGGCACGGCTCTCGCCACCGCAGCGCTCGGCCCAACCGTCGAATGCCGGCACGCTCTCCTCGAAGTCGAGGTCATCGGCGGCGAGCACGAGCAGGGTCTTCGCTATCCGCGGTACGCGGGCCAACGCGGCCAGGGTGTGTGCGACGACAGCCTGGCCCGCTATCCGGCGGTACTGCTTGGGCCCGCCGGCGCCGGCCCGAACGCCGATGCCAGCGCAGGGTACGAGTGCATAACACTTTGCGGGCGCGTCGGCGTCGGGATTGGTCATTGAGGGCGATTCTAGAATCCGTGCCTTCGTCTAGGTCCCATGCAACTCCCTGTTATCGCGCCGGGCAAGCGCTTCACCCTGCCACGCCCGGTCGGCTCGGCCGATGCACTCCTGCTCGCACGCTTTGCACAGAGTGCCGCACAACAGGGTCGCCTGACGGCACTGGTCTGTGCCGATCCGGCCGATGCACAGCGCCTGGCCGACGAGTTGCCGTTTTTCGCTCCGGGCCTGCGCCTGGCGCTGTTTCCCGACTGGGAGACCTTGCCCTATGACACCTTCAGCCCGCACCAGGACCTGATTTCGGAACGTCTGGCCACCCTGTGGCGCCTGTTGACGACCAAGGACGTCGACGTGGTCTTGTTGCCAGCGACGACCGCGCTGACGCGCCTGGCGCCGACCGCCTTCATGGCCGCCACCACCTTCCAGTTCAAGCAGAAAGACAAGCTCGACGAAGCGGCGCTGAAGTCGCAGCTGACACTGGCGGGCTACCAGCATGTGAGCCAGGTCGTCTCGCCCGGGGAGTACGCCGTGCGCGGCGGGCTGATCGACCTCTTCCCGATGGGCTCGCCGGTGCCTTACCGCATCGACCTGTTCGACAACGAGATCGATTCGATCCGCACCTTCGACCCCGACTCTCAGCGCAGTCTGTACCCAGTTCCCGAGGTGCGCTTACTGCCAGGCCGCGAGTTCCCGATGGACGACGCGGCGCGCGCGACCTTCCGCGCGCGCTGGCGCGAGAAGCTCGATGGCGACCCGACCAAGAGCCGCATCTACAAGGACCTCGGCGCCGGCATCGCCACTGCCGGCATCGAGTACTACCTTCCCCTCTTCTTCGAGCAGACCGCGACCTTGTTCGACTACCTCGGCGGCGAGACATCGCTGGTGCTGCACGGCGAGATCGATGAGGCACTCCACCGCTTCTGGACCGACACGCGGGAGCGGCACCGTTTCCTGCAGCACGACCCCGAGCGACCGATCCTAGCGCCCGAGGAGATCTTCCTGCGGGCCGAGCAGTTCTTCGCGCTGACGCAGGGACACGCGACGCTCGCTCTGCGCGGATCGGGCGAGGTCGAGTGGGCGCGGCCGCTGCCCGATGTGGCCATCGACCGCGGCACGACCGAACCGCTGGCGCTGCTCGAGCAGCACATCGGGCGCACCGCTGCGCGCGTGCTGCTGGTCGCTGAAAGTGATGGCCGACGTGAAAGCCTGCTCGAGTTGCTGCGCGACCATCGCATCGATGTGCCGAGCGTCGACAGCCTGGCCGAGTTCGAAGCCGGCGATGAACGGGTGGCCATTGCCGCTGCGCCGCTGGCCTCGGGGTTCCACTGGCAACGCGAGGGCGTTGCGTCGCAGCCGGCGATCCAGTTCATCACCGAGACCGAGCTCTTCGCCACGGCACCCACGTCGCGCCGGCGCAAGAAGCAGGAGCAGGTCAGCAATGTCGATGCGCTGATCAAGGACCTGTCCGAGTTGAAGGTTGGCGACCCGGTGGTGCACATCAACCACGGCATTGGGCGCTACGTGGGCCTGATCCACATCGACTTGGGGGATGGGTCATCGGAGTTCCTGCACCTCGAGTACGCCGAGAAGGCCACCTTGTACGTGCCGGTGGCGCAGTTGCACCTGATCGGACGCTACACCGGCGTCTCGGCCGAGGAGGCGCCGCTGCACCGCCTGGGGTCCGGGCAGTGGGAGAAGGCCAAGCGCAAGGCCGCCGAGCAGGTGCGTGACACCGCCGCCGAGCTGCTGAACCTGTACGCCCGCCGCGCCGCGCGCGAGGGCCACGCGCACCGCTACTCGGCGCACGACTACGAGGCCTTCTCGGCCAGCTTCGGCTTCGAGGAGACACCCGACCAGCGCGCCGCGATCCATGCGGTGGTGCAGGACCTGGTGAGCCCGAAGCCAATGGACAGGCTGGTCTGCGGCGATGTCGGCTTCGGCAAGACAGAGGTGGCACTGCGCGCCGCCTTCGTCAGCGTGATCGGCGGCAAGCAGGTCGCCCTGCTGGCGCCGACCACGCTGCTGGCCGAACAGCATTATCAGAACATCGTCGACCGCTTCGGCAAGTGGCCGGTGAAGGTGGCCGAGCTGTCGCGCTTTCGCTCGACCAAGGAGATCAATGCGGCCCTGGAGGGCATCGAGGCTGGCACGATCGACATCGTCGTCGGCACCCACAAGCTGCTGTCCAAGGACGTGAAGTTCAAGCGCCTGGGCCTGCTGGTCATCGACGAGGAGCATCGCTTCGGCGTGCGTCACAAGGAGGCCATCAAGGCGCTGCGCGCCGACGTCGATGTGCTGACGCTCACCGCGACGCCGATCCCGCGAACCCTGGGCATGGCGCTGGAAGGCCTGCGCGATCTCTCGGTCATCGCCACCGCGCCTCAGCGCCGTCTGTCGATCAAGACCTTCGTCCGAAACGAGAGCCAGGGGACGATCCGCGAGGCCGTGCTGCGTGAACTGAAGCGCGGCGGACAGGTGTACTTCCTGCATAACGAGGTCGAGACCATCGGTCACCGGCGCGACAAGCTGGCCGAACTGCTGCCAGAGGCGCGCATCGCCATCGCCCATGGGCAGATGCCGGAGCGGGAGCTGGAGCGGGTTATGCGCGATTTTGTCGCCCAGCGCCACAACGTGCTGCTGTGCTCGACGATCATCGAGACCGGCATCGACGTGCCGACCGCCAATACGATCGTGATTTCCAGGGCCGACAAGTTCGGCCTGGCCCAGTTGCACCAGCTACGGGGTCGCGTCGGCCGAAGCCACCACCAGGCCTACGCCTACCTGCTGGTGCCCGATGTCGAGGGACTGACCAAGCAGGCAGCGCAACGGCTCGAGGCGATCCAGCAGATGGAAGAGCTCGGTTCCGGCTTCTACCTGGCGATGCACGACCTGGAGATCCGCGGTGCGGGCGAAGTGCTGGGCGAGAACCAGAGCGGCAACATGATGGAGGTGGGCTTCCAGCTCTACAACGAGATGCTGGCCGAGGCCGTGCGGTGCCTGAAGGCGGGGCGCGAGCCGGACCTGCTGTCACCCCTGGCAACGACCACCGACATCAACCTGCACGCCCCGGCGCTGCTGCCCGACGCCTACTGCGGCGACGTGCACACGCGTCTGAACCTGTACAAGCGCCTGGCCACAGCCGACACGCCCGAGCGCATCGACAGCCTGCTCGAAGAAGTCACCGACCGCTTCGGCAGACTCCCGGCGCAGGGCCAGACCCTGTTCGACACGCACCGCCTGCGCGTGCTCGCCAGACCCTACGGGGTGATCAAGATCGATGCAGCACCGCGCCTGTCGGTGATCGCCTTTCGTGCCAACCCGCCGATCGACGCGCTGCGCATCATCGAGCTGGTGCAGAAGAACCGTCACATCAAACTGGCCGGCAACGACAAGCTGCGCATCGAACGCGAAACGCCTGACGCGAAGGACCGGGCGCAATTGATCCGCGATGTGCTGCGCGCACTCGGCACACCCAAGAAGGAAGCGGCCGCATGAAGCCGGTCGAACTGGCTCCCGGACTGACCCTGCGCGGCGTGGCATCGAAGCTGCGTCTGGCCGACTTCGGGCTGATCGCCTTCGACATGGATTCGACCCTGATCAACATCGAGTGCGTCGACGAGATCGCTGCCGCAGCCGGACGCAAGGCCGAAGTGGCCGCGATCACCGAGGCGGCAATGAGCGGCGAGATCGCCGATTACAAGGACAGCCTGCGTCGCCGTGTGGCCTTGCTCGCGGGCGTGCCCGTCGCCGCACTGGAAGCGGTCTGGTCCGAGCGCCTGCAGCTCAACCCTGGCGCAGAGACGCTCGTGCGGGCCTGCCAAGGCGCCGGCCTGAAGACGCTGCTCGTGTCGGGTGGCTTCACTTTCTTCACCGACCGCATCCGCGACCGACTGGGCCTGGACTTCACGCGCAGCAATGTGCTCGAAGTCGACGCCGGCCGACTGACCGGGCGCCTGGTCGACCAGACCTGGGGTGACATCTGCGACGGCGAGGAGAAGAAGCGCATGCTGTTGCAGACCTGCACGCGGCTCGGCCTGGAGCCGCAGCGGGCCATCGCCGTTGGCGACGGCGCCAATGACCTGCCGATGATGGGTGTGGCCGGTCTGTCCGTCGCTTATCACGCCAAGCCGAAGGTGCGCGAGAAGGCAATGCTGGCCATCGATAGCGGTGGACTCGACCGGCTGCTTGAGCTGGTGCGCCCCGGATAGCCCAACAGGTGCTGCGGCCGCCCCCGCCTCCCGGGATGGCTTCTGGCAACCGAGCCACTAAACTTTGTGCTCGCCCATGAAGCTCCTGACACGACACCTGCTACTGGCCCTGCTGGCAACAATCGCTGCGCCGGTTTGCGCCGCAGCAAGCGATGCCGGCCCCGCGGTCAGCGCGCGCAACAGCCCCCAGGCTGTCGCCGACCTGTGCCACCTGGCACGCCGCGGCGACGCCGAGTCGCAGTACGAACTGGCCTTTCTTTATGCTCACGGCCGCGGCGCCGATCGCCACGACGACTGGGCTGCTTACCTCTTCACGGCCGCGTCGCTGCAGGGGCATGTGTTCGCCGAACAGATGTTGCGCACCGTGACCTGGCCAGTGGCCACCGCACCGCCATGTTTCAAGGTCGCCAGTGCGCTGCCGCCAGCGAGTGCGGCCTTCGCCGCGGCACCACCCCACATCGAGCGCCTGGTGCGCAAGCTCGCGCCGCAGTACCAGGTCTCGCCCCAGTTGGCGCTGGCGATCATTGCCGTGGAGTCGAACTTCGATGTCACCGCGGTGTCGCCCAAGGCCGCGATGGGACTCATGCAGCTGATCCCGCAGACCGCGAAGCGCTTCGGCGTCGTCAACCCCTTCGACGCGCAGCAGAACATCAGCGGCGGCCTGGCCTACCTGCGTTGGCTGCTGGCCTACTACGAGGGCGACGTGGTGCTGGTGGCCGCGGCTTACAACGCCGGAGAGGGAGCGGTGAACCTGCATCGCGGCATTCCGCCTTTCGAAGAGACGCGGGAGTATGTGAAACGGGTGATGTCGCGCTTCGGCCACTTCACGCAGCCCTTTGATGCCCGGATCACCTCGCCCTCTCCGCAGATCCGCGTGCTGCGCAAGCACGGCAAGGGACGCTAAGCAGCTGCGGCGGGCTCAGGTGTCGAGCTGAGTCCAGGCTTTCTCCAGCCGCTTTGCGCTGACCGGTTGCGGTGTGCGCAATTCCTGGGCGAACAGGCTGACGCGAAGCTCCTCGAGCAACCAACCGAATTCGTCGAGCCTTTGGTCCGGTGTGCCGCGACGCTCGGTGATCCGGCGCAGCCAGCGCTGCTCGAGCGGGCGCAGTTCAAGCATGCGCTGTGCATCGCGCGCGGGGTCCGTGCGCCACTTGTCCAGGCGCAGGACCACCGCGCGCAGGTACCGTGGCAAGTGCGCCAGCGCTGTCCAATCCGTTTCCAGCAGAAAGCGCTTGCCGACCAGGCGCTGGAGCTGAGCGCCGATGTCGTCGGCCAGGTCCTTCGGTGCCTTGGCGTCCTTCAGCTTGCGCTGGGCGTTGGCGCGCTCCTGCAGGATCGTGGCCGCCGCGCGAGCCACTTCCTGCGCGATCAGCGTGAGGCGGCCACGGCCGGTTTCGAGCCGGGATCGGAACGTCGCGGCGTCCTTAGGCAGCGGCTCGCTCAGGAACGCGCGCTCAAGCGCAACGGCGATGATCTGCTCGCGCAGCTCCTCGGCGCTGCCCAGGCCGAGGAACTGCGTGGCCATGCGCGGCAGGTCCGGGATGTTCTTCTCGAGGTACTTCAGCGGCTCCTTGAGCTGCAATGCAAGCAGGCGGCGTAGCCCCGCTCGGTGCCGGGTCGCCGCGACGTCGGGTTCATCGAACACCTCGATCGCCACCCCCGTGGTCTTGTCGATCAGGGCCGGAAAGCCGACCAAGGTCTGGCCGGCCTTGCGCACCTCCATCAACTCGGGCAGCTCGCCAAAGGTCCAGTCGGCGTAAAGGGTAGCTGCCTTCCCAGCTTCGACGATGGCCGTCGCCGGCGCCAGGGCCGCGACTGTGGCCTGGCTCGACGCCATCGGCGCTGCGCTGGTGTTGGTGCTGGTGCCAGACTCAGCCAGTTTTAATCCGGCCAGCGCCTGGAATGCGGAGCGCGCCTGCGTGCCGAGCTCGGCCTTCAGCGCGGGCAAGTTGCGACCACCGCCGAGTTGCCGGCCGTGCTCGTCGACGACGCGAAAGTTCATCCACAGGTGAGGCGCAAGGGTTTCGAGCTTGAAGTCGTTGCGCTGCACCGCCAGTTGGGTGCGCTCGCGCACCGCTTTCAACAGGGCATCGACCAGGTTGCCCTGGGCGAAGGGCGTACTGGCGCAGAACTCGTCGGCATAGTCGGGCAGTGGCACCAGGCGCGAGCGCGGGCGCTGGTGCAGGCTCTTGACCAGGGCCAGCACCTTGGCCTGAAGCATGCCCGGCACGAGCCAGTCGCAGCGCTCTTCACTCACCTGGTTGAGCGCGTAGATCGGCACCGTCACAGTTAGGCCATCCTTGGCGTCGCCAGGTTCGTGCAGGTAGCTCGCGGCGCAGTCGATGCCGCCCAGACGGATCGCCTTCGGGAAGGCGTTCGTCGTGATGCCGGCCGCCTCGTGGCGCATCAGTTCGTCGCGCGTGAGCTTGAGCAGCTCGGGTTGGCGCTTCGCTTCATCGCGGTACCAGCGCTCGAAACTGGCGCCGCTGACCACGTCAGCCGGCACTTGCTGATCGTAGAAGGCGTAGATCAGCTCGTCGTCGATCAGCACGTCTTGCCGGCGTGCCTTGTGCTCGAGTTCCTGGACCTGGCGGATCAGCTTCTCGTTGTGCGCCAGGAAGGGCAGCCTGGTGTCCCAGTCGCCTTGCACCAAGGCCTCGCGGATGAAGATCTCCCTTGCGGCGGGTGCGTCGATGCGGCCGAAGTTGATCTTGCGGTTGTTGTAGATCACCAGGCCGTACAAGGTCGCGCGCTCCAGGGCGACCACCTCGGCGGCCTTCTTTTCCCAATGCGGTTCGAGCAGTTGCGTCTTCAGCAGGTGGCCGCCGATCCGTTCGATCCAGCTCGGCTCGATCGCTGCCAGGCCGCGGCCGAAGAGACGCGTGGTCTCGACCAGTTCGGCCGCCATCAGCCAGCGGCCCGGCTTCTTCGACAGGTTGGCCCCGGGGTGGCGCCAGAACTTGATGCCGCGGGCTCCGAGGTACCAATCGTCGTCATCGGCTTTCAGGCCGATGTTGCCCAGCAGGCCGGCGAGCAGCGCGAGGTGGATCTGTTCATAGCTGGCCGGCTGGACGTTGAGGCGCCATCCATGCTCGGCGACCACGGTCAGCAACTGCGAGTGGATGTCGCGCCACTCGCGCACGCGGCGCGGCGAGATGAAGTTGTCACGCAGGCGTTGCTCCTGCTGGCGGTTGGAAAGCTTGTGTTCCTTGTGCTCGGCGCCGTGGCCGCGGCCACCCTCGAGCCACTGCCAGAGCTTGAGCGTGCCGCTGAATTCGCTGCGCTCGTCGTCGAACGGCTTGTGGCGCTCGTCGGCCAGCTGCGCACGCTCTTGAGGCCGGTCGCGCACGTCCTGGCCCGAGAGTGCGGCAGCGATCACCAGGACCTCGGCCAGCGACTGGCGTTCTCGCGCCTCAACGATCATGCGGCCGATGCGCGGGTCCAGTGGCAGGCGCGACAGCTCGCGGCCGATGGCGGTCAGCTCGTTGCGCTCGTCGACCGCGCCGAGTTCGCCCAGCAGGGCGTAGCCGTCGACGACCGCCTTCTTCGGCGGCGGCTCGAGGAAGGGGAAATCCTCGACCAGGCCGAGGCCGAGCGACTTCATGCGCAGGATCACGCCAGCCAGCGAGGAGCGCAGGATCTCGGGGTCGGTGAAACGTGGTCGGCCCGCGAAGTCAGCCTCGTCGTAGAGCCGGATGCAGGTGCCGCCCGCAACACGCCCGCAGCGCCCGGCGCGCTGGTTCGCAGCGGCCTGGCTGATGGCTTCGACCTGCAATTGTTCGACCTTGTTGCGGTAGCTGTAGCGCTTGACGCGCGCCAGGCCGGCATCGATCACGTAGCGGATGCCGGGCACCGTGAGCGATGTTTCGGCGACGTTCGTGGCCAGCACGATGCGGGCGGCACCACCGGTCTCGAAGACGCGGTCCTGCTCGGCCTGCGACAGCCGCGCGAACAGCGGCAGGATCTCGACGTGGCGCTTCTTCGGGTCGTGCGTCAGATGCTTTCGCAACTGGTCACTGGCTTCGCGGATTTCGCGCTCGCCCGGCAGGAAGACCAGGATGTCGCCGCTGGCGCCGCCCCTCCACAGTTCATCGACGGCTTCGGCGATCGCGACGTTCAGGTCGCGCTCGCGCGTCTCTTCGAAAGGTCGCCAACGTTGCTCTACCGGGAACAGACGGCCCGAAACCTGGATCACAGGCGCCGGCCCCAGAGCTCCGGCAAAGTGTTGCGCAAAGCGATCGGCGTCAATGGTCGCCGATGTGACGATCACCTTCAGGTCGGGCCGGCGGGGCAGGATCTGCTTCAGGTGCCCGAGCAGGAAGTCGATGTTCAGCGAACGCTCGTGCGCTTCGTCGATGATCAGGGTGTCGTAAGCGCGCAGCAAAGGGTCGCTCTGCGTCTCGGCGAGCAGGATGCCGTCGGTCATCAGCTTGACCGAGGCGCCCGGCTGCAGGCGGTCCTGGAAGCGCACTTTGAAGCCGACGACTGCGCCGAGCGGCGTCTTCAGCTCTTCGGCAATCCGCTTGGCGACGCTCGACGCCGCAATGCGTCGCGGCTGGGTGTGGCCGATCAGCTTGCCGGTGTTGGCCCTGCCGCGGCCGAGACCGAGGGCGATCTTCGGCAGTTGGGTGGTCTTGCCCGAGCCCGTTTCGCCGCAGACGATGACGACCGGATGGTCGCGGATGGCCTGGGCAATCTCCTCACGCCGCGCCGAAACCGGCAGCGCCTCGGGAAAGGTGATCGGGGGAAGGGGCGTCGGGACGATGTCGGCGGGCACGGGGCGCGGATTATCCCGCGCCCTCCACGCGCGGGCAGTCAGCCCATGTTGTAGGTGATCACGCTCAGGGCGGCGCCCTGCGGGTCCTGGATCACCGCCATACGACCGACACCCTTGACCTCCATCGGCTCCATGAGCACGCTGCCACCGAGGCGCTTGACGTCGGCCAAGGTCTTGTCGACGTCGTCGACCGTGACGTAGCAGCTCCACATCGATGGCATGCCGGCCGGCGTGCCCGGCGGCTTGCCCATGATCCCGCCGACCGCGTTCTCACCGACCTTGAGCACATGGTAGGGGCCGGTGCCCATGTCCATTGTCTCGGCCTTCCAGCCGAACAGCGTGCCGTAGAACTCGCAGGCCGCCTTCGGGTTGCTGGTCATCAATTCCGACCAGCTGAACGCGCCGTGGGTCTTGTAGGCATCCATCTCGGGCTCCTTGGAGTGGGGTGAAGCGCGCATGCTGCTCCGCGTGAAGGGCGGCGTCAATCGCGCAGCGACGCCCTGCGGCACAATCGGCGCCGCAGCCGCAACCCCGCCATGAGCCTCGTTTTCCCACACACGTTCGTACCCTGGTTTCGTTCAGTAGCGCCGTACATCCACGCCTACCGTGGCAAGACCTTCGTGGTCGCGATGGCCGGTGAGGGCATCGCCGCGGGAAAACTGTCGGCCTTCGTACAGGACCTGGCGATCCTGCATGCGATGGGCATCAAGCTGGTGCTGGTGCACGGCTTTCGGCCCCAGGTCAGCGAACAGTTGAAGGCCAAGGGCCACCCCGAACGCTTCAGCCACGGCCTGCGCATCACCGATGAAGTGGCACTCGACTGCGCGCAGGAGGCCGCAGGCCAGCTGCGCTTCGAGATCGAAGCCGCCTTTTCGCAGGGCCTGCCGAACACGCCGATGGCCAACGCGACGTTGCGCGTGATCTCAGGCAACTTCCTCACCGCCCGGCCGGTCGGCATTGTCGACGGCATCGACTTCATGCACAGCGGCGTGGCGCGCAAGGTCGACGCGGTGGCCATCCGGCGTGCCATCGACACCGGCGCCGTGGTGCTTTTGTCACCGTTCGGCTTTTCGCCCACCGGCGAAGCCTTCAACCTGGCAATGGAGGATGTGGCCACGTCGACCGCCATCGCGCTGCAGGCCGACAAGCTGATGTTCATCACCGAGGTGCCGGGTGTGCGCGAGAACGGTGACGATGCAGGCAGCGATATCGACACCGAGCTGGCACTGGCCGACGCGGAGCGCCTGCTCGCCGCCTTGCCCAGCCCGACCCAGCCGACCGACGTCGCCTTCTATCTGCGGCACTGCGTCAAGGCCTGCCGTGAAGGGGTCGAGCGCTCGCACATCCTGCCCTTCGGGGTCGATGGCGCGCTGCTGCAGGAGGTCTACACCCACGATGGCATCGGCACCATGGTCGTCGACGAGAAGCTGGAGAGCCTGCGCGAGGCCACCAGCGACGACGTCGGCGGGATCCTGCAATTGATCGAACCTTTCGAGCGTGACGGGACCCTGGTGCGGCGCGAGCGCACCGAGATCGAGCGTGACATCGCCAACTACACGGTGATCGAGCATGACGGCGTGATCTTCGGTTGCGCAGCGCTCTACCCCTATCCGGAGGCCGGCACGGCCGAGATGGCGGCGCTGACCGTGAGCCCGCAGGTGCAGGGCCAGGGCGACGGTGACCGCATTCTCAAGCGCGTCGAGCAACGCGCGCGCGGCATGGGTCTGGCCAGCATTTTCGTGCTGACGACGCGCACCATGCACTGGTTCATCAAGCGCGGGTTCCAGCCGGCCGATGCCGACTGGCTCCCCGACGCGCGCAAGCGCAAGTACAACTGGGACCGGCGCTCGCAAGTGCTGGTCAAACATCTGAAATGATCAACGGAGCGTCGACATGACCCGCATGGTGCAGTGCATCCACTTGAAGAAGGAAGCCGAGGGCCTGGTCTATCCGCCCTACCCCGGCGAGCTTGGCAAGCGCATCTACGACAACGTCAGCAAAGAGGCTTTCGAGCTCTGGAAGAAGCACCAGACCATGCTGGTCAACGAGAACCGCCTGAACCTCGCAGATGCACGTGCGCGTCAGTACTTGGCGCGCCAGATGGAGCAGTTCTTCTTCGGCGATGGAGCCGACAAGCCCGCCGGCTACGTGCCGCCTACTGCCTGAGTTAGCAAACGCGAATCATTCGCATTTGATGTGGTAGGCTCCCGGGACACGTCCGAGGAGTCTTCCCCCATGTCCCTGCATCGAATCGCTGCGGCCCTGACCACGTCACTGGCGTTGGCCAGCAGCGCCTCCGCGCAACAACCGACGCTCAACCTCTACTCGGCACGCCACTACCAGACCGATGAGGCGCTGTACGACAACTTCAGCAAGGCCACAGGCATCAAGATCAACCGCGTCGACGCCGACGACGCAGGCATCCTGGCCCGACTGGCGACGGAAGGCAGCTCCAGCCCGGCCGACGTGATCCTGCTTGTGGATGCCGCGCGCCTGTGGCGCGCCGAGACCGACGGCCTGTTCCAGCCCCTGCAAAGCAAGGTCCTCGAAGCGCGCATCCCGACACAGCTTCGCGGCAAGGACAACGGCCAGGGTTCGGCGTGGTTTGGGCTGTCGACCCGTGCCCGCGTGGTGGTCTTCAGCAAGGCCAGTGTCAAGCGCGAGGACGTCGACACCTACGAAGAACTTGCCGAGCCGAAGAACAAGGGCCGTCTGTGCACACGTTCAGGATCGCACCCCTACAACCTGTCGCTGTTCGGCGCGATGCACGAACACCTCGGCCCGCAAGCGACCGAAGCCTGGCTTAAAGGCTTGGTCACGAACATGGCGCGGGCCCCGAAAGGTGGGGACACCGACCAGATTCTGGCCGTGGCGAGCGGTGAATGCGAGGTCGCGATCGTCAATACCTATTATCTGGCTCGATTGATGCGTTCGACGAAGCCTCAAGACAAGGCGGCGATTGAAAAGGTCAGCATCGCTTTTCCTAACCAGAGTAGTTTCGGCACGCACGTCAATATCGCCGGCGCTGCCGTGGCGCGCAATGCAAAGAACCGCGACGCCGCCCAGCGGTTCCTGGAGTATCTGGCAAGCGACGAGGCGCAGACCTATTTTGCCGATGGCAATAACGAGTGGCCCGTTGTGGCCAGCCTGAAGATTGCCAATCCCGCCCTGCAGGCGATGGGACCGTTCAAGAGCGAAACCATTCCGATATCCGTGGTTGGAATGAATCAGGGGAAGATTCAACAGATGCTCGATCGGGTCGGATATAAGTAATCAACAACCGCGCATACTTCTATCGGGGTGCTATATTTGGTAGTGCTTCCATTAGAAGGGACGTGATCATGGCAAATTTGACCGATCTGTTGGCACAAAAGGCCGCACTGGAACTGCAGATTGCACAAACCCAGCGAGAAGAACGTCAAAAGGCCATTTCGCAGATCAGGACGTTGATGACTGAATATGGCTTGACGATGGCCGATCTGAGTGCGCGAGCAGAGAAGAAGCCTGGGTCTGGCGCCAAGGTCGCCGCCAAGTACCGCAACAAGTCCACGGGAGAATCCTGGAGCGGTCGCGGCCTGCAGCCACGCTGGCTCAAGGCGGCGCTGGGCGCCGGCAAGAAGCTTACGGACTTCGCGGTCTAGCGCCGGGCCGTCGACTTTCGGCGCGTGCCGAAGGCCGCGGGCCACGCGTGCGGCGCCTTGGCTAGACTCGGTCGATGATTCCAGCCGGGTTTGTTGCCGAACTTCTGTCGCGCGTCGACATCGCCGAAGTGGTCGGCCGCCATGTGCAGCTCAAGAAGGGCGGCGCCAACCTGATGGGCCTATGCCCCTTTCATGGCGAAAAGTCGCCGAGCTTCTGCGTCAGCCCCGCGCGCCAGACCTATCACTGCTTCGGCTGCGGTGTGCATGGCAATGCCGTCGGCTTCCTGATGGAACACACCGGCGCCAGTTTTCCCGACGCCGTCTCCGATCTGGCGCAGCAAGTCGGGCTCACCGTGCCGAGCGACAGCCGCAGCGACGAGGAGCGCCAACATGCCGCTCAGGCAAAGGCGCGCCAGGCGACGCTGGCCGACGTGCTCGCCCGAGCTGCGGATCACTACCGCAGGCAACTGAAGGCCGACACACGCGCCATCGACTACCTGAAGGGCCGCGGCCTTTCGGGCGAAATTGCGGCTCGCTTCGGCGTCGGCTACGCCCCCGACGGCTGGCGTCCACTGGCGAGTGGCTTCGCCCAGTACGACGACCCCTTGCTGGTCGAGGCCGGCCTGGTCATCGTGCAGGGTGAGGATGGCGCCGAGCAGAAACGCTACGACCGCTTCCGTGACCGCATCATGTTCCCGATCCGCTCGGTCGCCGGCGACACGATCGGCTTCGGCGGCCGCGTACTCGATCGCGGCGAGCCCAAATACCTCAATTCACCCGAGACCCCGCTGTTCGTCAAGGGTCGCGAGTTGTATGGCCTGTTCGAGTCGCGTGCCGGCATGCGCTCGCGCGGTTATGCCCTGGTGGTCGAAGGCTACATGGATGTGGTGGCCCTGGCGCAGTCCGGCTTCGAGAATGCAGTGGCGACACTCGGCACGGCCTGCACTGACGAGCATGTGCGCAAGCTGTTCCGCTTCACTGATTCGGTTGTTTTCAGTTTCGATGGCGACGCCGCCGGCCAGCGTGCCGCCAGTCGTGCGCTAGAGGCAGCGCTGCCGCATGTAAGCGACCTGCGCTCGGTGCGCTTTCTCTTCCTGCCGCCTGAGCACGACCCGGATTCCTTTGTCCGCGCTGAAGGCGCGGAGGCCTTCGATCGGTTCGTCGCCCAGGCCGTTCCGCTGTCCCGGCAGATGGTTGCGGTGGCCCGCGACGGCTGCGACCTCGGCACGCCCGAGGGCCGCGCCCGCTTCATCACCCAGGCCCGGCCGCTATGGAGCGCCCTGCCCGACGGTGCCTTGAAGCGCCAGATGCTGAGCGAGCTGACTCGCCTGGCGGGGCTGCCCGAAGGCGAACTACAGGGTCAGTGGACCACGTCGCCGGCCGCCCAGGGCCTCGCCCCCTTCAAGCCGCGGCAGAACGCGCGCAGCGCGTATGCAGCCAGCCGCCGCGCACCTCGCCGGCCGGAAGACCGCATCGTGCAGATGCTGTTCATGCAAGCGACCTGGTGGGACCAGCTGACCGTCGAGGACCATGAGTTGCTGCATGCCCTGCCCTCACCGCATGGCGAGTTGATCGCCTGGTTGGAGCGCGATGTGATGGAGCATGGTGCGCGTACCTGGGCGGCCCTGCGAGCGGCCCTGGGCGAGCACGAAGCCTTGCAGGCAACTGTGGCGCAGTGGGGGAATGACGCCGAAGACGACGAGATCGATTTCGGCGACCTGCGGCGCCTGCTCGATGGCCGCCTCCTGGAGTTGTTGAACGCTCAGCAACGGACGCTGGAAGCAAGCGTCATGACTGACCCTGCGGCACTCGAACAATTCCGGCGCCTGTTCGAGCGCACCAAGCGCCTGAAGCAGCGCCTGGGTCCGGGTAACGTCACGCCGCTTTGACCGGGCCGCATGGGTGCACTTTGACTCGCGAGCCGCCTTCGACGATAATCACGGGTTCATTATTGCGACGGCAATGGTGAAAGCAGCACCTCCGGGCCCCGGCTACCCGCGACACGGGTCCACACATCGGCCACCCTCACCCGCAAGGACTGCACCGCGAAAATCGTCCAACCGGCCTGTCCGCTGGACGCTTCGCCTCGCCCTGTTGGCCCGGTTATCGCCGGGCCGCATCGCCTTGCCGCTCGACATCGCTCCAAAGTCGCCCGAAATTCGCCCCCGCGAGGATTTGCATGACCGCCAAGAAGCCAGCCGCCCCCATCGCTAAACCTGCGGCCAAGCCCGCTGCCAAACCGGCCAAGGCTGCCGCCAAGTCCGCGCCGATAGCGCAAGCCGCAAACAAGCCTGCGGCCAAGGGTGCACCCCCCAAGCCAGTCGGTAAGGCAGCCGGGAAAGCCGCCGAAGAGTTGAAGAAGAAGGGTGCCAAAGGCAAGGCCGGTCCAGTCGGCAAGAAGGAAGACGTGCGCGACGAGGACTTCGTCGACATCGAAGCGGACGTCGAGGCCGACGTCGAAGGCGAAGCCGCCGACGAAGGCGAGGGCAAGGCCAAGGCCAAGCCGCTGCGGATGAAGGTGTCGCGCGCAAAGGAGCGCGCGCTGATGCGCGAGTTCGGACTCGACGAGACGCAGCTGACCGAAGAAGAAGTCGCCAAGCGTCGCCAGGAGTTGAAGACGCTCATCAAGATGGGCAAGACGCGTGGTTTCCTGACGCACCAGGAAATCAACGACCACCTGCCTGAAAAGCTGGTCGACAACGAAATCCTCGAAGCCATCGTGTCGATGCTGAACGACATGGGCATCGCGGTCTACGAGCAGGCCCCCGACGCCGCCACCCTCTTGATCGCCGGCGGTTCGACCACCACCGCCACCGAAGAAGAGGCCGAAGAAGCCGCCGAGGCGGCGCTGTCGACAGTCGACTCCGAGTTCGGCCGCACCACAGACCCGGTGCGCATGTACATGCGCGAAATGGGCACGGTCGAGTTGCTGACGCGCGAGGGTGAGATCGAGATCGCCAAGCGCATCGAGGGCGGCCTGCAGTACATGATGCAGGCAATCAGCGCGTCGCCGACCACGATTGCCGAAATCCTCGCGGTGGCGGCGAAGATCCGCGCCGGCGAAATGACGATCTCCGAGGCGGTCGATGGCTTCGTCGCCGAGGACGAAGCGGACGACTACGTGGCCGAGGAAGACTTCGACGAGTTCGACGAAGAGGATGACGACGACGGCCAGGGTGGCAGCAAGGCACTCACCAAGAAGCTCGAAGAGCTGAAGGCTGCGGCCTTGGTGAAGTTCGATGCGCTCAACACGCACTTCGAACGCATGCGCAAGTCGTACGAGAAGGACGGCTACCAGTCGCCTTCCTACAACCGGGCGCAGATGGCGGTCAGCGCCGAGATCATGAGCATCCGCTTCACGGTGAAGACGATTGAGAGGCTGTGCCACATCCTGCGCTCGCAGGTCGACGACGTGCGCCGCTACGAACGCGAACTACGCAAGATCGTGGTGGACAAGTGCGGCATGCCGCAGGAACACTTCATCAAAACCTTTCCGCCCAATTCGATGAACCTGAAGTGGGCCGAGAAGGAGATTGCATCCGGCAAGGCCTACAGCGTGGTGTTGGCGCGTAATCTGCCGGCGGTGCAGGAACTGCAGCAAAAGCTGATCGACCTGCAGTCGCGTGCGGTCGTGCCGATCGAAGACCTGAAGCAGATCAACAAGAAGATGAACGCCGGCGAAAAGTCGTCGCGCGACGCCAAGAAGGAGATGATCGAGGCCAACCTGCGCCTGGTCATCTCGATCGCCAAGAAGTACACCAACCGTGGCTTGCAGTTCCTCGATCTGATCCAGGAAGGCAACATCGGCTTGATGAAGGCGGTGGACAAGTTCGAATACCGTCGCGGTTACAAGTTCTCGACCTATGCCACCTGGTGGATTCGCCAGGCGATCACCCGCTCGATCGCCGACCAGGCGCGGACCATCCGTATCCCGGTGCACATGATCGAGACGATCAACAAGATCGTCCGCACCA
>JAZKIW010000043.1:0-11689 GCA_040384625.1 Pseudomonadota bacterium | reverse complement strand
TGCGGTCGCGCACTTCCTTCTGGAAGCCGTTCATCACCGACAGCACGATGATCAGGGCCGCCACCCCCAGGGCGATGCCGAGCATCGACACACCGGAGATGAAGGAGATGAAGCCGTTGCGGCGACCGCTGCGGCCGGCCCGCGTGTAGCGCCAGCCGATCTGCCATTCGTAGGGGGAATTCATTGCGCGGGGATGCTAACCGAGCAGCCGCGACGGCCTGGCGGAGTGGTCGCGCGGTGCGCACTCGGATAATCGAGCCGATGCACCTCGTGATTGCCTTCGCCGCGCCGCTGACCGACAGCGCCGATCCGGCCCTGCAATCGATGGCGACGCCGACGCTCGAACGGCTGCTCGCGCGCTGGGCCGTGACGCAGCGCGACGACGCTGATGCATCCACGCTGTCCCCCCCGCACGAGCGCGCCCTGGCCCGGGCTTTCGGCTGGAGCGGCGCAGACGGCTGCCTGCCCTGGGCCTCGCACCATGCCGCGGCCGATGGCGTCGCTGTCGGCGCGCAGGCCTGGGGTTTGCTGACGCCGACGCATTGGCGCATCGGCAGCGACGGCGTGCACCTGGCCGACCCCGAGGCGCTGGCGCTCTCGGATGCCGATTCGCGCGCGCTGTTCGATGCGCTGCAGCCGCTGTTCGCCAGCGAGGGCTACACCCTGGCCTGGGGTGCGGCGCTGCGCTGGTACGCCGCGCACGCGTCGCTGCAAGGCCTGGCCACGGCCTCGCTCGACCGCGTGATCGGCCGCAACATCGATGCCTGGATACCGCGCCAACCGCAGGCCCGGCCCCTGCGCCGGTTGCAGAACGAAGCGCAGATGCTGTTGCACGGGCACCCGCTGAACGAAGCGCGTGAGGCCGCCGGCCAGCTGCCGGTGAACTCGTTCTGGCTCAGCGGCTGTGGTGCATTCCAGGGGATTCCGGACCACGGCGTGCAGCTGGACGATCGACTGCGTGGACCCGCCCTGCGCGGCGATGGGCCGGCCTGGCTCGCGGCCTGGCAAGGGCTCGATCGCGACGCCCTTGCGCCTGTGCTCGCCGCGGCCGCCCGGGGTGAGCCGGCGCGCCTGACCCTGTGCGGCGAGCGCTGCAGTGTCGAACTCGCACCGCACACGGGCGGCTGGTGGCAGCGCATCGCCGGCCGCCTGACGCTGCCACGCCCTGTCCTGCGAACGGTCCTGGAGTCGCTTTGAATCAACCGGCCGCGCTGATCGAAACCCGTGACGTGCCGCCGCGTGTCGCCTTCGGCCTCGAACAGGCCGGCGTACACCCGCTGCTGGCGCGCCTGTTCGCCGCGCGCGGCGTGACGCAGGCGGCCGAGCTCGACGACACGCTGGCCCATCTGCTGGCGCCGGCGACGCTGCACAACGCCGATGCCGCAGCCCGGTTGCTGGCCGACACGATCGCTGCGCACAAGAACATCTGCATCGTCGCCGACTACGACTGCGACGGCGCCACCGCGTGTGCCGTGGCCCTGCGCGGTCTGGCCTTGCTCGGCGCCGCGCAGCAGACGCTGCACTACGTGGTCCCCGATCGCACGGTGCATGGCTACGGCCTGACACCAGCGATCGTCGACATGGCGCAGGCCAAGCGCCCCCACCTGCTGGTGACGGTCGACAACGGCATCGCCAGCTTCGAAGGCGTGGCCCATGCGCGTGCACAGGGGCTCGACGTGCTGGTCACCGATCACCACCTGCCTGCCCTGGTCGATGGCGTGGTGACCCTGCCCGGCGCCAACGTCATCGTGAACCCGAACGCCCCCGACGACGCCTTCGCGAGCAAGGCCCTGGCCGGCGTCGGCGTGATGTTCTATGTGCTGCTCGCGCTGCGCGCCGAACTGCGTGCGCGCGGCGCCTTTGCCGCAGGCACCGAGCCCCGGCTCGACGTTCTGCTCGACCTGGTCGCGCTGGGCACCGTGGCCGACGTGGTCCGGCTCGACGCGAACAATCGCCGCCTCGTCGCCCAGGGTCTGAAGCGCATCCGCAGCGGGCGCATGCAGGCCGGCATCGCGGCCTTGTTCGCTGCCGCCGGACGCCAGCCCGCACGAGCCGCCGCCTTCGATTTCGGCTTTGCGCTCGGGCCGCGCATCAATGCCGCGGGCCGCCTGGCCGACATGACCCTGGGCATCGAATGCCTGACCACCGACGACGCCGCGCGCGCTGCTGAGCTGGCGCAGCAACTCGACAGCATCAACCGCGAGCGGCGCGACGTCGAGACCGGCATGCGCCTGCAGGCCGAGGCCGCGCTCGAGCATCTGCTGTTGGACGACGCCTCCGGCGAACCGCCGCCCGCGCTGGCCCTGTTCGACCGCGCCTTCCACGAAGGTGTCGTCGGCATCGTAGCCGGCCGACTGAAGGACCGCCTGCACCGCCCGACCTTTGTCTTCGCGCTGGGGGCGGACGGCAACCTGAAAGGCTCGGGGCGCTCGATCCCGGGCTTTCATTTGCGCGACGCGCTCGACCTCGTCGCCAAGCGCCATCCAGGCGTGCTGATCCGCTTCGGCGGCCACGCGATGGCTGCCGGCTGCACGCTGGCCGAGGCCCATCTCGGCACCTTCGACCTGGCCTTGCAGCGCGTGGCCAGCGAGTGGCTCGACGCGCCGACGCTGACACGGCGCATTCGCACCGACGGTGCACTGGCGCTCGAGTACTTCAATGTCGAGACCGTGACCGCGCTGGAGGCCCAGGTCTGGGGCCAGGCCTTCGAGGCCCCCTTGTTCTGCGACGTGGTCGACGTGATTGCGCAGCGCCTGGTCGGTGAAAGGCACCTGAAGCTGCGCGTCAAGCACCTCGGCCAGCCACGCGATGCGATCTGGTTCGGCCATGCCGAACCGGTGGCCGAACGGGTGCGCCTGGTCTACCGCCTGGCACTGGACGAGTACAAGGGCCAGCAGCGCTTGCAGATGGTGGTGGAGACCGCCGCGGCGCCGTGATGCAGCACACGCCCGAGCTTGCTCGATGCGCCTGGGGTTGCAACTGGTAGCAGGCGCAACGCGCCGACCGCTTAGCCTTGGGCCGTGAACACCGACTTCCTCCCTAACGACCCTCATGGCCCCATCGGACCGCGCCAGCCTCCTTCGCTGCGGCGCGCCCTCGCCTGGTCCCTGAGCAGCTTCGCGGCGCTGATCGTCGGCAGCATCGCCGCTTGTGGCGGCGGGGGCGGCGATGCGATCGGTGCCACGCCGCCGCCCTCACCCGTCGGCACCGGGCCGGCCAAAGCTACGGTGCTCGGCGCGACGCTGGCCAGCCCCTGGGGCCTGGCCTTCCTGCCCGACGGCCGCATGCTGGTCACGCAAAAGGCCGGCTCGATGGTCATCGTGCGCGCCGACGGCTCTGCGGTGGATGCCACGCTGAGCGGTGTGCCGGCGGTCAACAGCAGCGGCCAGGGCGGCTTGCTCGACGTGGCACTCGACCCCGATTTCGCAACCGACCCCTGGGTCTACTTCACGTTCTCGGAAGACGGCACAGGCGGTGCGGGCACGGCCTTGGCGCGCGGCCGCCTGGCCGGCAATGCGCTTCAGAACGTCGCCGTGATCTGGCGCCAGACCCCCAAGGTCAGCAGCAACATCCACTACGGCTCGCGCATCATTTTCCGCGCCGACAAGACGCTGTACGTCACCGTCGGCGAGCGCGGCCAGGACAGTCCCGCCGCGCCGACGAACCAGCACGCGCAGAACGTCGCCAAGACCCTGGGCAAGGTGCTGCGCCTGAACCGCGACGGCAGCATCCCGATCGACAACCCGGTATTCGCGCTGCCCGGCGCCCTGCCCGGCCTGTGGAGCATCGGCCACCGCAACCCGCAGGGTGCGGCACTGAAGCCGGGCAGCGACGAGTTGTGGCTGACCGAGCACGGCCCGCAAGGCGGCGACGAGTTGAACCGCGTGCTGCCGGGCCGCAATTACGGCTGGCCGCTGGTGAGCTACGGCTGCCCGTACAGCTTTGCGCAGTCCGAACCCTCCTGCCGGCCGGGCGGCGGCACGCATGCGCCGACCTACGAAGAGCCGAAGTCAACCTGGCTGCCGACCTCGACCGCGCCTTCGGGCCTGGCCTTCTACAGTGCCGACAAGTTCCCGGAGTGGAGCGGCAACCTCTTCGCCGGCGCTCTAGTGGGCCGCACGGTGTGGCGCCATGTGCTCGACGCCAACGGCGCCGTCACGCTGCGCGAGGAGGTGGCGGTCGTCAAGGCCTTGGGCAAGCGCATCCGCGCCGTCAAGCAAGGCCCCGAAGGCTGGCTCTACCTGCTGGCCGACGACGGCAGGATCGTCCGCGTCGAGCGCTGATCAGGCGCAGCGCGCGATCAGGCCGCGCACGGCGGCCTCGAAGCGCGCCGGCTGCTCGGCCACGCTGAGGTGCGAGGCCTCGTCGAAGACCTCGAACTGCGCACCGGCAATCCGCTCGGCGATCGCCTGGCCCATCGCCGGCGGCGCGCCGACATCGCGCGCGCCCGACAGCACCAGGGTCGGGCAATCCACTTGCGAAAGTTCCGGCAACCAGTTGACCGCGCGGATGGCATGGCAGGTCGCGACATAGCCTTGCGGGTCGGCATGTAGCACCTGGGCATGCAGTGCGGCGGTGAACGCCGGCTGTGCGCTGCGGAAGTCGGCATGCAGGTAGCGCTCGACCACCATCGCCGCGATGCTCGCCATGCCGCCGCGCTCCACGGCCTCGATGCGAGCCTGCCACGCCGCCTGCGCGGCCTCGGGATACTGCGCGGTGGTATTGGCCAGGACCAGGCCGCGCACCAGGTCGGGATGGCGGATGGCCAGACCCTGCCCGACCATGCCGCCCATCGACAGGCCGACGAACACCACCGGGCCGCGGCCCCATTCGCGCACCAGGCGCGCGGCGTCGTCTACCAGCTGGTCCAGGTTGTACGGCCCGGCCGGCACGGCCGAAGGACGGTGGCCGCGATGCTCGTAGCGCAACAAAGGATGCTGCGGCGCCAGTGCGGCGGCCAGGCCGTCCCACATCCTCAGGTCCAGGCCGAGGGCATGGCTCAGCATCACCGGCACGCCGTCGTCGCGCCCCTGCAGCGCCACATGCAATTGCGGCGCGCTGAAGCTGTGGTGCTGCTGCACGCGCACGCCCTCACTCAGCGGCGCGGGGTCGAGTGCGATGCCTTCGGCCCTGCAGATGTCGGCCGTCAGCTTGAATGCGGTGTTGGCCGCCGGCACGCCGCAGTAGATGGCGCCCTGCATCAGTGTTTCCTTGATCATGTCGAGCGGCAGGCCACCGCGCAGCGCGGCAGCGCAGTGCAATTCGAACTCTTCCCAGCGTGCAGCGGCCATCGTCATGCCGAGCACTAGCAGGCGGCGTGTGGTGTGGTCCAGACCGGGCCGGCTCCAGATGTCGTGCCAGGCGTAGCGGCTGATGAGCTGCTGGAACTCGGCATTGAAGGCCGTTGCCTTGTCGAGCGAGCGGTCGACCCAAGCGTCGCCGAGCACGGCACGGCGGTTGACGAGGCCGCGGTCGAAGTCGTCTTGGCGATCGGTCATGGCGTGAGAGCGTGTTGTCCGCGCAAAGCGGCGAGCCAGGGCGTAGCCCGGTCGATGGCGATCCCGGCTGCGGCCACCGGGTCGAATAGGCGCTCGATGTCTGTCGGCGGAACGGCTGCCGCCAGTGCCGCGTCGGCGGCGATGGCTTGCGTAAGCAAGGTCTGAAGGGGCTGCCCTTGCTCGACGGCGGTACGTGACAAGGTTTCGAGCAGAGCCTGCGCGCGCGGCTTGCCGATGACGGCCGCCAGGCGCGATGCGCAGGCCTCCGCGAAGACCAGCCCCTGCAGCGCATCGATGTTGGCGCGCATGCGCGCCCGATCGACCTGCAGGCCGGCTGCGGCCTCGGCCAGCGCTGCCACCGCGCCGTGTGCGCTGGTCCACAGGCCTGCCCATTCCGCCTGTTCGGCCTGCCAGTTGCCCAGGCCGCGTTCGTGTTCCTGCACCATCGCGGCGAGCAGGGCCGCGGCGCGCTGCGGCGTGCGTTGCGCAGCGGCCAGCGCGAGCATGCTGGCGACCGGGTTGCGCTTGTGCGGCATCGCCGATGAACCGCCGCGCCCGGCCCCGCCTGGTTCGTTCAGTTCAGCCACTTCGGCCTGCGCCAGCAAGGACAGGTCGCGCGCGAACTTGGCGCAGACCCCGACGAGCAGCGCGACCTCGCAACCGAGGGCCACCCAGGTGTCGCGCTGGGTGTGCCAGGCGGCGTAGTGGTCGTCGGGCGGCGCACGCAGGCCGAGCAAGGCCGCCGCGCGGCGCGCCACTGCCGGCCCCTTGTCGTCGAGCGTGGCCAGGGTGCCAACCGCCCCACCGCACTGGATCTGCAGCGCTTCGTGCGCCGCCACGCGCAGTCGCTGGCGGCAACGAAGCAGGGGCGCCAGCCAGCCGGCGATCTTGAAACCCAGGCTGATGACCGACGCTGGCTGCATCAGGGTGCGCGCCAGCAGCGGCGCATCGCCTTCGCGCTCGGCCAGGGCCAGCAGCGCGCCGATGAGGGCCTGCAGATCGGCGTCGACCAACGCCAGCGCGCGCCGCGTCACCAGCACCATCGCGCTGTCGATCACGTCCTGGCTGGTGCTGCCCCAATGGACCCAGGTCGCGGCCTCGGGATCATGCTGCGCCACGCGCGCGGTCAGTTGCTTGACCAGCGGAATCGCCAGGCTGCCGGCGCGGCTGCCGGCCTGCGCCAGGGCGGCTATGTCGATGTGCTCGGCGCGGCAGGCGCGCTCGATGGCTTGCGCCGCTGCCGCGGGGATCACGCCCTCGTCGGCTTCAGCCTGGGCCAGGGCCGCCTCGAAGTCGAGCATCGCCTGCACCACAGCGCGCTCGCCGAAGGTGTCCAGCATCGCCGGCGTCGAGAGAAAGGCCTCGAACAGGTTGCTGCTCACGCCGCTCACGCCGCTCACGCCGGTTACGCCGTTGCGCGTTGCGCCAGGCGCCGCTCAACCAAAACACGCATCAGACCGAGCGAGATGCGGTGAGCATGGATCAGGGCCAGCACGCCGCTCTTGTGCAGGTCGAGCACGGTGGCGTCGGGCAAGGCGCCGAGCCTTTCCTCGTCCAGCGCCAGGAAGCCGTCGACCGACACCTTCTGGCCGTCGGGCGTCGTGGCGTCGAATCGCGTCGTGCGCAACAAGTCCAGCTCCAGCAGCCGGCGCCCGAACAGGCGCGTTCGCTGGGCCTCGCGTTCGACCTCTTCGACGAAGCGACGCTGCTCGACCAGGAAGGGCGTCGCTTCGCCGGCATCGTCGAACAGGCGTTCGCCCTCGTCGGTGGAGAGCGCCGCGGCCTTCGCATCGATGCACACCGCGTAGCTGTCGCCATCGACTTGCGCCAGGCCGAACGGGTAGCCGCGCAGCAAAGCCGGCGTGTAGCGCGCGGCCCAACTGCCGTCGGCGCGCAGCATCAGGTTCTCGCCCTGCTGCAGGCCCAGCACCGCCATCGGCGCCACCTCGCGCTGGCCATCGGCCGACTTGCCGGCGTCGACGAAGACGATCGGGTACTCGCGACAGGCGTCGCTGAACTCCACGGCGGTGAGGAACAGCGCATTCATACCGGCCGTGCGCGCATAGCGCAAGTCGCCCGGCTTGATGCGCACGCTCCGGTGCTGGACCCGGTCCAGCGCCTGCGGTTGCTCGAACAGCGTCGAATCGATCATGGGACTTCGTCTTCTCCGGGGTTGGCAATCGGCGCCACCAGCACCTTGTCGACGCGCTTACCGTCCATGTCGACGACTTCGAAGCGCCAGCCGTGCCAATCGACGCGGTCGGCGGTACGCGGCAGGTGGCCGAGCAAAAGCATGATCATGCCAGCCAGGGTGTTGTAGCGGCCGCGATCCTCTTCGGGCAGCTCCTTCAAGTTCAACCGGTCCTTCAACTCGGGCACCGGGATCAGGCCGTCGAGCAGCCAGCTGCCGTCGCCGCGCTCTACCGCCCAGGCGTTGTCGTCGGCCGCCACGGTGAACTCGCCGGTGATGGCTTCGAGCACGTCGCGCACCGTGATCACACCCTGCACCTCGCCGTACTCGTCGACCACGAAAACCAGTTCGGCGGCAGACACGCGAAACTGCTCCAGCAGTTCCATGCCCGACAGCGTTTCGGGCACGAACACCGGGTCCGTCAGGACATCGGCCAGGTTCGGTTCTTCGCCGCGCGACAGTGCGGGCAGCAGGCTCTGTGCCGAAACCACGCCCAGCACCTCGCTGAGGCCACCGCGGCAGACCGGGTAGCGCGTGTGCTGGTGCTCGGCCATCAGGGCCAGCGAATCTGCCAGCGGCGCATTCACGTCGAGCCAGGTGATCTCGGTGCGCGGCATCATCATCGAGCCGATCTGGCGGTCGTCGAGGCGGAACACGTTGCGCACCATCTGGTGCTCCTGCTCCTCGATCACGCCGGCGTCCAGGCCTTCTTCGAGGCTGGCGGCGATCTCCTCCTCGGTGACGCTGCGGCTGGGCCCTCCGCGGATGCCGAACAGGCGCAGCACGGCCACGGTGGACATCGTCAGCAGGGCCACCAGCGGGCGCGTCGCGGTCGACAGCCAGGACATCGGCGTGGCCACCAGGCGGGCCACGGTCTCCGGATAAAGCTGGCCGATGCGCTTGGGGACCAGTTCGCCGAAGATGATGGTCATCACCGTGATGATCACCACCACCAGGCCGGTGGCACTGAGCGCTGCAGCGCGCGACGGTACGTGGAACGCGCTCTGCAGCCAGAGCGCCAGCGGGGCCGCGAACGCCCCCTCGCCGACGATGCCGTTCAGGATGCCGATCGAGGTGATTCCGATCTGCACTGTGGACAGGAACTTGGTCGGGTTGTCGTGCAGTGCCATCGCCGCCTCGACGCCCGGCTCGCCCGCTTCGAGCATGACCTGCAGCCGTGCCTTGCGACTGGCCGTCAGCGCCATCTCCGACATGGCAAACGCGCCGTTCAGCAGGATCAGAAATACGAGCAGCGCGAGGTCCATGCAGCGAGGCCGCACGCGGCGTGCCCCGAAAGCCCACAGGGACGGCAGCGTAGCAGAATCGATCCATGCACTACCTGATCGGTGACCTGCAAGGTTGCGACGATGCCTTCGGGCGCCTGCTGGCCGAGATCGGCTTTTCGCCCTCGCGCGACCGCATCACCGTGCTCGGCGACCTAGTCAACCGCGGCCCGCAGTCGCTGGCCGTGCTGCGCCGCATGCGCGGGTTCGGCAACGCCGCCGACGCCCTGCTCGGCAACCACGACCTGCACCTGCTGGCCGTGGCCCAGGGCGTGCGGCCAGAACACGCCAGCGACACCCTGCGCGAGATCCTGGAGGCGCCCGACCGGGCAGCCTGGCTCGACTGGCTTCGTCAGCGCCCACTGGCCCTGATGTGCGAGGGCTGGCTGTGCGTGCATGCCGGCGTGGCACCGGCCTGGAGCACGGCGCAGACGCTGGCGCTGGCCGCGGAGGTCGGGCAGATGCTCGGCGGCCCCGAACTGGACGCCTTCCTGCCCCTGATGTACGGCAACAAGCCTGCGCGCTGGACTGAAGCGCTGCAAGGCGCTGAGCGCTGGCGCCATGTCATCAACGTGCTGACACGCATCCGCTTCGTCGATGCCGACGGCAGACTGGACTTCAAGGTCAAGGAAGGCGCCGGCAATGCGCCGCCGGGGCTGCTGCCCTGGTTCGAGCACCCGCGACGCGCCAGTGCCGACACCCCGATCGCCTTCGGCCACTGGTCGACCCTGGGCCTGGTCAACCGCCCTGACCTGCTGGGCATCGACACCGGCTGCGTCTGGGGTGGTGCGCTGACCGCCGTGCGCGTGGACGGCGGCCGGCGTGACGTGGTTCAGGTTCCCTGCGCCGCAGCACAGCAGCCCGGGTGAGAGAATCGGCGCGATCAGGAAGCGTGGCAGAGTGGTCGATTGCACCGGTCTTGAAAACCGGCGACCCGCAAGGGTCCGTGAGTTCGAATCTCACCGCTTCCGCCAGAACACCCAAGGTGCGCGAAATGTGCAGCAAGGTGCGGCGGACCTACGTCATTGATTGTCTGACTAGCGACAGCTGCAACGATGGGATTGGCGATGATGCTCGTGGCCGGTCGCTTCGGACATTGACATTAGCCCCTCGGCTCATTGCTTGCCGAACAAGGCGAAGATCGTGATCAGCGCCAGCGCCACACCAGCGATTGGAGCACCGATGGCCACCGCCGCCACCTGGACCCAAAGGCGCGAACCCGTCACCGCGCGTGCCCTGGATTCTCGAAACTGGACGGCACCGCAGAGGAGCACCGGCACAATCCAGACGAGCGCCATAAGAAGCGCCGACGCGTTCGCCGCATCGGGGTCGTCCGCCGGGGGCAGCGAGACCGTCAAGAGGCCCACGGTGTACGCAGCACACGCAGCCGCGAGGAGGACGAAGACCACGAACGGGCGCGCGGCGGCGCGCGGTACGGCTGGCATCAGACGGGGTGGCTCGACCTCGGGTGGCGGCGAGATGGGCGCAGGTCCCTGGGCGCTTTCCTCGACGACGTAGTTGGAGAACGCGTTCACGATGGGACCTTGCGCATCGTCACGGCACTGCATGCGGATGTGGACCTCCTGACCGTCCACGTCGACGAACAGCGAGAGACCGTCCTCGTAAGGAAGAAAGGCCTTGCGGAGAAACCTCCAGCGGTCGCCCACCCCGTGTGACACATCGTCATAGTCGACGAACGCGGTGACGACCCGATACGTGGCCTGCGGCCAAAGATCGAACGCGGTGAACGTTCCATCCGAATTCGGTGGCGGGCGGATGCTGGCACGCGCCGCCTCGCGTTCGCTGCGCTCGCGGTTCTCTCGGGCTGCATGCTCTTGAGCACGCCGAATGACAAGGACGGCCGCACCGGCGACCACCACGAGGACGACGAGATACGTCAGGAGGTCGGGGTGGGTTCCCACGTCGTCTGGACCTTCTTCTGAATCTGCGATGGACGTTCACGACCCAATCGCAGGATGGCGAGACCTAGTATTTGTGTTTAGCCGTCGTCGAAGGCGGTCGACCAACTGCGAAATCTCATCGAGGTCATCGACGACGAATACGAATTCAGCTTGACAGGATGGGAAGTCCCTCTAGTGGGTTAGGCGTAAGCGCGCAGGCTACCAGTGGCCTGACTTGACGACTTCGCCTGCGGCATCTTCTACCCGCCAATTCTTGCCTTCGGTATGCAGAGTCTTGCCGCTGTCTGGGTAGTGACAGACATCGTGAGTCACGCGAGTGCCGACGATAAGGTATGAGCAAGATGCGCTTGATCGATTGATGATGTGGTGCGCGTTGGGAACACCTGCCGGCCAGCACGCCGTATCACCAGGATGGAGAGTGTGTTCACCATCATTCTCCACAAGAGTGGCCGTGCCGGAGAGCATGTGCAAGAACTCATCTTCTTGCTGGTGCCAATGCCGATCGGAGGACCGAGATCCTGGTTCGAGCGTTTCGATGTATGCACCGAACTGCGTCAATCCTCCGTCATCGGAGAGTCTCGCGGACGAGCACATGCCGTTGCGTTGTGCTCGTTGTTCGGATGCAACCTCGACCGTCGCCTTGCCACTGCGGATGATCATGATTCGCTATGAGTCTTCTCGATGAAAGGAAGGCTGCATTCTGACGCTCAACACCCGCGCTGACTGGCCGGCCGAGTGACCCATCACCGTGTCAGCGCGCGCACCGGTAGTGCATGGCGACCGCGCCGCTGCGAA
>JAZKIW010000042.1:0-107943 GCA_040384625.1 Pseudomonadota bacterium | reverse complement strand
GATCATGGTCGGTGGCCCCGAGGCCACGTTCGCCAAGGTCAAGCCGCTGTTCGAATTGATGGGCAAGAACATCACCCTGGTCGGCGGCAACGGCGACGGCCAGACGACGAAGGTGGCAAACCAGATCATCGTCGCGCTGAACATCGCCGCGGTCGGCGAAGCGCTGGTCTTTGCCAGCAAGGCCGGCGCCGATCCGGCCAAGGTACGCCAAGCCCTGATGGGCGGCTTCGCCGCGTCGCGCATCCTCGAAGTGCATGGTGAGCGCATGATCAAGCGCACCTTCAATCCGGGCTTTCGCATCGCGCTGCACCAGAAAGACCTGAGCCTGGCACTGGCCGGCGCCCGCGCCCTTGGCGTGTCGCTGCCGCAGACGGCCGGTGCGGCGCAGCTGATGCAGGCCTGCGCCGCCAACGGCATGGACCAGCTCGATCACTCGGCCTTGGTGCGGGCCCTCGAATTGATGGCCAAGCACCAGGTGGCCGAGTAGCTCAGCGCGCCTGCGGCGTCTTGCCCAGCGTGCGCGGCGCGCGCAGGAAGTCGAAGTCGGCGCCCTGCTCGGCCTGCAGCACGCTGTGCAGGAAGAGCTTGCGGTAGCCGCGCTCGGCGCTGGGCTCCGTCACCGGCTGGTCGTGCGCGCGGCGTGCCAGTTCTTCGTCCGACACCAGCAAGGCGATCTCGCGCCTGCTGACGCTGAGGCGGATGCGGTCGCCGTTGCGCACATGGGCCAGCGGTCCGCCGATCGCGGCCTCGGGTGAAACGTGCAGCACGATGGTGCCGAACGCGGTGCCGCTCATGCGCCCGTCGGAGATGCGCAGCATGTCCTTCACGCCCGCCCGTGCCAGCTTGCGCGGGATCGGGATGTAGCCGGCCTCGGGCATGCTCGCCCCCTTGGGGCCGATGTGCTTCAGCACCAGCACGTCGTCGGCCGCCACGTCGAGGTCGTCACCGTCGATGCGCTCGACCAGATCTTCGATACCTTCGAAGACCACCGCGCGGCCTTCGTGCTCCATCAGCGCCGGGTCGGCCGCCGACTGCTTGATGATCGCGCCGCGCGGCGCCAGGTTGCCGTGCAGCACCGCCAGGCCCCCTTGCGGGTAGATCGGGTCGGCCACGCTGCGCACCACGTCCTGCGCGAAGGCCGGTCCGGCGCGGTCCAGCTCCTCTCCGAGCGTGCGGCCGGTGACCGTCATCGCCTCCAGCCGAAGGAGGGAGCGCAGTTCACGCAACAGCGTGGCCATCCCGCCGGCCCGGTGGAAGTCCTCCATGTAGTGCCGGCCCGATGGCTTCAGGTCGAGCAGCACCGGGGTTTCGCGGCCCATGCGGTCCAAAGCCTGCATGTCGATGTCCAGACCCATGCGGCCGGCGATGGCAGCCAGGTGCACCAGGCCATTGGTGCTGCCGCCGATCGCCAGCAGCACGCGCATCGCGTTCTCGAACGCGGCAGGCGTCAGGATCCGACCGATGCCCAGGCCGTCGCGCGCCATCTGCACCGCCTGCGCCCCTGTCTGCTCGGCGATGCGAACGCGGTCGGCGGTGACGGCCGGCGGCGTGGCGCCGCCCGGCATCGTCATGCCCAGGGCTTCGGCGATGCAGGCCATCGTGCTGGCCGTGCCCATCACCGAGCAGGTGCCGACGCTGGCGACAAGCTGATCGTTGACCTCGGCCGTCTCCTCCACGTCAATCTCGCCGGCGCGAAAGCGCCCCCAGTAGCGTCGGCAATCGGTGCAGGCGCCGACCCGCTCGCCACGGTGGCTGCCGGTCAGCATCGAACCGGCGATCAGCTGGATCGCCGGGATGCCGGCCGAGGCGGCACCCATCAGCTGGGCTGGCACCGTCTTGTCGCAGCCGCCGATCAACACCACCGCATCCATCGGTTGGGCGCGGATCATCTCCTCGGTGTCGATCGACATCAAGTTGCGCAGGTACATGCTGGTTGGCGCCGCGAAGCTCTCGTGCACCGAGATCGTCGGAAAGGCCATCGGCAGGCCGCCGGCCAGCATCACGCCGCGCTTGACCGCCTCGATCAGCTGCGGCGCATTGCCGTGGCAGGGGTTGTAATCGCTGCCGGTGTTGGCGATCGCGATCACCGGCCGGTCAAGCGCCGCGTCGGTGTAGCCGGCGCCCTTTATGAAGGCCTTGCGCAGGAACAGCGAGAAGCCGGCGTCGCCGTAGCTGGTGAGGCCCTTCTCCATGCCTCGGCTCGCCTCGTCGCTGCGGCCGGCGGAGGGGGTGTGACGGGGCTTGGGCATCGGCGCTCCTGACGGCAGAGGTTCGGAATCTACTCGCTGCGCCGGCTGGCTGCGAAGAACGCGGCGGCCATCGACGGTAGCGCTATCAGCGCGCCTAGAATCGCCGCATGACAGTCCCCGTCCCGACCCGCCGCAGCCGCCGCGGTAGCGGCGCCGTCACCCTGCACGACGTCGCCAAGCTGGCGGGGGTGGCGCCGATCACCGCGTCGCGCGCGCTCAACACGCCCGACCAGGTCTCGCCCGAGGTGCTGAAAAAGGTCGGCGATGCGGTGGCGCGCACCGGCTATGTGCCCAACCTGCTCGCTGGCGGCCTGGCCTCGACGCGCAGCCGGCTGGTGGCGGCGGTGGTCCCGACGATCTCCGGCCCGGTGTTCCTGGAATCGGTGCAAGCCATGACCGAGGCGCTCGCCGAGAACGGCTACCAGATGATGCTTGGCCAGGCCGGATATGCCGGGACGCGCGAAGACGCCCTGCTCGAGGCGATCATCGGCCGCCGTCCCGACGGCATCGTGCTGACCGGCATCCTTCACTCGGCCGAGGGCCGACGCCGCCTGCTGGCCAGCGGCATCCCGGTGGTCGAGACCTGGGACCTGACGCCGACGCCGATCGACATGCTGGTCGGCTTCTCACACGTCGATGTCGGGCGCAAGGTCGCGGAGTATCTGCACGCCAAGGGCCGGCGGCGTTTGGCGGTGGTGGCGGGCGACGACGAGCGCGCCAAGCGCCGCCTCGACGCCTTCCGCGCCGCGGCGCAGGGCCTCGGGCTGTCGCAAGTGCACGAGATCAGCGTGCCGGCGCCGACGACACTGAAGAGCGGCCGAAGCGGGCTGAACGCCTTGCTGGAGGTGTCAGGCGGGGTCGACGCCGTGTTCTGCAGCTCCGACCTGCTGGCCCTGGGCGTGCTGACCGAAGCCCAGGCACGCAGCATCGACGTGCCGACGCAGCTGGCCGTCGTCGGCTTCGGCGACCTCGAATTCGCGGCCGACCTGCACCCGGCGCTCACAACGGTGCACATCAACGGCACGGCGATCGGCCGCCAGGCTGCGCGCTTCATCGTCGAGCGCGCCGAGGGGCGAACGGTCGATACGCGGGTCATCGACATCGGCTTCTCGATCATCCAGCGCGCGAGCGCCTGATACGTGATTGTCCGTACCAGAAAGCTCTTGATTTCCTTCACGGTAGCGCTACCATTCAAACCGTCGACGGTAGCGCTACCGTCCCACCATCCCACCCACCCTCTGCTCACGCCATGACCAGCCCGCAAGACCTGAAGAAGATCATCTCCACCGGCCTGCTGTCGTTCCCCTTGACTGACTTCGACAGCCATTTGCGCTTCGCGCCGAAGCCGTTTGCCGATCGTCTGGAGTGGCTGATGCCTTACGGCGCGACGGCGCTGTTCGCGGCCGGCGGGACCGGCGAGTTCTTCTCGCTCGAACCGGAGGAGTTCAGCCAGGTCGTGAAGACCGCGATCGACACCTGCCGCGGCCGCATGCCGATCATTGCCGGGGCCGGCGGCGGCACCACCCTGGCAATCAAGTACGCGCAGGAAGCGGAGCGCCTGGGCGCGCAGGGCGTGCTGCTGCTGCCGCACTACCTGACCGAAGCCTCGCAGGAAGGCCTGGTCGCGCACATCGAGGCGGTGTGCCGGAGCGTCAAGTTCGGCGTGATCGTCTACAACCGTGGCGGCTGCCGCCTGACGCCCGCCTCGCTCCTGCAACTGGCCGAGCGCTGCCCGAACCTGATCGGCTTCAAGGACGGCGTCGGTGACATCGAGAAGTTTGTCGCCATCCGTCAGACCCTGGGCGAGCGCTTCGCCTACCTCGGCGGCCTGCCGACGGCTGAGGTCTTCGCCGGTGCCTACCAGGCCATGGGCTGTCCGGTGTACTCGTCGGCGGTCTTCAACTTCATCCCGCGCACGGCCATCGAGTTCTACAACGCCCACCATGCCGGCGACAGCGCGACCACGAACCGCCTGATCCGCGACTTTTTCCTGCCCTACATCGCGCTGCGCAACCAGGGCGAAGGTTATGCCGTGTCGATCGTGAAGGCCGGCGCCACCCTCGTCGGCCACACGGCCGGGCCGGTACGCCCGCCGTTGTCGGATCTGAAGCCTGCCGAGGTCGACCGGCTCGGCCAATTGATTTCCAAACTCGGCGCGCAATGAGCGCCACCTGTCATCGGAGACACCGTTCCATGAAGACCTTGCTGACCACCTTCGCCCTGTCGTTCGCCGCCATCGCCGGCGTGCACGCACAGGCCTGGCCGACCAAGCAGCCGGTGACCCTGCTGGTGCCCTTCCCGCCCGGCGGCTCGACCGACATGATCGCGCGCACCCTCGGCCCGAAGCTGCAGGAAAAGCTCGGCGGCACCTTCCTGGTCGAGAACAAGGCCGGTGCCGGGGGCACGGTCGGGGCCACCGGCGCCAAGCGTGCGGCACCCGACGGCTACACGATCCTGGTCTCTTCGCTCGGGCCTTTCGTGATCGGGCCGCACCTGATCAAAGGCGTGGCCTACGACCCGCTGAAGGACTTCGACTACCTCACCATCGCGGTCCAGGCGCCCAACGTGCTGACGGTGCCGGCCAACTCGCCGCACAAGAGCCTGGCCGACGTGCTGGCCTTCCACAAGGCCAACCCCGGCAAGATGAGCTTCGCCTCGGCCGGCAACGGCACCAGCGACCACCTGACAGCCGAACTGTTCTGGCAGCAGACCGGCACGACCGGCCTGCACATCCCCTACAAGGGCGGTGCGCCGGCGATGTCCGACCTGCTCGGCGGCCAGGTCGACGCGACCTTCATGAACATCAACACCGGCATCGCCAACATCAAAGCCGGCAAGTTGCGGGCGCTGGCGATCACCAGCAGCAAGCGCTCACCACTGTTGCCCGACGTGCCGACGATGGACGAGTCGGGCGTCAAGGGCGTCACGGTCTATTCGTGGCAGGCCTTCGCCGCACCAAAGGGCGTGCCGGCCGACATCCGGGCCAAGCTGCACGACGCCCTGGTCGCCGGGCTGAACGATCCGGCCGTGAAGCCGAAGCTGCTCGAGCTAGGCTTCGAGGTCGTCGGCAACACGCCCGAGCAGTTCACCGCCTTCCAGGCCAGCGAGTTCGCCCGCTGGAAGAAGGTCATCGAAGTCGGCAAGATCACTGCAGACTGAGACCTTCACACCGAGCGAAACCATGGCCACTCCATCGACCCCCCGGATCACCGAACTGCGCGTGATCCCCGTCGCCGGCCGCGACAGCATGCTGCTCAACCTGAGTGGCGCGCACGGCCCCTTCTTCACTCGCAACATCCTGATCCTGAGCGACAGCGCGGGCCGCACCGGCGTCGGGGAAGTGCCGGGTGGCGAGAAGATCCGTCAGACCCTCGAAGATGCGCGGCCGCTGATCGTCGGCCAGCCACTGGGTTCGCAACAGCGGTTGCTTCAAGAGGTGCAACGCACGTTTGCCGACCGCGATGCCGGCGGCCGCGGCCAGCAGACTTTCGATCTGCGCACCACCATCCACGCGGTCACCGCGATCGAGTCGGCCCTGCTCGACCTGCTGGGACAGCACCTGGGCGTGCCGGTCGCGGCACTGCTCGGCGAAGGCCAGCAGCGCGAATCGGTCGAGATGCTGGGCTACCTGTTCTATGTCGGCGACAAGGGCAAAACTGAGCTGCCCTATGCCAGCGACCCGGGTGCCGGCAATGACTGGTTCCGCCTGCGCCACGAGAAGGCGATGACGCCGGAGGCGATCGTGCGCCTGGCTGAAGCGGCGCGCGAACGCTATGGCTTCAACGACTTCAAGTTGAAGGGCGGCGCTCTGCGCGCCGACGACGAGATCGAGGCCATCGTCGCGCTGCACGAACGCTTCCCGCAGGCGCGGGTCACGCTCGACCCGAACGGCGGCTGGCTCTTGAAGGACGCGATCCGATTGATGCGCGACATGCGCGGCGTCGTCGCCTATGCCGAAGACCCTTGCGGCGCCGAAGACGGCTTCTCGGGCCGCGAGGTGATGGCGGAATTTCGCCGCGCCACCGGCCTTCCGACGGCGACCAACATGATCGCGACCGACTGGCGCCAGCTGAGCCACGCGCTGTCGCTGCAGTCGGTCGACATCCCGCTCGCCGACCCGCACTTCTGGACCATGGCCGGCTCGGTGCGCGTGGCCCAGACCTGCCGCGACTGGGGCCTGACATGGGGCTCGCATTCGAACAACCACTTCGATGTCTCGCTGGCGATGTTCACGCATGTCGGCGCCGCGGCCCCGGGCCGGGTGACGGCGATCGACACGCACTGGATCTGGCAGGACGGCCAGCGCCTGACCAAGGAGCCGCTGCAGATCGTCGGCGGCCATGTGCAGGTACCCAAGGCGCCGGGCCTGGGTGTCGAGCTCGACATGACCGAAGTCGAGAAGGCGCACCAGCTTTATCTGCAGCACGGCCTGGGCTCGCGGGACGACGCGATGGCCATGCAGTACCTGATTCCAGGATGGACCTTCAACCCCAAGCGTCCCGCGCTGGACCGCTGAAAGACACAACCATGTTCAAGAACCTGATCGCCGGCGAATGGGTCGATGGCGCGCGCGTGTCGCGCAACATCAACCCGTCCAACACCACCGACCTGGTTGGCGAGTACGCCCAGGCCGATGTCGCCCAGACGCAAACCGCGATCGCTGCAGCGCAGTCGGCGTTTGCGGCCTGGAGCCTGTCGACGCCGCAGCAGCGCTTCGACATCCTCGATGCCGCCGGCAGCGAGATCCTGGCCCGGCGCGCCGAGCTCGGCGACCTGCTGGCACGCGAGGAAGGCAAGACCCTGCCGGAGGCGATCGGCGAGGTCGCTCGCGCCGGCAACATCTTCAAATTCTTCGCCGGCGAGGCGCTGCGCCCCGGCGGCGAGGTCATGCCCTCAGTGCGGCCGGGTGTCGGCGTCGAGATCACGCGCGAGCCGATCGGCGTAGTCGGCATCATCACGCCCTGGAATTTCCCGATCGCCATTCCCGCCTGGAAGATCGCGCCGGCGTTGGCCTACGGCAACTGCGTGGTCTTCAAGCCGGCCGACCTGGTGCCCGGCTCGGGCTGGGCGCTGGCCGACATCCTGGCCCGCGCAGGCCTGCCCAAGGGCGTGCTGAACCTGGTGATGGGACGTGGCTCCGAGGTCGGCGCGACCCTGCTCGACGATGCGCGCATCGCCGCGATCAGCTTCACCGGCTCGCAGGCCACCGGACAGAAGGTCGCGGCCGCCTGCGTCGGCCGGATGGCCAAGTTCCAGCTCGAGATGGGCGGCAAGAATCCGATGGTCGTGCTCGACGACGCCGAGCTCGGCGTGGCGGTCAATGCCGCGATCCAGAGCGGCTTCTTCTCGACCGGCCAGCGCTGCACCGCCTCGTCGCGACTGATCGTCACCGAAGGCATCCACGACCGCTTCGTCGCCGCGATGGTCGAGCGCATGAAGACGCTGAAGGTCGACGACGCGCGCAAGGCCGGCACCGACATCGGCCCGGTGGTCGACGAGCGGCAACTGGCGCAGAACCTCGAGTACCTAGGCATCGCCAAGGGAGAAGGTGCGTCGCTCGCCCACGGCGGCGGAGTGCGTGAGCGCAATCCCGAGGGCCAGCCCGGCTTCTACATGGCCCCGGCCCTGTTCACCGACACCACGCCGGCGATGCGCATCAACCGCGAAGAGGTGTTCGGGCCGGTTGTCAGCGTGCAGCGCGCGAAGGACTACGACGAAGCCCTGGCCCTGGCCAACGACACGCCCTTCGGCCTGGCCTCGGGCATCGCGACCACGTCGCTGAAGCACGCGACGCACTTCAAGCGTCACGCCCAGGCCGGCATGGTGATGGTCAACCTGCCGACCGCCGGCGTCGACTACCACGTGCCCTTCGGCGGGCGCAAGGGTTCGAGCTACGGCCCGCGCGAGCAGGGCCGCTACGCAGCGGAGTTCTACACGACGGTGAAGACCGCCTACACACAAGCCTAGGACCCCAACCGGCCGATACAGGCCACAACCAGGAGACGACCCATGCAAGAAGAAAAGGGCCAGGGCAACTCGACCGCGCGTCGCGGCTTCCTGAAGGCCGCGGCCGGCACCGGCCTGGCCGCACTCGGCAGCAGCGCACTGGCGCAGTCCTTCGGCTTCACGCCAAACCAGCGCTACCCGGATCCGTCTGTCCTGATCCTGGACCCGAGCTTCGCCAGGTACCGCATCTACAGCAGCACCATCGAGCAGGTGGCGAGCGGCATGCGCTGGGCCGAGGGGCCGGTGTATTTCCCCGCCAGCGGCAACGATGGCGGTTACGTGTTGGTCAGCGACATCCCGAACAACCGGATCATGAAGTACAGCGAGCGGGACGGCAGCTTCAGCGTCTTCCGCGCCGGTGCCAATTACGCCAACGGCAACGCGCGCGATCGCCAGGGCCGGCTCATTAGCTGCGAGCACTCGGTCACGCGACGCATCACCCGCACCGAAAAGGACGGCAGGGTCGCCGTGCTCGCCGACGCCTTCGAGGGCAAGCGCCTGAATGCGCCCAACGACGTCGTCGTCAGGTCAGACGACAGCGTCTGGTTCACCGACCCGCTGTTCGGCATCAACGGCGAGTGGGAAGGCTCCCGGGCGCGGCCGGAGCAGGCGACGACCAATGTGTACCGGGTCGCGCCCGACGGCAAGATCAGCGCGATCATCACCGACCTGATGAACCCGAATGGCCTGGCCTTTTCACCCGACGAGAAGAAGCTCTATGTCGTCGAGTGGCGCGGCACGCCCAACCGCAGCATCTGGAGTTATGACGTCGATGCCGCGGGCGCGGTCTCGAACAAGGTCAAGGTGATCGATGCGGCCGACCAGGGTGCGCTGGACGGCTTCAAGGTCGACCGCGACGGCAACCTGTGGTGCGGCTGGGGCAGCAACGGCGCCTTGCAGGCCGAAGCCAGCGATGTCGGTGGGCGCAAGGTGTTCCAGCTGCGTGGCAGGTCGGAGGATCTGGACGGCGTGATGGTCTTCAACCCGCAGGGCAAGGCGATCGGCTTCATCAAGCTGCCCGAGCGCTGCGCGAACCTGACCTTCGGCGGGCCGAAGAACAACCGCCTCTACATGGCCAGCTGCCACTCCCTGTACGCCTTGTACGTCGAGGCGCACGGCGCAGTCTGACATCGACGAGGACCAAGACCATGGACGAGCTGCCTGCCCACCAGTTGACGATGACCGTGCTGATGACGCCGGACATGGCCAACTTCGCTGGCAACGTCCATGGCGGCACGATCCTGAAGTTCCTCGACCAGGTGGCCTATGCCTGCGCCAGCCGCTACGCCGGGCGCTACGTGGTCACCCTGTCGGTCGACCAGGTGATGTTCCGCCAGCCGATCCATGTCGGCGAGCTGGTCACGTTCCTGGCCGCCGTCAACCACACCGGCACCTCATCGATGGAGATCGGCATCAAGGTGCTGGCCGAGAACATCCGCAGCCGGGCTGTGCGCCACGCCAACAGCTGCTTCTTCACGATGGTGGCGGTGGACGATGCCCGCAAGCCCGTTGCCGTGCCACCGTTGCTGCCTGCGACACCCGACGAGCACCGGCGCCGGGCCGCGGCCGAAGTGCGCAAGCAGTTGCGCCAGGATTTCGACAAACGCTTCGAGGCCCTGCGGGGCACCACATCATGAGTACGAACGACGACCGCATCGCCTGGGTTCGCCTGTCCTCTTGCTACCTGCCGCTGGCCACGCCGATCAGCGACGCGAAGGTCCTGACTGGCCGGCAGAAGCCGATGACCGAGATCGCGATGCTGTTCGCCGAGATCGAGACCGCAGACGGCCACCAGGGCCTGGGCTTCAGCTATTCGAAACGCGCCGGCGGGCCGGGCCAGTTCGCCCACGCCAAGGAGATCGCACCGGCCTTGATTGGCGAAGACCCGAGCGACATCGCCAAGCTGTGGAACAAGCTGTGCTGGGCCGGTGCCTCGGTCGGGCGCAGTGGCCTGGCGACGCAGGCGATCGGCGCCTTCGACGTCGCGCTGTACGACCTGAAAGCCAAGCGCGCCGGCCTGTCGCTGGCCAAGCTGCTCGGCTCGTACCGCGACTCGGTCCGGTGCTACAACACCTCGGGCGGCTTCCTGCACACACCGATCGACCAGCTGATGGTCAACGCCGCGGCCTCGATCGAACGCGGCATCGGCGGCATCAAACTCAAGGTCGGCCAGCCCGACCGCGCGCTGGACATCCGACGGGTCGAAGCCGTGCGCAAGCACCTGGGCGACCACGTGCCGCTGATGGTTGACGCCAACCAGCAATGGGACCGGCCGACCGCGCAGCGCATGTGCCGAGTCTTCGAGGACTTCAATCTGGTCTGGATCGAGGAGCCGCTCGACGCTTATGACCATGAAGGCCACGCCGCGCTGGCAGCGGCTTTCGACACCCCGATCGCGACCGGCGAGATGTTGACCAGCGCCGCCGAGCACGGCGAGCTGATTCGCCATCGCGCTGCCGACTACCTGATGCCCGACGCGCCGCGCGTCGGCGGCATCACGCCCTTCCTGAAGATCGCCGCCCAGGCCGAGCACGCCGGGCTCATGCTCGGCCCGCACTTCGCGATGGAGCTGCACGTGCACCTGGGCGCGGCCTACCCCACCGAGCCCTGGGTCGAGCACTTCGACTGGCTTGAACCGCTGTTCAACGAGCGCCTCGAGATCCTGGGCGGTCGCATGCTCGTGCCCACCCGGCCTGGCCTGGGCGTCAGCCTGAGCGAGCAGGCCAGGGCCTGGACGCGTGAAACGGCCGCGGTCGGCCAACGTGCCTGAGTGCGCTTGAGGAGATCTGCGTTGTCCATTGTCACCACCCCATTGACCATCCGCATGCACGAGCGCGACAACGTTGCGATCGTCGCGAACGACGGCGGCCTGCCCCCCGGCTCCGCCCTGCCGTCGGGCCTGGTGCTGTGCGACCGCGTGCCGCAGGGCCACAAGGTGGCGCTGGTCGACATCGCCGCCGCAGCCCCGGTGCTGCGCTACGGCATCCCAATCGGCTATGCACTGAAGGCAATCGCGGCCGGCAGCTGGGTTCACGAGCGCCTGCTGCAGATGCCCGACGCGCGCGGCCTGGACGATCTGCCGATCGCCACCGTCAAGCCCGCCGCCCAGCCCGCCCTCGAGGGCTACAGCTTCGAGGGCTACCGCAATGCCGACGGCACGGTCGGCACGCGCAACATCCTGGCCATCACGACGACCGTGCAGTGCGTGGCGGGCGTGCTCGACTTCGCGGTCCAACGCATCAAGGCCGAACTGCTGCCCAAGTTCCCGCACGTCGACGACGTGATCGGCCTCGAGCACACGTACGGCTGCGGCGTCGCGATCGACGCACCGGGCGCCGAGATCCCGATCCGCACGCTGCGCAACATCAGCCTGAACCCGAACTTCGGCGGCGAGGTGATGGTGGTCAGCCTGGGCTGCGAGAAGCTGCAGCCTGAGCGTTTGCTGCCGCCGGGCAGCTTTGCCATCGTCGACGAACGCAATGTCGCCGACGTGGGCGCCAGCGAGGAAGCCAAGCTCGACGTCGTCTGCCTGCAGGACGACGCGCACGTCGGCTTCATGTCGATGATCGAGTCGATCATGCGCCAGGCCGAGGAGCATCTCGAGCGACTGAACGCCAGGCGCAGGGAGACCGTGCCGGCGAGCGAACTGGTCGTCGGTGTGCAATGCGGTGGCAGCGATGCCTTCTCAGGCGTCACCGCCAATCCGGCGGTCGGCTTCTGCACCGACCTGCTGGTGCGCGCCGGCGCCAGCGTGATGTTTTCCGAGACGACCGAGGTGCGCGACGGCATCGACCAGCTCACCTCGCGTGCCAGCACGCCCGAGGTCGCCGACGCGATGATCCGCGAGATGGCCTGGTACGACGCCTACCTGCAGCGCGGCAAGGTCGACCGGAGCGCCAACACCACGCCGGGCAACAAGAAGGGCGGCCTGTCCAACATCGTCGAGAAAGCGATGGGTTCGATCGTCAAGTCGGGCTCGTCGCCGATCTCGAACGTGCTGTCACCTGGCGAAAAACTGAGGTCCAAGGGCCTGACCTATGCCGCGACACCGGCCAGCGATTTCATCTGCGGCACCCTGCAGCTCGCCGCCGGCATGAACCTGCATGTCTTCACCACCGGCCGCGGCACGCCCTATGGCCTGGCCGCAGTGCCGGTGATCAAGGTCGCGACGCGCACTGACCTGGCGCGGCGCTGGCACGACCTGATGGACATCAACGCCGGCGCCATCGCCGACGGCGCGGCGACGATCGAAGACGTGGGCTGGGAGATGTTCAGCCTGATGCTCGACGTGGCCAGCGGCCGCAAGAAGACCTGGGCCGAGCACTGGAAGCTGCACAACGCGCTGGTGCTGTTCAACCCGGCGCCAGTGACCTGAACCTTGCCGCTTGCTCCGCTTGGCAAGCGGCTTGCCGGTTTTGCAAGCACGGTCGGTTGGCCACTCACGACGCTGTTCGAGGCGCAACCGCCAAGCATGAGCCTTCGCATCGACGCTCCACGCGGCGTCTGGCTGCACTCGCTAACATGCGCGCCATGTGCTACTCGGCCCAGATCAAGGCGGACTACCTGAAGTTCGTGCGCAGCTTCGGCGCGGTCATCGACATCAAGGCGTTCTTCGAACGGTTCTGGGCGCGCCTGACTGACAAAAAGGTCAAGGTCCCCAAAGCGATGGAAGCGCTGTTCGCCGAACCCGGCACCGACGATGAGCGCAAGGTCAAGGTCTTGATCGACGAGTTCAATGCGCAGCAGGCCACTGCGCTGGAGCAGGAGCTGTTCAAGCAGGTCAAGCGCCTGGCCGATGCCGAGCGAACGCTGCAGACCAAGGCCACCAAGGCGGCCACCGAAAGCCGGCGCATTGCCATCGACAAGATCGAGTGGGCCAAGGGCAAGCTCGCTGATCTGCGACGCACCGACATCCAAGAGCAAGACGCCAGAATGTTTCCTGGCTGGTATGTCCCGGTGATGATCAGCGAGGGCGGCCAGCGTGTCATCAAGCCGATGCGCTACCAGTGCCGCCCAGCAGGCAAGCCAGCGTTCTACGACAGCAAGTTCCCGGGCACCTACAACGCCCGGCGCGACAGCCTGAGGGGTTTCTGGAGGGGCCTCTATGGCCACTCGCACGGCATCATGGTGGTTAACGCCTTCTACGAGAACGTGAACCGTGAAGGCACCAACGTCGTGCTCGAATTCAACCCGCGGCCGCAACAGGACATGCTGGTGGCGTGCCTCTGGTCACGCTGGACCGGGCTGGATGGGGAAGAGCTGCTGTCCTTCGCGGCGATCACCGATGAGCCGCCGGCCGAGATCGCTGCTGCCGGCCATGACCGCTGCATCATCCCGATCAAGCCCGAACACGTCGACGCCTGGCTGAACCCCGATCCGAAGAAGCTTGAAGTGCAGGACGCGATCCTCGACGATCGCGAGCGGCCCTACTACGAACACCGGCTCGCGGCGTGAACGTCGGCCGCTGCGGCGGGGCTCACTCGAACGGGGCCGCGGCGCCAGCTTCGAGGCCGGCCACGTGGTTGCAGATGGCCCGGGGCGTCGTCAGCCAGACGTCTCCGCCCGCGACTACCGCGTCGATGTGACGCAGCGCGCGGCGCAGGTGGCGCAAGCGGTGGGGCTGACCGACGATGTACGGGTGCAGCGCGATGCCCATCACCAGCGGGGTCAGTGGCCGACGCGCTGACTGCTCGAGCATCTCGTCGAACTGGTCGACGATCATCTGGGCGAAGTCGTCGCCGCTCATCTGGCGCACCACGATCGCCGGGATGTCGTTCAGCTCCTGCGGGTAGGGCACCGACCACAGCGTGCGTCCGCTGCGCGTGCGCATCGCCACCGGCTGGTCGTCTTGGCACCAGTTCAGTGTGTAGCGATAGCCGGTCTCGGCCAGCAGATCCGGCGTCAGAAGGCTCTCGCTGATCCACGGCGACAGCCAGCCCGTTGGTGCGTGCCCGCTGTGCTGCAGGACGCGGTCGCGGCACAACGCCAGCAGCGCGCGCTCGTCGGCCTCGTTCAAAGCGCCTTGGCGCTCGGCATTGCTGTGGCCGTGGCCGACGAGTTCGTCGCCGCGCGCCACACAGGCTGCCACCAGCTCGGGGCAGTGCTCGTACAGCGCCGTGTTGATCAGCGCCGCTGAGGGCCAACGCAACTCGTCGAATAGCTCCAGGCAGCGCCAGGCGCCGACGCGGTTGCCGTACTCGCGCCAGCTGTAGTTCAGCACATCGGGCTGTGGCGACGCTGGCCCCAACGCCGCACCCAGGCCCTCGCCGAAGGCGAAGTGCTCGTGGTTCAGCGCCACGTACACGGCCAGGCCGGATCCGCCGGGCCAGTGGTAGCCGGGCCGGGCGGTGATGGCGCTGTAGCCGAAGCGGCCGTGACTGGGCAGCGCATCCAGGTAGGTGGCGGGCATGGGGATTCTTCCCTTCGGTGAAAGCTCAGGATGGTGCGGCCTCAGGCCGCCTGCGCACCAGGACGAAGTACGGCCAGACCAGAAAGCGTGCGGGCGCGCACCAGCTCAGCAAGTCACGTTCCCACACAAGGCGGGCGCAGGGAGTGGTCGGCATGGCACGCTTTCTGCGAGCGCGGCGCGTCTGCCTTCACACAGGAGTCTCCATGAAGCGTCGCCTCGTTCTCGCCGCCGGTGCCGCGGCCCTCTCCTCGCCCACCTGGGTCGGCGCCCAGAACGCCTGGCCTAGCCGTGGCCCGGTGCGCCTGGTCGCACAGTTTCCGCCAGGGGGTCTGGTGGACACGGTGGCGCGACTGATGGCGCCCCACATCTCGCAGGCCATCGGACAGACGGTTGTGGTCGAGAACAAGCCCGGCGCCGGCGGCCTGATCGGCACCGACCATGTGTCCAAGCAGCCGGCCGACGGATACACGCTGCTGGTGAGCCACGCCTCGGTCCACATCTACGCCGCGGCCACGCGCAACGTGATGCCTTTCGACGCAGTGGGCGACTTCACCCACATGGCCATGCTGGTGGAAGCGCCGATGGTGCTGCTGGTGCGCGCCCAGTCGCCCTACACGAGCCTGGGCCAGTACGTGACGGCGGCCAAGACCAAGGCGGTGCGCTACGGCACCTCCGGGGTCGGTTCGGCCAACCACCTGTACGGCGAGCTGCTGAAGATCGAGGGCCAGGCGCCCGAGCATGACCATGTGCCCTACCAGGGCAGCGCGCCGGCGATGCAGGACCTGCTCGGCGGACAGATCGACGGCCTGTTCGACCCCATCACGACCAACGTGGCGCAATTGAAGGCGGGCTCGCTACGCGCGCTGGCGGTTTCCACCCCGGCACGGCTGCCGGCGCTGCCCACCATCCCGACGTTCGCGGAACTCGGCTTCCCGTCGATGACCGGCTCGCAGTGGCTCGGCCTGTCGGGGCCGAAGAACCTGCCCACGCCGATTGCGCAGCGCCTGACCACGCTGATGCCTGAGGTGTTGGCCAAGCCCGACGTGATGGCGCGGCTCGAGGAATTGCAGACCCTGCCACGCAAGACCCCGGTGCTGGGCAACGACTTCGCCACGCTGATACGCTCGCAGATCGACACCTGGACCAAGGTGGCCAAGCGTGCCAAGGTGGAAGTGATCGTTTGAGCCTGACTGAAGTCGACTTCGAGAGCATCACCGCCTACCAGCGCTACAAGCTGATGGCCAGCCTGATCGTGCCGCGGCCGATCGCGCTGGTCACCACGCTGGGGCCGACGGGCGTGGTCAACGCCGCACCGTTCTCGATGTTCAACATGGTCGGCGAGGACCCGCCGATCCTGATGATCAGCATCAACCGCCTGAAGGACGGGTGCCTGAAGGACACCGCCGCCAACATCCTGCGCAGCGGCGAGTTCGTCGTCCACATGTCCGATGAGGCGATGGCGCAGAAGATGCACGACTGCGGCAAGAGCTTCCCTTCGGACGTGAGCGAACTCGCCGCGGTCGGCCTGACGGCGTTGCCCTCGCACAGCGTCGCGCCGCCGCGCATCCAGGAGGCGCCCGTGGCCTTCGAGTGCGTGCTGCACGAGAAGCTCGAGACCGAGAGCCGTTATGTCTTCATCGGCCGCATCGTGCGGCTGGTCGCCCGCGCCGGCCTGATCGACACCGAGGCCTGGCGCGTGAACCTGCGCGAGTACCACCCGGTGGCCCGCTTCGGCGCAAGCTTCTACACCCGCACCAACGAACGCTTCTCGCTGTCCGAGGCAAAGGGCGAGCGCGCGCCGACATCGACAGGCATCGACGAGATCTGATCAGCTGTCGCCCCAGGGCTTCCTGCCGCGCTGGTGCTGGAGCGTATAGACGGCCCGGTCCAGGCCATGCACGTCGGGCAGGGCCGCGAGGGCAGCGCACGCCGGCTGTGCGGCGCCCTCGACGGCGTCCGCATCGTTGCCTTCGATCATCACGATCCAATCGGGGATGACCGTCTCGCCGGCCCGCGCCCTTCTCTCGGCGGTTTCGATGCGGCTGCCTTCGACATCGGCGCGGCAAAGGTGCGCCCCGGCCACGCCGCGCAGGCCAACGGCGACCGGCAGCAAGGTTTCGCTCAGGAGGCGCGCCACGGTCTCCTGCGCGTCGTGCCCGACGCCAAAGCGCAGCGTCAGCATCACCCCGCCCTGCCCCACGCCGCCGCTGTAGAGCACGCGGCAGATGCCGCGCGCCACGGCACGGAACGAGGTCACCACTTGGCGCGTCCAAGCCGTCGGTGTGTTGAGCCGCTGCAGGTAGTCCGGCCCACGCAGCACGTCCGGACTGTCGGCTTCGTAAAGGTTGAAGTACTCGGGCGCGCCGCGCACGGCGATGTAGCGCCGGCCACGGTTGAAGCCCGAGATGCCCAGTCGTTCCGGCATGTGCTCGCGGTTGTGCCACTCGTAGAACTCGCCCTTCGCTGCGGGGAGCAGGTCGTGCCAGATCGCGACCACACCGGTGCCATGCAGGCTCATAGGACAACCCTTCGCGCGACGCGCTGCGGGCTGAACGCGTGGGAGCGGCCCTTCTCGCTCATGCCTTGGCCTCCGTCGACAAGGGCCAGCGCTCGCGCGGCCAGACCAGGCCCAGCGTGCCCGCGGCCTGGGCCAGCAGATCGTGAAACTCAGCGTCGCGCTCCGGCCCCATGCGCACCAGGGGTCCGGCAATGCTCATCGTGCCGAGCACGACGCCGTCGTCATGCCCGCGCACGACCACCGCGATGGCCTTGACGCCAGGTTCGGCTTCCTCGATGGCAAGGGCGTAGCCGCGAGCGCGGATGGCGGTCAGATCGGAGTGCAGGCTGTCGAGATCGCGCAGCGCGCGCGGGCCGCGCCGTGCGGCATCGACCTGGCCCAAGCCGTCGGCCAGTGCGATCCGGCTGGCCGCGGCATCGGCCATTGTCGCCATCCAGGCCTTGCCGTTGGCCGTGGTGTGCAGCACCAGCGGCCCGTTCAGCGCCGGCTGGTACATCAGGCCAGTGGGAGCGCCCTGCGACGAGGCCATCCAGTGCAGGCCGCCGCCCTGCACCACCGTCAGGCGCACCAGCTCGCCGCAGCGTTTGGCCACCTCGTCCAGGACGGGCTGCACCACCCCCGGCAGGCTGGTGCTGCGCAGGTATTGCTGGCCGAGCAGCGCGAGCTTGAGCGTCAGCCGATAGCGTTCGGTATCGCGGTCCTGCTCGATCCAGCCCAGCGCGACCAGCTCCGCCAGCAGGCGGTGCACCGGGCCCTTGGGCAGCTCGAGCGCACCGGCGACGTCCGACAGGCGACGCCACTGCGAGTCGACCGACAGCAGCTCGAGGACTTCGAGACAGCGATGGAGCAGACCTTTGACGAGCCGCATCGGGTTTCAGGGGATTCGGCGTGCGATGCCTTCACTCTAGCATTGATGGAACAACGTTCCATCACTGTGCTAGCATGAATCTGCTGGCTGCCCGAGGATCGCCCGCATGGAAGTCCACAACGACCCGCCGCATTTCCCTGGACCGCTGGCCCTGGGCCAGGCACGTTCGTCATTCGGCCTGGTCGAACTGACGGACGCGGCCTTCACGCGCGACGGCCCGCGCGCAGACGTCGAGTATCGCGACCTGAAGCTCGCCGACGCAACGGACGGCCGCATCGGCGCGCGCCACATCCGCGCGATCGGCCCCTTCGACAAGGAGACCGGCTGGCACTGGCACGACATGAGCGGCCACTTCGTCTACGTCCTGCGTGGCTGGATCGCCTTTCGCTACGCCGGCATGCCCCACGAGGTGGTGGTTCGCGCCGGGGCCTGCCTGTCGCAACCCGGCGGCGTGGCGCACAACGTGGTTGGCCGCTCGGACGATCTCGAGCTGATCGAGATCAACCTGCCGGCGCGTTACGGCACCTGGGATCTGGATGCCGGATCGGGTACCGAAAGCGCGGGCTGACGGTGTCGCACCTTGCTGTCAACGCCACGCAAGCCGTGTCGGCACGCCCAAACAGCGGCATCGGCGGCTGGCTGCGCCAGCGCGTCGGCGCCCTGCTCGTCGCGGCGACCCTGCTGGTGGCGTGGGAAGTCGTCGTGCGCGTGCTCGGCATCAAGGAATACCTGCTGCCACCGCCGACCAAGATCTGGTCCGAGTTCCACAAGCGCTCCGGCGTGGTGATGGCGGGGGCCTGGGTCACGACGCTCGAGATCCTCGGCGGCTACCTGCTCGCGGTGGTGGTGAGCATCCCCTTCGCGCTGGCCGTCACCTACTCGCGCTTCATGGAGAACGCGGTCTACCCGGTGGTGGTGTTCCTGCAGATCGTGCCCAAGATCGCCATCGCGCCGCTGTTCATCATCTGGTTCGGTTTCGGCTACACACCCAAGTTGCTGATCGTCTTCCTGCTGTCGTTCTTCCCGATCGTCGTCGCCAGCATCGCCGGCTTCAAGGCGGTCGACCCCGAGATCGCCGACTTCGCGCGCACCACCGGCGCGAGCGGCTGGAAGCTGTTCGCCAAGATCCGGCTGCCGCAGGCCCTCCCCGACATCTTCACCGGCATGAAGGTCGGCGCCGCGCTGTCGGCCACCGCCGCCATCGTCGCGGAGTTCGTGGCCTCAGACAAAGGCCTGGGCTACCTGCTGCTGCAGTACAACGGCAACCTGGACACACCGATGGTCTTCGCGGTGATCTTCCTGCTCAGCTTCATCGGCCTGGCCGTCTATTACACGGTCGAGTTGATCGAGCGCCTGACGATTCCCTGGCATGTCTCGCAGGTCAATGCGTTGCAGGCCCAGTCCTAGGCTTCCTGGTCCCACAACTGAAGGAGACACACCATGAGCATGCTCAGATGGCTCGCCGCACTGCTGGTCTGCGCTGCTGCGACGTCGGCGTCGGCACAGGACGCCGTTTCGCTGCGTCTGAACTGGTACCTCGGCGGCCTGCACGTGCCGTACTACTACGGCAAGGAGATGGGCTTCTTCAAGCAGGAGGGCATCGAGCTGACGATCAACGAGGGCCGAGGCTCGGGCAACACGGTGCAGGTGGTGGCAGCCGGCTCCGACACCTTCGGCATGGCCGATTCGTCGAGCCTGATCACCACGGCGTCCAAGGGTGCCGACGTCAAGTCCGTGATGTCCTTGCTCAACTCGACCGGCTTCTCTGTCGTCTCGCTGGCGTCGGCGGGCATCCGCAAGCCGAAGGACCTGGAGGGCAAGTCGCTCGCGGTGTCGCCGGGTGATCCGCTGGGCCAGCTGTTCCGTGCCCTGGCCGCGCACAACAAGCTCGACATGAGCACCATCAAGTTCGTCCAGGTCGACCCGGCCGCGAAGGTGGTCTCGGTATTGGAGAAGAAGGTCGATGCTTTGCTCGGCGGCGCCGATGACCAGTTCTTCTTGATCAAGTACAAGGGCGTCGAACCGCACGCGCTGCGTTATGCAGACCACGGCGCCAACATCGTCGGCATGACGATCCTGACCACCGGCAACCTGATCAAGACGAAGCCCGACCTGGTGCGCCGCTTCGTGCGCGCCTCAGTGCGCTCATGGGAAGAAGCCAAGAAGAATCCGCAGGCGGCGGTCGACGTGGCGATGAAGGTCAAGCCGGATCTGAACCGGCAGTCGACGCTAGACCAGATGATGGTCGACTTCGAGTTGCTGGACTCGACGAACTCGAAGGGCAGGGTCGGCCTCGGTGCCCAGGCCGACTGGGACCAGACGATCTCCCTGCTCAAGCAGTATCGTGACCTCGACACCAAGGAGCCGTGGACGACGTTCCACACCAACGAGTTCCTGCCGAAGTGAGAGGCTCGCCCGCGACCGGGCTCGCAACCACGCCAGCATCAGCGACGGCGCAGTCGAGTGTCGAAGTCGCCGGCCTGCGCCACACCTTCTCGCGCGCCGGACAGACCACCACGGCACTCGACGGCGTCGACCTCTCGATCGCGGCCGGTGAGCTGGTGGTTGTGGTCGGACCCTCGGGCTGCGGCAAGAGCACCCTGCTGCGCATCGTCGCCGGCCTGTTGCCCTTCTCTGGCGGCAGCGTGCGCGTTGGCGGGCGCGAGGTGCGCGGCCCGCAAACCGACCTGGGCATCGTCTTCCAGAGTCCGGTGCTGCTCGACTGGCGCAACGTGCTCGAGAACGTGCTGGTGCAGATCGAGCTGCGCGGCCTGGACAGCGCGCGCTACCGTGTCCGCGCCGAGGAGCTGCTCGGCGACGTGGGCCTGGGCGACTTCAAGGAGCGGCGCCCGCGCGAGCTGTCGGGCGGCATGCGCCAGCGCGTCGCGATCGTGCGCGCGCTGATCCACGACCCGCCGCTGTTGATGATGGACGAACCCTTCGGTGCGCTCGATGCGCTGACGCGCGAGCAGATGCGCATCGACCTGGAGAAGCTCTGGCTGGCCCAGCGCCAGACCCTGGTCTTCATCACCCACGGCATCGCCGAGGCGGTGGCCCTGGCCGACCGGGTCGTCGTGATGACACCGCGACCGGGCCGGATAGAGCGGATCATCTCGATCGACCTGCCGCGCCCGCGCGATAAAGCCGTCGTGACCAGCGAACGCTTCACGGAGTACTGCGATGAGATCACCGAGTGTTTCATGCGCTATGGCGTCATCCGTTATTGAGCTGCCATGCTGAACCGCCCCTTCACCGGCGTGATCGCCGCACCGATGCTGCCAATGCACGAAGGCGGCGCGATCGACTGGGTCACGCTGGAGCGCTACATCGCCTGGATCGCCGCGCAGCGGCCGGCAGCGATCGTGATGAACGTCGACGCCTCGGAGGTGATCGCGCTCGATGACGATGAGCAGTTCGAGGTGATGCGCGTCTGCCAGCGTGCGCTCGGTGGTCGCGTGCCCCTGATGTCGGGCATCGTCGCCGGCTCGACCCAGGCGGCGGCGAAAAAGGCCGTGCGGCTGCGCGAGTTCGGCGCGCAGGGCCTGACGGTCTTTCCACCCTTCCCGACCTTCAGCGGTGCGCCGGTGCCGGCCGAGATGATCCTCCGCTACCACCGCGCAATCGCCGAGGCGAGCGAGTTGCCGATTATTTGTTTCCAGTTTCCGAAAGGCTGGGGCCCCGACTACACGCCGGAGATCCTGCGTGCGATCGCCGAAATCCCGCAACTCGTCGCGATCAAGGAAGCCAGCTTCGACATCGCGCAGACCCAGCAGACGATCGAGGTCGCGCGCGCGTTGGCGCGGCCGATCGGCGTGCTGACCGGCAGCGACACCTTCATCTTCGAGGCGATGGTCATGGGCTGCAACGGCGCCTTGATCGGCTTCGCCGGCACAGCCACCGCCGAACTCGTCGCGATGCATGACGCGGTGCGACGCGGCGACCTCGCCGCCGGCCAGGCGATCTGGGCTCGCCTCGGCCCGATCGCGCGCTACTGCTGGCGCGCGCCGATCCGCGACTTCCGCCCGCGCATGAAGGAAGTGCTGCGCCTGCAAGGCCACTTTCCGTCGGCCGCGTGTCGCGAACCGCAGCTCGGTGTCGGGCCTGACGAGCAGCGCGAGATCGCACGGCTGTGTGCCGCGCAGGGCCTGATCGAAAACTAGGCGCCAGGCCGCAAGTCCAAGAGGCGCGCCGCCACTTCGGCAAAGCCCGCGCCGCGCTCGCCCTCGGTAATGTAGGCCGGCCAGGTGTGCAGACGCTCGGCGAAGTCACGCAGGTTGGCCACGCCGACGCTGAGCGGAAAGTGCCCGAACATGGCCTGGTCGTTGGTCGAGTCGCCGACGTAGACCCAGCGCCCCAGTTCGGCGTCGAGGTCACGTCCGTACAGGCGCCGCAGCATCCAGCGCGCGCCGAAGAGTTTGTCGTGCTCGCCGAACCAGCCGTTGATGTGGATCGAACTGACGGTGGCGTTCATGCCCTCGCTGCGCATCAGGACGGCGACGCGTTCGATCGTCGCCTCGTCCAGCTGCGTGAACTCGCTGTGGTCGACCGCGATGTCGGTCACGCGCCCGGCGCTGTCGCGCGCCAGCTGCGTGCCGGGCACCTCGGCGAGCACGCGCGCAGCGACCTCGCGCAGGCGGCGTGCATGGCGCGCGCGCGTCGGGCCGTCCTGGGCGTACTCGGTGCGCACGGAATCACCGTCGCGGATCAGCGCCACCGCGCCGTTCTCCGGAACGATCGCGGCCACAGGCCAGGCCTGCGCGAAGGGCTCGCTCCAGCCGACCGGCCTGCCGGTGATCGCGATCACCGGCAGGCCGGCGTCGTGCAGCGCATGCAGCGCAGACAACGCCGCCGGCTCGATCGCCCCGTCGCGCGTGAGCGTGTCGTCGATGTCGGTGAAGACGCCACGCACCGTGACCCAAGGAGCGTCCGGCGACGACGAGAGCGTTTGCGGTCGATGGCTCATGGCGCGCGAGTGTGGCACGCGCCCCGACGGCCGCAATGCCGCGCACGCGGCCGCACTGCGGCGCCATTCAGCCGCGCAGCGTGGCCGTTTGTGCGACAGCGATCGCCGCGCCGGCGCTGGTCGGCTGCATGCCGCGTACCAGCAACTCGGGAACCCCAAGCGCCAGCAGCAGGGACAGCGACAAGGCCACAACGCGGGCGGCGGCCGTGTCGGGAGCGCGCCGCAGCGCGGAGAGCCATTGCGCCACGCGGCGCGCAGCGCTGCCGGTCGGCTCGATCACCTGCACGCGGGCGCTGCCGAGCGCTTCGATGACGCTGCGCCCGCCTCGCAGGGTGCGCAGTTCCTCGCCGGCGACGGCGAACTGATCCCCGCTCTGTCCTTCCTCGGTCATCCAGACCCGACCAGACAAGACCTTGATGCGCGTGCCCGGACGCCGGGCGATGACCAGCAGCCGCTGCGGGCCGAGGGCGAGGGTGCGAATGGGTTGGCGCGAAAGGGTGGCGGTGTTCATCGAGAGCCTCCGTGGACCGCTGTTGCGGCATGCCCGTATTGAAGACTTCGGCGGCCTTCGCGACAAACGAAAGGATCGCAGTTGATGGATGCGTAAATCGCATGTATGGTGTCGGCATGAGCCCTCGACCCGCCGCCGCCAAGCCCGGCCGTTCGCGCCGCCGCCGGCCGATCCAGCTTGCCGCGCTGCGCGGTTTTGAGGCGTCAGCGCGCCAACTCTCGTTCACTCTCGCCGCGGACGAACTGGCGCTGACGCAGTCGTCGATCAGCCGCCAGATCGCGACGCTGGAGAGCCAGATCGGCAAGCCCTTGTTCGTGCGCAAGACGCGCGCCTTGGCACTGACGCCGGATGGCCGGCGCCTGCACGGCGTCGTGGCGCAGGCGCTGGCGGGTATCGACCGCTGCGTGGACGAGATCCGCGGCCTGGACCAGCCCCCGCGCGTGGCCGTGACGACGTATGCGTCCTTTGCATCCTTGTGGCTGGGGCCGCGCCTGGCCGTGTTCCAACGCCAGCACCCGGAAATCGAGATCCGCGTCGATGCCAGTGACCGGGTCGTCGATCTCGCCTCAGAAGGCATCGACCTTGCGTTGCGCCGCTGTCCGCCCGAGCGCATTGGCGAGTCCGACAGGGCCACGTTGCTGTGCGAGGAATTCGCCACCCCGGCGCTGAGCCCGCAGTTGCTGGCTTCCGCCGGGGTGACGCTGCGCGAGCCCGCCGACCTGCTGCGCCTGCCCTTGATCGAGATGGATGACCGCTGGCAGGCCTGGCGCGGCGGCGGCTGGGCGCGCTGGCTCGAGAGCTGCGGCGTGTCGCCGCACGCGATGGCCGGCGGCAGGCTGATCTTCGGCTTCGTCGACCAGGCGGTGCAAGCGGCCGTGCGCGGCCAGGGCGTGGTGATGGGCCTGACACCGATGCTGGCCGACGCGGTGGCCGCGGGTCAGCTGGTCACGCCCTTTCCTGCCATGACCCTGCCCACCGGCTACCGCTACTACCTGGTCGTGCGCCCCGACCGGGCTGCGGCGCCGGAAGTGGCCGCCTTCGTGCGCTGGCTGGGCGATGAGTTCGCGCGCGGGCCCGTGCATGAAGGTTGACGCAGTGAAGGCGGATGCATTGGCGAACACCAGGCAGATCGGGCATCATGGCGCCATGCACGCCTTCCGCATGACCGACGCACGGCTCGGTGGCTGACCGCCCCACCGCATGAGCGTCAGGCGTCGAATGGCGGCTACGGGGCAAGGGACGCTCGCCGAAGGCCCCTTCGGCTTGCCCGATCGGGATCCTTCGTGGCGTGCCTTGTGGCCGCATCTGGCCAGCGCCGCCTGCCTGATCATCGCCGTGGCGGCGGCCCTGATCTGGCAGAGTCGAGAGCGCCGGATCGAACTGGAGAGCGCGCGCCTCGAGGCGGTGGCCGCGCTGCGCGCGCAGTCGGTGGGCGACTGGGTGGCCGCGCGCGAGGCCCAGTTCCGCTTCCTTGGACGCACGCCGCTGTGGCCGCAGCTGTTGCAGCAGTTGCTGGAGCAGGGTGACATCTCGGCGCGCGACAAGCTGCGCGAGCGCACCCAGGAATATGCCAAGGGCCACGGCTTTTCCGACGTGCTCCTGCTCGACCTGGCTGGGCAGCCCGTGGCGCTGCAGGATGGCGCCGCGTCGATCGCGCCGTCGCCCTTGCGCGCCGCGACAGCGCGCGCGCTGGCCAGCGGCGCGGTGGCCATGACCGACATCTACCGCGACGAGACAGGCACGCCGCCGCTGCGGATCGACTTCGTCGTCCCGTTCACGGCTGTGGCGACCGGTACGCGCGGCCTGGTCGTGGTGCGCATCGATCCGGAGCAGGCGCTGCTGTCGATGCTGCGCAACTGGCCCGACTCCGATGCGGTGATCCAGACCCAGCTGGTGCGCCGCCGCGGAGACGATCTGGTCGGCGCGAACGACCGCCGGCCCGTGCCGCTCGCGCGCCCCGGTCTGCTGGCAGGCATGGTGATTCGCGGCGAGGCGCCCGCCGGCAAGGCGATCTTCGCGGAGGACTTCCAGGGCCGCCCGGCCTTCGGCGTGGTGCGCGCGGTGCCGGGCACGCCCTGGTGGTTGGTGTCGCGCATCGATCGCGCCGACGTGATGGGCCCGGTCTGGGGCACCGCGACCTGGGTCGCGCTAGCCGCCCTGCTGTCCCTGGTCCTGGTCGGCGTGGCCGGCAATGTTGTGCGCCAGCATCGGGCCTTGCGCCGGGCCGCCACGCATCGGCATCAGCAGGCCCGCAGGCTGCGCGCCTTGTCGATGATCGAGGGCATCGCCAACAGCAGCCGCGATGCAATCTTCGCCAAGGACCTCGAAGGCCGCTACCTGCTGTTCAACCCGGCCGCCTGCGCCGCGAGCGGCTTGCGCGCCGAGCGGGTGATCGGGCAGCGCGACCGCGACCTGCACGACGCGCGAAATGCCGCGGTCTATGAGGCCAACGACGCTCAGGTGGTGCAGAGCGGTCGGCCGATGGACTTCGAAGAGCAGGTCGGGCCAGCGCAGGGCGAGCGCGCGATGCAGGTGGTACGCGGGCCGCTGCGCGACGAGGCCGGGCACATCGTCGGCATCTACGGCATCGCGCGCGACGTCAGCGAGCGCCGTCACATCGAAGCCGAACTCGACCAGCACCGCCAGCACATCGAAGACCTGATCCAGGTTCGCAGCAGCCCGGCCGACACCCAAGGCCCGGCCGACGCCGAGACGCTGAACCGGCTCGTGACCCAGCGTGTGCCCGGCCGCGTCGCCTACTGGGATCGCGACCTGCGCTGCCGCTACGTCAACGATTACTACTGCAGCTGGTACGGGCGGCGGCGCGACGAGCTGATCGGCCGCACCGCGCAGGAGATCTTCGACGCCGACTTCGTGGCGCTGCGTGCCGAGCAACTGGCGCGCGCGCTGGCCGGAGAGACCCAGCGCTTCGAGCGCGACGAGGTGCGCCCCGATGGCAGTGCCGCCACCACCTGGGTCCACTACATCCCTGACGGTCCGGTGGGCGCGGTGCGCGGCATCTTCGTGCTGGCCACCGACATCACACCGATGAAGCAGGCAGAGCGGCGCCAGCAGGCGTTCAGCGCCGAGCTGGCCAGCGCGCGCGACCAGGCGCAAGCGGCTAACGTGGCCAAGAGCGTCTTCCTGGCCAACATGAGCCACGAGATTCGCACACCGTTGAACGCCATCCTCGGCCTGACGCACCTGCTCGCGGGCGACGAACCGCGACCGACCCAGGCCCAGCGCCTGCGCGGCATCGACGAAGCCGCCGGCCACCTGCTGCAGGTCATCGACGACATCCTCGACCTCAGCAAGATCGAGTCCGGCCGGCTGGTTCTCGAGGACGCGCCCTTTTCGCTCGACGATGTGCTGCGGCGCAGCTTCGCTCTGGTGGCCGAGCGCGCGCAGGCCCGCAACATCGAACTCGTGATCCGACGCCAGGCCCTGCCTGACGCCTTGCGTGGTGACCCCACGCGCCTGTCGCAGGCGATCGTCAACCTGCTCAGCAATGCCGTGAAGTTCACCGAACACGGCGTCGTCACCTTGCATTGCAGCGCGCTGGGCGCCAACGAGGGGCGGGTACACCTGTGCTTCGAAGTTGAGGACACCGGAATCGGCATCGAGGCCGACAAACAGGCGTTGCTCTTCAAAGCCTTTTCGCAGGCCGACAGTTCGACCAGCCGCCGCTTCGGCGGTACTGGGCTGGGCCTGGCCATCACGCGCCGCCTGGCCGGTTTGATGGGCGGCGACGTCGGCCTCTCGAGCGAAGCCGGCAAGGGCAGCCGCTTCTGGTTCAGCGCCTGGCTGAACGTCGCCGCACCAGCGCTGCTACCCGCGCCGCGGCCGGACTGGGCCGGGCGCAGCGTGTGGCTGGTGGAACATGAGGATGCCAGCTGCCGGGCCGCGTCGGCCCTGTTGCAGGCGCTGGGACTGGATTGCGTGGCGAGCAGCACGATCGGCGAAGCGATCGACGGCGCCGCGCGCGGGCCCACGCCCGACCTGTTGCTGATCGACGCCGAACTGCCGGGGCACGCCGGCATGGCCGGCGTCACAACGTTGCGGCAGGTCCTGGGACGGCCCGCACCGGCCTTGCTGCTGGCGCGCGACGAAGTCGCCTGGCACGCGCGGGCCGGCGACGCCGGGGCGATTGTGGTGCTCGGCAAACCCCTGACCGCCAGCGCACTGGCGACCGCCCTGGACAACCTGTTCGGAGGCGCCGCGCCGGCGCCGACGTCGCCCGCGCCCATAGAAGTGACGGCCCAGGCCCTGCGCGCCAGCCATGGTGGTGCACGGGTGCTGCTGGCCGAGGACAACGCGGTGAACCGCATGGTGGCCCAGGCTCTGCTGGGCGAGGCCGGGCTGGTCGTCGACCTGGCCCACGACGGGCTCGATGCACTGCGCATGGTGCGCGCCCAGCGCTACGACCTGATCCTGATGGACATGCAGATGCCCGTGATGGATGGTCTGGAAGCGACGCGCGCCCTGCGCGCCACGTCCGAGGGCCAGGCTGTGCCGATCGTCGCGATGACGGCCAACGCGTTCGGCGAAGACCGCGCCGAGTGCCTGGCCGCGGGCATGAACGACTACATCGCCAAGCCGGTCGAGCCGCGGCGCCTGTATGCGCTGCTGAGCCGCTGGCTGGGCACGTCTGTCTGAGGCTGCAGCGCACGAGCAGTCGTTCACGGCACGCAAGTCCCGGCAATCGCCGCCAGCCGCTACAATCGAGCCACTTTCCGAGGAGCGTTGCAACCCTGATCCAGGGCCAGGCTCGGAAGGTCCTCATTGCAACCGCGCTCACCTGCACGACCGTCATCGTGGGTGAGCACTGAATGTCCCCCGTGTCGGCGCGCAGGTTCCTCACCGTTTGGAGCCCGAGATGAATGCCGTCCTGAAATCCGCCACCCCCGACCACCATGTTGCCGACCTGTCGCTTGCCGACTGGGGCCGCAAGGAAATCCTGATCGCCCAGACCGAGATGCCCGGCCTGATGGCGATCCGCGCCGAGTACGCCGCCAAGCAGCCTTTGCGCGGCGCGCGCATCACCGGCTCGCTGCACATGACGATCCAGACCGCCGTGCTGGTCGAGACCCTGCAGGCCCTGGGTGCCCAGGTGCGCTGGGCTTCGTGCAATATCTTCAGCACCCAGGACCACGCGGCCGCCGCGCTCGCGGTGCAGGGCACGCCGGTCTTCGCCTACAAGGGCGAGACGCTGACCGATTACTGGGACTACACGCATCGCATCTTCGAGTTCGGCCCCAAGGATGCCGACGGCGAAGGCCCGAACATGATCCTCGACGACGGCGGCGACGCCACGCTGCTGATGCACCTGGGCAAGCGCGCCGAGAAGGACCTGTCCCTGCTCGACAAGCCGACCAGCGAGGAAGAGACCTGCCTCTACGCCGCGATCCGCGCCAAGCTGAAGGAAGACGCGAGTTGGTACAGCCGCAAGAGCGCGCAGATCATCGGCGTGACCGAAGAGACGACCACCGGCGTGCACCGCCTGAAGGAAATGTCGGCCAAGGGCACGCTGATGTTCCGCGCGATCAATGTCAACGACTCGGTCACGAAGAGCAAGTTCGACAACCTGTACGGCTGCCGCGAGTCGCTGGTCGATTCAATCAAGCGCGCGACTGACGTGATGGTCGCCGGCAAGGTGGCCTGCGTGGCCGGCTACGGCGATGTCGGCAAGGGCTCGGCCCAGGCCCTGCGCGCGCTCTCGGCCCAGGTCTGGGTCACCGAGATCGACCCGATCAACGCGCTGCAGGCGGCGATGGAAGGCTACAAGGTCGTGACCATGGAATACGCCGCCGACAAGGCCGACATCTTCGTTTCGGCCACCGGCAACAAGAACGTGATCCGCTATGAGCACATGGCGGCGATGAAGGACGAGGCCATCGTCTGCAACATCGGTCACTTCGATAACGAGATCGACGTCGCCTCGCTGGCCAAGTGTGAGTGGGACGAGATCAAGCCCCAGGTCGACCATGTGAAGTTCGCTGACGGCAAGAAGATCATCCTCTTGGCCAAGGGCCGCCTGGTGAACCTGGGCTGCGCGACCGGCCACCCGAGCTTCGTGATGAGCTCGTCGTTCGCGAACCAGACGATCGCCCAGATCGAGCTCTTCACGCACAGCGACTACTACGAGCAGGGCAAGGTCTACGTGCTGCCCAAACACCTCGACGAGAAGGTTGCGCGCTTGCACCTGAAGAAGGTCGGCGCGGTCCTGACCGAGCTGTCGGACGAGCAGGCCGACTACATCGGCGTTCCCAAGCAAGGGCCGTACAAGCCCGACACCTACCGCTACTGAGCCCGAGATGCGAGCGGATCAGCTGCTCGTGCAACGCGGCCTCGCGCCGACACGCTCGGCGGCCCAGCGCCTGATCGCGCATGGCGCCGTGCGCTGGCTCGGCACAGGCGGCTGGTCGCTGCCCCGCAAGGCAGGCGAAGACCTGCCACAGTCTTGCGAGATCGAGGTCACCGACGATGCGGAGTTGCGCTGGGTGTCGCGGGCCGGACTCAAGCTCGATGCCGCGCTGGCGTACACCGCGATCGAGGTTGCAGGCAGCCATTGCCTCGACGTCGGCCAGAGCACCGGCGGCTTCACCGAAGTGCTACTGGCGCGCGGCGCCGCCTCGGTGGTGGGCGTCGATGTCGGGCATGGCCAGTTGCATCCGAAACTGCGCGACGATCCGCGTGTGACAGCGCTTGAAGGGATCAATGCGCGGCAGTTGGACGCATCGCTGTTGCCGCGGCAGACCTTCGAGCTCATCGTCGCCGACCTGTCGTTCATCTCTTTGACCCTCGTCCTGCCCGCACTCCTGCCGCTGGCCGCACGCGACCTGTTGCTGCTCGTGAAGCCGCAATTCGAGTTGCAGCCCGCCGACATCGGCAAGGGGGGGCTCGTCACGTCGCCCGCCGCGCATGCGCAGGTCGAAGCGCGCTTGCGCGCGGCCTGTGCCGGAGCGGGCTTGACCCTGCGTGACTACCTCGAGAGCACTGTCTGCGGCGGCGATGGCAATCGCGAACACTTTCTATGGGCCTGCAAGCCATGACCAAATCCGTACCGATCAGCTTCGAGTTCTTCCCGCCCAACACCCCCATCGGCGACGCCAAGCTGATCGACGACGTCGTGCCGGCGCTCGGCGTACTGGAACCCGACTTCTTCAGCGTCACCTATGGCGCCGGTGGCTCGACGCGCGACAAGACCTTAAAGACCGTGCAGGCCATCGCCGGCGCCGGCTTCGAGGCCGCGCCACACCTGTCCTGCGTCGGTTCGACGCGCGAAGGCATCGCTGCCACTCTGGCCAGCTACCGCACGCAGAACATCCGGCGCCTCGTCGCGCTGCGCGGCGACCTGCCCAGCGGCACGGCGGTCGGCGGTGAGTTTCGCTATGCCGCCGAACTGGTGGCCTTCATCCGCGAGACCCAAGGCGAAGACTGGGCGATCGAGGTTGCGGCCTATCCCGAATACCACCCGAACCAGCGCTACGCCGCGCGCGACCTGCAGCACTATGTCGACAAGGTCCGCGCCGGGGCCAGCGGCGCGATCACCCAGTTCTTCTTCAACGCCGACGCCTACTTCCACTTCGTCGAACAGACGCAGAGACTCGGCGCCACCGTGCCCGTCGTGCCGGGGATCATGCCCTTCCACAACTACGCCCGCATCGCCCAGTTTGCAGCTCGCGACGGCATCGAGATCCCGCGCTGGGTGGCACTGAAGATGGAGGGCTTCCTCGACGACGCGGCATCGATCCGCGCCTTCGGCCTGGATGTGATCGCCGCACTGTGCGAGAAGTTGGTCGCCGGCGGCGCGCCGGGGATTCACTTCTACACGATGAACCAGTCGGCGCTGACGGTCGAGCTGTGCCGGCGCCTGCGCCCGGCCTGAGCCTCAGCCCTCACGCTGCCAGTGCAGCCCGTCCTCGGTCAGGACGGCATCCAGCGGCACGTCGTGCGGCTCGGCCTCGAGCCAGGGCACGAACCCATGCGAATAGCCGACGCCGACGGTGTAGGGTCGCGGCTCGAGCGTCGCCAGGGTGCGGTCGTAGAACCCGCCGCCATAGCCCAGGCGCATGCCCTTGGGGCCGAAGCCGACGCAGGGCACCAGCAAAAGCTGCGGCTCGAATGGGTCGGTGTCCTTGGGCTTCGGGATGCCGTAGGCGTCTTCCTCCATCGGGCAGCCTGGGTACCAGACGTGGAAGCGCAGGCGCTTGGTCTCGCGGTCGATCACCGGCAGGCCGATCTGGCGGTGCCGGCCCTTCACGTCCTCGCCCTCGGTCCAACGGAACAACGCCGGCAGCGCGTCGAACTCGCCCTTGATCGGCCAGTACGCACCGATCGCGGTCTCGTCGCGGCCGACCAGCCACACCCGGAGCACCTCCTGCAGATGCATCGCGCGCTGGTGGCGGTCGTGCAGGGCCAGGCGCTCGGCCTGCAACTGGCGGCGCAGCAGCTTCTTGTCGCGCGGGGGTTCGAGGTTGAAGTCGGGCGTCATGGGGCGCATTGTGCCGACCTAGACTGCACGCATGGGCAACGAGCTCGTCGACCACTGCCTCGAGTTGCTGGCGCCACTCGGCGCGGTGCGCGCGCGGCGCATGTTCGGTGGCCACGGCCTGTACTGCGACGACCTGTTCTTCGGGTTGATCGCCCGTGAACGCCTGTACCTCAAGGTCGACACCCACTCGCAGGCCGGCTTTGCCGACGCCGGCTGCGAGCCCTTCGTCTACGACGCCAAGGGCCGCCGCAGCACGATGGGCTACTGGAGCGTACCGGCCGAAGCCATGGAGTCGCCGACACTGATGCAGCCCTGGGCCCGGCAGGCCCTGGCTGCGGCGCTGCGCGCGAGGGCGGCAAAGCCATCGGCCGCGCCACGCAAGGCACGAGCGGCGCGGGCCCAGGCCCAGGCCGGCACTTCACGGCGCAGGCCATAGCCCGCGCCTGCCGCGAGCGGCTGCCAGTCCCAGACGGCAGGCTGGTCGCGATGCCACGATTGCAGGACGAGGTCATCGCCGCGGGCCACGGCCAGGCGCTCGCCGCGGGCCAGCACATGGTCTTCGAGGTCACCCGCACGGGTCACCCACAGCGCGCCATCGCGGGCCAGCAACCAAGCTGGCTGCGGCGCCACCCAATGTTGCGCATCTCGCATCAATACCTGTTCCATGACAAACTCCTGGTTATCCCTTGGAATGTGAATGAATCATCGGCTCAAATTGAGCTGATGTCGAATGAGAATCGGAGCCGACATTGATACGGTTTGATCATGAATAGACCGGCCCACCGCGCACTCGCCGTCGGCCCCTTGCGGGCCTTCGAGGCGGTGGCGCGCCGCTCCAGCTTCTCGGCCGCGGCGGAAGAGCTGCACCTGACCCAGCCGGCCATCAGCCGCCAGATCAAGGGCCTGGAGGACGAGCTCGGCGCGCCCCTGTTCCTGCGCGGCACGCGCCGGGTCGAGCTGACCAGCGCCGGCACCCAGTTGCTGCGCGGCGTGCTGCCGCTGCTGAACCGCCTGGACAGCACGGTGCGGCAGATCCGCAGTGCGCGCGGGCGGCGGCACGTCAGCATCACCACGTTCGCCTCGTTCGCTTCCCTGTGGCTGCTGCCGCGACTGGCCACGTTCGAACGCCAGCACCCCGACATCGACATCCGCATTTCGGCCAGCGACATGATGGCCGACCTCGACGATCCGGATGTTGACCTGGCCCTGCGCTACTGCCACCCCGACACCGCACCTGCCGGCGCGACACGCCTGTTCGGCGAGGTGGTCACGCCGGCCGTTGGACGCGGCCTGGCCGAGCAGGCGGCGCGCGGCCTCGCCCCCGCGCTGGCCGTGCCCGCGGACCTGGCGCGTCACACCCTGCTCGAAGAGGACGATCACCGGCCCAGCGCCGAGTACCTGGCCTGGCGCCATTGGCTGCGCGTGCACGGCGTGCCCCAGCTCGAACCGGCGCGCTGGCTGCTGCTGAACTTCACCTACCAGCAGGTGCAGGCGGCGCTCTCCGGCCAGGGGGTGGCGCTGGCCCGTCTGCCCCTGGTGGCCGAGACCCTGGAACGCGGCGAGCTGGTCGAGCCTTTCGGGCCCTCGCATCGCCTCGTGTCGCCCTTCGCCTACTGGCTGATCGAGTGCCAGCGCGGCGCGGCCGTGCGGCCCGAAGTCACTCTCTTCGCGCGCTGGCTGATGACCCAGGCTGAGCAAACCCGCCGCGACACCGATCTGGCGGTCAACGCCGTGGCGGCGTGAACCATTGGCACGCATGACAATCCCAACAGCAGCCACCTTCCCCATGCCGATCCGACCCTTGTTACCCCAGCGCTCGATGCGCCGCCTGTTGGCCGCGTTGCTGCTGTGCCTGGGCGCGGGCTCGTGCACGGCCCAGCCGGTGCCTTCCGATGTGATCGTCGAGGCCCGCGAAGCCCTGCGCAAGAACGACGGCGTGCGCCTGACGCAACTGCGCGAGCGGGCCTTCGCCCAGCAGCACCCCTTGGCCCAGTGGGTCGACTACTGGGACCTGGGCAGCCGCCTGGCCCAAGCCCAGCAGGCCGAACTCGACGCCTTCTACGCCCGCTGGCCCTCGACTTACGTCGAGGACCGGCTGCGCAACGACTGGCTGCTCGAACTCGGCCGGCGTCGCGACTGGGCCAACTTCATGCGCGAGTTCCCACGCTTTCGCATGAACGACGACCGCGAGGTCACCTGCTACGCCCTCCTGACCGAGTACCTGACGGTCAAGGACGCTGGCAAGGACGCCATGACCGCGCTCAAGTCGCGCGCGCTGGAGGCCTGGCTGGCACAGCGAGACCTCGACGACGGCTGCAACCTGATGGCCAGCAACCTTGTCGAAGCGCGGCTCTTCGGTGCCGACGAAGCCTGGCTCAAGGCGCGTAGCGCTGCCGAGGCCAACAAGCCGCGCGCCGCGCGCGCCGCAGCGACGCTGGTGGCGCCTGCGATGCTGACGCAGGTGGCGCAGGCGCTCGACAAGCCGGCGCTGTACCTGAATGCCGGCGCCACGGTCGGCACCCGCGCCAACAGCGAGATCACGGCACTGGCCCTGTCGCGCATGGCTGCCGGCGAGCCCGAAGTCGCTGCCACGCAATTGCGCGAGCGCTGGCAGCAGCGGCTGCCGAAGGACCTGGTGGCCTGGAGTTGGGCCCAGGTCGGTCGCGCCGCGGCCCTGAAGCTGGCGCCCGAGGCCCCGGCCTACTACGCCACGGCCTGGGTCGAAGCTGCGCGGGGCAACACGGTGCCCGCGTGGAGCGACGAGACCCTGGCCTGGGATGCCCGTTCGGCTCTGCGCGGCGCCAGCGGCGCCGAGCGCTGGCGCTCGGTGCAACGGGCCATCCACCACATGAGCGAGGCCGAACAGCGCGACCCGGCCTGGCGCTACTGGCGCGCCCGAGCGATGCGCGAAAGCGCCGCGCCCGGTGCGGCCGGCGACCGCCAATCGACGCAAGCCCTGGCCGCGCTGCAGCAACTGTCCGGCGAGCTGCATTTCTACGGCAAGCTGGCGAGCGAAGACCTCGGCCAGCCGGTGGCGCTGCCGCCCTTGCCAGCAGCGCTGAGCGCAGAAGAGCGCGTGGCGGCCACGGCTCACCGCGGCCTGGACCGTGCGCTGCAACTCATCGCGCTGGGCCTGCGCAACGAAGGCGTGCGCGAGTGGAATTTCAGCCTGCGCGGCATGAACGACCGTGCCTTGCTGGCGGCCGCCGAGCGCGCCTGTGCACGCGAGGTCTGGGACCGCTGCATCAACACCAGCGACCGCACCAAGAGCGAAATCGATCTGGTGCAACGCTTCCCGATGCCCTACCGAAGCGAAGTGGTGGCCCAGGCGCGCGAGATCGGCCTTGACCCGGCCTATGTCTACGGCCTGATCCGGCAGGAGTCGCGCTTCATCACCGATGCGCGTTCGCATGTCGGCGCTTCGGGCCTGATGCAGGTGATGCCGGCCACCGCACGCTGGACAGCCAAGAAGATCGGCCTGCCTTTCAGCGCCGGCATGATCACTGACCGCGACACCAACCTGAAGATCGGCACCGGCTACCTGAAGCTGGTGCTCGACGATTTCGACGGCTCGCAGGTGATGGCCGCCGCCGCCTACAACGCCGGCCCGAGCCGTCCGCGACGCTGGCGCGAAGGCGCGCTGATCGAACCGGCGATCTGGGTCGAGAACATCCCGTTCAACGAAACGCGCGACTACGTCAAGAAGGTCCTGTCCAATGCCACGGTGTACTCGGCGATGCTGGCCGGCAGGGTGCAGGTAGCGGTGCAGCCGCTGCCGATGCCGACCATTGCGGTGGCGGCGTCCGCGGCCTCGTCAAGCCTTGCCTCGGCTTCGGCGACGTCGCCCTCCGCGGCGTCGGCCGTCGTGGCCGAGACGCCTCCCCCGGCGCCCGTCGTGCATGCCTTGCTGCCGTCGCTGAAGGCGCGACTGGGCGCCCTGATCGGCCCGCGCGCAAGCTCGGCGCCGCCGCCGAACCAGGAGTTGCCATGAGTGTCGAAAGGCCAGCGATGAAGGCGCGGCGCATCGCCGTGCTGGGCGGCACCGGCCTCGTCGGTCGCGCGGTCTGCGAGCGCCTGACGCGTCGCAGCAGCGACGGCGCCATCGTCGTGCCGACACGCCGCGCGATGCACGCCAATGCCGTGCGGGCCTTGCCTACCGTCGACGTGCGCTTGGCCGACGTGCACGACGATGCTGCGCTGCGCAGCGTGCTCGCCGGCTGCGATGCAGTGATCAACCTCGTGGCCATCCTGCACGGCAGCGTCGCGGCCTTCGAGCACGTGCACGTCGCCCTGCCGCGGCGCATCGTCGCCGCCTGCGAGGCGACGGGTATACGTCGCGTGCTGCATGTCAGCGCCCTGGGCGTGGGCGACCCTGCGCCGTCGAACTACCTGCGCAGCAAGACCGCCGGTGAAGCCGTGTTGCGCGCCGCGGCGCTCGATCTGACGCTGTTGCGGCCCTCGGTGATCTTCGGCGCCCAAGACCGATTTCTGAACCTGTTCGCACGCCTGCAGGCGTTCGTGCCGGTGCTGCCCCTGGCCCACGCCGACGCACGCTTCCAGCCGGTGTGGGTCGAGGACGTGGCCGAGGCTATCGTGCGCTGCCTGGACACTCCAGGCACGATCGGCCAGACCATCGAATGCGCGGGGCCAGAGGTCTTCACGCTGGCCGACCTGGTGCGCCTGGCCGGGCGCTTCTCCGGACATCAGCGACCGATCCTGCCGCTGGCGACGGCCCTTGGCCACCTGCAGGCGTTGTTGATGGAGTGCCTGCCCGGTGAACCGCTGATGTCGCGCGACAACCTGGCCTCGATGCGCCAGCCCAACGTCGCCAGCGGCACCCTGCCCGGACTCGCGAGCCTCGGCATCGCGCCGGCGTCGCCGCTGCAGATCGCACCCGGCTACCTGGGGCACAGCGACGGGCGCGCCAAGCTCGAAGCCCTGCGCGCCGGCCGAGCTTGATGTCCATGCAGGTCTATCGCGTCGGCGGCGCCGTGCGCGACCGCCTGCTCGGTCTGGAGAGCAACGACCAGGATTGGGTCGTCGTCGGCGCGACGCCCGAGCAGATGCTCGCGGCGGGCTACACCGCCGTCGGCCGCGACTTCCCGGTCTTCCTGCACCCGCAGACGCGCGACGAGTACGCACTGGCCCGCACCGAGCGCAAGTCCGGGCCGGGTTACCGCGGCTTCACCGTGCACGCCGACCCTTCGGTAACGCTGGAGGAGGACCTGGCGCGGCGCGACCTGACCATCAACGCCATCGCCCAGCCCGCGGACGGTGAAGGGGGCCACCTGATCGACCCCTTCCACGGCCAAGCCGATCTGCAGGCCGGTGTCCTGCGCCACGTGTCCGCCGCGTTCTCGGAAGACCCGGTGCGCGTCCTGCGCCTGGCGCGCTTTGCCGCGCGCTGGCCGCACTTCAGCGTCGCCCCCGAGACCGCCGCCCTGTGCTCCCAGATGGTGGCCCACGGCGAAGCCGATGCCCTGGTGCCCGAACGCGTCTGGCAGGAACTCGCGCGCGGCCTGATGGAAGTGCAGCCGAGCCGGATGTTCGCGCTGTTGCGCGACTGCGGCGCGCTCGCACGCGTGCTGCCCGAGGTCGACCGTCTGTGGGGTGTGCCGCAACCCGCCGCACACCACCCCGAGATCGACACCGGCGTGCACTTGATGATGGTGCTGGACTGCGCGGCGCGCCTGGACGCGCCGCTCTCGGTGCGCTGGGCCTGCCTGGTGCACGACCTGGGCAAAGGCACGACTCCGCGTGACGAGTGGCCGCGCCACATCGCGCACGAAGCACGCAGCGCCCGGCTGGCCGAGGCCCTGGCCGAGCGCCTGCGCGTGCCGGGCGATTGCAGCGAGCTGGGCGCGGTCGTCGCACGCGAGCACGGCAACATCCACCGCAGCGAAGCGCTCGGCGCCGCGGCCACTCTGCGCCTGCTGGAGCGCTGCGACGCGCTGCGCCGACCGGAGCGCTTCGAGGAAGCCCTGCTGGCCTGCGAGTGCGACGCGCGTGGCAGGCTCGGACTGGAAAGCACGGCCTATCTCCCGCGCGTGCGACTGACGGCCGCGCTGCGCCAGGTGCTGGCGGTGGACGCCAGCGCCGCTGCGGCCCAGGCCATCGATGCCGGTGCCACGGGCCCGGCGATCGGCGAAGCGGTGCGGCGCGCGCGCGAGCGCGCGCTGTGATGGGCGCAGGTTTGTGCCACCATGGGGCAACGAACGACACCGACGCAGCATGAAACTCGCCGACGGCATCCGCAAACACGGCTTTCGCAAGTGGTACGAGCGCGAGCTGCTGCAGAGCCATGCGCACCTGCTACTGACATTCCTTTGCGCGATCGGCCTGTTTGCGGCCTTCGAGGCCCTCGGCCGCTTCCGATCGCTGAGCGACCAGCTGACCAACATACTCGCCATTGGCCTGTGTCTGGCCGTCGGCATCTGGGCTCTGCGGCGCTACCTGCGCCTGCTGATGCACGCCGAAGTCACGGCCCACCAGGCCGACTGCCCGGCCTGCAAGGCCTACGGGCGCTTCAAGCTTGAGAGCGAGAACCCGGGCGATAGCAGTGTCTCGGTGTGCTGCAGCAAATGCCAGCACCGCTGGACGATCACCGACTGACCCGCGCGCGCGTCAGACGAGCGCGCCGATCGCCATCGCAATCAGGCTGAGCAGCAGGCTGCTGGCCAGCGGGACGAAGTACTCGCGGCCGCGCCAGCGAAAACTGAAATCCCCAGGCAGGCGGCCCAGGCCCACCTTGTGCAGCCAGCGCGCCAGGCCGTTGAACAGCACGAAGGCGAGCAGGAAGACGATCAGCCAGCGCACCTGAGCCGGCCCTCAAAGGCGGTGGCTGCGGTCGCCGACCGCAAAGCCGATCGCATCGAACGCCGCCGCGCCGCGCACCATGCCGACGACCTTGAACAGCTCGCCCATCTCGTGCTCGGCGATCAGTTTCTGCGCCGCGGCCAGCGCTGGCCAGTCGCTGCGTTGCTGGGCCTGGTTCATCAGTTCGGCCAGGCCGCAATTGAGCAGGAACCTCGCCTGCGAGGTGTAGCCCAGGATCTCGAAGCCGGCGTCCTGCGCGGTCAAGCCGATGGCGCTGAAGTTGACATGCGCGGTGATGTCCTTTTGGCCGACGTCGGCGAGCGGATCGGCATCGGCCAGGTGACCCCGGTGACACATCAGCGTGCCGCCGACACGCTCTGGCAGGTAGTACTCGGCATCAGGGAAGCCGTAGTCGATGAAGAAGGCCGCACCGCATTCGAGGCGGTCGGCGAGCGTGCGGACAAAGGCTTCGGCCTGCAGATGGATTTCGGTCGTGCTGCCGGGAACGAACGCGGCGTCGCGCGGCGGGCGCAGATCCGTTGCCCGATCGGCGAAAGCGAAGCCCTCGGCGGCGACGACCACGCCACGCTCGCCCCAAGCCCGGCCGTCCCAGTGCAGCAGTTGCACCGGCATCGCGTCGAGCACCTCGTTGCCGATCACGACGCCGCGCATCGCATCGGGCAGCGCGTCGAGCCAGCGCACGCGGTCGCCGAAGGGCGCCAACCGTTCGCGCTGCAGGGTGCGCAGCGCGCCCGACAGATCGACGATGGTGTAGCGCCGGACGCGTTCGCCGAGCGACTGGAGCAGTTGCATTGCCAGTGCGCCGGAGCCAGCGCCGAACTCCCAGACCTCGTCGGTGGTGCTGGCACCGAGCGCCTGTTCGACCTGGCGCGCCAGGGCCGCACCGAACAGCGGGCTCATCTCGGGCGCGGTGACGAAATCGCTGCCCGAGGCCGGCATCGCGCCGAACTGGCGGCTGCCGCGGGCGTAGTAGCCCAGGCCGGGCGCATACAGAGCCAGGGCCATGAAACGGTCGAAGGGCAGCCAGCCCCCCGCGGTCTCGATCGCACGCCGGATCAGGCGGGTCAGCGCCGAGGGGGCCGCCGATACACTGTCCGCCTCTGTCGAGCCTCCGGGCTTGTGCGTCATCGGCGCATTGTAGGAATGCCCTTCTCGAGTCAACGCCCTGTCGTTCTGGTCACTGGCGCCGCGCGCCGGCTGGGCCGCGCCATCGCGCTAGAGCTGGCGCGCGGTGGCTTCGACGTCGCCCTGCATTTCCGCCACTCGGCGACCGAGGCCGAGGCCAGCGCCGCGTATGTGCGGGCGCTCGGCGGACGGGGCGAATGCTTCCAGGCCGACCTGGCCGACGAGGCCGCCTGCCGCGCCCTGCTGCCCGCCGTCGCAGCACGCCTGGGCAGGGTCGATGCGGTGGTCAACAACGCCTCGCACTTCGAGTACGACGATGTCGCGAGCTTCTCCTTCGCCGCCATGGACACCCACTGGCGCGCCAACACCGCGCCGGCGATCGTGCTGGCGCAGGCTCTGGCCACCCACCTCAAGGGCTGCAGCGAGCGCGGCTGCGTGGTCAATCTGCTCGACCAGAAGTTGTGGAACCCGAACCCCGACTACCTCTCGTACACCCTGTCGAAGGCCGCACTCGAGGCCGCCACCACCCTCCTGGCGCAGGCGCTCGCGCCGCAGGTCCGGGTGGCCGGAGTGGCGCCGGGCGTGACCCTGGTGTCGGGACCGCAGATGAGCGCGGGCAGCTTCACCAGCGCGCACAAGATGACCCCGCTAGGACGCAGCTCGACGCCCGAAGACGTGGCGCGCACGGTGCGCTTCATCATCGAATCGCCGGCCATCACCGGCAGCACGATCCTCGTCGACGGCGGCCAGCACCTGGCGGCACAGCCGCGCGACGTGGCCTTCCTGACCCCGGCCGCCTGACACCATGCACAGTTCGCTCGCCCACCCCGCGTTAATGGACTGCAGGCGACTGTTCCTGCGCGACTACGAGGTCTGGATCAACATCGGTGTGCACGACTTCGAGAAGCGCGGCGAGCAGCGTGTCCTGATCAATGTCGATCTGTACATTCCCCTGGCCCTGTCGACGCCCAGGACGGACGAACTCGACGAGGTGGTCGACTACGACTTCATCCGGCGCTCGATCGCGCTGCGGGTGCAACAGGGCCATGTGCATCTGCAGGAGACTCTGTGCGACGACGTGCTGCGCCTGATGCTGGCCCATCCGCGGGTCAAGGCCGCACGCGTGTCGACCGAGAAGCCCGACGTGTATCCCGACTGCGACGCCGTCGGCGTTGAAGTCTTCGGCATCAAGAACACGAGCACACCATGAACGCCCCGCAAGACGCTGCCGCCGTGAAGAAGGCGGCTTTCGAAGCCAACAAGCTGAGCAAGCGCCTGCACCGCCAGCTCGGTCAGGCGATTGCCGACTTCAACATGATCGAGGCCGGCGACAGGGTGATGGTCTGCGTGTCGGGCGGCAAGGACAGCTATGCCCTGCTGGACCTGCTGATCGGGCGCCAGCAACGCTCGCCAGTGCCTTACGAACTCGTGGCGGTCAACCTGGACCAGAAGCAGCCCGGCTTTCCCGAGCACGTGCTGCCCGACTACCTGACGCGGATCGGCGTGCCCTTCCACATCGAGAACCAGGACACCTACTCGATCGTCAAGCGCCTGGTACCCGAAGGCCAGACGATGTGCAGCCTGTGCTCGCGCCTGCGCCGCGGCATCCTGTACCGCGTGGCCAGTGAACTCGGCGCGACCAAGATCGCCCTGGGTCATCACCGCGACGACATGGTCGTGACCCTGATGATGAACATGTTCTTCGGCGGGCGCCTGAAGGGCATGCCGCCCAAGCTCGTCAGCGACGACGGCAAGCACATCGTCATCCGACCCCTGGCCTACGTCGCCGAAACCGACCTCGAACGCTGGGCCGTGCAGCGCGCGTTCCCGATCATTCCCTGCACCCTGTGCGGCAGCCAGGACAACTTGCAGCGGGTGCAGACGAAGGCCCTGATCCGCGAATGGGAGCGCAAATTCCCGGGCCGCATCGACAACATCTTCAACGCCATGGGCCGCATCACACCGTCGCACCTGATGGACCGGAACCTGTACCCGTTCACGACACTCCAATCCACCGGTGTGGCCGATCCACAGGGTGACCGCGCCTTCGACGAGGACGAGGCGGATGCCTGTGGCAGCCCGGCCGCGCTGCGCTTGCTGCCGTTCACCGATTGAGCCGGTTATCAGGAGATCCACCATGCAATTCCGATCCGCCTTCTTCGCCGCCAGCCTGGCGCTGGCCGCCACGCTCAGCGGCTGCGCTGCGCTGAACACGGTGACCAGCGAGGTGGCCACCTATGGCGACTGGCCGACCAACCGCCAACCCGGGCGGTACGCCTTCGAGCGCTTGCCGTCCCAGCAGGCTCCCGGTTCGCGCCAGGCCGAGCTGGAGGCTGCCGCCGCCCGGGCGCTCGAAGGCGCGGGCTTCTCAGCCGCGGCCGACGCCGGTCAGGCCGACGTGATCGTGCAGGTCGGCGCGCGCATCAGCCGGACCGAGGTGTCGCCGTGGGACGACCCCCTGTGGTGGCGCTGGGGCGTCGGCTATTGGCGCAATCCGGTCTGGCGTCCGACGTCACGCATCGGCTATTACGGTGGCTTCAATACCGGCTGGTCCACACGCTACGAACGCAGCGTGGCCCTGCTGCTGCGCGACCGCCGCAGCGGCACGCCGCTGTACGAAGCGCATGCGCAGACCGACGGCGCCACCATGGGCGACAACGCCCTGATGGCGGCGATGTTCGAAGCGGCGCTGAAAGACTTTCCCGCGGCCGGCGCGAGCAACCCGCGCCAGGTTCGCGTGCAGCTCACGCCCTAGGCTGCTGGCGGCTGCTATCGACTGCTATCGGCTGCTTGCACCGGCGCCGCCGGAGGCGCTTGCAGCGAGCGAGCGCAGGTCGTCTTCCCAGCCTTTCAGCTTGGCCCGCGCCGCCTGTCGCTGGGCCGGACTCATCGCGTTGTGCATGGTGGCGGCGAGCTGGCAGTTGTCTTGCAATAGGCGCTGCTGATAGGCCCGGTAGTCGGCGCGCGGTGAGCGGGTGAAGCGCGCAGCGATCGCGCGCGCCGCTGCCTGCGCCTGTTGCAGCGCGGCGGAGCGCTCGGTTCCGCCGCGCCCGGCGGCACTGGCCGTGGCCAGGGCCTGCAGCATCTCGCGCTGACGCAGACGCCGCTCGGCGAGCCAGCGCTCGGGATCGAAGGTCGATTGGGAGAGCAAGGCGGCCAGGCGCTCGCGCTGCGGCGCATCAAGGCGCCCGTAGAGGGTCTCGACACGGTCGAGCGAGCGCTCGAAGGACTTGCTCAAGCGCTCTGCCCGGTCGGCCTGTGCGAAATCGGACCGGGCCTCCGTCAGGCCCTTGGCCATGCGCCGTTCCATGTGCTGCAGCTGCGCCGGGCTCAGCGACAGGATCAGCTCGGCCGCGGCGGGCACAGCTTCTTCGAGGGCGGAGTCGATGCGCTTCTCGATCTCGGCGCTCCAGCCGCAGATGGCCGAAGGCGTGGTGGGCTCGATCACTTCGCGCTGGGCGCGCGCCAGCAGAGCCGCGTACTCGGGCAGCTGGGTGCGGCGATGCCAGGCGAACCAGCCATCGATGGCGTCGCGCAGCGCAGGTGTCTGCTCGCCGCTGACATCGAGGTAGCCGTCGATCCACCAGTAGCTCAGGTTCGGTGCCTGATCGTAGGCCAAGCGCAGCACGCTGCAGCCACCGAGGAGCAACAGCAGGCCGAGCCCGATAATCCGGCGCAGTGTGGTGAATCCGACCGGCAACAAGGACATGGGCATGGCATCGCTCGACATCGTGATCATGGCCGCGGGCAAGGGCACCCGCATGAAATCGGCACGCCCCAAGGTCCTGCACCGTCTGGCCGGCAAGAGCCTATTGCAGCACGTGCTCGACGCCGTCAGCGGCCTGGCAGCGACAAAGACACTCATCGTGACCGGGCATGGCGCTGAAACGGTCGAGGCCGAGTTGGGTGCTGCGGGCCTGAGCTTCGTGCGCCAGGTGCCTCAGCTCGGCACCGGTCATGCCGTCCAGCAGGCCGTGCCGCTGCTCGATGACGAAGGCATCACATTGATCCTGAATGGCGACGTGCCGTTGATCCAGCCCGCTACGGCGGCGGCCTTGGCGGCGGCCTGCGGCGGCAAGCGACTCGCGCTGCTGACCATCGAACTCGCCGACGCCAGCGGCTATGGGCGGATCGTGCGCGACGGTGAGGCAGTCAAGGCCATCGTCGAACACAAGGACGCGAGCGAAGCCCAGCGCGCCATTCGCGAGATCTACACCGGCATCCTTGCCGCTCCGACGGCCTGGTTGAAGCGCGCCGTGATGGCCCTGACCGACGACAACGCGCAGCGCGAGTACTACCTGACCGACATCGTCGCGATGGCTGTGGCGGACGGCCTGGCCGTCGTGGCCACCCAGCCCGGCAGCGACACCGAGGTGCTCGGGGTCAACAGCCCGCTCCAGCTGGCCGAGCTCGAACGTCGCTATCAGTCGACGCGTGCCGCGGCCCTGATGGAAGACAGCGGCGTGCGTTTCGCGGACCCGGCGCGCTTCGATGTGCGCGGCGACCTCGCCTGCGGCAGCGATGTCGAGATCGATGTCGGCTGCGTCTTCGAAGGCACCGTGACGCTCGGTGACGGGGTGCGCATCGGCGCGCATTGCGTGATTCGTGACGCTTGGATCGGCGCCGGCGCGGTGGTCCACCCCTTCACCCATATCGAAGGTGCGCGCATCGGCGCCGCTGCCCTGATCGGCCCCTACGCCCGCTTGCGCCCCGGCGCCGAGCTGGGCGAGGAGGTGCACATCGGCAACTTCGTCGAGGTCAAGAACAGCACGCTGGGCAAGGGCGCCAAGGCCAACCACCTGGCCTACCTGGGCGACGCCAGCGTCGGTGAGCGAGTGAACTACGGTGCCGGCAGCATCACCGCCAACTACGACGGCGCCAACAAGCACCGCACCGTGATCGGCGCCGATGTGCACGTCGGCAGCAACTGCGTGCTGGTGGCGCCGATCACGATCGGCGATGGCGCCACCATCGGCGGCGGCTCGACGATCGCGAAGGATGCGCCGGCCGGCCAACTGACGGTGGCGCGCGCCAAGCAGGTGTCGCTCGACGCTTGGCAGCGGCCGAAGAAGGCGCCGAGGTAGAGGGCCGGGCCGCCCTCCGCAGCGGACATCGGCGCCCCGGGTTGAGCCGCTGTCCTCGGACACGACGCCGTGCTAGATTGTTCCGTGCATAAACAAAGTATGCACTTTGACAAGCGCACAGCATGCAACCCGACGGCGCCTGGACCATCCTGATCGTCTCTGACGATGGGGCGACGCGGGCCGCGCTGCTGTCCTGCTTCGAAGCCGACTACCGGGTGCGAGCAACGGTGTCGGGCAGCGACGCGCTCAATCTGCAGGACACCGAAGAGGTCGACGTGGTGCTGTGCGACCAGCGCCTGACCGACATGTCGGGCGTCGAGTTCCTGCGCGCCATGCGCATCTCGCACCCCGAAGCGATCCGCATCCTGGCCACCGGGCCGATGGACCACGACGAGATGCTGCGCTCGATCAACGACGCCGCCGTTTACCAGATCGTGCCGATGCCTTGGAACACCGAGCATCTGCACCTGCTGGTCAAGCGCGCGCTCGAGAGCCGCGAACTGGCGCGCCGGCACCGCTACCTGAGCCGCGAGCTGAAGTTCGCCGACAGCGTGCTGCGGCGCCAGAACGCCAGCATGGCGCGGCTGCTGCAGGACAGCTACGAGTTCGACAAGATGGTTTTCGCCAGCGACAGCATGGCCGCGGTGTGCAACCTGGCGCGCAAGGCCGCGGCGACCGACCTGCCGGTGCTGATCCAGGGCGAGACCGGTACCGGCAAGGAGCTGATGGCGCGCGCGGTGCACTTCTTCAGCACGCGCAAGACCTTCCCCTTCCTGGCCCAGAACTGCGGGGCCTTGCCAGACGAGCTGCTGCAGTCCGAACTGTTCGGCCACAAGCGCGGCGCCTACACCGGCGCGGTCAGCGACCGGCTCGGCTTGTTCCCGGCGGCCGACGGCGGCACGGTCTTCCTCGACGAGATCTCCGATGTGTCGCCGGCGTTCCAGGTCAGCCTGCTGCGCTTTCTGCAGGAAGGCGAGGTCAAGCCGCTCGGCACGCACCTGACGCGGCGCTGCAATGTGCGCATCATCGCGGCGTCGAACCAGAACCTGAAGGACCTGGTCGAGCAGAAGAAGTTCCGTCGCGACCTGTACTACCGCCTGCGCGGATTCGAACTCAACATCCCGCCCCTGCGTGATCGCGTCGAGGACATCCCGGTGCTGGCCGAGCATGCGGCGCACAAGTACGCCGCATCGCTGCACAAGAAGGTTGCCGGCATTTCGGCCGACGTGCACAAGCGGCTCAAGGTCCATCCGTTTCCGGGCAACGTGCGCGAGCTGGAGAACGAGGTGCGGCGGATGGTGGCGCTGGCCAGTGATGGCGAGTTCCTGTCCGCCGACCTGATGTCGCCCGAATTCGCGCGACTAGTGCCGCGCGAGTCGCACGCCGAGGGCGCCCCGTTCCTGCAGCAGGCCGGCAGCCTGAAGGACAAGGTCGAAGCGCTGGAGATGCATCTGGTGGCCCAGTCCCTGCTGGCGCACCGCTGGAACCACAGCCGCGCAGCGCGCGAACTGGGCCTGTCGCGCGTGGGTCTGGCCAACAAGATCAAGCGCTATCGACTGGACCGCGAAACTGCCGAATAGGAGACGCCGATGGCTGCCGATGCCGACCGCTTCGCCTCTTCCTTCTCCGTCGCCGCTGCGACCGGCCCTTTGGGGGGCTTTCGCGACTTGGGCATCACGCCGCTGGCCGCGCAGCTTGGCCTGACGCCGGAGCAGACCAACGGCCACTGGTGCAGCCGCTGCGAAGGCATCTGGTTCGGCTACACGCTCGAGGCCCAATGCCCGGTCTGCGGCAATCGAAAAGGGTGACCGCGGCGGCCGCGCCGCCCTGCATACCGGATATGCGCTGAGCCGGCACATGCAAAGCAACTTTGCATCTCGCCGACGCTCCGCATAAACCCGTGCTCGACCTGCAAGTCCTTGACCCGCAACGAGGTTTCGAGCGCCCCCCGCCGTGGCACGTTGCTTGCGCTTGTCGGTGTCGAGCGGGCGCTCGGCCTGCCCCGATCCCACAGCCCACAGGAGTTCCACGATGGCGAATCTGCTCTGGCTGCAAGGTGGCGCGTGTTCAGGCAACACGATGTCTTTCCTGAATGCTGAAGAACCGAGTGCCTGCGACCTGGTCACCGACTTCGGCATCAATGTGCTCTGGCACCCGTCGCTCGGGGTCGAACTGGGCGACAACCTGCAGAAGATCCTGCGCGACTGCATCAGCGGCGCCATCCCGCTCGACATCTTCGTGTTCGAGGGCACGGTGGTCACGGCCCCGAACGGCACCGGCGAGTGGAACCGATTCGCCGGCCGGCCGATGCAGCGGTGGGTGAGCGAGCTGTCGAAGGCGGCCAACTTCGTCGTCGCCATCGGCGACTGCGCCACCTGGGGCGGCATCCCGGCCACCGCGCCGAACCCGAGCGAGTCGAAGGGCCTGCAGTTCCTGAAGCGCGCCAAGGGCGGCTTTCTGGGCGACAGCTTCAAGTCCAAGGCGGGCCTGCCGGTGATCAACGTGCCGGGCTGCCCGGCACACCCCGACTGGATCACCCAGATCGTCGTCGCGGTGGCCACCGGGCGCGCCGGGGACATCACGCTCGACGATTTCCAACGGCCGAAGACCTTCTTCCAGAGCTTCACGCAGACCGGCTGCACCCGCAACATGCACTTCGCCTACAAGGTCTCGGCAACCGAGTTCGGCCAACGCAAGGGCTGCCTGTTCTACGACCTCGGCTGCCGGGGCCCGATGACCCACTCGCCGTGCAACCGGATCCTGTGGAACCGTCAGTCGAGCAAGACCCGGTCGGGCATGCCTTGCCTGGGCTGCACCGAACCCGAGTTTCCGTTCTTCGACCTGGCGCCCGGCACCCTGTTCAAGACGCAGACCGTGATGGGCGTGCCCAAGGACCTGCCCGCCGGTGTCGACAAGAAAGGCTACATCGCTCTCACCGGCGCGGCCAAGAACGCTGCGCCCGCGTGGGCAGAGCAAGACATCTTCGTCGTCTGAGCGCGCCGATCAGGAGCACAACATGGCTGTTCAAACCCTCGACATCTCTCCGGTCGGCCGCGTCGAAGGCGACCTCGACGTGCGCGTCGACATCGACAACGGTGTCGTCACCAATGCCTGGACCTCGGCCGAGCTGTTCCGCGGCTTCGAGATCATCCTGCGCGACAAGGATCCGCAGGCCGGCCTGGTCGTCACGCCGCGCGCGTGCGGCATCTGCGGGGCCTCGCACCTGACCTGCGCCGCCTGGGCCCTGGATACCGCCTGGCAGACTGAGGTGCCGCGCAACGCGATCCTGGCCCGCAACCTGGGCCAGATCACCGAGTCGCTGCAGAGCCAGCCGCGCTACTTCTACGGCCTGTACGCGATTGACCTGACGAACAAGAAGTACCGCGGCAGCAAGTTCTACGAAGAAGCCTGCAAGCGCTTCGCGCCCTTCACCGGCACCTCCTACGAGGCCGGGGTCACGATCTCGGGCAAGCCGGTCGAGATCTATGCCCTGCTCGGCGGACAGTGGCCGCACTCGAGCTACATGGTGCCGGGCGGCGTGATGTGCGCGCCGACGCTGACCGATGTGACACGCGCCTGGTCGATCCTCGAGTACTTCAAGAACAACTGGCTCGAAAACATCTGGCTCGGCTGTTCGCTCGAGCGCTACGAACAGATCAAGACCTATGACGACTTCATGGTCTGGCTTGACGAGAGCCCGTTGCACGCCAACTCCGACCTCGGTTTCTACTGGCGCATGGGACAGGACATCGGCCTGGATACCTATGGCGGAGGCGTGGGCCGCTACGTCACCTGGGGCTACCTGCCGCACGAGGACAAGTACCAGAAACCGACCATCGACGGCCGCAATGCCGCGATGATCATGAAGAGCGGTGTCTACGACGGCAAGACCGACAAGCACATGCTGATGCACCAGGACAAGACGCGTGAGAACGTCACGCACGCCTGGTACGACGAAGGCACGGCCGACATGCACCCGTACGACCGCACCACGAAGGCGCGGCAGAAGAACACCACAGACTTCGCGGGCGCGTACTCGTGGGCCACCGCGGTCAACCACGCCGAGGCAGGGCGTCTGGAGGCCGGGCCCTTTGCGCGCCAGATGGTGGCCGGCGGCAAGCATGGCGAGAGCTGGCAGCACTACGACGGCCTGATCCTCGACATGTACAAGAAGATGGGCGGGCCGAGCCTGCACCTGCGCCAGATCGCGCGCATGCACGAGACCATCAAGCTGTATCGGCAGGCCGAGCATTGCCTGCGCGAGTTCAAGCTGAATGACCCCTGGTACATCAAGCCCAAGGAGCGCGACGGCCGGGGCTGGGGTGCCACCGAGGCGATCCGCGGCGCGCTGTGCCACTGGATCGAGGTCAAGGACGGCAAGATCAAGAACTACCAGATCATCGCGCCGACGACCTGGAACGTAGGCCCGCGCGATGGCCAGGGCATTCGCGGCCCGATCGAGGAAGCCCTGGTCGGCTCGCCCATTGCCGACCCGACCGACCCGGTCGAGGTCGGGCACGTGGCGCGCTCCTTCGACTCCTGCCTGGTCTGCACGGTGCATGCGCACGATGCGAAGACGGGCAAGGAGCTGGCCAGGTTCCGCACGGCGTAGAGCCTCAGCGCGCACACTGCAGAATAGGGAGGGGGCGCAACCCGAGCACCCCCTCAGCCCCGAACGGAGCAAGAGGCGTGCACAGCGACGAGGAAGCCGTACTGCGAGACCGCATCGCGAAGATCCTGGCGGACGGGCTGGTCACGCAGACCGAGCCCTTCCCCGAGGACGACCGTGCGTTCGGCAGCCTGCTGGCCGCCGTCAAGGACCTGCCACCCGGTGACCTCGAAGCCAAGCTTGTGCTCTCGGGCTTCACCGACAAGCCCTACGGCGAAGACCAGATGCGCTGCCAGGAGTGCATGTACTACCTGGTGCATCGCAAGTGGTGCGACCTGCCCGAACTGGCGGTGCCCGTCGAGCCGAACTGGTGGTGCCGTTTGTGGCGCATCTAGCGCGCTGAGGCCGCGCCGCCATGCTCGCCGTCATCGGTTGCGGCAACTCGAACCGGTCAGACGACGGCGTCGGCGTGTTCGTCGCGCAATCCCTGCTGCGGCGGCAGTCCGCAGACGCGCGCACCGACGTGCGCATCTTCGACGCCGGCACCGGCGGCATGGATGTCATGTTCCAGGCCCGCGGCGCCCGACGCCTGATCATTGTCGACGCATCGAGCTCGGGCTCGCCGCCGGGCGCCATCTTCGAGGTGCCCGGCGCGGAGTTGCAGCGCGAGCGGGAGCCGTCGTTCAGCCTGCACGACTTTCGCTGGGACCATGCCCTGAGCGCCGGCAGGAAGATCTTCCGCGAGCAGTTCCCGAGCGATGTCTCGGTGTTCCTGATCGAGGCGCAGAGCCTGGCCCTCGGCCTCGAACTGAGCGCACCGGTGCGAGCGGCCGCAGAGCGGGTCATCGTCCAGCTGGCGCAGGTGATCGACGCCTACCGCGATGACTGAGTTCGACCCGCTGGCCAGTGCGGGTGTGGCCGCGGGCAACCTGCACCTCTCCCGCGAAGCCTGTGGGCGTTACCTGGCGGGCATCGAGTCGGTTGCCCTGCTCGATCGCGACGGCCAGCTGCTGATCCTGCCCTTGACGCGAGAGTCGGGCGGCGGCCTGCTGCTCAAGGTTCGCAATGCGCGGGGCGACCGCGTAATCCATGCCCAGGAGTTCTTTCGCAACCACGGCTACCGCGAAACCTTCGCGCCACGGCACGTGCCGATGCACTGGGACGAGGCGGCGGCCGCACTGGTTCTGACCGGCCTCGAACGTGACCTCAAACTGCATACTTGATTTACTGAGCGAAAACACGCTATCCACCTCCGAGGTCGGTTCGTAGACTGCAGCGAGAAACCGAATCTGCGGAGGCGCGACGATGGCCCAGAGCCTGGCGATGTCCCAGTTCGACGCTGCGCTTCAGGCCGTCGAAACAGAAGAGGCGAGCCCCGAGGAGAAGGCCGAGATGCTCATGGAAATCGCCATGGGCATGCAGCTCAAACCGAAGTCGCCTGAGCAGTTGCACCAGGCCGTCGAGCTCTACGAGCGCGCGCTGGCGCTGTGCCCCTGGGCAGCGCCCTTGCTCGGTGCCCGCATCCGCTCACGCATGGGCACCGCACTGCAGGCCCTGCCCGACGGTGGCACCGATGCCCTGTACAAGGCCCGCGCCTGCTACGAGGAGGCCGGGCCAGTGCTCGAAGCCAAGGGCAAGCCGGAGGAAGCCGCGGAATTGCAGATGAATCTGGGCCTGGTGCTGCAGTCGCTGACTGGCCACGGCGTCGCACGCATCACCGATGCGGTGCAGTGCTACCACCGCGCGCTGCGCGTGTTCACTCGTGAGTCGCATGCGCAGGAGTTCGCGATCCTGCACAACAACCTGGCCATCGCCTATCTGTCGATCCCGCTCACCGACGAGCGCGCGCGCATGCGGGAGGCGCTGGCGGTGCAGTCCTTCGAAGAGGTGCTGAAGGTCATCAACCTGGTCGACCACCCGACCGAATACGCGATGATCCAGAACAACCTGGGTAATGCACTGCAGTACGCCGCGTCGGGGCACCCGCTTGAGAACAACCTGCGCGCGCTCGACGCTTACGACGAGGCCTTGAAGGTACGCAACGAGCGCGACACGCCGCTCGAATACGCCAACACCTTGTGCAACAAGGCCAATGTGCTGCGCAACCTGCCCGACGACCCGCTGGTCGCGGCAACCGACCGGAACCTCGACCGTGCGGCCGCCCTGTATGAGAAGGCGCTGGCGCTCTTCCTGCAGGCACGCCAGACCGGCAGCGCTGCGATGGTCGAAGAGACCTTGGTCGAGATCTCGCGCGAGCGCGCTGCCGCGCTGCCGCGCCCGAACGGCCGCGACGATGGAACCCTCCACACCCCAACCTGAGCCGGGAGCTCGCCAAATGCAGGGACTGTTTGCTCAACTCGGCGGCGGCCACATCGGATGGGCCTCCGGCCTGCTGTGGCTGGCCATCGCCTTCGTGCTGGCCGTCGTCGGCGGCGCCATCGCCGGCGTCAGGCTGGCTGGCAAGGATCTCGGCAATGAGCTCGCCGCGATGATGGGCGCGATGTTCGGGCCGACCGCCGCGGTGCCCGCGGTCGCCGTCGCCCTGCTCGTGCTGGCGTCGACCTGAGGCCTTGCGATGTGGGACATGTTCACCAATTCGCTGCGCCTGTTCCTGAAGGGCAAGCTTTTCCGCGAACCGCGCATGGTGCTGCGCCAATGGGCCATCGGCGTCGTCGCCACCGCACTTGTCCTGGTGCTGCTGGCCAAGCTGGGTGCGCCGCTGTGGCTGGCCGTGCTGCTGGCATCGCTGAGCGGCGGCGCCCTCCAGCCCTACCTGTTCCGCCACCTCAAGTACAACTGAGATGAACGCCGCTCTACCCCACCCGCTGACGCTGGCCGACGACGACGCCGCCGAACTGGAGCGGCGCGTGCAGGCCATCGCCCAGCTCGAAGGCATCGTCGCCGGCTGGGAACCCGGGCCGGCGCTGACGGTGCAGGCGCTCAAGTCGGCGATCGAGGACCTGAACAAGGAAGCCCTGCGCCGCCTGATCCGCGCATTGAAGGATGACCCCGCCGCAGGCGCGCGCCTGCGCGAGGCCCTGGGCGACCCACTGGTGTATGCGGTGCTGCGCTTCCACGGCCTGGTAAAGGAGCCGTTGCGCGACCGTGTCGAACGAGCGCTCGACGAGGTCCGCCCGTTCATGGCCGAGCACTCCGGCAATGTCGAGTTGGTCGCCATCAAGCCACCAGACACGGTCGAAGTGCGCCTGCTCGGCTCCTGCCACGGCTGCCCGGCGTCGAGCCAGACCTTGACCGAGGGCGTCGAGAAGGCAATCCGCAGCCATTGCCCGGAGATCGTCCACATCGTCCAGGTCAGCCGCGGCGCGCCGGAGGCGGCCTCCGCCCCCAAGCCGGGCGGCGACCAGGTGGTGCATTTCATCAGCCCGTTCGCCTTGCACGCCGCCAACGGCTGGGTCGATGTCGGCGGGGTCGAGGACATCGCGGAGGGCGGCGTCACGGCTCGCTTGGTCGAGCAGCGCTCGGTGCTGCTGTCCCGGCTGGGCAGCCGCATCAGCTGCTTCGACAACAGCTGTGCCCACCTGGGCATGCCGCTGGAGATGGGTGAGGTCGACGCGGGCGTGATCACCTGTTCGTACCACGGCTTCAAGTACCTGCTCGAAACCGGCGAGTGCCTGACCGCGCCCGAGGTTCAGCTCAAGGTGCACGCAGTGCGCGTGCTCGGCGAGCGCGTGCAGGTGCGCCTGGAGCGCTGAAGGCCATGAGCAGCGCCACCGCGATCCGCGTCAGCCTCGGCTCCACGCTCAGGCTGCAAGAAGCTTCGGATGCGCCGGCCGCGCTGCCGCTGCTCAACCGGGCTGGCCCGCTGGCCTGCCTGGGCGCTACCGCGGGGGAGCATGGGCTCTCGGCGCCGGTGCAGCCGAGTGCGTCGGCGCTGTTCGGGCCGCGCGGCGCCTGCCTGCTCGGCGATGAAGGGCCGCTGTGGGTCTGCGATACCGGCCATCACCGCCTGCTGGGCTGGGCCGCCCGACCCACGCACGACCTGCAAGCGGCCGACTGGGTGATGGGCCAACCCACCTTCGACCGCGAGGGACGTAACGCCAAAGGCGAGGTATCGGCCTCGACGCTCAATGTGCCGACCGGCATCGCCGCCTGCGGCGACGCCGGCCTGGCGGTGGCTGATGCCTGGAATCACCGCGTGCTGATCTGGTGGCGAGCACCGCGGGACGCCCAGGTGCCCGCCGACATCGTGCTCGGCCAAAGCGACTTCGCCTCCGCCGGGTCCAACCGCGGCGCAGCCGCGCCCACTGCCGCGACGCTGTTCTGGCCCTACGGCGTCCACTGGGACGGCGCGAGGCTTTGGGTCGCCGACAGCGGCAACCGCCGGGTCCTGATGTGGCAGGGGCTGCCGAGCTGCAACGGCCAGCCCGCGGACCTCGTGCTCGGCCAACGCGACTTCGCTTGCCGCGACGAGAACGGCGGCGGCGATCCGGGCCCGGCCAGCCTGCGCTGGCCGCACGCGGTGGCGATCTGGCGCGGGCGACTTTGCGTCGCCGATGCCGGCAACAACCGGGTGATGGTCTGGGACGGTATCCCGGCCGACAACGGCGCGCCCTGCGACTGGGTGCTCGGCCAGTCCGGCTTCGCCAAGGTCGACAACAACCAGTCGCTCTACTGGCCCAATGCGGCGAGCCTGAACATGCCCTACGGCATGGCCGCGGTCGGAGACTGGCTGCTGGTGGCCGACACCGCCAACTCGCGCCTGCTCGGCTGGCATGTTGATGACTGTCGCACCGGCGCTCCGGCGCGCACGCTCGCCGCCCAGCCCGACTTCCGCGCCAAGGGCGACAACCGCTGGCAACTGCCGGCGCGCGACAGCGTCTGCTGGCCCTACGGGGTGGCGGTGTGCGGCGACACAGCGGTGATCGCCGACTCGGGCAACAACCGGGTGCTGTTGTGGCGCCTGGCCGCCGGACTGGCATCGTGATCGTTGTCGCCGAACCGCGTGTCGCCGCGAGCTTCGAGCGCGCGGAGCTGATCCGCGTGCACGGCCTGGTGCAAGGTGTCGGCTTCCGCCCGACGGTCTGGCGCCTGGCGCACCGGCACGGCCTGCGCGGCTGGGTCGCCAACGATGGGTGCGGCGTCAGCATCCATGTCTGCGGCGCCGCCGATGGTGTCGAGGCCTTCGTGCGCGCACTCGGCACGGAGGCGCCGCCACTGGCCCGCATCGAGCAGGTCGAGCGCGCAGGCGCGGCGCTGCTGCCGCCGGACGCAGCGTTCGAGATCGTCGCCAGCCGCGGCGGCCTGTCGGTGCAGACCGGCGTGGCGCCCGACGCTGCGACCTGCCCCGAATGCGTGCGCGAAGCGCTGGACCCGTTCGCGCGTCGCTTCCGCTACCCCTTCACCAATTGCACCCATTGCGGCCCGCGCCTGTCGATCACTGAAGCGATTCCTTATGACCGCGGCACGACGACGATGCGCAGCTTTGCGATGTGCGCCGCCTGCACCGCCGAGTACCGTGACCCGGCCGACCGCCGCTTCCATGCCCAGCCGATCGCCTGCCATGCCTGCGGCCCGAAGGCCTGGCTCGAACGCAGCGACGGCCGGCCGATCGCCATCGATGCCATGACCACCCTGGACGCGGTCGACGCCGTGTGCTCGCTGCTGCAGCGTGGCGAGATCGTCGCCATCAAGGGCCTGGGTGGCTTCCAGCTCGCCTGCGACGCCTGCAACGAAGGCGCGGTGGCCCAGCTGCGGGCGCGCAAGCGGCGCGAGCGCAAGCCCTTCGCGCTGATGGCGCGCGACATGGCGATCGTGCGTCGGCATGCCGATGTGGCGGCCGCCGAGGAGGTGCTGCTGAACGGCAGCGCAGCGCCGATCGTGATCCTCGACGCGCGCGCCGGATCGGGCATCGCCGCCAGCGTGGCGCCCGGCTTGCAGACCCTGGGCATGATGCTGCCCGGTACCGCCTTACACCACCTGATCCTCAAGCGCATGGAGCGCCCGATCGTGCTGACCAGCGGCAACCTGGCCGACGAGCCGCAGTGCATCGCCAACGACGAAGCGCGCACACGCCTGGGCGCCATCGCCGGCTGGTTCCTGATGCACGACCGCGACATTGCGCGCCGCGTCGATGACTCGCTGCAGCGTGTCGTCGACGGCGTACCGCGCGTACTGCGCCGCGCGCGCGGCCTGGCGCCGTCGTCGATCGCCCTGCCCGCCGGCTTCGAGCATGCCCCGCCGCTGCTGGCCCTGGGGGGCGAGCTGAAGAACAGCTTCTGCCTTCTGGCCCACGGCCGGGCCACGCTCTCGCACCACATGGGCGACCTGGAGAATGCGCCGACCTTTGCCGATTGCCGCGCCTCGCTGGCCGCCTACCAGCACTTGTTCGCCCACACGCCGCAGGGGATCGCGATCGACGTGCACCCCGAATACCTGTCGTCCAAGCTCGGTCACGACCTGGCGGCGTGCCAGTCCCTGCCGCTGATCGGCGTACAGCACCACCATGCGCATGTCGCGGCCTGCATGGCCGAGAACGGCGTGCCGCTGTCGGCCCCGCCCGTGCTCGGCGTCGTGCTCGACGGCCTTGGCTACGGCGAAGGCGGCGAACTCTGGGGCGGCGAGTTCCTGGCCGCCGGCTACGCCGCAGCCACCCGCCTAGGCACGTTCAAGCCGGTGGCAATGCCTGGCGGCGAGCAGTCGATGCACGAGCCCTGGCGCTGCACCTACGCCCACCTGATGGCCGAGATGGGCTGGGCGCGCTTCGCGATGAACTACGCAGAGCTCGAATTGCACGCCTTCCTTGCCGGCAAACCGCGCGAGCTGCTCGACGGCATGATCGCCGGCGGCGTCAACAGCCCGCGGGCCAGTTCCTGCGGCCGCCTGTTCGATGCCGTCGCCGCGGCCGCCGGCCTGTGCCGCGAGCAAAACCTGTACGAGGGGCAGGCGGCGATCGAGTTCGAGGCCCAGGTCGATCGCCGCACGCTCGACGACGAGCCCGATGAACTGGCCTACCCGTTCGCCATCCCCCGCCTCAAGCCGAGTGGCCTGCCGTACATCGAGCCACTGGCAATGTGGGAGGCCTTGCTCGGCGACCTCATCCTGAAAACGCCGGCGCCGGTGATCGCGGCGCGCTTCCACAAAGGTCTCGCCATCACGATCGTGCGCATGATTGACAAGCTGGCGCGCCGGCGTGCCGACGATGGCGAGGCCTTCTCGGCGGTTGTGCTGAGCGGTGGCGTGTTCCAGAACAAGGTGCTGCTCGAACAGGTGTTGATGCGCATGGCAGCACTGGAGCTGCGCGTGCTGTCCCACCGCCAGGTACCGGCCAACGATGGCGGCCTGTCGCTCGGCCAGGCCGCCGTGGCCGCGGCGCGGCTGATGACCCACCAGGAGAGCGCACCATGTGCCTCGGCATCCCCGGTCTGATCGTCGACGTGCACGACCCGCTGCGCAAGCTGGCGATGGTCGAGGTCGGCGGCGTGCGGCGTGTCATCAACATCGCCTGCATCGTCGACGACGCCCATCCGCCGCTGGCCTGCCTGGGCGACTGGGTGTTGGTGCACGTCGGCTTCGCGATGAGCCGCATCGACGCCGACGAGGCGGCGCGCACGCTGGCCCTGCTGACCGAGCTGGGCGAGGCCCAGGCCGAGATCGAGGCCATGCGCGCCTCGGCATGAGAGCCGTCTGATGGCACACGAAGCCCTGCAATCGCTGTACCCCTTCCTGCATGGTGGCAAGCAGGATGCGGGCAAGCTCGACCTGGCCCTGCTCGATGCGGTGCGCCTGAAGGCTGAGGACAGCGTGGCGGTGAAGCGCGACTTCTTCGCCCGCAACGGCGAGCGGATCGTGGCGATGGCGCATGCGATCGCCGCAATCTACCAGCGCGACGGCCGTCTGTTCACGATGGGCAATGGCGGATCGAGCTGCGACGCGGCGCATGTCGCGGTCGAGTTCGAGCACCCGATCACCGCTGGCCGGCCTGCGTTGGCGGCGGTGAACCTAGTCGCCGACACCGCCATGCTGACCGCGGTAGGCAACGATGTCGGCATCGACCACATCTTCGTGCGCCCGCTGATCGCGCTGGCGCGGCGCGGCGACGGGCTGATCGGCATCTCAACCAGTGGCAACTCGGCCAACCTGCTGAAGGCCTTCGACACCGCCAAGAAGATGGGCGTCGCGACCTTCGGCCTGTCGGGCCACGATGGCGGCGCGATGGCCGCGAGCGCGGCCCTCGACCACTGCCTGGTGGTCGAGAGCGACAGCGTGCACCGGATCCAGGAAACGCACGTCGCGATCTATCACATCGTCTGGGACCTGGTGCACACCTTGCTCGCCGACGAGCGCGGAGGGCTGCCGCGATGAAATACGTCGACGAGTTCCGCGACCCGGCCAAAGCCAAGGGGCTCGCGCACGAGATCAACGGCCTGCTCGCGGGCATCGAGCGCGCCAAGCAGCGTCCGCTGCAGATCATGGAAGTCTGCGGCGGCCACACACACTCGATCTTTCGCTACGGCATCCAGCAACTGCTGCCCGACAGCGTCGAGTTCGTGCACGGCCCCGGCTGTCCGGTCTGCGTGCTGCCGATGGGTCGGGTCGACGACTGCGTCGCGCTGGCCGAACGCCCGGAAGTGATTTTCGCGACCTTCGGCGATGCGATGCGCGTGCCCGGATCGAAGAAGAGCCTGCTGCAGGCCAAGGCCGAGGGCGCCGATGTGCGCATGGTCTATTCGCCCCTCGATGCGTTGAAGCTGGCGCGCGAACACCCCGCCCGCGAGGTGATCTTCTTCGGCCTGGGCTTCGAGACCACGATGCCGAGTACGGCGATGACCGTGCTGCAGGCCCAGGCCGATGGCATCCGCAACTTCTCGCTCTTCTGCAACCACATCACGATCATCCCAACGATCAAGGCGATCCTCGATTCGCCCGACATGCACCTCGACGGCTTCCTCGGCCCGGGACACGTGAGCATGGTGATCGGCACGCGGCCCTTCGACTTCATCGCCCAGCATTACGGCAAGCCGATCACCATCGCCGGCTTCGAGCCGCTCGACGTGCTGCAGGCGATGTGGATGGTGCTGAAGCAGATTGCCGAGGGTCGCGCCGAGGTCGAGAACCAGTACGGACGTATCGTCCCCGAGGCCGGCAACTCGGCGGCGCTCGATGCGATCCAGCAGGTGTTCGAACTGCGCGAGTTCTTCGAGTGGCGAGGGCTCGGCTCGATCGACCATTCCGGCGTTCGCGTGCGCGAGGGATTCGCCGCCTTCGATGCCGAGCGCCGCTTTTCGATGCCGAACCTGAAGATTGCCGACCCCAAGTCCTGCCAGTGCGGCGAGGTGCTGAAGGGCGTGATCAAACCGCAGCAGTGCAAGGTCTTCGGCAGCGCCTGCACGCCGGAAACGCCGCTCGGCTCGCTGATGGTGTCGAGCGAAGGCGCCTGCGCGGCGCACTACCAGTACGGGCGCATCGACACCTCTCGGTTGACGTCGCAAAAGGTCGCGGCATGAACGATCGAGCGAACGTGATCGCCCTCGCGGCGCGCCGTCGCGGCACCCTGCGCGACGCCCACGTCACGCTGGCCCACGGCAGCGGCGGCAAGGCGATGCGCAATCTGATCGAGGACGTCTTCCTCGGCGCCTTCGACAACCCACTGCTCGCGCCGCTCGAAGACCAAGCCCTCGTGCCACTGGCGGGCCTGACCGCGCTTGGCGACCGGCTGGCGTTCACGACCGACAGCTATGTCGTGGACCCGCTGTTTTTTCCCGGCGGCGACATCGGTACGTTGGCGGTCGCCGGCACGGTCAACGACCTGGCGGTCAGCGGCGCGCGGCCGCTGTACCTGTCCTGCGGCATGGTGATCGAGGAGGGCCTGCCGGTCGAGACCCTGCGCCGCGTTGTCGCCAGCATGAAACGCGTGGCTTCCGAGGCCGGCGTGGCCATCGTCACGGGCGACACCAAGGTCGTCGAGCGTGGTGCGGCCGACAAGCTGTTCATCAACACGGCGGGCATCGGCGTCGTGCCGGCCGGCGTGTCGATCTCGGCCACCCATGCGCGGCCAGGCGATGCCGTGATCGTCAACGGCACGCTCGGCGACCACGGCACCGCGATCCTGATTGCGCGCCAGCAACTGGCCCTGCAGTCCGATGTCCAGAGCGATTGCCAGGCGCTCAACGGTCTGGTGGCGGTGATGCTCGCCGCCTGCCCGGACATCCACTGCCTGCGCGACGCGACACGCGGTGGCGTGGCCACCGTCCTGAACGAGTTCGCCGCCAGCTCGCAGGTGGCCATCCGCATCGACGAGAGCGCGCTGCCCTTGCGCGACGAGGTCAAGGGCGCCTGCGAGATCCTCGGCCTCGACCCGCTGTACCTGGCCAACGAGGGCAAGCTGGTCGCGATCGTGCCGCCCGACTCGGCGCCGCACGTGCTTGCGGCCATGCGCGCGCACCCGGCGGGCCGCCATGCCGCCGTGATCGGCGAGGTGACCGACGAATCGCACGGCCTGGTCGTGCTGAAGACCGGCTTCGGCGGTGAGCGCATCGTCGACATGCTGGTCGGCGAACAGCTGCCGCGCATCTGTTAGCAGCGATATGGTGCCCCCAAGCTCACCGCTTTCGCGCCCCCCCGAGGGGGAGCAGGCCTCCCTTGGGACGGCCCGGCGCTCGGCCTGACCATGCACGAACTCGGCATCACCCGCAGCGTCGTCGCCATCTGCAGCGAGCAGGCCAAAGGGGCCGCGGTGCGCCGTGTCACGCTCGAGGTCGGCAAGCTCTCGGCGGTCATGCCCGACGCGCTGCGCTTTTGCTTCGACGTCTGCAGTAAGGGCACCCTGCTCGACGGCGCCACGCTGGAGATCATCGAAGTACCCGGAAGCGCCCTGTGCCGCGACTGCGGGGCCGACGTGCCGCTGTCGGCGCTCTACGGCCGCTGCAACTGCGGCAGTGCGGACCTGCACCTCGTCAGCGGCGAGGAACTGAAGATCAAGACCATGGAGGTGGCGTGATGTGCACGACCTGCGGCTGTTCCGACTCGAAGACCACGGTGATGACCGACATGCAGACCGGTGCGACCACACACACCCATGCCGACGGGCACACCCACACCCATGATCACGATCATGGGCATGGCCACGATCACGAGCATCCGCACGACCACGGTCATGGTGCCGGGCTGCACGCGCACACGCACGCCCCTGGCGCGACGATCGAGCTCGAACAGGCGATCCTGGCCAAGAACCAGCTCATCGCCGAGCGCAACCGCGGCTGGCTCGCCGGACGCGACATCCTGGCGCTGAACCTGGTCAGCTCGCCGGGCTCGGGCAAGACCTCGCTGCTCGAACGCACGCTGCGCGACCTGAAGGGCGAGCAGCAGATCAGCGTCATCGAAGGCGACCAGGCGACGATCAACGATGCCGAGCGCATCCGCGCTACCGGCGCCAAAGTGATCCAGATCAACACCGGTGCCGGGTGCCATCTCGAGGCCGACATGCTGGCGCGCGGCTTGCATCAGCTCAATCCGCCGCGCGGCTCGATCCTGATGATCGAGAACGTCGGTAACCTGGTGTGCCCGGCACTGTTCGACCTCGGCGAGCGCACCAAGGTGGTGATCCTGTCGGTCACCGAGGGCGAAGACAAGCCAATCAAGTACCCCCACATGTTCCGCGCCGCCGGCCTGATGCTGCTGAACAAGATCGATCTGCTGCCGCACCTGCGCTTCGATGTCGAGCGCTGCATCGCCTACGCGCGCACGGTCAATCCGGACATCGAGGTGCTGCACGTCTCGGCCGAGACCGGCGAAGGCATGCCGGCCTGGTACGACTGGCTGCGCACGCATGCCATCACGTCCGCGGAAGCCCTTCCGTGACCGCACTGTCGATCCTCGTCGTCGGCCTGTTGCTGGGCATGCAGCACGCCACCGAGGCTGACCACCTGGCCGCCGTGGCCACCTTGGCCTCGCGGCAGCAGAACTCGCTCGCGCGCACGCTGCGACAAGGCATCGCCTGGGGCATCGGCCACACCCTCACGCTGATGCTCTTCGCCGGCGCGGTGCTCGCGCTGGGCCAGGTCATCTCACCCGGCCTGGAAAAGGGGCTGGAGACCGCAGTCGGTCTGATGCTGATCGTGCTCGGCGCCGATGTGCTGCGCCGGCTGTGGCGCGACAGGGTCCACTTCCACGTTCACACCCACGCCCCGCAGCCGCCGCACGTGCACGCCCACAGCCACCGCGGCGAAGGCGCCCATGCCGGCTCGGCGCACCACCACGAGCACGCGCCGCGAGAGTGGCCGCTGCGTGCCCTGGCCATCGGCATGATGCATGGCCTGGCCGGATCGGCCGCCTTGGTCGTGCTGAGCCTGCAGGCGGTGCCCTCGGTGGCGCTCGGCCTGGGCTACATCGCGCTGTTCGGCGTCGGCTCGATCCTCGGCATGGCCGCCCTGTCGGCGGCGATCGCCATTCCGATGAAACTGTCGGCAACTTATCTGGGCCGCCTGCAACACGCGATGAGCGCCCTGATCGGCGTGTCGACGTGCACGCTGGGCGTGGTGATGGTCTGGCAGATCGGCAGCCTGAAGGCCTTGCTGGCGGTGTAGGCGCGGCGCCGCGCGCTATCCTGTCGCTGTCACGAGCCCACGCACTGAGGAACCCCGATGACCCTGACACCCACGCGCCTGATCGGCATCAGCCTGTTCGCCTTGGCCCTATCGTCACCTTGCCGGGCCGACAGCCTGACCTCGTCAGCGTCGAGCGCCGGCTCGGCCTCGGTCGGCAGCCTCTCCGACTCCATCACCGGTTCGAGCAACGCATCGTCGCCCGGCAAGGCGGTGGCCGAAGGCGACTACCGCGTCATCGAAGTCGCCGAGCTGGTCGAGCGCCCCGGCATGCTCCGCCTGGCCCTGCAGGCAGCTGCGCCGCGTAGCGAAGGCGGTCCGATCTGGCTGACCCTGCCGAAGCAGGCGCTGGCCGAGCGCGCCCTTGCGGTCGGCGACGTCGTCAACGCTCGGCAGCGCCCCTATGGCGTCGAGTTCGCGCGCGCCGCTCAAGGCGCAAACCCGCGCGAGGCCTTCTTCCTGCTGCTTGCCGACGACTGGCGCGGCGACCTGGACCCGCGCGCCGTCACGCTTTGAATCGGGGCTCAAGGCAGCGGGCGCTCGGCCTGCTGACGGGGTTGATGGTCTGCGCGGCCGGCAGCCACGCGTCGTCGGACTCACTGCGCTTCTGCGACCGCACTTCGGCGCTGACGGCCCCGCAGCAGGACCGCCTGCTGCGCTTCGCGGCCATCGCGCGCGGCGAACTCGAAGCTTCGGGCCAGGCCATCGCCCTGATCGCGCGCTCGGGACTGGACCTGCAGCGCTTCGGCGTGCGCTACTCGCATGCCGGCCTCAGCCTCAAGGCCAGCGAGAACACGCCGTGGTCGGTGCGCCAGCTTTATTACGCCTGCGACGAAGGCCGACCGCGCCTGTACGACCAGGGCCTGGCCGGCTTCCTGTTCGGCACTGACGACCCGGCCATCGGCTACGTGTCGATCGTGCTGCTGCCGCGCGACGCGGCCGCCGCCCTCGAACGAGCCGCCCTCGACAAGGCACGCGCGCTGCGCTTGCTGGCGGCGGCCTACAGCGCCAACGCCCACCCCTCCAGCCTGCGCTACCAGAACTGCAACCAATGGGTGATCGAACTGCTCGCCACCGCCTGGGGAGAGCTGGCTGACGGTGAATCGCTGCGCGGGCGTGCCCAGGCCTGGCTCGTCGAGCGCCGCTACGCGCCTGCGCCGATCGAGGTCGCCTCGCACGCGTTGATGTTCGCTGCCGCTTTCGTCCCCTGGCTGCACAGTGACGACCATCCGCAGGAAGATCTGTTCGCATTGCGCTTTCGCACCAGCATGCCGGCATCGATCGAGGCCTTCGTGCGCGAGCAGGTCCCGGGCGCCGAACGCATCGAGCTGTGCCATGACGAGCGCCAGGTGGTGGTGCGCCGTGGCTGGGAGCCGATCGCCGATGGCTGCCGGCCGGCTGCGGGCGACCGTGTCGTGGCTCTGGACTGACTACAGGCGCGCCAGCAGCTCGTAAGACCGCAACCTCGCCTGGTGGTCATGGATCGCACCCGCCACGATCAGCTCGTCGGCGGCCGTGCGGTCGACAATCGCGTCGAGCTGCTGCCGCACGCTGGCCGCCGAGCCGACCGCTGCCGCGGCCAGCATGCGCTGCACACCCGCCTTCTCCTGCGCCGTCCACATCCTCTCCAGCAGGGCCGGATCGATGGGTCGGGGCAGCGGCCCGCGGTGTCCGCGCTGCATGCCGAGAAAGCGTTGCTGGATCGATGTGAAACACCACGCCGCTTCCTCGTCGGTGTCGGCAGCCACCACGTTGACGCCGACCATCGCATGCGGCTTCGGCCACTCGGCCGAGGGCCGGTAACCGGCGCGGTAGACCTCCAGCGCCTGCAGCAACAGGTCGGGCGCAAAGTGCGACGCGAACGCGAAGGGCAGGCCCAGGTAGGCCGCCAGCTGGGCGCTGTACAGGCTCGAGCCGAGCAGCCAGATCGGCACGCGCGTGCCGATGCCGGGAATCGCCCGCACGGGCTGGTCGGGACCACCCTCACCCAGGTAGGCCTGCAACTCCAGCACGTCGCGCGGAAAGGCCTCCTCCTCGTCGCTGCTCGCCAGGTGGCGGCGCAGCGCACGCATCGTCATGCGGTCAGTGCCCGGTGCGCGGCCGAGGCCGAGGTCGATGCGGCCGGGGTACAGCGTGGCCAGGGTGCCGAACTGCTCAGCGATGACCAAGGGTGCGTGATTCGGCAACATCACGCCGCCCGAACCGACGCGGATCGACTTCGTTCCGCCAGCGATGTGGCCCACCAGCACGGCCGTGGCCGAGCTCGCCACGCCGTCCATGTTGTGGTGCTCGGCGACCCAGTAGCGGCGGTAGCCCCAGGCCTCGGCGTGTCGCGCCAGGTCGAGCGAGTGGGCGAGTGCGGTCGCGGCATCGCTGCCCTCGACGATGGGCGCGAGATCGAGGACGGACAGCGGGGTCTTCATGCCACGCATCATGCCGTCCGTGCGATCTCCTTGCGGCCTGTCAGGCCGCCCTGGCGCCGCTGCTCAGGCGCGCAGCGCTGCGCGCTCGCTGATCAGCGCTTCGGCCAGCGGCCGGTCGCCGGCCCGCCGTGCGGCCTCGATCAGGGTCAGATCGAGCACGTCGCGCTGCGCATGGCTGCCGCCGAAGCGGTGCGCACGGCTGCGCACCGGGCGCAACAGGCGCGCCGCCTCGGCATATCGACCCTGGCCGAAGGCGTGCACGGCGCGCGTGGCGTCGAAGCCCACGTCGCGCAGGAAGTGCACGTTGTCGCCCTGGGCCTGCAGGGCCTGCTGTTGCGCGTCGAGCAGGCGCGCCGCCGACGCTTCGTCGCCGGCGCCGACGAAGGCCATCATCGCGTGCAGGTCGTTAAAGGCATAGTTGCCGGCTTCGGCCAGCGGCGCCCAGCGCGCCGCAAGGGCCTGCCAGCGGTCGCCGACGTCGATGCCGCGCAGGTGCAAGCGCCACAACATCGCCGAGGCGTCGATCATCTCCAGCACCACCGGTGCCGGCGTCGGCAGGATGCGCTGATCGACCAGAGCCATGACCTCGTCGATCTGGTCCAGGCCGAGATGGAACAGCCCCAGGTGCCACCAGTTGTGCACTGCCAGGAAGTTGTTCTCGCTCCAGGCGGCGGTGTCACTGCGCAGCCAGCGCACGCCGTCTTGGCGGCGGTTCTGCATTTCCATCACATGCGTCACGGCATGCCAGGCCCAGGAATCGCGCGGCTCGAGTTCGACCGCTCGGCGGCCGAGCGCTTCGGCGCGGGCGTAGTCGCCGTTCTCTTCGAAGCCGAAGGCCTGCATGCCCAGCAGCGCGTGGTAGCCCGGCAGACCCTCGTGCCAATGCGTGGCAACACGCGTGATGCGGTCGCGCAGCATGCGCGAGTCGCCGGTGAAGAAGTCGACCTGGTGCCCGCCCTGCAGCGCCAGCGCATCGCGCGGGTAGCGCACGCTCAGGTCTTCCAGCAGCAGGCCCGCGGCGTGCCAGCGGCCCTCGACCAGGTGCTCGATGGCCGCGATGTGCATCGCCTCGCGTTCGTCAGCAGGCAGGGCTTGCGCCGCGGCCAGCGCCGCGCGAGCAGCCGGCAGGCCAGCCGGCTCGGTACCGAAGAGACACAGGTAAGCCATCAGCACATGGCCCATCGTCATTTCGGGGCTCTCGGCGAGCGCGCGCGTCACGCTGGCCAGTGGGTCACCGGCAAAGCAGCGCAGTTCGTGGCAGGCCAGCTCGAATGCGTCGAGGCTGCGCGCATTGGCCCCGCTGACTGCGTGGCCGTGGGAATCCTTGATCGTCATCGTGTGAATCTCCGTGAGGGTGTTGAAGGTGGATCTTGCGCAAGTGTCGTCCGCTGCGCGTCGGTTGTGTCGTTGCCGCGGCGCGGCATCACCACGGTCGGTACGCGCATGCAGGGCAAGCGCGTGCATGGGCCACGCTCGGGCTGGCGGCACGTGTGGCGGCCAGCGCACGCACGTAGGCGTTCTCGACGGCCAGTGACGGACGCACGCCGAGCTCTCCGCGCAGCACCTGCGCGCATTCGAAGTAGGCTGTCTCGATCCCGGCCGCATCGCCGCGCAGTGCGCGCGCCTCGATGCGGGCCACATGGCCCGGCTCGGCGCAGGCATCCAGGCGCAGCAGAGCCACGGCGATGGCTTCGCTCAGCGCCGCGTCGCCTTGCGCGGCCACGCGCCGAGCGGCCAGCGTCAGGGCCTCGATGACGGCGGCCTGCCGCTCGCGGCGCTGGCTGTCGAGCCAGTCGCTGAAGCTCTCCGAAGCCAGGCTGAAGCCGGCGAGCCATTGCGCGACCAGCGGCTGGAGCAAAGGTGCCAAAGACCCGGCGTCGAGCCGTCGGCTGCGATCGGACGCGCAGGCGATTGCCGCGTTCGTGATCAGCAGGTCGGTGGCCAGGCCGGGCGTGAGCCACAGCCTGTCGACGTCACCCTCGAGCAGGGCGAATCCGACCGCGCGGTGCAGTTCGTGCACCAGTCGGCGCAGGCGCGCCCGTGCCACGTCGCGGCCTCCATTGGGCCACAACAGAACGGCCAGATGCTCGCGGCCGACGGGGCCGCGTTGCTGACTCAGGTAGGCCAACAGGGCCAGGCCATGCTTGAGCTTCAACGACACCGGTTGACCATCGATGCAGAGCATCGGGTAGCCGTGCAGGTGCAGCGTCACGTGGGGCATGGGGCGGGGAATCTCACGGGCTTGGGCCGCAATCGACATGGGCGTCTCCAGGAATGCCTGCATGATCGGCCGCACGCCCTCGCCTGTCGGTGAGGTCCGGTAAAAAGACGGTAAAACGCACTCTGTGCTGGCGTAACCGTGCACCGCCCCGATGGACCCCCTGGATCTCCACTTCGACCGTTTCGTCTTGCGGCCAGGCAGCCGCGAGCTGCTGGCCGACGGCCATGCGCTGCGCCTCGGTGCGCGCGCCTTCGATCTGCTGCTGGCCCTGGCGCGGCGCCCTGGGGAAGTGCTCACGCGAGACGAATTGTTCGAGTGCGCCTGGCCCGGCCGCGTGGTGGTCGATGACAACCTGAAGGTCCAGGTGATGGCGCTGCGCAAGCTGCTCGGCAACGCGGCCATCGTGACAGTGCCCCGGCGTGGCTACCGCTTCGGCCTGGCGGTCGTTGCGAAATCCGACGCCGCGGCTTCGATGAGCCGCCCATCGCGCCCCGGCACCGGCTTGATTGGACGCGATGAGGAGTTGAGCAGCGTGCTCGACCACCTGGCGCCAGGTTGCCTGCTGACGATCGTGGGCAGCGGCGGCATGGGCAAGACGCGCCTGGCCTTGGCCGCGGCGGAACAGGCCGGCGCAAGATTCACCGACGGCCGCTGCGCGGTCGAGTTGGCTTCCCTGGCCGATCCGGCGCTGCTGCCGGCCGCGGTGGCCCACGCGCTGCAGCTGCCGAGCACGGGCAGCCTGACCAGCGCCGCGTCGGTGGCAAGTGCGCTGCAGCCGCTGGCCCTGCTGCTGGTGCTCGACAACTGCGAACACCTGCGCGCCGAGGCGGCGCTGTTCGCGCAGGCCGTGCTCGAGTGCGCGCCGCAGGTGGCCCTGCTCGCCACCAGCCAGGAGCCCCTGGGACTGCGCGAAGAGCATCTGCTGCGCCTGGCCGGTCTGCGCTGGCCCGAGCCTGCCGCGCTGGAGTCAGGCGCCGATCTGGATGCTCTGCGTGCGCTGCCCGCGGTGGTTCTGTTCTGCGCCCGGGTCGCCGCTGCCGACGGCCGCTTCGTGCTCGATCGCGACAACGCCGGTGCGGTGGCCGCGATCTGCCGTCAGCTCGAAGGCATGCCGCTGGCGCTCGAACTGGCTGCAGCACGCGTGCCGCTGCTGGGCGTGGGCGGGGTGCTGGCCCGACTGGACCAGCACCTGCGCCTGCTCACCAAGGGTGCCGCTGACGCCCCGGCGCGGCAACAGACCCTGCGCGGCGCGCTGCAGTGGAGCCATGCCTTGCTCGACGACACGCAGAAGTCGGCTTTCCGTCGCCTCGGGGTGTTTGCCGACGGCTTCTCGTTCGCCGGCGCGGTGCAAGTGGTCGGGCCGATCGGCACAGTCGATGTGCGCCAGGCCGACGCCGATCCGGAGTGGGCCGTGCTCGACACGCTCGACGTATTGGTCGCGAAGTCGCTGCTGCAGACGCAGGACGTCGCCGGCCAGCGCCGCTACCGCCTGCTCGTCACGGCGCGCGCCTTTGCGCTCGAACGCCTCGCCGACTCCGGTGAGTCCGCTGCCACCCAGCGCCGCCATGCGCAAGCCGTGCTGGCGCTGTTCAACGCCGCGCACGACGACCTGCTGGGCGCGCCCTTGCTGCCGTGGATCGATCGGTTGTGGATCGAGGTGCCCGACCTGCGCGCCGCGTTGCGATGGGCCGCCGGGCCGGGCGGTGATGCCAGCCTGTTGCTCGGCCTGGTGTCGGCGGCCGGGCCGTTCTGGGCCGCCGCCAACCTCGACGCCGAAGCCGCGCCATGGCTGCAGGCGACGCGCAAGCTGGTCGACGCATGCGAGTCGGTGTCACGCCGCGCGCGCTACTGGCAGGCGGTGGCCCTGCGCGTCATCGACCCGACGACGCCGGTGGCCGAAGCCGTCGCTGCCGCCGAACGCGCTGCCGACTTGTTTGCCGAAGCGGGCGACACGCGCGCTGCGTACCGCATGCTCGGCATCGTGGTCCAGCACGGCCGGCGCGTGCAGCCGCAGCGCGACGTGCGGGCTGTTCTGGAGCGCATGCGCACGATGGAAGCACCGGGCTGGACCGAGCTCGACCGGCGCTTGCGCGCGCGCGCGGAGAGCATCGTGCTGGCGCGCAGCGGCGACTGGACCGCCTACCGCGATCGCTTCGCCCACGACGCCGCGCTGCTGGCCGAGAACGGCGACGAGATGCGCGTCTGGGGCTGCCTGCACCACGTCGCCCTGGCCGAGATGGCGCTCGGCCGGCCCGAGCGCGCCGTCGAGGTGACCGCGCCGGTGGTGCAGCGCCTGCGCGAGCTGGGCCTCACGCGCCAGCAGTGGACCCGCCCCGCCCTGCTGATGATGGCTCGCATCGAAGCCGGTGCCGCGCAGGAGATGGCGCCGCTGCTGCGCGAGGTGCTGACCCTGCTGCGCGTGGCCGGCGCGCCGGCCTGGAGCGCCGACCACCTGGCCTGGTGGGCGGTCAACTGTGGCGCGCACGAGGAAGCGGCACGCCTGCTCGGCTGGGCCGACACCGGTTTCGAACCCCCGCGCGAACCCCGCCACTCGCACGCGCAGTCGGCCGCGACGCACACCCTGGCTCATCTGCAAGGGCGGCTTGCACCGGATCGGCTGGAAGCGCTGCGCCGGGAGGGGCGTTCGCTTGGCGACACCTTCGCACTGCAGCGGGTGCTCGCGCTGGCATGAGCAACGGCCGTCAGTGAACCTGGCGCGGCGACACGTCACCTGCGTCAGGCAGGGGTTCAGAAGAGACCGGATTCGACTCACCTTCCTGGGCGGGCGGTGGCACTGCCACGGTGATGCAAGCCGCCAGCGCTAACTCCGGCAACAAGCCCAGCCAGCCCAGCAGTCGCGGCCCGCGGAAAGCCCCGTAGCACAGCAAAAGCGGGACGCCGGCGGCGCTGGCCGACAGGAGCAGGTCAGGAGTGTTCATGGCGCAGGTTCCGGTTGAGATTTCAGCGCAATGTCGCCAGCGCACGTCCGTCGCACGTCCGTCGCACGTCCGTCTCGCGTCCGGCGCGCCTGTCACACTTCGCGCATGCCACGCTCTCCGCGCCTGCACAGCAGCGACCTGCGCGGCGCCGCGCGCCTCGCGACCGACGCCACCGCCGGCCTGACCGATTTGGTCGAGGCGATGCACGAACACATCGCGCGCCTGCCGGGCTTCGGCGCTCAAACGCCCGCCGGCCGCACGCGCGGCATCACCGGCCTGGTCTACAAGACGGTGCGCGGCGTCACGCGCGTGGTCGGCGGCAGCGTCGATGGCTTGCTGGCGCTCCTGGCGCCGGCCCTGGCGCCGAGCGAGCACACCGCAACGCCGAGCGCCGAACGTGAGGCGATCGTCGCCGCGCTGAACGGCGTGCTCGGCGATCACCTGGCGGCCAGTGCCAATCCGCTGGCGACAGTGATGAGCCTTCGCACGCAGGGCCGCACGCTCGAACTCGAACCGGCGGCGCTCGCCGCGCGCCTGCCCACAGCCGGCCCGCGCATGCTGGTGTTGATCCATGGGCTGTGCATGAACGACCTGCAATGGCTGCGCGAGGGCCACGATCACGGCGCCGCGCTGGCGCGCGAGTGCGGCTACACGCCGGTCTATCTGCACTACAACAGCGGCCTGCATGTGTCGACCAATGGCCGATTGTTGGCGCTGGCGCTTGAACGCGTGCTCGAGGCCTGGCCCGCGCCGATCGAGCGCTGCGTCCTGCTCGGTCACAGCATGGGTGGCCTGCTCGCCCGCAGCGCGCTGGAGCAGGGCGCAGCAGCCGGCCAGCGCTGGCCGGCGCACGTGACGGACCTGGTCTGCCTGGGAACGCCGCACCATGGCGCACCGCTCGAACGCGCTGGCCACTGGGTCGACATCCTGCTTGGCGCCACGCCCTACGCCGCGCCGTTCGCGCGCCTGGGTCGGCTGCGCAGCGCCGGCATCACCGACCTGCGACACGGCAACCTGGTCGATGCCGACTGGGCCGAGCACGACCGCTTCGCGCACGGCGCCGACACGCGCCAGCCCGTGCCCTTGCCGGCCGGGGTGCGGTGCCACGCGCTGGCCGCCAGCCTCGGCGAAAAGGCGGGCGACGCGAAGGACCGTCTGATCGGCGACGGCCTGGTGCCACTGGACAGCGCCCTCGGCCGCCACAACGACACCGCGCATTGCCTCGCGTTCGCCGAGCAGCGCCAGTGGATCGGTTACCGCATGAACCACCTCGACCTGCTCAACCGCCCCGAAGTCTTCGCCCAGTTGCGGCAATGGCTGGCATGAGCACGCCTGGCGCGCGCAGGACGTCGCGCTGCGCCCTACCAGGGCATCGTGAAGGTCTTGCCATTGCAGAATGACTTCATCGCCTCCTGCACGCCTTCCTTGTAGCCCAGGCCCGAGTCCTTGATGCCGCCGAAGGGCGTCAGCTCGATGCGGTAGCCGGGCACCTCCCAGAGGTTGACCGTGCCGACCTGGAGCTCCTTCGCGAAGCGCGTGATGTCGTCCATGCGGTTGGTGCAGATCCCCGACGACAGACCAAAGGCCGTGCCATTGGAAATCCGGATCGCCTCGTCGATGTCCCTGAAGGCGATGATCGGCGAGACCGGCCCAAAGGTCTCCTCGCGCACGACCGTCATCTCCGGGCGTACGCGGTCGATCACGGTCGGCGCGTACGACGCCCCCTCGCGCCGGTTGCCGACCCGCAGTCGCGCGCCCTGCGCGATGGCCTCGTCGACGACCTTCTCGAAGTGCCGCGCGGCGGCCTCATCGATGACCGTGCCCATGTCGTTGGCCTTGTCGGCCGGGTCGCCATAGCGCCAGGCCTTGGTCTTCTCGACGACGCGTTCGGTGAACTCGCCGACCACCTTCTCATGCACCAGCATGCGCTTTACTGCTGTGCAGCGCTGGCCCGAATTCTTGTACGAACCCTGCACGGCCAGGTCGCTGGCCTTGTCGAGGTCGGCGTCGTCCATCACGATCAACGGGTCGTTGCCGCCCAGCTCGAGCACGATGCGGCGATAGCCGGCCTTGCTGGCGATGTACTTGCCGATCGGCACACCGCCAGTGAAGGTGATCAGGTCGACATGGCGGTGCGTGAGCAGCTCGTCGGCGATCTCGCGCGGGTCGCCGGTCACGACCTGCAGCATTTCCGGCGGCAGCCCGGCCTCATACAGCAGGTCGGCGAAGTAGTAGGCCGACAGCGGCACTTTCTCCGACGGCTTCAACACCATCCGGTTGTTGGTGGCCACGCTCGGCACCACCTTGTGCGCCACCTGGTTCATCGGGTGATTGAAGGGGGTGATCGCGGTGATCACGCCCAGCAGCGGCTCGCGCGTCGTGATGACCTTGCGCTTCTTGCCGTGCGGCGTCAGGTCGCAGGAGAAGACCTGCCCGTCGTCGCGCAGCGCCTCGTTGGCACCGAAGTTCAGCACGTCGGCGACACGGCCGATCTCGTAGACGCTGTCCTTCTTGCTCAGCCCGGACTCGGCGGTGATGAGGTCCGAAGCCGCCTCGGTGCGCTCGCGCAGCAGGGCCGCGGCGCGGTTCAGGATGGCAGAGCGTTCGTAGCGCGACAGCGTCGCGTGGTAACCGTGGGCGATGTCCATCGCGCGCCGCACCTGCTCGAGGCTGGCCATCGCGACACTGCCGACACGTTCACCGTTGTAGGGATTGATTACGTCGAGGGTGCGCTCTGCGCGCAGCTTTTCGCCGCCGATGCGCAGCGCCTCGGCACGGAATTTTGCACTGTCCTTGATGCCGCTCATGCCGCCTCCTTTTGCACATGGCCGATGAAGTTCTTGCCGCGCGCACCGGCCAGCGCGTGCGCGACCATCGTTTCCGCCTGCTCGTCGCTGACGCCGTAATCGGCGAAGCGGGTCTTGACGCCCAGGTCCTCGATGAATGCCGCCAGCCGTTGCGGCGCCGCATCGAGTGGGCCCAGTGCACGTGCCAGCACCGCATCGCGGTCGGCGCGCCGGCCGAGCGCGCGCTGCAACACCATCGGCAGCGGGAAGGAGCAGGCGATGCCGTGCGGCAGCCCATAGCGCAGGGTCATCTCGTAGGAGATCGAATGGGCCAGCGCGGTGCGGGTGTTGGAGAACGCCATGCCGGCCTTCAATGCCGCCAGCGCCATGCGGCCGCGCAACTCAACGTCGCCGAGGTGCTGCATCAGCTTGGGCAGCGTATCGAAGATCTCGTGCACCGCGGCAACCGCGAAAGTGTCGGACAGCGGGTTGGCGTTGACGTTCCAGATCGACTCGAGCGCGTGCGACAGCGCGTCCAAGCCGCTTTGCAGGGTCACCGAAGCAGGCAGCGACAGCATCAGCTCGGGGTCGATCAGCGCAGTGGCCGGCCAGGTCTCTTTCAGGTGCAGCGAGTACTTCTTCTGCGCGCTGCGGTCCCAGATCGTCGCCCACGGCGTGACCTCGCTGCCAGTGCCCGCGGTGGTCGGTACTGCGATCAAGGTCTTCAGTCGCGCCGGCACAAAGGGCTTGCCGGAGGCCAGCAGCTCGATGAGTTCGTCGAAGCGGCCGCTCGCCGTGCCGACCATCAATGCCTTCGCGGTGTCGATCGCGCTGCCGCCACCGACCGCGACGATGGCCTCGGCGTCGCCGCTCTCGCTTCCTTGGCGCCAGAAGCCTTCGTAGCTCGCCTTCAATTCGGCCACGTCGGGGTTAGGGCGAACATCGTCGATCACGCCAACGAGTCGATCGCCGAGCAGGGCCTCGATGCGACCGACCAGGCCGAGGGCGCGCGCTTCGGGGAAGGTCACCAGCAGGGCCCGGCGGCCGTCCAGCAGGCCGGGCAGGGACGACAGGGTCCCTGCCCCGTAGACGCTGCGTACGGGGTTGAAGTATTCGTGAGACATGAGGTCCTCTAAACGGGTGGTCCGGCGTGATTCAACGCAAGGTCGAACACGTCGAAGTTGCGCAGGCGCCGGCCGGACGCGACACCCTGCAGCCGCCGGTTGAACAGCAGCGGAACCTTCTGCTCCGAAACACCGCCGTGCGAACGCAGCGGCACGTTCAGGCCGCTCAGGTCGTGCCGGGCCGCGCTCGTGCCGAGCACAGTCAAGTGGTCGGAGACCACGACCAGGTCGCCGATCCGCTCCGGCGGCAGTTCGAAGCGCCGCGCTGCGTCGTCGCGCGACAGCACGAGGTCGATCCCGGGCACCGCCTGGAGCGCCTCGCTGGCGCGGCGGACCGTGCTCGCGTCCGGCAGGTAGACGGTGGCGAAGGAACCGAGCGCGCCGTGATGGACGACGTAGGGGTCGGTGATCGGCAGGATGACGCGGGCAACCGATTCGCCGAGCAGGCCGTCGAGCTCCTGCTGGAGGTAGATCACGCGTGGCCGCCCCGCGGCGTCGGTCTTCGGACTCATGCCGTGGTCGGCCGTCAGACCGATCACCGCGCCGAGCGCGTCGAGCTGCTCCAGGTAGCCGCTCATCATTGCGTAGAACGCATTGGCTTCGGGCGTGCCCGGCGCACACTTGTGCTGCACATAGTCGGTGGTCGACAGGTACATCAGGTCCGGCCGCTGCGTCTGCAGCAGCTTGACGCCGGCGGAGAAGACGAACTCGCTCAGCTCGGCCGAGTACACCGAGGGCACCGGCCTGCCGACCAGCTCGAGCACGCGGTCGATGCCACAGTCGGCGACGGTGGCCTGGTCGGCCGTCTCGGCCGAGAAGCAGATGCCGTCGAGGCCGTGCCCGAGCAGCGTGCGCAGCTTGTCCTTCGCCGTGACCGCGGCGACCTTTGCCCCGGCCTGCGCGAACGCGGCCAGCAAGGTCGGCGCTCGCAGGTAGGCCGGATCGTTCATCATCACTTCGCGGCCCGTCTCGACATCGTAGAAGTAGTTGCCGCAGATGCCGTGCACCGAGGGTGGCACACCAGTCACGATCGACACGTTGTTCGGGTTCGTGAAGCTCGGCACCACGCAGTCGCCGATCAGCGAGCTGCCGCGTTCGAGCATGCGCTTCAGGAACGGTGCGGCGCCGGCCTGGATCGCCTGAGTGATGTAGTCCGGCTCGCAGCCGTCGACGCAAACCACCACCACCGGCGCCGTGGGACGGGCGTACGCCCGTCCGTTGACGCTCACGGGTTCGAGTCTCGTATTCATCAACGGGCTCCCTTCTGGATCGACGCGCGCAACCAGGTCGAGACGTAGTCGGCCGCCATCACCATGGCGATGATCACGAGGATGCAGGTGGCGGTGTCCTGGTACTGGAACAGCTTCATGCTGCCGACCAACTCGAAGCCGATGCCGCCGGCCCCGACCATGCCGAGCACGGTGGCCTGGCGCAGATTGGTCTCGAAGCGGTAGAGCAGGACTGCGATCCAGGCCGTGATCACCTGCGGCAGCACCCCAAAGATGATGATCTGGATCGCGCCGGCGCCGGTCGAGCGCAGCGCTTCAATCGGGCCTTGGTCGATCTCTTCGATCGACTCGGAGAAGAACTTGCCGAGCATGCCCGCGCCGTGCACGGCCAAAGCCAGCACGCCTGGGAAGGGCCCGAGGCCGACCGCCGCGACGAAGATCAGTGCCAGGATGATCTCGTTGATGCCACGGGTGACGTTGAAAACCTGGCGTGTGAAGTGGAACACCGCCATGTTGGGCGTCAGGTTGCGCGCGGCGAGGAAGCACACCGGCACCGCCAGGATGAACGCCAGCAGCGTGCCCCAGATGGCGATCTGCACCGTTTCTATCGCCGGCGTCACCAGCTTGTTGAGGAAGGCCCAGTTCGGCGGGAACATGCGGCCCAGGAAGTCGCCTATCCAGGGCAGGCCCTTGTTGAGTTCGGTGAAACTGACCTGGCTGCCGTGGGCTGCCCACCAGAGGACGGCGATGATCGCCGCACCGATGCCCGCACGCGGCAGCCATCCGAAGTTGCCTGTCGGTCTGGCCACGAGCAAGGTGTATGAGCCGACATTCATCATGCCTCCTCGAGGGTGAAACTCTTGATCTGCACCGGCGGCGCATCTCTGCGTCGCGGCGACGAGGCCGAGGCCTGACCGTCCTCGAGTCCGGGATAGATGCGTTGCAGCACGTCATCGGTCAGTTGCGAGGGCCCGCCCTCGAACACGATGCGGCCGGCCGACACACCGACGATGCGCTCGCCGAACTCGCGTGCGTACTCGATCTGGTGCAGGTTGCAGACCACCGTGATACCCAGCTCGCGGCTGGCCTGCTTCAAGTAGGTCAGCACGGTGCGCGAGGTCTTCGGGTCCAGGCTGGCGACCGGCTCGTCGGCGAGGATGACCTTGGGCTGCTGGGCCAGCGCGCGGGCGATGCCGACGCGCTGCTTTTGTCCGCCCGACAAGGTGTCGGTGCGCAACCCGGCCTTTTCCTCGAGCTCGACCCGGCGCAGGCACTCCTGCGCTATCGCGATGTCGGCGCGCGGGAAGACCTGCAGCCATGACAGCAGTGACGGCACCGCGCCCAGGCGGCCGGTGAGCACGTTCTTCTGCACCGACAGGCGCGGCACCACGTTGTAGTGCTGGAAGATCATCGCGACCTTGCGGCGCAGCTTGCGCAGGTTGGCGGCATCGGACGTGGCCAATTGGCCATCGACATGGATGTCGCCACGGGTCGGTTCGGCGAGCCGGTTGATGCAGCGCAACAGTGTCGACTTGCCGGCTCCGGAAGGGCCGAGCACGACGAGGAATTCGCCCGGCGCGACGTCGAGATCAATGCCCTTGAGGGCGTCGAACTCGCCGTAACGCTTGGTCAGGCCGCGGATCTTGATCATTTCATCGTCCTCAAGTCGAGGTTGAGCAACTTGGCGGTGTCTCGAATCACGTTGTAGGCCGCGTCGTTGGTCGGGTGGAAGCCGTTCAGCTCGCCCTGGTCGGACCACGGGATGTTCTTGACTTCGAGGAACGCGGCCTGAATGCGCTTCTTCAGCGCCGGGTCGAGATCCTTGCGCCAGACCGTCGGCGACTCGGGGATCGGATCGGACTTCCAGACCACGACCAGGTCCTCGCGTTTCGCGAATCCCTTGGCGATGGCTGCGTCGAGGATGCGGTCGGCAATCGCGACGGCATCGACCCGCTTGTTCTGCACCGCGACCGCGTTCGAGTCGTGCGACCCGGAGAAGATGACGCGGCCGAAGTCCTTGTCGGTGTTGAAGCCGATCTTCATCAGGCCGGCCTTGGGAAACAGGTGGCCCGAGGTCGAACTCGGGTCGACGAAGGCGAAGGTCTTGCCCTTCAGGTCGGCCACCGTCTTGATGCCGCTGTCCTTGTGGGCAACGATCAGCGAGTGGTAGAAGGTGCGCCCGGCCTTCTTGGTCTCGGCCACCGCAAAGGCCTCGATCGGGGCCACCGTGGCGCCGAGCACATACGAGAACGGGCCCAGGTAGGCGACGTCCAGGCGCTTGGAACGCAGGGCCTCGATCACGCCGTTGTAGTCGGCGGCGACGAAGGGCTTGACCGGCATGCCGAGCGACTTGGACAGCATGTCCATCATCGCCTGGCTGTTGGCGATCATGGCCCGCGAGTCCTCGGACGGGATGAGGCCGACTGTGAGCACGTCGGCGGCCCGGGTCGATGGCGCGAAGGCGGCGAGCGGTGCCGCCAAGAGGGCCGGCGCGCCGGCAAGCAGGTTGCGTCGTGAGATCGTCATGGTTGTCTCCTGTGCGATCGGTTGAAGTGGTCCATCGTCGCCGCCCGTTGTGACGGATCCATGGCGCGTGGGGCAACTATCGACCTCCGTGCGTCATTTGGCGAATTCAAGTTTTTCGATAGGAGCATTCACTGCATCTATAGTTCATTCGGGATAACACGCAGGGATCTGTCATGCGCCTGACTCAATTGCGCTCCTTCCATGCCGTGGCCACGGCCGGCAGCTTCACGCGTGCGGCAGAGAGTCTGCATGTCAGCCAGCCCACAGTGACCACCCAAGTCCGCCAGCTCGAAGATCTCTACAAGGTCGAACTGTTCCACCGCACGGGCCGGCGCGTCAGACCGACAGAGATCGGAGAAAGGCTGCTGCAGCTGTCGCGCCAGATCTTCAGTCTGGAAGCCGATTCGGTGCAGCTGCTGCGAGACGCCGGTGAGCTCCGCTCAGGTCATTTGCACGTGGCGGCGGTCGGGCCTTCGCACGTGACCAAGATGCTCGTGGCCTTCAACCAGCACTATCCCGGAATCAAGGTCTCCGTGAGCACCGGCAACTCGCAGGACGTGCTCGACCGGCTGCTCGACTACAGCGCCGATGTCGGTGTGCTCGCGCAGGTGTTCCGCGACAAGCGCTTCGTCTCGGTGCCCTACAGCGACCACCCCGTGGTCATCTTCTGTTCCAGCGGCCATCGCTTCGCGCGCCGGCGCAGCATCCGCACCGCCGAGCTGCAGGGAGAAAAGCTGATCCTGCGCGAACCCGGCTCGACCACGCGCAAGGCGATCGAAGCGGCACTCAAGGCCGCCAAGGTCGAGCCGGAGGTCGTGATGGAAGTGGCCAGCCGCGAAATCATCCGCGAGGCTGTCGTGCAAGGCGTTGGCGTCGCCGCCGTGTCGGAGGTCGAGTACGTGCCAGGCTCTGGCCTGCACGCCGTTCGTATCAGCGACGCGCAAGTGCGCACCTACGCCCACGTCGTCTGCTTGTCCGAGCGGCAGGAGACACGCATGGTCCGGGCGTTCTATGAGGTGATCGCAGGCGAAGCGAGGGCAAGCGCGACGCGCTAGTTGCCGAACCGCTCGCGCCGCCCGGGCGCGGCGTGTACGCTTAGCGCGGGCCTGACGGGCCTGTGTGCGGAGTAGCGATGCCCGAGCCCCAGCTGATCCTCGACCGCGTGTACGACCATGAGGCCGCACAGCCCGGCCGCGTTTTCCTGACCCAGCCGGTCGGCGGCGGCGCTCTGACCGACTACAGCTGGGCGCGCACGCTGGACGAAGCGCGGCGCATGGGGGCGCATCTGCAGGGCCTGGGCCTAGAGCCCGGCGCCCGGATCGCGCTGCTGACGAAGAACTGCGCGCACTTCCTGATCGCCGAACTGGCCATCTGGATCGCCGGCGGCACCACGGTCGCCGTCTTCCCGACCGAGACCGCGGACAACCTGCGCTATGTGCTCGAACACAGCGAGGCGCGGCTGCTCTTCGTCGGCAAGCTCGATCAGTGGGAACAGCAGGCTGTGGGCGTGCCGGCCGGGCTGCCTTGCATCGCGCTGCCGCTGGCGCCGCCGACGGTGTACTCGCGCTGGGACGACATCGTCGCGCGCACCGCACCGCTCGCCGGCCGGCCGCGGCGCGCGGCCGACGACCTGGCGATGCTCTGCTACACCTCGGGCTCGACCGGCCAGCCCAAGGGCGTCATGCACGCCTTCGGCCGCATCACGCACGCCGCCGAGTGCGGCCTCGCCGACCCCGACATGCGCCTGCCCGATGGCGTGCCGAGGCGCACCCTGTCGTACCTGCCGCTGGCCCACATCTATGAGCGCGCCGTGGTGGCCTGCCGCAACCTGATGGCCGGCGACGGCCGCATCTGGTTCAGCGAGTCCCTCGAGACCTTTGCCGACGACATGCGACGTGCCCACCCCACGGTGTTCGCTTCGGTGCCGCGCCTGTGGCTGAAGTTCCAGCAGGGTGTCTTCAGGACCCTTCCGGCGGACCAACTCGATGCGCTGCTGGCCGACCCGGCGACGGCCGCGGCCACCGGACGCCGCGTGCTCGCCAGCCTGGGCCTGGACGAAGTGCGTATCGCCTCGGTCGGCTCGGCGCCGATGCCGCCTTCGCTGCTGGCCTGGTACCGGCGCCTGGGCCTGAACCTGATCGAAGGCTATGGCATGACCGAAGACTTCGGCTACTCGCACCACACCACGCCCACCAGGAACGCGCCGGGCCATGTCGGCACGGCCTGCCCCGGCGTGCAGGTGCGCATTGCTGACGACGGCGAGGTCTTGATCAAGTCGCCGGGCCAGATGGTGGGCTACTACAAACAGCCCGAACTGAACGCCCTCGCCTTCACCGCCGATGGCTACTTCCGCACCGGGGACCAGGGTGAGCTGAGTGCCGACGGCCAGTTGAAGCTGACCGGCCGGGTCAAGGAACTTTTCAAGACCGCGAAAGGCAAGTACGTCGCTCCGGCACCGATCGAGATGCGCCTGAATGCGCACCCGATGGTCGAGCAGGCGATCGTCTCCGGCGTCGGCCAGCCGCAGCCCTATGCACTGGTCGTGCTCGCCGAAGCGCTGCGCGGGCAACTCCGCGACGCCGATGTGCGCGCGCGCGTCGAGGCCGCGATGGCCGCCTTGGTGCGCGACGTCAACGCGGGCCGGGCCTCGCACGAGCACCTCGAGCGCCTGGTGATCGCGGGCGAGCCCTGGTCCGTCGACAACGGCTGCCTGACCCCGACGATGAAGATCAAGCGCAGCCGTATCGAAGCCAGCGTCGCGCCGCGGGTCGACACCTGGTACCAGGACCCAGGCCCAGTGGTCTGGGCCTGAGCCTGCGGGTCACTGCAGCACGTCGCTTGCCTGGGCCTGCGCGATCAGGGCATCGCGGTCCGCGGCCAGCAGGTATCCCTTCACGAAGGCGTTGTTGGCGGCCGCTGTGACGGCCGCGACATAGCCCGCATGGTTGCCGTAACGCTCCTCGAGCGACAAGCGTGGGTCGCCTGCCGCCAGGCGCTGCGCCTTGGTGCGGAAGAAGGGCACCATGCCGCCGACGTAGTTGCAGACCTGTCCGGCGTGGAACGGTTGCGGCGCCGCGGCGTTGAATCCCACATCGCTCGGGCCGGCCGTGATGTTCCAACCCAGATACGTCCCCAGCGGCGCATCGCGCTGCACGGTCGGGATGCCGCCCAGTTCGTTGCCATCCTGGTCCACACGCGGCACGAGCATCTTGATGACGCCCTTGATCGTCGGCTTGGCGGTCGGCGTGCCGCTGGCTTCGCTGTGGTCGTAGTCCGGACCCCAGTCGTAGTCGAAGACCGGGAAGACGAAGTTCTCTGGCTGGAAGATCGAGTCCGGAATGCCGGGCACGCCGCTCGGGAAGCCCATGGCCGCCTTGGTCGGCTCGACCAGGTTGCGCTCGCCCTTGGGTCCGCGCATCGTCGGCCACATGCTCGGCGGCGGCGGCGTGTCGGTCAGCAGCCAGTCGCGCAAGGCAACGCGCATGCGGTTCACCATGCCCGTGGCCGGCACGGGATTGGCGCGCAAGGTGCCGCGGCCCCAGTTGTTGCCGGGGCAGTTGACGGGTGCCGTCGCGACGCTGGCAGGGTTCTCCGTCGTTGCGCCATTGCCGCCGCCATGGGTCGAACCAGGCAGGTAGTAGCGGCGCACGTTGTCGGGCAGCGGGATGTCGTTCTTCGGGTCGGTGCCGACCCACGAAGTCGTCATCTTCAGCGCGAAGACCTCCGAGCCACCGAAGGTCTCGATGATCTTCGGACAGGTCTGCGTGGCCTCGCAGCGATCGAGGATCCCGCCCGGGGGCAGCTTGCGCGCGCGGTCGGGGAACTGGTGCCACCACTGCGGTCCTTCGCTGCCCATCTGGTACAGCTCGAGCACGCCGTCGGGCTGGCCCCAGCGCGAGTTGTTGGCCACGCGCCGCCCAGCGATCAGCGGCCAAGCGCCCTCGTGAACAATGCGGCCCGCCTCGTCCTGATTCATCCCGAGGTAGATGTAGTGTCGGGTGAAGTTGCCCGACTGAGACGAGCCGCGAATGATGGCCCTCGCGACCTTGCCGGCCAGCGGGTTGGGCGTGCCGAAGTCGTCGGCAGCCTCGTACCTGAAGAAGGCCCCGACGTCGCGAAAGGCCGCGGTACCGGCCCCGAGCACATAGGGGTCCTTCACGGTGTATTCGAGCTGGTAGAGCTTGGCCGGATCGAAGCTGGTCACACTGCCGTCCAGGCAGACGCGCACAGGCAGCGCCGTCGGCGCACCGGGTGCCGCAAAGGTCGCCGCGGCGCCGTAACAGAACTTCCAGGCGCTGTTGGGAATCGCCGCACCTTCGGTCACCTTGCCGTCGACGGTCTCCTTGAGGATCGTCTTCAGCACCGCCCCGGTGTTGTCGGCCGAATTGGCGGGGAAGTACGGGATCGGGTTGCCCATCACGTTGAGCGGCTGATTCGTGCCGCTGCGGTTGACGATGCGTCCTAGCATGCGTCCCGTCACGCCCGAGAGCACGGGCGTCTTGACCCACTCGTTGCTGCTCGGCGCCACCGCGGTCAGGCTGCCGGCGTTGGCGGGGACCGCCGTTGCCGTCGCGCCCGCGTTGTCCCCCTGCCAAGCGCTGCTCAGCCCGATGTCCTTGAAGGCGCGCAGATCGGCAGTGATCGTGATGCGCCCGCCCCGGTTGGGTACGTCGTGCCACAGCACTCCGCTGGATTGCGACATGTCGACGGGCTTGACGATGAAGAAGCTGGCGATGTACTCGACCTTGCCGTTCCCGTTCCTCGGCGCCAGCGCGATGTCGGTCAACAGCGCGTTCTTGGGGTCGTTCGGGTCGAGCTCACCGAAAGCACGTCCGGTGATCGTCTGGTAGCTAGCGTCGGCGGCCAGCGGTGTCGGCCCGGCGTCGATCACGATCCGCGTCACGCGGGCGAGTGCCGGTGTGGCCATCGTGGCCACGACGCCGACCGCGAGCGCCAGTCGGGTCAGGCGAAATCCGGGGTGCATTGCAGGCTGGGGCATCGCTGTCTCCTGGTGTTGCATGGGGAGAGTCACGCTACTTCCACCGGCGCTCACAAGGCAAGCAGGTGTTCCCTCGTATTGGCGGCGCCACCCCCTAGCGTTCGACCGCCCGGCAATGAAGCTCAGCGCCCGCCGGCAACGTCGATGACGGCGCCGTGGACATAGGAGGCGGCGTCCGAGGCCAGCCACAGCGCCGCCTGCGCGACTTCATCGGCCACACCGGCGCGGCCCAGGGGCACGACCGTCTTGGCCAGGGCCTCGATCGCCTCGATGCCACCATGCGCCTGCTGCATGTCGGTGCCGATCAGGCCCGGTCGGATCGCATTGACGCGGATGCCCTCGCGCCCGACCTCCTTGGCCAGAGCCAACGTGAAGGAGTCGATGGCGCCCTTCGAGCCGGCGTAGGCCGCGCCGCCGCCGAGGCCGCCGAGGCGCGCCGCGACCGACGACAGGTTGACGATCACGCCGCCGCGGCCGCCGTGGGCCGTGGACATGCGCCGAACCGCTTCGCGCGCGCAGTAGTAGGCGCTGAAGACATTGGCCTGGTAGATCGCCATCAGCTTGTCGACCTCGAGTTCGTCGATCCGGAAGCTGGCCAGGACGCCGGCGTTGCTGACCAGCACGTCGAGCTTGCCGAAGGCGGCGTCGAGTTCGGCGAAAAGGCGTACGACTTCGTCGAGGCGACCGACGTCGGCGCGCAGCGCCACGGCCTGGCCACCGGCTGCCGTGATGTCGGCGACCACCGCCTGTGCGGCGTCTTCGCGGTTCACGTAGTTGACGCCGACGCGGTAGCCCGCACGCCCCGCCGCGCGCGCGATGGCCGCACCGATGCCGCGGCTGGCGCCGGTGACCAGCATGACCTTGGCGTTCATGCGATCACTCGCGCTCGATGTTGGCTTCTTTGGCCAGGCGTTGCCACTTGGTGACCTCGCTGGCCATGAAGCCCTTCAGTGCATCAGGCGCCAGCGGCATCGGCGCCAGGCCGATGTTGGCCAGCTTTTCCTTCGTCTCGACCGCGGCCAGCGCCTTGACCGTGGCGGCGTGCAGCTTGTCGACCACAGCCTTGGGCAGGTTCGCCGGGCCGGCAATGCCGAACCAGGCGGTGATGTCGTAGCCCGGCACCGTCTCGGCGATAGCTGGCCAGTCGGGTACCAGCGCATTGCGCTTCTCCGAAGTCACGCCCAAGGCGATCAGCTTTCCGCCCTTGGACTGGGCCAGGGCATTGCCGAGGTCGACGAAGGTGTAGTGCGTCTGCCCGCCCACGACGTCGTTCACCGCCAGCGGGATCCCCTTATACGGGATCGACAGCGTGTCCAGGCCGGCCAGCTTGTTCAGCATGGAGATGCTGATCTGTGAGCTCGACGATCCATAACCGGCACTCAGCTTGCCCGGCTGCGCCTTGGCGTGAGCGACGAAACTCTTCACGTCCTTGGCCGGGAAGTCGGGCTTGGCCATCAGCACCAGCACGGTCTGTCCGACGCCGGCCACCGGCGTCAGGTCCTTCAGCGGGTCGTAGGGCATGCTCTTGAGCAAGGCCACGTTGGAGGCTAGGGCCGAGTTCGACGCGAAGAGCAGGGTGTAGCCATCAGGCGCAGCGCGCACCACGTCGCCGGCGCCGATGTTGCCGCCGGCACCGGGCTTGTTGTCGATCACGAAGGCCTGGCCGAGCGCAGCCTGCAACTGTGCGCCGAGTACACGCGCGGCCGAGTCGGTGGCCGAGCCGGCGGGGAAGGGAACGACCAGACGCACCGGCTTGTCCGGGTAGTTGGCCTGCGCGGCGGCGCCCAAGGCGACCGCGGCCAGGACGAAGGCGAGGATGGGTTTCACGGTGTCTCCTTGTGGAAGTCGAGCGGCAGGGTCAGCAGATGGAACGACAGTGCCTTGCCGTGCATGTCGAGGTTCAGCGAATCGTTGACGCCGCCGTCGAGCACGTCGTCGAGCACGAAGTTCATCGCCGCCAGCCGCGGCAGCAGGTAGCGCTCGACGTGCGTCGGCTTGCGATGGGCGAAGTGCGCCGCGACGCGTTCGGGCGTGACCTCACGCACCAGGGCCTCGTAATGCGCCGGGTCGTAGGCGATGACGCTGATGTTGACGCGGTTGCCTTTGTCGCCGGTGCGTGCGTGGGCATAACGGTAGAGCGTATCGGTCATGGCGCTGCGCCTTTCATTCGAGGAAGTCGAAGCGCGCCGGCGCACGCTCGCGCGGCACCAGGCAGGACCGCATCGACAGGCGCTGGCGTTTGGCGACGCGCACGCCGCCGCCGCCGGCCGGGCCACCGGTCCACAGCGCGGTCAGCTCACGCAGCAGCCAGTCGATGCGTTCGAGTTCGGGGTGGCGGGCGGCGACGCGCAGGCGGATGTCGCGCTGTGCGCCGACCGCGACCGTGCTGAGCAGTCGGCCGCCGTCGTCACCGAGCACGCTGCTCGTGCCGATCAGATCGCAGCGAAGCTCGAGGTCGCGGCCGCAGCGCTTCTGCATCACCTCCATGGCCAGCCGGGCGCGCGCCTCGGCGTTCGGCCCGGCGTAGGAGATCTCTCCCTCGCCGAACCAGCCGCCGTCGAAGAAGACATTCGCCTTCAGGGTGGCGGTGCGCGGGTGGCCGCGCACCCCAGAAAGGCGCACCCGATCAGGCCCGATCTGGGTCACCTCGGCCAGTGAGATGTCGGCGATCACGTCCGGCGTCAGGTAGCGCGCTGGGTCGTGGATCTCGTACAGCAGTTGCTCCTTGACGGTGCGCGTATCGACCAGGCCCCCCGTGTTCGACGCCTTGCTGACGGTGCAGCTACCGTCGGCGGCAAGCTCGGCGATCGGGAAGCCGACGTTGTCCAGACCCGGCACGTCCTTCATGCCCGGGTCGGCAAAGTAGCCGCCACTGACCTGGGCGCCACATTCGAGCAGGTGGCCCGCCATCGTGGCCCCGGCGAGCCGGTCCCAGTCATCGGCACTCCAGCCGAAGTGCGCCATCGCAGGCCCGACCACCAGCGACGGATCGGCGACACGGCCGGTGACCACGATCTCGGCGCCGGCCCGGATCGCCGCGGCGATCTCGAACGCGCCCTGGTAGGCGTTGGCACAGACGAAGCGCGCTTCGTCGAGTTCGCCGTCGAGGCAGTCGCGCAGCAGCGCGCGGTGAGCCGCATCCGACAGGTCGTCGCCGCTGGCCACGGCGATGCGCGGTGCGCGCAACCCGAGTTCGCGCGCCAACGCAACGATGCGCCGCGCCGCAGCCCGGGGGTTGGCCGCGCCGAAATTGCTGACGATGACAATGCCGTGCTGCAGGCAGTCGGCCAGCACCGGGCGCAACTCGAGTTCGAGCAGGGGCTCGAAGCCTCGCTCCGGATCGGCGCGACGCGCCAGTTGCGCGGTGGCCAGGGTGCGCTCGGCGAGCATCTCGAAGATCAAGGCCGACGGCCCGCCGCGCTCGATCAGGGTGCGCACCACCGGCGCCGCCGCATCGGTGCGGTCGCCCGAGAAGCCGGCGCCGCAGCCGACGTTGTAGGTTCGCATCGCCAACTCCTTGCGTCTAGGCCACCTTCAACGGCCGTGAGGCGAACATCTCTTCCATCGCCCTGCGGGTTCGGTAGGCATTGGTCGTGGTGTCCATCGCGACGTCGGCCCAGGAAAGGCTCTGACCCTGCTTGACGGGGCGCAGCAGCTTGACGGTGTGCGCCAGTCCCAGCGGCAGGCCGCCGATGTCGAGCGAGGTCGCCGCCGGCAGCAGCTTGCCCCAGACCGTGTAGCCGCCTTCGCCGTCGAGCACTTCGCCGGACTGCAGGTCGCGCTTGGCGGTGGCCACGACGTCCGCGTTCCAGGCCGAGGCCACGCCGGTCGGCTCGCCGCGCAGGGCGACGCTGGCCACCGAGACGCCGACCTCCAGCCCGATCAGGTGCCAGCGCTTGTAGAGGGTGAAGTAGCGCCCGCTCGGGTCGGTGTGGGCGTTGTATTCCTCGAAGCAGTGCTTGATGTAGTCGGTCTCGGCCTCGACGGTGACCCACACCCCCATGCGGATGTCGTACGGAATCTTGCGCCCGTCGGTTTCGAGCGAAGAGATCACCTCGACCATGCCCTTGCGTTCGAGCACGCCGCCTTCGCTGATCGGCCGCGTGACGAAGGGGATGTCCTCGACGCTGGCCGGCGGATACAGCAAGCCATTGCTCGGCACGCCCAGGCCGGTCGCGTTGCTCACCGCCGTGCTTTCGATCGACGGCTTGCTGCCGTCGAGAAAGCTGTTGAACATCTTCGGGTTCAGCCCGCCGCGCAGCGCCTGCTCCGGCGTCAGGCCATAGTGGGCCCAGACCGTATCGGGTGTCGACTGCGCGAAATGCGGCAGCCACTTGTGGCCGCGCCCGGCCGCCGTCACCGGGAAGCCGCAGGTGCGCGCCCAATCGACCAGGTCGCAGATCAAGGCCGGTTGGTCGCCGAATGCCAGCGAATAGACGACGCCCGCCTCGGCCGCCTTGCGCGCCAGCAGCGGCCCACAGAAGGCATCCGCCTCGACGGTGACGTTTACGACGTGCTTGCCTTGCGCGAAGGCTTCGAGGCAATGGTCCACCGCGGCGACCGGGTTGCCGGTGCACTCGACGATCACGTCGATCGCCGGATGCCGCACCAGGGCGCGCCAGTCCTCGCCGACGTGCGTCGCACCACCCTTGACCGCGTCGTCGAGTGACCGGGCCTGGGCGCGCTCGGCCTCCCAGCCGACGCGCGCGAGATTGGTTCTCGCCGCCTCGGGCGAGAGATCGGCAATGCCGACCAGGTGCACGCCCGGCGTGCGCGGAATCTGCGCCAGGTACATCGAGCCGAACTTGCCGGCGCCGATGAGACCGATGCGGATCGGCTTGCCTTCGGCCTGGCGCTGCTGGAGCTTGCGGTGCAGGTTCATCTCAAGCGGCCTTCCGCGGTTCGGCGAACGGATCGCTCGACGTCGTCAACGCACTCTCGGGCATGCCGGCCTTCCACGGCACCTCGACCGGATGGTCCCGCAGCAAGCAGTCGTCGGGCAAGCAGGCGATCGGCCTGAAGTCGCGGTGCGCGATGAACTCCGGCCGCTTGAAGCGGCGGATGTGGTTGCTGACCGCGCACAGGCTCAGGTAGACGCTGACGCGGTTCCAGGGCGACAGGTTGCTGGTCGAGGCGTGCACCAGGCAGGAATGGAACAGGATCATCGAACCGGCCGGGCCTTTCGGGCTGACGATGCCACCATCCTTGCCCCCGGCGCGCTCGACCAGTTGCGCGATCAGCGCGTTGTCGACCGTCCACAGCGGGTAGCTGGTGGTGGTGAGGTCGTGCTTCGCATCGATCACACCGCGCCGGTGGCTGCCAGGGATGAACATCAGCGGCCCGTTGAATTCGTTGACGTCGTCGAGAAAGATGGCGACGTTCATCGCGCGCTCGGTAGGCATCAGGTCGTCGTTCTTCCAGGTGCCGTAGTCCTGGTGCCACTGCCAGACGTCGCCCTCGAAGGCCAACTTGCCGTTGATCTTGAACTGGTGCATGTAGAGCGCTTCTCCGAGCAAATCCTGCACCGGCCCGACCATTCGAGGGTGGCGCGCCAGGCGCGCGAAGGGTTCACTGACCAGGTGGGCGGCAAAGTTGGTGCGCACGGCGTCGCTGCCTTTTTCTCGCACGTTGTAGGCCTCCCGTCGACCGTAGAGCTCGGGCACGGCGTCGAGCATGGGCTGCATCTCGGTGCCGCTGAAGAGCCCGGGAAAGAACAGGTAGCCGTCGCGCTCGAAGGCGGCGATCTGGTCGGAACTCAGCTTCATCGTGCGTCTCCGGCGGCGCGTAGCCGCGTCATGGCTTAGTGGCTGCTGCTGGCGTGAGGTTAGACACTTCGGCAGCGCCGCGTCAACGCCGGGTCGCCAGCCAGATCCCGGGCAGGATCAGCATCGCGCCGACGGCATGGAACGGCTCGATCCCCTCGCCGAGCACGGCCCAGCCGACCGCCGCGCTGTAGAGCGGCCCGAGGTACAGCACGGTGCCGACCCGCGCCGCGCCCAGCACGCGCTGCATGAAGGCGTGGGCGCCGTAGGCGGCAGCCCCGGGCACCGCGGCGGCGGTGACGGCCAGACCGACGCTGCGCCAGGACAGGGTCGACGGCAGCCAGTACAGGGCCTCCCAGAGCGCGAACGGGATCAGCACCAGGACGCCGCCACAGGCGATCAAGGTCAGGCGCGCCAGCGCACCGAACGCCGAAGGCCAGGCGCGCAGCAGCAGCGAATAGGCGGTCCAGCACAGCACGGCCACGCCGACCCACAGGTCGCCCGGGTTGACGCCGACCGCTAGCACACCGGCCCAGTCGCCCTTGAACAGGATGTGCATCACGCCGGCCAGCGCCAGCACGACACCCAGGCCCTGCAGTGCACTGAAGCGCTCGTGCAGCCACAGGGCCGAGGCCAGCGCGATCAACACCGGCGCCGCGGCGTAGAGCAGGCCGATGTTGACGGCCAGGGTGCTGCGTGCACCGATGTAGACGAAGGCGCCACAGACCCACATGCCGAGCGCACCCAAGACGATGAAATGCAGCGCCTCGGCACGAATCAGGTGCCGCTTGGCGTGCAGCTCGCGCCAGCAGAAGGCCCCCAGCAGCAGCACCGCCAGCGACCAGCGCGAGAGGGCCAGCATGTGCGGCGCGATCACGCCCATCGCCCAGCGGGCGACCAAGTAGTTGACGCTCCACAGCGCCGGCGCGACGAAGATCAGGACCGTGGCCAGGCGCACCTGGGCTGCGTCGCCGAGGCCCGGCGCGCTCATGAGATCGCTAGGGCAAAGGCATCCTCGGCGCACGGCGCACCGAACAGCTGGCCCTGCAACTCCTCGCAGCCGAGCCCGACCAGGAAGCCGCGCTGGGCCTCGGTCTCCACGCCTTCGGCGATCGTCGACAGCCCGAGGCTCTGCGCCAGCATCACGATCGCCTTGGTGATCGCGGCGTGGCCGGCGTGTTCGGGCAGCCCGCGCACGAAGCTGCGGTCGATCTTGATGCGGTCGATCGGCAGGCGGTTCAGGCGCCCGAGCGACGAGTAGCCGGTACCGAAGTCGTCGATCGCGATGCGCACACCGAGCGCCTTCAGGTCGGCCAGCGTGGCCGACACGGCATCGATGTCTTCCATCAGCATGCGCTCGGTGATCTCGAGTTCCAGCCAGGCGCCGTCCAGGCCCGCTTCGCGCAGCACCTCGGCCACGCTGGCGCCGAAGCCGGCGTCGCGGAACTGCAGTGACGAGACGTTCACTGACACCGGCAAGGGCCGCCCCGCGTCCTGCCAGCGCCGTGCCGCGCGCGCGGCCTCGCGCAGCACCCACTGGCCGATCGGCACGATCAGGCGTTGCTGCTCAACGATCGGGATGAAGTGGTCCGGCTCGACCAGGCCGCGGATCGGGTGCTGCCAGCGGATCAGGGCTTCGGCGCCGACCAGCACACCGTCGCTGGCCCGCACCTGGGGCTGGTAGTGCAGGACGAACTCGTCGCGCTCGACGGCCTGGGTCAACTGCGACTCGAGCTCGATCGCGGCCAGCGCGAGCCGACCGAGCTCGGGGTCGTAGCAGCGCTGCGTGGCGCGGCCCTGCTGCTTGGCCAGGTACATCGCGGCATCGGCGCAGCGGATGAGGTCGGACGGCGTGCCGGCGTGCAGCGGGTACAGGGCGATGCCCACGGATGGCGTGACCGAGATCGGCCGCCCTTCGAGCAGCAGCGGGGCGGCGAACGAGCTCAGCACCTTCTTCGCCACCTCCTGCACGTCGGCCAGCGGCAGGGGCCCGGGCAGCAGGACCAGGAACTCGTCGCCGCCGAAGCGTGCCACCAGGTCGCTGGCGCGCAGCAGCTGCTTCAGGCGCTGGGCCAGCGTCTGCAGCAGCACGTCGCCAGCCAGATGGCCGAGCGAGTCGTTGACGCGCTTGAACTGGTCCAGATCGATGAACAGCAGCGCCCCTTCGGCGTCGCCGGCACGGCCACTGGCCATCAGCAGCTCCAGACGTTCCATGAAGGCCATGCGGTTGAGCAGGCCGGTCAGCGGGTCGTGGTGCGCCAGGTGGTAGATGTGCGAGCGTGCGGCCTCGCGGTCGCGAATGTCGCGCACGATCGTCATGCGCAGTCGCTCGCCACCGCGCTCGAAGGTGCGCACGATGAACTCGACCGGGATGCGCGTGCCGTCCTTGTGAAGCAGCACGCTGTCGTAGGCCGTCTCGGCGCCGGAGGCCATTACTTCCAGCACCTTGGGGATCTGCTCGGGAGCGATGAACTCGAGGTTCTTGCGCCCGATGATCTCGTCCAGCGTGTGGCCGACCAGGGCCAGCAGCGGCGGGTTGGCGTCGGTGATGATGCCGTCCTTGTGGAAGACGATGCCTTCCACGCTGGCCTGCATGAACTTGGCCAGCCGGTCCTCGGACTCGCGCATCGCACGCTCGGCCTCGCGGTGTCGCGTGATGTCGTTGATCAGCACGAAGGCAGCCAGCACGCGGCCGTCCTCGGCCAGGTGCGGCACCATCTGCACCTCGATCCACTGCGTGCCCCCGGGCGTCTGCAGCTGGCGCTCGTAGCGCGCTGGGCGGCCGCCGCTGCGCACTTCCTCGACATAGGGCGCGATCTGGCGCGCGGCTTCAACGCCGATGATCTGATCGAAGGTGCGGCCGAGGATCGACTGCTCGGTCAGTCCGAAGGTCTGGGCGTAGACCGCATTGGCGAACAGGCAGCGGTTGTCGTCGGCAGCGAACAAGGCGATCAGGGCCGGCACGTTGTTGGCGACCAGGCGCAGTTGCTGCGCCTGCTCGCGGGCGCCGGCCTCGGCCATGCGCACCGCCGACACGTCGTGCAGCTGGCACAGGTAGCGCTCGGCGACCGGCAGCCATCGTGCGCTGCAGTCGACCCAGGCCGGGCCCACCCCACCGCGCAAGGCCAACTGCAGCCTGAAATCGCGTCGGTCGGCCAGGGCCCGCAGCAGCGGCGCCAACGCCTCGGCGCTCAGCACCGCCCGCCAACCACTACCGCGTGCGGCCTCGGTGCCCAGGCCGGTGAAGTCACTGAAGGCGGTGTTGACCGCGGTCGCGTCGCCGCCAGTGGTCAGCACCAGCACCGGCGAGGGCAGCGCGTGCCAGTCGGGCTGGCCGCTGTCGGCCTTGCGGCGTTCGTCCGGGGTCGGCGACGATCCAGGGCTCATGCCGGGGTCCCCTCCGCGACGCTGGCCGCCAGGCACAGGTCTTCCCAGGTGCGCGCCTTGTCAGCCGGCGTGCGCAGCAGGTAGGCCGGGTGGTAGGTCACGACGACCGGCACGCCGCGGTAGCGGTGGACGCGACCCCTCAACCGGCCCAACGGCTCGTCGGTGGCCAACAGGGCCTGCGCGGCGAAGCGCCCCATGGCCAGGATAAGGCGTGGCTGCACCAGCGCGATCTGGCGTTCGAGGAAGGGCGCGCACTGCGCCGTCTCGGCCGGGTCGGGGTTGCGGTTCCTCGGTGGCCGGCACTTGAGGGTGTTGGCGATGAACACCTGGCGCTCGGGCGGCGCCTCGGCGCGCGTCAGATCGAGCGCGTGCAACATGTTGTCGAGAAGTTGCCCGGCGGGCCCGACAAAGGGCTCGCCCTGGCGGTCTTCCTGTTCGCCCGGTGCCTCACCGACGATCATCCAGTGCGCACGCGGGTGACCAACGCCGAAGACAGTCTGCTGACGCGACTCGCACAGCGCGCAAGCGCGGCACGCGGCCACGGCGCCACGCAACGCGATCCAGTCGAGCGTGGCGACTTCCGTGCGCAGCGGCGCAGACGGGGTCTCACTCTGCGCCATCGCCGTCGCGGCCGTGCGCGCTGCGCGCACCAGGACAGCCGGCGCGCCAGCCTCTGGCTCTGGCGCCGCAGGCGCGGACACGGCCTCGCTCGCTGGCCCGAACAGGCGCACCCCCATGGCCTGCAGCATGTCGCGCTGGCGTTCACTCCAGCGCATCGCGGTCTCCGCTCAAAGACAGTCGCATCACGCACGCGTCTTCGCGCCGGCCCGCCGCTGCCGGGTAGTAGCCGCGGCGCCAGGCGATCTGGTCGAAGCCGTAGCGGCGGTAGACCTCGCGCGCGCGATGGTTGCTCTCGCGCACCTCGAGCCACACCCACAAAGCGCCAACGCTGCGGCTGTCGGCCACCAGCGCATCGAGCAGGCCACGTGCCAGGCCGCGGTGCTGCCAGTCCGGCGCGACGCTCAGGTTCAGCAGGTGCATTTCCTGCACGCCTGCCATGGCCACGCAGTAGGCACACAGGTCGCCGTCGGCATGGCGCAGCAGCTCGGCGCGATAACCGGCAGCCAGCGAGTCGATGAAGTTGCCGCGCGTCCAGGGAAATTCATAGGCCTGCTTCTCGATCGTCAGCACAGCGTCGAGGTCGGCCACCGTCATCGGCGCACGCCGCAGCGCTGGAGCTTCGAATTGCAGTTGCGCGCTCATACGCCGAGTTTGGCGGCGGCCACGGCCGCACGCTCCGCCGTCGTCAGCGCCACCTTGTCGCGCAGGTACAGCGGCAGCGCGAGCGCCGCATCGACCCCCTCACCACGCTGCCAGGCGGAGCGTGCCAGCCGCGCCAGGGCGGCGGCGCGGTCCTGCGACGCGGTCAGCCTGACGGCCGATCCGCTCGGCAGGCGAGCACCGAAGGCGTCTAGCGCCGAGCCGGCCACGCAGGTCGGGGGCGCTTGGCGCCAGGCCTCGGCCAGTGCGTCGACCGGCCACAGCGCCGGCATCCGCTCGACCTGCCAGCCGTCCGGGCCGTACCGGTAGGCCGCTGCGTAGACCTCGTCCATGCGCGCGTCCATCGCAACCCACACCTGCTGCGCGTCGGCGCCGCGTTGGGCCAGCGCGTCTTCAGCAATCAAGGCCAGGCTGTCGATGGCCAGCACCGGCAGGCCGGCGCCGAAGGCCAGGCCCTGGGCCACCGAGCAGGCCGTTCGCAAGCCGGTGAAGGCGCCGGGGCCGCGGCCGAAGGCGATCGCGTCGAGCTCGGACAAACCCAGGCCGGCCCGATCGAGCAGCGAGAACGCCAGTGGCAACAGGCGCTGCGAGGCCAGCGCCCCGCCGGCCTCTTCGGCGACCCATTGCTGCGCGCCATCGACGACGGCGACGAACAGGCACTCGGTCGCCGTGTCCAGGGCCAGCAGGCGGGGGCTGCGAGGCGGGCTGGGCGCTGGCGCAGGGCTCATCCGGCCAGTGTAAGTCGCGCCCTGCGTGCGATCATTGAAGCGATGCTCTCGCGCTTGTTACCGCTGGTGGTCTGCCTGTGCGCGCTTTGCTTCGCCGAAGCGAGCTGTGCCGCGGAGGCCCTGGCGCCCGACATCGAACAGCTCCTCAAGCGCGAACGCGTGCCGCCGCAGGCCCTGTCGGTCCTGGTGCAGGAGGTCGGCAACGGCACGGCGCGCCTGGCGCTGAACGCGCAGAGGCCGGTCAACCCGGCGTCCCTGTTCAAGCTGGTGACCACCTATGCCGCGCTCGACCGGCTCGGCCCGGCCTTCACCTGGAAGACGCCGGTCTGGCTGGCCGGGCGCATCGGCACGCAGGCCCAGGCCGGCGTGCTCGACGGCAACGTGCACATCCAGGGCCGTGGCGATCCCAAGCTCACACTGGAGCGCCTGTGGTTGCTGGTGCAGCGCCTGCGCCAGATGGGCATCAGCGAGATCCGCGGCGACATCGTGCTCGACCAGAGTGCCTTCGTGGTCGGTGAGGGGTCGACGGCCGAGTTCGACAACGAGCCGCTGCGGCCCTACAACGCGCGTGCGCAGGCCCTGCTGCTGAACCTCAATGCCGTGATCTACACCTTCACGCCCGATGCCGCGAACGGCGTCGTGCGGGTCTCGGCCGAGCCCGCCCTGCACGGCATGCAGGTCGACGCCAGCGCGCCGCTCAGCGGCGGCCCCTGCGTCGACTGGCGCGACGCGCTGAAGGCCAGTGGCGGCGACGCAGATCGAATGCGCTTTGCCGGCAGCTACGCGCTCGCCTGCGGCGAACGGGTCTGGCCGTTGGCATACCCGGATGCCAGGCTGTACGCGGCACGTCTGCTGGCCACGCTGTGGCGCGATGCGGGCGGGCGCTTGAGCGGGGTGGTGCGCGAAGGCCCGGCGCCAGAAGGTCTGAAGCCGAGCTTCGAGGTCAGCTCGCCGCCCCTGGCCGAGGTGGTGCGCGACATCAACAAGTACAGCAACAACGTGATGGCCCAGCAGTTGCTGTTGACGCTGGTGCTGCAGCAGCCCGGCGCCACGCGCGCCACTCCCGAAGCGGCGCGCGAGCTGATGCGCCAGTGGCTGGTGCAGCGACTCGGCGAGTCGACCGAATCGCTCGAGGGGGTGGTCATCGACAACGGCTCGGGCCTGTCTCGCCAGGCCCGTGTCTCCGCGGCCTTGTTGGCCCGCGTGCTGCAGGCCGCCTGGGCCAGCCCGGTGATGCCCGAGCTGATGGCCTCGCTGCCCGTCAACGGCCTGGACGGCACGCTGCGCCGCAGCCTGTCGAGCTCAGGCATGGCCCACCTGAAGACCGGTTCATTGCGCGACGTGGCCGGTGTCGCCGGCTATGTGCTCGGCAGCAGCGGCCGGCGCTATGTGCTGGTGGCGGTGATCAACCACCCGAACGCCAACGCCGCCAGGCCGGCGCTCGACGCGCTGGTGCAGTGGGTGATCGACGATGGCGACGCCGCCGGTCGCAAGCGTTGAGGGAAGCAAAACGGCGCCCGAAGGCGCCGTTGCAGAGGTGATCGCGCTTGACCGCGCGCCCGAAGGCTTAGAGGTTGATCGGCATCCAGCCGAACTCCTTCAGCTTGCCGATCACGAATTCGGAAAACAGCTTGTGGCCGCCAGCCGTCGGGTGGACGCCGTCGGCAAAGAACCAGGTGCTGGCGCTCGCACCGCTGCGCAAGGAATTGATCGTGGTGGGCAAGCCCAAGGCGGTGAGCGTCGCTACCGGTGTCGCGTTGCAGAACAGCGAAGAGCCACCCGTCGCAGGCGCCATCTTCGCCGGATCGCAGGCCGTCGTCGTCACGTTGGCGAGGCTGTACTTGGCCGGGTTGGCGATCACGTCTGCGAAGAATGCGTTCGCATCGATGATCTTGACATCGGCGCCACCCAGGCCCGTCGTCACGGCCGTATTGAAGGCCGCCGTCATCTGACCGATCAGACCCTTGGTCTGCGCGCTCTGGCCGCTGAATTGCGGCGTCGCTGCAAGATCCGGCAGATTGATCACCGCCACGCGGGTAGCGCCCTTGGCAACGATCTGGTCCTTGACCAGGGTGGCCAATTCGGTACCCGCGGTCTGCATGCGGCCAACTGCCACGACTGGGTCGAGGCCCCCGCCGACCGCGGTGAGCTGGGTCAGCATATCGTTGCCGCCAGCAAATACGAAAACGATATCGCCGCCGCTGAAACTCGTGAAACGCGCCAGGTGCGCGGCGACCTGGGTCACCAGTGGATCGGTCAGCGCACCTTGCGCTTTGTTGATGCCGTTCGGGTCGGTGACGCGCGAGCCGCCCTGGCCGTACGCCGTGCAACTTTGCGCCAATGCCGCATTGGCCGCCGCCGGACACGGAATGCGCGTGGTGGCGAAGCCGAGCATCGCCTGGGTGATCGGTACGCCGACACGAGCCGCCACCCACTCGACCCAGATCGTGGCGGTGCTGCTCAAGGGGCTGGTGGCGGCGGTGTAGCTGGTATGGGTGTTGGTGGTGAATCGGCCGCCGAAATAGGGAGCGACCCCGGGGACCGAGGATGTCGCAATCGTGTACGTGCCGAGGTCGGACAGGCTGTCACCGAACGACACCACCCGCGTCGTAGAGGGTTCTGATTCGCCGCCGCCGCAAGCAGCCAGCAGGGATGCACAGGCGAGCGCAGACAGCGCGGACATGTGCCATTGACGACGGGTAGCCATTGGGTGTCTCCTTGGAATTCGAGGGGCGCCGCCGCGGTCGTGCGGCGCAGGTCGGTACAGATGCCGCGCCCACTATACGGTTGGCTCTGCGCGCACCCGAGCCGGGTTAACCCGGCGCACGACCGTGTCGCGTCAGAACGGATTGCTCGTGGCGCGCGACGACGCCAGCAGGCCCAGGCGCGCCTGCCCGGCGGGGGACAGACGCAGGCTGTCGGCCCACAGCCAGCCGTTCGCCGTGGCGGTGGCGACCAGGGTTGCGGTGGTACAGCCGGGAAGCGGCGCGGCGCTCGTGCAGGCGGGCGCAATCACATTGGTCAGGGCGAACGACCCGGGGAACTTGACCATGTTCTGCACTTCGATGTCGGCGTACACCAGACCGATCAGGCGGCCGTCGTTGATCAACTCGACGCTCATGCGGTTGTTGAACACCTCGATCAGGTCCGAGATCAATGCCGAGCGTGTGGCGTCGCCCGTGCTGACGTTCTGCGCCAGGGCAAATGGCGACAGGCCGATGTCGGGTATCGTGAGCACGACCACCGCCGGGCCGCTCTGTGCCAGCTGGTTGACCGCGGCGCCGAGTGCAGCGCCCCGTGCGCGCGCCTCGGCCAGCAACGCGTCGCGGCCCGTCGTCGGGTAGTTGCCATAGAGCTCGAGGATGTCGTTCATCCCGATCATCACCAGGGCCAGGTCCTTCTCGCCCAGCGCAGCGCCCTGCACCGCGGCGATCTGCGCCGCGAGATCGGCCACCTTGTGGCCGACCTGGGCCTGCACCTGGCCACTGGCCACCGTCGCCGCGCCGAGACAGCGATCGAAGGCCAGGTCGAAGGCCAGTGCCACGGTCTGGATCCAGATCGGGTTGCGCGTGCAGTCGAGGTTGGGCGGGTCGTCGGTGAGCACGCCGTTGACGGTGATCTGCTTGAACGCGTTGATGCTGTACTTGCGGCCATCGGCTTCGATGACGCTCATCTCATCACCAAAAGCCAGTACCCGCGTCGGACGGAAGGGCTCGACCTGGCCGCCACCGCCGCAGGCCGACAGCAAGGCTGCGCCGACGACGGCCATCAGGGCCGCTGCCCGGAACCGGCGCACGGCGCCATGACGGGCAAGAAACTTTAAACTCATGAAATCTCCAAACCGGATCGGTAAAGCAGTCGTCAGGGCGCTGCGCGGCCTGGGGCTCAAGCCGCCGCCGCGCGTTGCAGGCGGTCTCGCACGCCATCCCAGGCCGGGCCGGGGGGCGGGTGTTCGACCCAGATCAGTGCCACCCCGAGGGCATCGAGTTCACGCAACACTGCAAACAATTCGTAGGCCGCCGCGCGCGGTGCGTCGGGCATGCTGCGAGCCACCAGGCCCGCGGACCTGGGCACCCGCACCGTGCGGGAATATACCGCCAGCTTCGGCGACGACAGCTTGACGCTCGCCGTGGCCTGGGCATCGGCCCACACCGTCAGCGCATCGCGCAGGGCTGCAGCGGGCATCAGGCGCAGCGCCGCCCGCGGCGCGTAATGTGCATCGAGCGTTCCCGAAGCGCGCGGCGCAGCCGCATCGCGATCATGCAGCGCCTCTCCGGCCGCTGCCGCCAGGGCGTCCCGGCTCAGGCTGCCCGGGCGCAACAGGACGGCGCTGCCACGCGAGCAATCGACAATCGCCGACTCGATGCCCACATCGCAGGGCCCGCCGTCGAGCACGCTGAGCGCGGGCTGAAGCTCAGCGAACTCGCCCTCCACGTGCGCGGCCGTGGTCGGGCTGATGCGGCCGAAGCGGTTGGCGCTCGGGCCGGCCACCCCGTGCACGCCACGCCTGGCCGCTGCGGCGAGCAATGCGCGGGCCAACGGGTGCGAGGGGCAGCGCAGCCCGATGCTGTCCTGGCCCCCAGCCGCCGCCGCGGCCATGCCCGAGGCACGTGGCACGATCAAGGTCAAGGGGCCGGGCCAGAAGGCAGCCGCCAGCCGTTCGGCCAATGGGGGCCAGGCGGCGGCGAAGCGGCGCGCCTGGGCCACGTCGCTGACATGCACGATGAGCGGGTGATCGGTCGGCCTTCCTTTGGCAGCGAAGATCTTGGCCACCGCCGCGTCGTCGTCGGCGCGCGCGCCGAGGCCGTAGACGGTCTCCGTCGGAAAGGCCAGCAAGTCGCCGGCGGCCAGCAGGTCGGCGCCCTGCTCCACGGCCTGGGGGTCACTGCCGTTCAGGAGCATCTCTGTCAGAACGGCGGCAGGCCCAACATCGCCGCCGCCTGCAGCGCAACGCTGCGCGCGTTGCCAGCATCAACCGCCGTGACGGTCAGGTGACCCATCTTGCGGCCGCGGCGCGCGCTGGCCTTGGCGTAGAGATGCAGGTGCACACCCGGCAGCGCCAGAACCTCGGCCCAGGCCGGCGCATGCTCCCGACCTTCAGCATCGAACCACAGATCGCCGAGCAGGTTGAGCATGACGGCGGCCGAGTGCAGGCGCGGCGCAACCAGCGGCAGGCCCGCCAGGCAGCGCACCTGTAGCTCGAACTGCGAGACATCGCAGGCATCGAGGCTGTAGTGGCCGGAGTTGTGCGGCCGCGGCGCCATCTCGTTGGCCACCAGTGCGCCGTCCTCCAGGATGAAGAACTCGACGCACAGGACACCGACGTATTGCATCGCCGTGGCCAGCCGCGTCGCGGCGGCGATCGCCTGCTGCTGCAGGGCGGGCTCGACCTCGGGCGCGGGTACCTGGGTCACGGCCAGGATGCCGTCGCGGTGCAGGTTCTGCTGCACCGGCAGGTGCACGCAGCTGCCGTCGGCGTGGCGCGCGACGATGACGCTGATCTCGTGCGCCAGCGCCAGCCGTTGCTCGAGCACGCATGGCACGCGCTTCAACCCGTTCCAGGCCGCAGTCAGCGCGACACGGTCGTCCACCCGCACCTGGCCTTTGCCGTCGTAGCCCAGGCGGGACGTCTTCAGGATGCCGGGCAGCAGGGACGCAGGCAGGGCCTCGAGCTGGGCCTCGGTTTCGATGAGCGCGAAGGGCGCGCAGGGCACACCGCTGTCGATGAAGTGGGCCTTCTCGACGCCGCGGTCCTGGCACACGGCCACACATTCGGCCGACGGCGCCACTGGCCGGTGTGCGCCCAGTGTGTAGAGCGCCGCGGCCGGTACGTTCTCGAACTCAGTCGTGATCGCGGCACTGCGCTGCATCAGCTGTGCCAGTCCGGGTTCGCCGAGGTAATCGGCCTCGATGTGGTAGTGCGCCACCAGGCCCGCGGGGCTGGTCGGGTCGGGGTCGAGCACGGCCGTGAAGTAGCCCATGGCCTGCGCGGCCTGCACGAACATCCGCCCGAGCTGGCCACCGCCCATCACGCCCAGGGTGGTCGGGCGACCATCGGCACCGAACGTGCCGGGCAGGATGGCCGTCACTTGAGTTCGGCCGACATCGCCCGCGCGGCCTCGGTCTGGCGCGCACGGTAGGCGTCGAGCTGGGCGAGCAGCGCCGCATCGTCGAGCGCCAGCATCGCCACCGCGAAGAGGGCGGCATTGGCGGCGCCGGCGTCACCGATGGCGAAGGTCGCCACGGGCACACCCTTGGGCATCTGCACGATCGAGTGCAGCGAATCGACGCCGTTCAGGTGCTTGCTGGCCACCGGCACGCCGAGCACAGGCAGGCTGGTCTTGGCCGCCAGCATGCCGGGCAGGTGCGCGGCGCCCCCGGCCCCGGCGATGATCGCGACCAGGCCGCGCCCGCGTGCCGCTTCGGCGTAGGCAAAGAGGTCATCGGGCATGCGGTGCGCCGAGACGACCCGGCATTCATGGGCGATGCCGAACTCGGCGAGAATGGCGGCCGCGTGCTGCAAGGTCTGCCAGTCGCTGGCCGAACCCATCACGACGCCGATCAAGGGGCGGGGCTCGTTCAAGGGCGACGCTTTCCGGGGTCTTGGGTCACAGGGCTTGAATTGTAGGCGGCCCCCTCAACCTCACTCTCCACTCATGCAAGACATCACGCTCGCCAATTTCGAGGCAGACCTCATCAACGGATCGTTGCAGCAGCCGGTGCTGCTCGACATCTGGGCTCCCTGGTGCGGGCCCTGCAAGCAGCTCGGCCCGGTGCTGGAAAAGCTCGAAGTGGCCTACGCCGGCCGCTTCAAGCTGGCCAAGCTGAACAGCGACGAGCAACCCGAGATCGCCGGACAGTTGAGCCAGGCCTTCGGCGTGCGCTCGATCCCCTTCTGCGTGATGTTCGTCGGCGGCCAGCCGGTTGACGGTTTCGTCGGCGCACTGCCCGAGGCCCAGGTGCGCGCCTTCCTCGACAAGCATGTGCCGAGCACCGACGAACTCGAGGCCGAGGCCGAACTCGACGAAGCGGAGGCCTTGATCGCCGAGGGCGACGCCGAATCGGCGTTGGCCAAGCTGCAGCAGGCGGTGGCCATCGACCCGGCGAATGATGTGGCGCGCTTCGACTACGTCAAGCTCCTGCTCGAGACCGGCCAGCTGGATCTGGCCGAACAGGCCTTCGCACCGGTGGCCAAGAAGGCGCTCACGGATCCGCGCATCGATGCGCTCGGGCGCTGGCTGGCGGCACAACGCAGCTCGGGCGCAGCGCGCAGCGCGGATGCGCTGGCCGGCGCGATCGCAGCCAACAAGCGCGACTTCGAGGCCCGCTTCGAGCTGGCGCAGAGCCACTTCGCCGCCGGCCGTTTCACGCAGGCGATGGACGAGCTGCTCGAGATCGTGATGCGCGACAAGACTTGGAACCAGGAAGCGGCGCGCAAGACCTATGTGGCCGTCCTGACCTTGATGACCAAGCCGGCGCCCAAGCCATCGGCCAACGAACCGGCCAAGGGTGCGCTCGAACTCACTGGACGGTCGGCCGCGGCCACGCCGACCGACCCGGTCGTCGACCAGTACAGGCGCAAGCTGAGCATGGCGCTGTTCTAGCGCCCACTCAGGCCCGCTTCGGGTCCAGCCCGAGCAGGGCCTCGTCGAGCAAGGCTGCTAAGCGCTGCTGCTGCTCGCGGTGCGCCGCGTGAAGTGCCAGCGACGCGTCGCTGTGCCGCTTGGCCGCAGTGGCGTCGCCGAGCGCCGCGCAGACCTGGGCCAGGCGGGCGCTTGCCATGGCGCGATCGTCGATGTCGCATGCCTGCATCAGCGCTTGTTCGGCCGCGGCAGCGAGCGCCTGGGCACGCTTGGCCTTGCCGCTGTGCCACTCGCACCACGCACGGTCGGCCAGAAGACACGGCGCCAGGCGCGTCAGGCCCTCGGCCAGGGCAGCCTCGAAGTGGCTGTCGAACAAGGCCAGTGCGTCGGCCCAGCGACCCTGCGCGGTGAGCACCTGGGCGCGCAGCATCGGCACCAGGGAGCCGAGCGACGCGGTGCCGATGCCGGCGTCGTAATGCCCGATCGATTCCGCGCCAAGCAGGGCATGGCCGACGGCCGCGGCGTGCCCCGCGTCGGCTCCGGCCGCATCGAACAGCAGGGCCAGGCGCGCCTGGCTGGCGCGCATCCAGGCCTGGTTGTGCATCAGGGCCGAGAGATGGGTTTCATCGCCTTCGGCGATGGCGTGCCGTCGCGACGCTTCGTACCAGGGCTGGGCGCGCGCGTTGTCGCCGGCGAAGTGGTACGCGTATCCGGCCACCAGGGCAGCGCGCGCCCGTGCGCCGCGGTGCTCGGGCAAAGCCGTGTCCAAGGCCTCGCGCAGCAGGCCGGCCATGCGCGGCATGTCGTCGTTGGCGAAGGACATGTTGGCCAGCCAGGCTGCAGCCAGCGCGCGCAGGCGCCGTAGCGCGGGCACACCCTGGGCCAGGGTGTAGGCCTGCTCGATGCTCGTCGATGCACTGTGCCCGAGCGTGCTGTAGTAGCCGTGCAGGCCCTCGGCCAGCGCCAGCCAGGCGCGCAGCGCCGTGTTCGGTTGCCAGGCGAGCTGGGCGTTCAGCTCGTCAATCGCCGCCCGTGCAGACTCGAGTTGCCCCTGGCGCGCCAGCAAGCCGGCACGCTCGGCACGCAGGCACTTGGCTTCGATCGGGTTGGCAGCGGCAGTGATCGCGACATCGAGCTGGGCCAGCAGGCGCGAGCGGGCGGCTGGCATTGCAGGGGTCAGCTCGTGAGACGCGCCAGTGCTTCGCGGTACTTCGCGGCGGTCTTCTCGATCACCTCGGCCGGCAGCGCCGGCGCGGGTGCGCGCTTGTTCCACGGCGCACCGTCAACACGCACGTTCTCGAGCCAGTCGCGCACGAACTGCTTGTCGTAACTCGGCGGGTTGTCGCCTTCGCAGTAGCTTTCGAGCGGCCAGTAGCGCGACGAATCCGGTGTCAGCACCTCGTCCATCAAGGTCAACCTGCCCTCGCTGTCGAGGCCGAACTCGAACTTCGTGTCGGCGATGATGATGCCCTTGGTGAGCGCGAAGGCGGCCGCTTCGCGGTACAGGCGGATCGAGACTTCGCGCACACGCTGTGCCAGTTCGGCACCGACGATCTGAGCCATCTGATCGAAGGGGATGTTCTCGTCGTGCTCGCCCATGGCGGCCTTGGTCGCAGGCGTGAAGATCGGCTCGGGCAGCTTGCCCGCATTCTTCAGCCCGGGCGGCAACTTGACGCCGCAGACTTCTCCGCTGGCCTGGTACTCCTTCCAGCCGCTGCCAGCCAGGTAGCCGCGCACGACCGCTTCGACCGGCAAGGGCTTGAGGCGCTTCACCAGCATCGCGCGCCCGCGCACCTGGGTGCGTTCATCGGGCGCGACGACGCTCTCGGGGTCAGCACCGGTCAGGTGGTTCGGCACGACGTGCGAGAGGCGCGCAAACCAGAACAGGGCCACCCGCGTCAGCAACTCGCCCTTGCCGGGGATCGGCTCGCCCATCACGACGTCGAAGGCAGAGAGCCGGTCGCTGGCGACCATCAGCAAGCGGTCGTCGCCGACGGCGTAGTTGTCGCGGACCTTGCCGCGGGCGACCAAGGGTAAGGAGTGCAGCGTCGACTGCAGCAGTGCCGCCATCAGACCACCGTCTGCGCCAGCGCGCCGCTGGCGTAGCGCTGGGCCACCACCTGAAGGCTTTGTGGCTTGATCTTGCCGGCCTGACCCTCGCAGCCGAACTCGATGTAGCGCTGCTTGCAGATCCGGTAGGCCGCCTCGCGCGCCGGCTTCAGCCACTCGCGGGCGTCGAATTTTTCCGGGTTCTCGGCCAGGAACTTGCGCACCGCGCCGGTCATCGCCAGGCGAATGTCAGTGTCGATGTTGATCTTGCGCACGCCGTGCTTGATGGCTTCCTGGATCTCCTCGACAGGCACGCCGTAGGTTTCCTTCATGTTGCCGCCGTACTGGCGAATCTGCGCCAGCAGGTCCTGCGGCACGCTCGACGAACCGTGCATCACCAGGTGGGTGTTGGGGATGCGCTTGTGGATGTCCTTGATGCGATCGATCGCCAGGATGTCGCCGGTCGGCTTGCGGGTGAACTTGTAGGCGCCGTGGCTGGTGCCGATGGCAATGGCCAGCGCGTCGAGCTGGGTGCGCTTGACGAAGTCGGCCGCTTGCTCGGGGTCGGTGAGCAGCATTTCGCGCGTCATCGTGCCCTCCGCGCCGTGTCCGTCTTCCTTGTCGCCCATCATCGTCTCGAGCGAGCCCAGGCAGCCGAGTTCGCCCTCGACCGTGACGCCGATCGCATGCGCCATGTCGACCACCTTGCGCGTCACGTCGACGTTGTAGTCGTAGCTGGCGATGGATTTGCCGTCGGCTTCCAGGCTGCCGTCCATCATCACCGATGAGAAACCGAGCTTGATCGCACCGGCACACACCTCGGGGCTCTGGCCGTGGTCCTGGTGCATCACCAGCGGCACGTTCGGGTACTGCTCGACCGCCGCCAGGATCAGGTGCTTGATGAAGGCCTCGCCGGCGTACTTGCGCGCGCCGGCGCTGGCCTGCAGGATCACCGGCGCGCCGACTTCGGACGCCGCCGTCATCACGGCCTGGACCTGCTCGAGGTTGTTGACGTTGTAGGCCGGGATGCCGTAACCCTGCTCGGCGGCATGGTCGAGCAGCTGGCGCATGGAGACGAGTGGCATGGCGGTACTCCGGGCAGAAGAGTGCAGGGGGAACAGAAGCGCCCGATTCTAGGACTGCGACTGGACCCGACAACCCACGTGGGCGCGGCGACTGGCTTACGCCGACCTACTGCTTCGCCTTGTAGGCCTCGAGCATCAGATTGCGCTCCGGCATGTCCTGCAGAATCAGGCGCCCCACCGCAGTGTCGGCCTGCAGGCGTCCCGGCGACTGCGGTGGCGGCAGCGAGAGGACGCGCGTCAGATGGGTGACGCGCTCGCTGAAGATCGGTGCCGGTGCAGGGCCGTCGGGACGATCCCAGACGTAGGTGATCGACTGCAGCATGCCGTTGCCGTCGAAGTCGTAGAGAGACGCCTTGATGCGCGGGTCGTCGCAGGCGCTGCCGCGCAGGTCGATGCGCAAGTTGTCCGTGTTCGGCACCCTGCCTTCGATAGCGGGCTCCTTGAAGCGCACGTCAGACATCGCCCGCACCTGATTGACGCCGACGACACCGAGCTTGTCGAGGAGCCTGTTGCGGCAAACCTCCGGCGAAAGGCGCGCAAGCGTTGACGGCGGCGGCGCAGGCGCAGCCGCGGCCACTTGCCCTCGAGCGCCTGCCGGCGGCGCCGATGGGCTTGCAATCCCCGTGCGCGCGTCACCCGGCGCAGTCGCCGAATTCGCCGCGGCGTTGGCCGCAGGCGCACCGACTCGCACCAGTACGCATCCGTTGGTGTCCACAATGCTGTTCGGCCCCGCGATTTCGAAGGTCATCGCGAAGTCGTAGTCGGTGATGGCGACAACGACCTGCTTGGCGCCGCCGCGGCCACTGCGGTACGCGATGGGCCCACCTCTGCCTTGCACCAGGGGGGGCATTCCACCGCTCGCATAGGTTGATGGCGCAAAGGTGATGCCGCCCCCCCAATCAATCTCACACCCTAAATTGTCGAGACCCTTGAATGCCTCCATCATCTCGCCGAGCCCACCGCGCCCCGTCACCACGCCGAGCCCGATTTTGGATCGCTGGCCGTCGCTCAGGCGCCAGCTACCCAGCAGCCCGTTGCGTTCCGCCGGAAGCGGTGGCGTCTTGAGCAGGGCGCGCGCTTGCCGCATCCGCGCGGCCGTCATCTGCCGCTGTTCCTGCTCGGAGGCAGCGTCCTTGTCACTTTTTTCCTTCCGGGCTTGATAGCACGAGTGTTCAGCCATCGAGCACGTGTCTGGGTTGACGTACTGCGCTGCAGCCGGTGCAACCGCCATCAGCGCCATCAACGCGATGACGTGCGAAACGACGCGACTTGACATGGTTGCTTCGGCCCGCACCACACAGCACAGCAAGGCTCTATCCGATCTGTTCATCCGTGGATCCCCCGTGTATGGGTGGCGCGGGCAGCTCGATCAATGCCCGAGGACAGGCTTGCCGTCGGCCCCATAGCGGATGCCGCCGGCCCCCTCGGCCGACGCGATGTGCACGCTGACCGATCTGCAAAGGCCTGGGATCGGCTCGCGGACCGCACGCTCGACAATCGCAGCGCGCGTGCAGGCCTGCGAGAGTGCAGACTGCCGCTGACTGCGCGCCCGGTCCTCCTTGTCCTTCTCCTGCTGATGCAGCTCGTTCTGTCGTCGCTGGTATTGCGCGTTGGCGTTGCGCGGATCCGAGTTCGAGTACAGCGCCAGCGCAGCACCGCAGGCTGCAGCAAGTGCGATCGCGATGATGGCCGCTTCACCGGCTCGGTCCCCTCTGGTCATTTGCTCATCCCATGCGGCGTAGGTACGCCATCTGTGTCGGGGTCTGCGCGTACCTGCTGTCGACTGCGGCCATCGCTATTTCTGTTGTCTGCGAAATTCGCTTTTCCACAACTTTTCGAGTTCGGTAACGACGGCGGGCGGTGGCGAGCCGATCAGCGTTGACTTCCCTCGCTGGTAGACCTTGCCGTAGACGACATCTTGCGGGCCCGAAAAGAGCAGCACGACGTTGTTCTCGAAGCAGTCGTGGTTCTTGCAGGTGGCGATCAGCACGAAGTCCGCACCGGCCACCTTGATCGCCTTGTTCTCCGAGCTCGGGCCATCGAGCTTCGCCAGCCAGGACTCTTTGGTCAACGGGCCGAGTGCCTTGTAATAAGTGGCCTTCGCCTTCGGGTTGTATAGCAGCCCCGACGCGCCCAGTTCAGTCAGTGCGTAACCCTTGAACTTGTTCGGATCGGCCTTTGCCTGCGCGTCGGGTACTCCCGCTCCCGGCACGGCGTTGCGGTTTGGGTCGCAATGCCGGGCGCGCTTGCCCTTGAATGCTGCCGGCAGCGCGGCCATCACCTTCGGTCCGCCCTCGACCGCGGCGAACAGACCCGAAGCACTGCGGTAGTAGACGAACACCAGCGCTTCACCGCCTGCCACCTCGCTGGTGAATGCGGTTTCGAATTCCGGCGGCGGTGAAGCGCCGAAATGCTTGGGCACGGGCTTCACGTTGCGTCCGGTCAACACCGCCTTGCCGCCGTCCTGCACGACCAGTGAGTCGCCAAGGTGCTTGAGCTGAGGCAGCATGTAGTTCGAACAGTCCGGTGCCAGCACGCCGAGGTAGGGCTGCATCCGCTGTATCTCGCTCTTGCTCTGTGCCCAGGCCGACGTGCTGGCAACAGCGACGAGCAGGGCCGAACTGGCCAGCATCGCGATCCTGAACTTGTGCATGGTGTTCGTCCTCGGGGCTGGATGCAGGTGCATCATTGCGCGGTCCGTTTGACCGTCGCGGCGCCTTTCACCGCGCTCGACGCGGCCCTGGCAGCGACCACGGCGCGCGCCTGGGCCGCCACCGTCCGCTCCGGCACGTACTGCGGCTTGGCCGGCACCGGCCGCGCGACGGCGCGTGCCGCCGGCACCGCCGCCACGGCACCAGCCACCACAGCAGCGCCCGGCACAGCGCCCGGCACAGTGCCCGGCGCTGCACCCGGCGATTTGGCGAGCGGCGGCTGCGCCACCGCATGATCGGCCAGCACCACGGTGAGCTTGCCGGCGGCCAGGCTGAACAGCCCCGGCCCCTGCCGGTTGTTGGCCTTGCGGACGTTGAAGCCGACGAAGCGCACCCCCGACGCCACCGACTGCTGGCGCACGATCGCGGTCACGTCGATCGGCCGCGCGAAGGCCGCCTTGTCTGTGCAATCGGCGCTGAGTTGCGCCACCCGCGAGCCGGCACTGGCATCGGCGACGGCGGACTTGCCGTCGGCCGCATAGGCGTAGACGTCGACCACCACCGGCTCGGCACCCACGCATTGCGAGGGCCGCCCGCTGAACTGGAAGGTCGCCGAACGCACACGCGCGGCCGCAGCCTCGGGCAATTGGTACTCCAGCGTGGACACGAACACCGCGCCCACCCCGGGCTTGGCGCCGCTGGCGCGCTGCCAGAAGCCCACCGCCATCGTCCTATGCGGGTCGACCTGCGCACCCGGGGTCACATACCCCCAGGACATCGCGAGTGTGGGCGGGACGGGAATCGAGCGGTCGGCGGCCGAGCTCGCACCCGTTGCCAGGGCCAACCCCATCACGATCCAGGCCATCGGGTTGTGCCGCATGATCGATCTCCTTGACGCACCCGAGCGCTTGTCGCTCCGGTATGCCGCCTAAGGTAG
>JAZKIW010000041.1:0-2552 GCA_040384625.1 Pseudomonadota bacterium | reverse complement strand
CTCGGCGAATCCGGCATCGACGGCTATGTGGACAACCGTTGGGGCGAGCGCATCGGCGCGGCGATGCTGCTCTCGTTGATCGACGACTCGGTGAAGCTGGTCATCCAGAACCAGACGAATGACACCCAGGCCGACACGATCGTGCTGCCGTCCACCACGGCGAACACCAGCAAGCTCGCCGAGAAGGTGCTGGACAGCACCATCAATATTCCGCCACTGATCTACCAGAACCAGGGCGGCATCGTCGGCATCTACGTCGCGCGCGATGTGGACTTCTCGTCGGTCTACGAACTGCAGCCGGTGCAGCGATGAGTACGGCAATCGATGCGGCTCTTGATGGCACCGACGGTGACCGGTGGCGCGGTGAGGCCACGTCAGTCATCGAGTTCCTGCGCCCCTTGCGCGAGCAGCTCGACGCCGAAGGCGTGCTCGAGGTCTGCGTCAACCGGCCGGGTGAACTCCTCGTCGAAACCGTCAAGGGCTGGCGCGTCGTGGCGGCGCCCGACATGACGCTGGAACGCTGCCTGTCACTGGCGACCGCCGTGGCGACCTTCTGCGACCAGCAGGTCAACCAGGAGCGCCCTCTTCTCTCCGCGACGCTGCCCAGCGGCGAGCGAATCCAGTTCGTGATCCCGCCGGCGGTCACCCGCGGCACGGTCTCGGTCACCGTGCGCAAGCCCTCGCACCTGATCAAGCGGCTCGACGACTTCGAGCGCGACGGCCTGTTCGAGCGCACGGCCACCGTCACCCGCACCGCGTCGAGCGAGTTGTTGCCTTTCGAGCAGGAGCTGGTTGCGCTCAAGGATGCCCGGCGCTACGCCGAGTTCCTGCGCCTGGCTGTGCGCAAGCACCAGACCATCGTGGTCAGTGGCAAGACCGGCTCGGGCAAGACGACCTTCATGAAGGGTCTGGTCGAGGAAGTGCCGAAGCACGAGCGCCTGATCACGATCCAGGACACCGCCGAGCTGACGCTGCCGAACCACCCGAACGTGGTTCACCTGTTCTACAGCAAGGACGCGCAGGGGACGGCGCGTGTCACCGCCAAGTCACTGCTTGAAGCCTGCCTGCGCATGAAGCCGGACCGCATCTTCCTGGCCGAAGTGCGCGGCGACGAGTGCTTCTACTTTGTCCGCCTGGCGGCCTCGGGCCATCCGGGCAGCATCACCAGCGTGCACGCCGGCAGCTGCGCGCTCGCCCTGGAGCAGATGTCGCTGATGATCCGCGAGAGCGGCGCCGGTGGCGGCCTTCGGATGGACGAAATCAAGTGGCTGCTGGGTGTCGTCATCGACGTGATCGTGCAGTTCGATCGCGACGAGCGCGGGCGCTTCATCTCGGAGCTGTACTACGAGCCGCGGCGACAGCGCTTCGGGCGCTGGGATGACTCGATGGGAGCGCAGCGGTGAGCGAGATCGCGGCGCCGCCGATGTCGACCTGGCCGACGTCTCGCAAGGTCGCCGCAGCGCTGTTCGGCATCCTGGGCTTCGCCGGGCTTGCCTGCGCGGCGGTCTACCTGTCGGCGGTGGTGTTCCTGCTGCTGAACAAGGCGGACCCGAGGCAAGCGCAGTTCACCAGCATCGTCCACTACTGGCAGCTCTACGCCGACGACCCGCCGCTGCGCAAGAAGCTGCAGGTGTCGATGGGGCTCTGCGGTATCGGCTTGCTGGTGGTGCTGCCAGCGGCCATGTTCGCCGCGGCGCGCCCGCGGCGGGCGCTGCACGGTGACGCGCGGTTTGCGAATGCGGCCGAAGTCGCGCGGGCGGGTCTGACCGGCAAGGCAGGCGATGCCCCCAGCATCCTCATCGGACGCCACCGCGGACGCTTTCTCGCACTGCCTGGCCAGCTCTCCGTGATGCTCTCGGCGCCCACCCGCAGCGGCAAGGGCGTCGGCGTCGTGATCCCGAACCTGCTGAACTGGCCCGACAGCGTCGTCGTGCTCGACATCAAGGGCGAGAACTACAGCATCACGGCCGGCTACCGGGCCGAGCGTGGTCAGGCGGTGTACGCCTTCTCGCCTTTCGATGAAGGCGCGCGCAGCCATCGCTGGAACCCGCTGACGGCGGTCCGCACCAGCGAACTGCACCGCGTCGGCGACTTGCTCGCCATCGGCCAGGTGTTCTTCCCCAACGACGGCGGGGGTACCTCCTCCGAAGCCTTCTTCAACGACCAGGCACGCAACCTGTTCCTCGGCCTCGGGCTCGTCCTCCTCGAAACCCCCTCGCTCCCTCGCACCATCGGCGAGATGCTGCGCCAATCCTCGGGCAAGGGCCGGTCCCTCAAAGACCACCTGAGCGGCCTGATCACCCAGCGCCGCGAGGAAAGCAACCCGCTTTCGGACGAGTGCACCGATGCCCTGCAGCGACTGCTGTCGAACTCAGAGAACACGTTGTCCAGCGTGGTATCCACCTTCAACGCGCCGCTGACGATCTTCGCCGATGCCGTGGTGGATGCGGCCACCAGCGCCGACGACTTCCGGCTCGAGGATGTGCGGCGCCGGCGTATGTCGATCTACGTGCGCATCCCGCCGAACCGGTTGGCGAACGCTCGGCCCCTGC
>JAZKIW010000040.1:1370-18745 GCA_040384625.1 Pseudomonadota bacterium | reverse complement strand
CCGGCACGAAGGTGTCGAAGAACGATCGCAGCCCCGGCTCGCGGTAGAGCACGGCGACGTAGAACAGGTCGACTTCGAGGATGTGGTTCAACGTCAGCGCCAGGCTTGGAAAGAAGCTGGTGCGAGGGGCATGGAACTGCTCGCGCGACAGGCCGCGCATGGCCTCGTGCAGGCGGTGGTTGCTGAGCCGGTTGGCGTACGCCTGGATGCACAGGAACTGCGGCAGGTCCATCGGCTTCAGGCCTTTTTCGTCGCCTTCTCGGCCACCGGCGCACCGGCCTCTTTCCAGGCCGTGAAGCCGCCGTCGATGTGGGCGACCTTGTCGACGCCCATGTCCTGTAGCGTCTTGGTGGCCAGCGCCGAGCGCCAACCGGCGGCGCAGAACAGGACGAAGCGCTTGTTCTCGGCAAACAGCGGCTTGTGGTACGGACTCTCCGGGTCGACCCAGAACTCGAGCATGCCGCGCGGTGCATGGAAGGCGCCGGGGATCACGCCCTCGCGCTCGAGCTCGCGCACGTCGCGGATGTCGATGAACTGCACATCGTCGCGCCCATGCATCTCGCGCGCGTCGTCGACGCTGTAGGTAGTGATGACGTCCATCGCGTCGCCGACCATCGATTTCACGGTCTTCCTCATGGCTCGCCCTTTCACATCACGGTGTGCGCGAAGTCGGCCTGGCCGCCCAGCCATTGCTCAATCTGCGCGCGCCGGTCATTGCCCCAGAATGGCTCGCCGTCGACGATGAAGAACGGTGCTCCGAAGACACCGGCGCTGATCGCTTCGTCGTTCTCGCGCTTCAGCCGGTCCTTCCAGAGCAGGTCGGTGAAGGCAACACGCGCTGCGCCGGCATCGATCCCCGCCTCGCCGGCCAGCGCGCTGAGCGCTTCGACCTGGCTCAGGTCAACGCCGCGCGTGAAGTAGGCGCGCAGCCCGGCGTGCGCCCAGGCCACCGCACGCTCGGGCGACTGCGTGTCGTTGAGCCACCAGAAGATGCGCGCCGCGTTCTGCGTCGGGATCGGGAAGCGCGGCGGCATCGCATAGGGCAGGCCGGCGAAGCGCGCCGAGCGCATGAAGTCACGGATGGAGTACTCGCGCTTGATCGGATGCTCGACCGGGCTCTTCAGTTCGGCCGCCTGGAAGGTGGCACCGAGCAGGATCGCGTGCCACTGCACGGCCCGCCCATGGCGCGCCGCCACGGCCTCGACCCACTCGCTGGCGATGTACGAATACGGCGAAGAGAAATCGAAGTAGAAATCGATCGGCGGCTTCATGTCGACGCAGCGTACACGCCACGGCGACTTTGTCCAGCAGACGTCGCGAATCCGGCTGTGCCGGTCCGCTGGCGTCGCCCCCTACTTTCTCCAGAAGTGCGGGGTAAAGAGCACCAGCACCGAGAGCAGCTCGAGCCGGCCGAGCAGCATGCCCACAGTGCAGACCCAGGTCTGGAAGTCGCTGAGGCCCTTGAAGTTGACCGAGGGACCGACATCACCCAGGCCCGGGCCAATGTTGTTGACGCTGGCCAGCACGGCGGTCGCGGCCGTGATCGGCTCCAGGCCCGAGAACAGCATGACCAGGGTCAGACCGGCCAGGGTCATGCCGTAGACCAGCATGAAGGCAATCACCGAAGCCATCACCGGCGCCGGCACGCTCGCCCCGCCGAGTGTGATCGGCAGCACCGCACGCGGGTGGACGATGCGCACCAGCTCGTGCAGGGCCTGCTTGATGAGCAGCAGCAGGCGGACCATTTTGATGCCGCCACTGGTCGATCCGGCGCAGCCGGCGAAGCAGCCGAGCAGGATCATCAGCATCGGCGCGAAGGTCGGCCACTGCGCGTAGTCGGTCGACGCATACCCGGTGGTGGTGGCCAGCGACACCACATGGAAGGCGGTGTGGCGCAGGGCCGCAAGCGCGTCGTAGGTGCCGTGGTCGATCAGGTACAGCGTGATCAGGGCCGTCGTGGCGCCCACCACCAGCAGGTAGGCGCGCGTCTCGACGCAACGCAGCAGCGGCAGCAGAGAGCGCGTGCGCCAGACGACGAAGTAGCGCGCGAAATTGATGCCCGCAGCCAGCATGAAGACGATCGCCACGCCTTCAATCGCCGGTGAGTTCCAGTGCCCGAAGCTGGCGTCGTAGGGCGAGAAGCCACCCAGGCCCATCGTCGAGCACATGTGCATGAAGGCGTCGGCCCAGCCCATGCCGGCAACGCGGTAGGCCAGCAGGCACAGCAGGGACATGCTGACGTACACCGCCCACAGGCCGCGCGCCGTCTCGGCGATGCGCGGAGTGAGCTTGGCCTCCTTCATGGGCCCCGGAATCTCGGCCTTGAACAGCTGCGAGCCACCGACGCCCAGCAGCGGCAGGATCGCCACCGCCAGGATCACGACGCCCAGGCCACCGATGAATTGCAGCAGGCAGCGCCAGACGTTGATCGACAGCGGCAGGGCGTCCAGGCCGGCCAGCACGGTGCCGCCGGAGGCCGTGAGTCCCGACATGGCCTCGAAGTAGGCGTCGGTGGCCGACAGCGCGGGCAAGGCCTGCAGCAGCGGCAGCATCGCAAAGGCCGGCAGCACGGCCCAGATCAGGGTGACCAGCAGGAAGCCGTCGCGTGGCTGCAGTTCACGCTTGTGGCGCCGGAAGAACCACCACAGCGACAGGCCGACGCCGGCGGTGACCAGGATCGCGCCTTCGTAGGCCCGCAGCGCGGCGTCGCCGCCGAAGAAAGCGAAGGCCAGCGGCACCAGCATCGCCAGCGAGAACAGCGAGATCACGATGCCCAGGATGGGCAGCAGCGGCAGCAGGCTGGCCATGGTTCAGAAGAAGGTGGCCGCGACCTGGAACAGCTTCTCGACCTCACGCACTTGCTTCCTGCTCTGCATGAAGACGATCACGCGGTCGCCGGTCTGGATCAGGGTGTCGTGGTGGGCGATGATGACCTCGGGCGCCGCGTCGCCACGTTTGTCGCCCAGGGCCAAGCTCTCGTCATGGCCCGGCACCGTGAGGCCGCGCACGATGGCGCCGATCTGGGTGCCGCGCGGCAGGGCGATCTCCTCGATGCGCCGGCCCGCCAGCCGGCACGAGCCCTTGTCGCCACGCACCACGGCTTCCAGCGCTTCGGCCGCGCCGCGACGCAGCGAGTGCACGGCCTCGACGTCGCCGCGGCGCACATAGGCCAGCAGTTCGCCGATCACCGCGTGCGCCGGCGACATCGCGATGTCGATCGTGGTGCCCTGCACCAGGTCGGCGTAGGCCTTGCGATTGATCAGGGCCAGCACCCGGCGCGCGCCCATGCGCTTGGCCAGCAGGCAGGCCATGATGTTGTCCTCGTCGTCGCTGGTGAGCGCGAGGAACAGGTCCATGTCCTGCACGTTCTCGTCGCCCATCAGGTCCTCGTCGGTCGAGTCGCCGTGCAGGACCAGCATGTCGCTGGGCAGTTGTGAGGTCAGGTAGTCGCAGCGGGCGCGGTTGGCCTCGATGATCTTGACCTGCACCTGGCCGCGCAGTTGGCGCGCCAGACGCAGCCCGACCTTGCCGCCGCCGGCGATCATCACACGCTTGACCGGCCGGTCCATCTTGCGCAGGGCGCCCAGCACGTGTCGCAGCGCGCCGGTGGCCGCGAGCACGAAGACCTCGTCGCCGGGCTCGATGCGGGTGTCGCCGCTCAACTCGGCGAGCGGCTTGTCCTGGCGGTAGATTGCCACGATGCGCATCTGCGCGCCCGGCACCAGTTGCGGAATCTCGGCCAGGCTGTGCTGCACCAGCGGCCCGCCGGCCACCGCCCGCACCGCCACCAGACTCAGCAGGCCCTCGGCGAACTCGAGCACCTGCAGCGCTTCGGGGTACTCGATCAGCTTGCCGATCGTGCGCGTGACCGACTCCTCGGGGCAGATCACGCGATCCACGGCGAAGCCGTCGCGGTCGATCATCAGCGCCGAGCCGTCCTCGAACTCCGGGCTGCGGATGCGCGCGATGGTAGTCGGCACATTGAACAGCCGGTGCGCCAGCTTGCAGGCGACGAGGTTGGTTTCGTCCAGCGGCGCACAGGCGATGAACAGGTCGGCATCCTCGATGCCGGCGGCGCGCAGCACCGAGGGTTGGATGCCGTTGCCGGCCACCCCGCGCAGGTCGAGCCGATCCTGCAGGACCTCGAGCCGCGCCGGATCGGTGTCGACCACGGTGATGTCGTTCTGCTCGGAGGCCAGGCTCTCGGCGACGCTCTCCCCCACTCGCCCGGCGCCCAGGATCAGGATGTTCATGGCCGGCGATCTTACGCAGGCCCCCGTGCACGGGCCCGGTGACGGGGCCAGACGGCTTCACTGCGGCAGACGCAATCCGTCGAAGGTGTTGAGCGGCGTCGCGCGGTTGGTAGTGCTGCCGTCGCCGAGTTCAGAGCGCAGGTTGACGCCCCAGGCCCAGCCCTTGCCATCGGCCGTGACGGCCACCGAATGCCACAGGCCCGGCCCGAAGGACCTGACGTTGGCCACCGTGCTGACCGCCACCGGGCTGCTACGCCCGATCGTCGTGCCGTCGCCCACCGAGCCACCCGAGTTGTGTCCCCAACCGCGCAGCGTGCCGGACCCGGCCAGCGCGAAGCTGTTGTCGCCACCCGCAAACACCTGCACGGCGTCGGCGATGCCGGTCACGGCGACGGGCGTGTGCCGCTCGACCGTCGTGCCATCGCCAAGCTGCCCAGCGCTGTTGTTGCCCCACGCCAGCAGCGTGCCGTCCTGCTTGAGCGCCACCGAATGGCAACAGCCGGCGGCCACGTCGATCACGGCGGGCAGGCCCATCAGCTGCTGCGGCATCGTGCGCGTGGTGGTCAGGCCATCGCCGAGCTGGCCGGTGTGGTTTCGGCCCCAGGACCAGAGCGTGCCGTCGGCCTTGGCCGCCAGCGAATGGAAACCACCGGCCGCAATGCGCGCGCTGCCACCCATGCCCGGCACCTGCACGGCACTGCTGCGGTTGAGCGTGCTCCCGTCGCCGATCGGTCCGCTGGTGTTGCGGCCCCATGCCCAGACGCTGCCGTCCGCCGCCAACGCCAGGCTGTGATACGAGCCGGCGGCAATTGCCCTGATGCCCGCCGGGAGGCCCGTCACCGGCACCGGCGTGTTGCGGTTCGCCAGGCTGCCGTCGCCGAGCTCGGCTTCGTCGTTGACGCCCCAGGCCCAGACCGTGCCGTCGGCCTTGAGCGCCAGCGTGAAGCGGTCGCCCGCAGACACGGCCTTCACGTCGGTCAGGCCGCTGACCCGCACCGGCGTCGCGCTGTCGCTGTTGCTGCCGTTGCCGAGCTGGCCCTCGGTGTTTTCGCCGACGGTCCAGACACTGCCGTCGGCCTTGATCAAGACGGAATGACGCAGGCCGGCGGCGGCCGTGCGGCCCTCGCTCATCGCCGCGCCGGGGCCAGGGTTGGTGTTGCCGCCCGGTTCGTCGACGGCATCGCCGCCGCCACCGCAGGCGGTGAGCAGGGAAAACATGCCGGCGGCGAGGGCCGCCCGGCAGAAGGTGTGCAGGGAAGTCATGCAAATTTCCTAATTCGTTGGTTGAGGGTTCTTGTCGAGGGGCAGTGCCGCGGCTGCTCAGGGGCACTGCACCGTGTCGCACCAGTTCGGGCCGAGATTCCTCATGCCGCCGGCACTGACGCTCAGGGTGTTGAACTGGATCAGGTTGTGCACGCCCACTGACGAAGCGTTCGAGTGCACGCCGGTCCCGGCATTGCCACGGATCACGTTGCTGCCGAGCAGCAGGTTGTTGCCGGCAATGCCATGGCCGCCGTTGTAGGAAACCTGGCTGTCGAGCACCGCCGCGCCGCTCGAGACGAACAGCCCGGCCGAAGCGTTCTGGGCTGCCATCACGCGTTCGATGCGCAGGCCGCCGACACCGTCGTAGGCGCTGATCAGCCCGTGCCGGCCCATGCCGCGCAAGGTGCCATTCATCACCGTGACGGTGGCACGGGCGTTCGGCGCCAGCACCCTGACTTCAACGCCGTCGCCATAGCCGCTGCTGTTGCACACCAGCGGGGTGCCGCTGCAGACCACCGGCCCGACGACCGCATAGCCACCCAGGTCGAGCGTGACGTTGGCGGCGCTGATCAGGATGCCCGTCGTGTTGGCGTTGGGCAGCGTGAGGTTGCCGGTCAGGCGGTAGGTACCCGGCTCCGACAGCGTGACCGGAAAACCCGCCGTGTCGCCGTTGGTGACACCACCGGCGATCGCTTTGGCCTGGTCGATCGTGACCACGCCGCCGCTCGAAGTGCCGGTGCTGTTGGGACCGCCGGCATCGGCCGGCGCGGCACAGACGGCCAGGACCGCGAAGGCCGCGACCAGCGCAGAGGGTGATGCATTGAAGTTCTTCATCTTGGGTTCCTCGGAGGGTTCGTTGAAGGGGTCCGGCATGGTCTCGTTCAGGGCCCCACTGCGTCGGTAAGGCGGAGGTCAAAAAAGGTTAAGAATCCAGGCCTGCGAACGCGGCCCTGCGGCTGCTGAGGGGGGAATGCACACCACGGCCTATCGATTCGGTCGCTTCGAGTTGCGGGCTGACGAACGCCACCTGCTGCTCGACGGCGCACCGCTCAAGCTCGGCGGCCGTGCCTTCGACCTGTTGCTTGCGCTGGCGGAACACGGCGGCGACCTGGTGCCGCGCCAGGTGCTGTTCGATCGCGTCTGGCCTGGGCGGGTGGTCGAGGACCAGAACCTGAAGGTCCAGGTGACGGCGCTGCGCAAGCTGCTCGGGCCGCACGCGATCGGCACCGTGCCCGGGCGCGGCTACCGCCTGGCCGCGGCCCTCACCGACGGCGGGACCGGCGTTGCAGCGCCGCGCCGCCATGCGGCCCCGGACGCCGCGCCGCCCGCCGATCCGGCGATCCTGATCGGGCGCGCCAAGGATCTGACGGCACTCGGCCCGCTCGTCGATGGTCAGCGCCTGGTCACCGTCACCGGCCCAGGCGGCATCGGCAAGACGCGGCTGGCGCTAGCCGTGGCGGCGGCGCAGCGGCAGCGCGACGGCGACGGCGTGTGGATTGCGGAACTCGCTTCGCTGGCCGACGCCGGCGGGCTGTGCACCAGCGTAGCCCAGGCGGTGGGCGTTGCGCCGACCGTCGCGCGAGGGTCGCCCGAGGGCCTGGCGCGATCCCTGTCGGGGCTGAGCGGGCTGCTCGTGCTCGACAACTGCGAACACCTGCTCGACAGCGTGAGCCGGCTCGCCGAAGCGCTGTTGCGCCAGGTGCCGCAGTTGCGCCTCCTGGTGACGAGCCAGGAACCGCTGCGCCTGGGGGCCGAGAACGTGTACCGGCTCGGCCCGCTGGCGGTGCCCGAGCGGAGCGACGAGCCGCACGCCGGCGACTACGGCGCCGTCGCGCTGTTCGCCGCACGCGCCCGTGCGGCCAGTGCCGGCTTCGCACTCGGCGACGACAACCGCGCCGCGGTGATCGAGATCTGCGAGCGCCTCGATGGCCTGGCCCTGGCGATCGAGCTCGCTGCCGCACGCGTGCCCCTGCTAGGCGTGGAAGGCGTGCGCGAGCGCCTTGGCGAACGTCTGCGCCTACTAGTGGGGGGCGCGCGCACGGCACCCGACCGCCAGCGCACGCTGCGCGGTGCACTCGAATGGAGTTGCGCCCTGCTGTCCGACGCCGAGCGCGTGCTGCTGCGCCGGCTCGGCATCTTCGCCGGCAGCTTTGCACTCGACACGGCGCAGGCGGTGGTGGCCGACGCTGCGATGGACCGCTGGGATGTGCTCGACCATCTCGGCGCCCTGGTCGACAAGTCTCTGGTCCAGGCCGATGCGGGCGACGCGCCGCGCTACCGCCTGCTCGAATCGACGCGCGCCTTCGCCGTCGAGCAGCTGGCCGCCGCTGGCGAGACCGACGCCCTGCGCCGGCGTCACGCACAGGCGATGCTCCAAACCTTCGAGCGGGCGGACGCGGTCTACATCGGTGTGGCGGCCCTGCCCTGGGTGGCGCAGCACCTGCCCGACCTGGACAACCTGCGCGAAGCCCTTGGCTGGGCGCGCAGCGCTGCCGACGCCCCCGACGCCGCCGCACGCGAGATCGCGGTCGGGCTGGCCGGCCATTGCATGACCTTCTGGTTCCAGGCCAATCTGCTCGGGGAGGCCGCCACCGCGATCGAGGCCGTGCGCCCGTGGGTCGATGGATCGATCTCCGCGCCGCGCGCAGCACGCTACTGGCTGGCCGTGGCCCAGCTCGGCGGCTACTGGGCCAGCGCTCCGGGGCCCGCGGTCGAGGCCGCGGGCAAGGCCCATGCGCTGTACCGCGGCCTGGGCGACACCCTCGGCGTGTACCGCACGCTCTACCTGCTGATCCCGCTCTCGGTGCGCAGCGGCACCGAGGGTGAGTTGCCGGCCCTGGTCGACGAGATGCGGCGCTGCGAACAACCCACGTGGTCGCCGCTGATGGGCAAGTTGCTGCGCCTGACCCTGGCTGATGAGCACAAGCGCCAAGGCCGCCTGGCCGACTACCGCGACGCGCTGCGCGAGGAAGTGCACCTGATGGTCCTGCACGGCGACGTGCGCAATGCCTGGCTCGCATCGCACGCGCTGGCGACGGCGCAGCTCGCGCTGGGCAACGCCGAGGCGGCCGTGGAGCTGATGCAGTCGGTGGTGACCCAGGCCCGCTCGCTCGGTCTACTGCGCCAATGCTGGGCCCAGATGGCGATGCTGATGCTGGCCTTGATCGAATGCGGCGACCTGGCGCGCGCGATGCCCACGCTGCGCGAAACCCTGGCCCTGCTGCGCGCCGAAGGCACCGTGTGGTGGGCGGCCGACCACCTGGCCCTGGTGCCCGCGCTGCGCGGCGACCTGGCCAACGCCGCACGCCTGCACGGCTGGTCGGACGCGCAACTGGCCGGCCGCGGCGAAGCCCGGCGCGGCCCTGCGATGCAGGCCGCCTACGACCGCCTGCGCCAGCGCCTGAACAGCGGCCTCGGCGCGGCCCAGGCCGACGCCCTGGCCGCACAAGGCGCCCGCCTCGACGACGACGCTGTCATCGCCACCGTGCTGGGCGAAACGCAGAACGTACCTGCATGAACAAGCTGCGCCGTCTCTGGCAACCGCGCAACCCGCTGTTCTGGATGATGCTGGGCTTCAACGCCTTGTCGTCGGTGTGCACCTGGGTCATGCGCACGCACCCGCTGAACACCTTCGGCCTGCTCCTGGTCGGCAGCATCGCGCTGATCAATGTGGGCTGCGGCCTGCTGGCGGCCTGGAAGCTGGTGCGCGGCGAAGACCCGGCGCCGCCTCCGTGAAGCCCTCACGGACCCGGCCGCGCAACAAGTCACGCCGGCCGCACGGAGCGCGATGAACGGCTCAAGCAAGCGGCCCGGGACGACGAAAAATCGGGCATCGGGAGGCTTCAGATGCGCCAGTGGGTCGTCGGTTTCGTTGCTTGGATGCTGTGTGCATCGGCCTGCGTTGCGGCCGACCTGACGCCCACCGAGACGCGCTGGCTGCAAGGCGCCTGGCCCGTGATCGCCTTCGCGCGCGAGGCCAAACTGCCGCTCGACATCGTCGTGCAGCCGCAGCCCAGCCCGGGCGCCGCCCCGCTGGCCCTTGCCTTCATCGACGGACGGTGCAAGCTGGTGCTGTCGATGCGCGGTAATGCCGAGGCTGAAGCCACGCTCGAGCGCATCGAACGCGATCTGCTCGGCGCCACGCTCGAGATGATGGCCGCGCACGAGCTGGGCCATTGCCAACGCTACCTCGAAGGTGCCTGGTACCGCTTTCCCGCAGGCTTTGCGATCCGTGCGCCCGCAGCGCTCGCTGCGCCATCCCAGGAGGCCTACCTGAACATGCAGGCCACGCGTCGCGAGGAAGCCTATGCCGACCTCGTCGGCTTGGCCTGGGTGCGCCAGCGCCACGCGCAGAAGTATGAAAGGCTCCATGCCTGGCTGCTGAAGGAACGCGCAGAAGACCTGATCCCCGGCAGCCACCACGACACGCTGGCCTGGCTGCGCTTGGTCGGCCACGCCGACGCGCTGACCCATGCGTCGATCTTCAGTGCGGCTGCGGCGCGCTGGACGGATGGGTTGGCGGCCGACTGATCAGCTCATATGCGAGCGGCCTGGACGATGCATCCAAGTCGTTGATTTGATACGCGGCTGGCGAAGAGGATCAACAGTCTAGTTCCGGGTTTTGTTGCAAGCGGTGTCGTTCTCGCTACGTAACTCGCGTGCGTCCAGTGGCGGGCCCACTTGAGCCGGTCGCCGCATCACGACTCAGTGGGTTTCACCACTTGGATGGGAGGCGGGCTTCCGTCTCGAGCATCAATTCTCCCGAACTGCGGCCCAGCGCTCTCGCGATCTTTAGGATCATCGCCAGGGTGGGCATATGTTCGCCCCGCTCAATCTTTCCCATGTGGGAACGCTCGACGCCCGCCAGGTGCGCCAACGCCTCCTGGGCGAGGCCGTCTTCGGTCCGTGCGGCCCGAACCACCGCACCGAAGGCTAGCGCAGGACCTGCCTCAAATGTCGTAGCACCAGCCGGACGTCCTCGCTGAATCAAGCGCCTCCCCATGGACAGAAGCGTCGACCCTTGAAACAATCTAAACCACGTTATATTTAACTTGTTCTGGTGCAGGCACTTGGTAAAAGGAACACTGATGGACAGCACCGGCTTCTATCCAGGCGCGAGTTGGCAGGGCCATCTACTCTGCTGCAGGTATCTTTTGGTGCACTTCGTGGTCCAGCAGATTCACGTTCGCATAGGCCCCGCCGCGCGAAGCTGGTCCGTGACGTGGGCTCTAGGAACGCTGAGCAAGGGCCAGCGAGAGGCGCTTGGTGTGTGGCAGCACTCCATTCACGGTGTACTGAACTGGCACGCAGTCTGCGATGACCTCGCCGTTCGCGGCGTCGAGCGAATCCGTTTTATGGTTGGTGCGGACGCGAATGCCGCACGTGCGACCCTCCCACACTTTGCGGTACTGAACTCGGTCGCGACGGAGCCAGCCCAAATCGGCGTGCCGCCTGGCGGGCTGTCTCCTCGCCTGAAACGAGTAGCGGATTCGGCCGAGATCGCGGCGCAGCACATGCAGGCCGGGCTGGCGCGGGTGATCCACCGGCACGGGAGCTTTGAGAGCCCCCAAGCCGCGCTGCCCTTCCTGGCCGCGGCTATTGAGCGGCTGGAGAACCGGTCCCGGGCTCAACTACCCACTCGAGCAGCATCTAGGTGGCACTTGCGCCCTTTAGCGGAGCGTCCTGTCGCTGCCTAGCGGTTGCCGACTCCTCCTGGAACATAAGTCCCAATGGTTGGGATTTGGCAAGCCACCTTCTCCCGTGCCAGGGCCGCCCTGATGCGGCATGGCCGCACGCATTCTGAAGCTGCGAAGTTGGTGCAGGAGGGGTGGGCGCGGCTGGCTTATCGCGAGCTCGAGCGCGCGGCCGAGAGGCCCGACGCGTTCCTCAATTGGGCAGCTCCACCCGAGCAGATTGACGCGCATCGTCCGAGAGCGAACCGCGGGGAAGAGGTGGCGCTAGATGATGTCACGCTTGTTGACCTGGCACCTAGTGCTGACGCCGTCCTCCTCGGGAAGAAGCGCGTGGATCGGATCGCGTACTGTCTGGCGCGGCTGCCGGAACGAACTCGCGAGACTCTCCTCGCTCATCGTGTGTACGGCAGGACCTATACCGACATCGCCAGGGAGCTTGGGATAAGCACAAATGCCGTGGAAATGCTCGTTGCCGAAGCCACGCTTCAGGTCACCTGCTGCGTGGAGGGCTGGTAGCGCCGAAGCGCAGTTCGCGCCCGCTGCGAAGAGTGCTTTCGTCATGGCCTCGTCCATCGCAATGCCGGCGGTCGCCGTAAAAGCCGCCTAAAGTGGGTTCGCCTGACGGCCGCCACGAACCAAACCAGCCGCATCGACGCAGATTCCATGTCGGCACGGGCTCTCAACACGCAGCCCACCTCAGATGCCGGATATACGACTGCAGGCTCAACCCTTCGTGCACTTCACAGATCGATCAGCCACTGGCGTTGGCGGGGGAGTCCATATATGAGAGGTTAGACCCGCATCCAGTGACGTGCGCGACCTATGCATCTGTTGGTGGAGAACTCAGTGATGCCCGCGCCTGAATCATTGCCCACCATGCAGTCAACCCTAGCGGGCCTAGCACGTAGCCGAACCGCTCGGGCAACAAATTGGTCACCCAGTACAGCACCAGCGCCACGGTTGCCACGACTCCCAAGCCAGTCGAGAGCGCCTGCCAAAACCGGTAGCGCCGAACCTGCTTCGGGGTTGGCTCAGGCTGCCAGGTGCTAGCGCCCGCGAGAGGGTCAAGCGAGATACGAATGAGGTCCCTGAAGTTCATCACGCGAAGGGTCTAACGTTAAAGGTAAGCGGCGCGCCGGAGGCAAGTCCGCTTGACCGACGGGTTATACGTCGGCCTTGCTCGCACGGCGAGATGACGACTTGTGCTGAGCAGCGGGTGCCTTTGACTGGCCCTCGCGTTCAGCGAGCCTTCCAGTTACGTACTTGTGCAAAACACTTGCAATGAGCGTTTGATACGGAAGCCCCTCTTCCAGCGCTTTAACCTGTATGTCTTGAAGATCGCCCGAAGACAGACGGATGTTGACTCGGCGATCCTTGATGGAGGTAGCGCGAGCAACAGCCTTGAACTTCGAGAGTTCCGCCTTGGTTGCGATGGACTTGAGCGCGCCCTTCTCAAATGCAGCGAGTAGATCGGATTCGTATTGTTCAGTCTTCGGCATTTTGACCATCCTGGTTCAAATAGTCGCGCGTTGCCTTCCGGCTCGGGATCACGGTCTTGAGAAAGAAGTGGTCTTCCTGCTCGACGAAGGGCACCAAGTACACGTAGCTGTCGCTGGCTACCACCAGTACTTTCTGATTCGGGTACTTCGCTGGGTTCGGGTGAGCCAGGATGTCCAGCAGCCCCCCAGTTTCCATAGCGACAACCATCTGCTCGAATGAGAGCCCTCGTTCAAGCTTCAGGTGCTCGTTCTTCTCTGAACCCCACCGGAACGGCTTCATGCGCGCAGTCTAGCGCAGCGTGTGCCTTTTGTCACCAGAGAGGGGGTGGCGGTGTTCCCGACGTATAACGTTCAAATTGAGCGGATGCCGAAGGCAGTCCGCTCAAATGCAGGTTGGGCGGTAGCTCAGTGCTCGTGCCGCCAAGTGTGCATAGAGATGACAAGACCGTCGATGAGGCATTGCTCATAATGTGCCAAGCCGGCGCTTCCTGCCGCATACGACTGAGAAGTTACTTCGGAGACTTGGCCAAGCGAAGAAACTACCCAGCCTGCGCCTTCGACTCGCTGCGCGCCCGTGCCACCGCCTCCTCATCGGTGGACGCGGCGACAAAGACATTGACGTACACGTGAGCAGGCCCCCTGAATGACCGGACACGGTCCATCGCTTATCTTTGAGGATAGGAGTAGGACTGTGAGTACGACTAGGAATACGGAGACGATTGAGGTGATTACGAGGGACCAGCGCCGCAGGCGCTGATCCCTTGCAGAGAAGTCGGCGCTCGTGAGGCGAACCTATGAGGCCGGCATGAGCGTGTCGCTGGTGGCCAGGCAGGAAGGCGTTGCTGCGAGCTTGTTGTTCCAGTGGCGCAAGCTCGAACGCCAAGGTGCGCTGACGGCCGTATCGGCTGGCGAGGCTGTGGTGCCCGCCTCCGAGTTAGCTGCCGCCCGGGCTGAGATCGCCAAGCTGCAGCGCGTGCTGGGCAAGAAGACGCTGGAGAACGAGATCCTCAAGGAAGCGGTGGAGTACGCCGCCGAAAAAAAGTGGATTGCGCGTTCGCCCTTGTTGCCAGGGGACGGCCAATGAAGGCCGTCTGCCAAGCCCTCGGGCTGGCGCGCTCGAACGTTCATGTGCTGCGCAGGCGGCCGGCCTCATGGATTGATTGCCGAACCGAACGCACGCCGCATGGCGACGATCAATTGTTGGCTGACAGCCGCGAGCAGGTCACCGAGCTGCCCAGCTATGGCTACCGGCGCGCCTGCGCGCTGGTCAATCGCCAACGTGCCAGAACCGGAGCGCCGCGTGTGAACCCCAAGCGGGTGTACCGGGTGATGGCCGGCAACGCCTTGCTGCTGCCCAAGGCGCCGCGACGCCCTCAGTCGAGCCGCGCGCACACCGGCACCGTCTCGGTCCAGGCCAGCGACATGCGCTGGTGCTCTGACGGCTTCGAGATCAAGTGAGACTCGGGTCAGACCGTGACCGCCACGTTCGCCAAAGACTGCTGCGATCGCGAGATCATGGCCTTCCGTGCGTGGGAGGGCAAAGGGCTGCCAGGCGAGCCAGTGCGCGAGATGCTCATCGAGGCGGGCGAGAAGCGCTTCGGGGCCGTGGAAGCCATGCCTGCGGGGCACCTGCTGCAGTTCCTGTCGGACAACGGCAGCGCGTACATCGCCCACGAGACTCGACGCATTGCAGAGTGCTGCAAGCCGCCTCGACGTCTTTGTTGGTGCTGTACCTGCCACCTCAGACACCCCTCAAGCAGGGCGGAAGTAGACGTTGGCCCCAAGGCCCGCGCCGGGCAATACTCCTGCGATTCGTCGAAAGGCCGGAAATGGGTCTGCTAGAGCGCGACTACATGGCAGAGCGAGGGTCCCCGGACTTTCGACCGCCACCTTCGAGCGCAATTCACTGGCTGTGGATCGCGCCGCTGAGCATCCTTGTCTTGTTTGTGACCATCGGCCCGCCGAGCTGGACGCCTCCCCACATTGCCGTGCAGGTTCACCAGCTGCGACAACGCCTCGGGATTTCCAAAGAACCACGGCTTCCAAGCGCACCAACGATCCAGAACCGCGCACTGGCCCCTCCACCAGCGACTGCGCAGGTAATTCAACCGCAGACGCAGACGCCTCCCGCCCATGTGGTGCGTCGATGCGCCGTCAACGGGGTTGTGGTCGAGATGCTGAACGGAAACTGCCCGCCATCAGCCCCGCTTGCACCGCCATTGCCCACGGTGAGCCGCACTCCAGAGGTTCGAGAGAACCCATTCTTCAAGCCGGGGACGATCTACAAATGCAAGAGCTACAGCGGCGGCAGCTTCTGGGCGCAGTCGCACTGCAGCCAGCACAACGCGCTGATCGAGCGAATCGCCTCCGTCCCAATCGGAATGCCATTTCAGCAGCAGGTGGACGTCGCTGATGGCGAGCTGCACAGGGTGGAGTCCCAACTACGGGGCGAACAGCGAGAAGATGCGCGCCGCGTGACGTGTCAGATGTTGCGGGGCGAGCGCGAACGAATCTGGAAACGATCAGGCACCGGCACCGGCTACGTGCCACTGGACGTCTTGGGGGCAGACCAGACACGCTGGCGTCAGATCGAGTCGCAACTCTCGCAGAACAACTGCGGTCGCTGATCGAGCGCTTGCGGCCCGACAAACGACCTTGCGGCTACGTGGCAGCTACGCCGGCAATGACAAACGGCCTGGACGATGCATCCAAGCCGTTGATTTGATTGGTGGCCTGGGGCGGAATCGAACCACCGACACGCCTGGACCATCGCTAACCTCTTGATTTGATTAGGTTAACTGGCGAAGTTGCCAAAGCCTAGTGTACCAATCCGGTGTACTGATGCGCACTTCCGCATCGTCGGCAGCAGGTCGCTACAGGGGCACCCGCGTTCGAAGAGAAGGTCGCCCGCCCTGCTGGACGCGAAGGCGCGACGCATCTGCACTTCCCATTTGTAACTTTTCGCGTCGAACTTTGAGCGGTAGCGTATAAGAGCGAAGAACTGCGCTGGAAGGCTTCTATGACCGTTCTTTGGGCACGCATTGCGCGGCCCGATCGAAATGGCCTTAACCCTGTCATACGCCCATACAAGCACACAAGTAAGCCGACAAAGTTAGCTGCTTTGGTATTTCTGTGCCTGATTGCGGCAATGCCTGTTAAGGTCTTCGCACAATCGAAAGATTCTTCACCAATTCCCGCCCCCGCAGACATCGAAAGGGCGGTCAAGAGTGGCCAAGACTATATTGGTGATTCGGCGCTATTTGTAGACTGCGGTTTGCGGGTTCTAGAATTAGCGAATGCATCAAAAACTGCAATCGAGCTTCTAAAAAAGCAACAATACGCGTTCGATCGGGTGGGGAAAGTCCTGATCCTCATGGATCTTGCTGCGAAAGCCAATGCAGGCAACAACGCAGCGTTCGTTCAAGGTGCAGGCGCCGCTGTAATTGATGAGGCGTTCTGCAGATTCAGACCCGACCTCTGCTTGCCTTGGATGATGGGTAAAAGAATAGGAGACCTCATCAATGAGGAAAGCAGATCGTTGGACATAAATGGCAGATCCATCAACGATGTGCTTACCGATGCCTATTTTGAAAGATGGCCAGGACGAGTGTACGAATCCATGCTAGCGAATTTGGAGAATCGGCGCCTGCCAGAAGATATGCTCCGCGAGTCAGAACAAGCCGAGGTGCGTATTGCCAAGCTTAGGCGCACGATGGAGGATGCGCGGATGTGCAAGGCAAGTAAGCAAGCAGACAATGCGGTAGATGAAATTCTAAAAGGGTATGTTGATGGCAAGGCAGTCAAACTGCCACCGAGCGGTGCTCTAGAGCAGTCAGCCCTGGATGCAAAGAACGAACTGAACCGCGGTTTGGCGGCTGCTGATAAAAATCCTTCTCCCGGAGCTGCTTTACCCAACACGCCAATACCAAAGGCTACTCCGACGGCGCCATCAGGTCAGCCAATGACGCGAAGTCGTGGACTGCCAATAACAGAATGCAAACCCGGAAGTGACGGCAAAAATGTCTGCAAGATAATTGGGTATCAGTAACTCATTGGCTTGATCGAATACCAAATAATGGAAAGCAGTATGCGCAGTTTGATCGTCAACTTTTCTTCGCTGGCCGCGCTTCTGTTGTGTGGCGCCTGCGCCACCTCCACGTCGCTTCCGACGCATATACCGGCAACTTCAACCGTGCCTGGGGGGCTGCCATCCGGTCCGCTTGTCATTGCGGCGACGCCCGGAGTCGTCCCCGTGCCAGTGCTTGTGAAGATTACTTTCCCCGCAGATATAACCCCAGCAGCTATGTCGGAGGTTGAGCGCTTGTATGTGCAAATGAACTTGGGATTCAACGCCCCTTATGGAGAGCGCACAGATCCCTCCGGGATTTTGAGTATTCTGACAAAGTCCAGTTATTTGGCGCACGAGTTTCATCGCACTCTCGGACGATCGGTCTCTCCGACTTCGATTGTTCTCTCTCCAGCGGTAATTGATATAAATAATGGTGTTTTGATTTATAGAGAGAAGGGCACCGTACTGCCCGCGGCGCTAACAGTAGACATGCTCGCGTTTGTTCCCTCGAAGTCATTTTGGGGATTACCGCAATCGGGAACTATCGGGCGTGTATCCGCACCACTTTTTGAAGTGCGCTCCGGCGGATCGTCAACTG
>JAZKIW010000040.1:0-1360 GCA_040384625.1 Pseudomonadota bacterium | reverse complement strand
AACATCGCCGGGACCATCAACGTTTCTGTCAATTCTGGCAAGTCAGGTTGATACACAGGCAAAAGGGCGAGCCGAAGATAGTACGCAGGTGTACAAGACTATTGTCGCGATCCCCTGGTATGAAGCAGAAGTTTCAACACTTGCGTGGGCGAACCACTTGGCCAGGACCGGTGCTAATCGAGGGGTCTTTGCTGAGCAAGCTTATGGGCCCGCCATAACCACGTTGCATGCAGCTCTACGCAATGAAGCGTGGCGGGTGTTGTACGCTGAATCGGAACAAGCGTACTTTGCGGAGTTCAGGCAAGCCGTCCGCGCGCGTGGCGGAAGCGTCCAACCAAGCAAAGATGTGGCACTTCTCAGGAAGCTCCTGCAAGCAGAAGCGAAGTTCCTATCCGCGACCAGCGTATCAGCCTTGGATGGGCTGTTTGAGGGGGAATGGGGCAACACCGTGAGAACGTCATTGGAAGCAGAACAGCAGGCTCGTGTGCAAATGATGGCCAATATCCAAAGGTCGGCATTTCTCGGTGGTGCTGGACTTGCCGCCGCGGTATCCAATATCTTTACCACGCAAGTACAAACCGAGAAAATGAAGACGACCTTCAGTGAAGCTTTTTCGCCAGTTCAAATTAAATCCGAGCAATTAAGGCTGGAAATTGACGGCAAGGAACAAGCGTTAATAGTAGAGGGGGCGCGAGGACTCAGAGCCAAACTTGTCGGCGTATACATGGATGTAATCGTTCCCTAACTTTGCTGCAGCCGGCAGTCAAGAGCCCTTCCGGCGGGCCCAATGCGTGGGGAGTCGATGCTGCTTCTCAACCTCTAACGAACTGGCTCCCGGACTCGCAGTCGCAACAGCTGCCCCGTGCTGCATAAGCGCCAGAGGAGCCAGAGCTGGCCAGCGATAGTTGGGGGCCACTACTTTGAAGTCGCGCCAACACGCCTGTCACTTTTCAATGGCGGAGGGCTCGATGCGACGTGCGCGGAGTCTCCGTTGCACACGACAGGCCCTCTAAGTGAGTAGCGCTCTTCGGCAACGTGCTCAAAGCATGCCCACTGGCTCGACAATCGCGCGGCCTCGACAAGCATGAGGGAGACGGATGGGGATCCAAGATCGCGACTGGTACCGCGAATGGCACCGCGAGAAGAGCAGAGCGTCAAGAAGTCCGGTCACCGCTGTCGCCGCAAGCCGGCTCGGACTGCCGGGATGGGCCATCTGGATCGTCGTCATCTTTGTCGGCCTGATCGCCGCGAAGCTCGCGCTCGACTTTCGCAAGAAGGTGGTCCCGTTTCCTCTGACCGGCCAAGTTCACTGGTACATCGGACACCCGGGAGGGCCATTGGCTCGATTGACACTCCAGGC
>JAZKIW010000039.1:0-3583 GCA_040384625.1 Pseudomonadota bacterium | reverse complement strand
GAGATATCACCGCTCCCAAATACGCTGCAGAGGCGCGCTTTCTCTCGTGGCCCGCGAGGCGGCTGATCGCCAGTCGTGCAGCGTCATCCTTCTCCGGCGTCAAAAATTGCCCGCCTCCTCGCACTGGCGGCTGCTCGCCGGTCAGCGCAACGTACTCCTCTATAAGCGCCTCGTGCCGTAGACCGTGCACGGTGATGCCCAAGCCACGCGTGGAGATGCCGAACTTACGCAGCACCGAGCTGAACCGCGTCAGGTTCTGCTTCAACTCGCGATCAGGGTTGCCCAGATAGGCATGCGGATCCCTGCTCGCCACCTCCTTCGCATAAGCGATGGCCGCCTCGCGCCGCGGGGTGTTCAGCGCAATGAAGCGGGGTCGGCCACTCTTGGCGCCCTGACGGATCCACACGTAGTGCTCGCTTTGCTGCCGCTCGGGCGGCAGGCCGGTGGACTCGAAGGGAACCACGCATTCGTACGGTCGCAGCATGACCGATTCCTTCCGCCGCAGCCCAAAGGCGCGGATCACGCGCAGCGACGCACCCACGTACGGGTCGAAGTCGCACACTCGGTCAATCAGACCGTCGATGTCCACGCCCTTGGCGGTCCAACTCTTGTCACGCTTGGCAATTCCGGTGCGCTGGTACTCTGCCAGGTCCAGACCGTAGTGCGAGGGTCGGCGAATGAAGCCGGGCTTGCCCAGCCACTGCGCCAGGCCACGCAGGAAGCTCAGGTAGGTCTGGATGGTGGGGGGCTGCAGTCGGTCTTCGCGCCACACCTGCACCATGGCGTGCACATGCCTTTGGCCAAGGTTGCGCGGGTCGGGAAGGGTCTTGAAGCCGGCACGCAACTTCAGGTCTCGGAAGAAGCGGCGCAGAAAGAGGGCACGCTCCTGCCGCGTCTTGTGAGACACAGTCTTGACCCGCGCCGTGTGTTGTTGGTTGTGCAGCTTCAGCAGCACTTCCAGCACTTGAAGCGGGTCGGACTTGCCTGGGCGGTAACGGGCCAGTACATCTCGATCGGTAAGGCCCGCCCAGTCGCGGGGGCGACGTGACTGCGGGGTGGCTGGGCCGCCGCTTGGTGGCGGGCGCTGGGTGGAGGATCGGTCCGATCGTTGGAGCATGAGGCTCTCCAATTGCAGGGTGGTGCGCGCCGCCCGAACGGCGTGCACCGGTTCATCACGGAATCGCTGTTGCGTGGCCACGCGGATTCCGTCGCGCGGCGTTGCGTGGTCGATGCGTTCCGACGCCACACGCCGACCACAGCGTGAAGCGCCTCCCCCGGAGTTCGCCGGCCCCTTGGCAAAGGCCGTGGGCCGGCTCGGACAGAGTTAAAAATGGAAATGGGTTGATCCGGCCCATGCGCGGGTTTCCGCGACGCACGGGGTGGGTGACGGCACCGGCCTCGAGAGCACGGCACAGTCGGCAGCCAGGTCGGGCCTGCTGTCTTCGATGGATCAGGTCTGCGCTTTTCGCGGCGCCATCCACCTGCAGGGGTCCACCCCTTACCGATTCCGGGGTGGTGTCAGGCGCACGAGCGAACGACATGTGGCGGAACCCATGAAGGGCAACACGACCACGTTGCCGTGCCGATCCCGAAGGGACAGCTGGGGCTCGAACGAAGGCGGGAACAGGTGCAACGGCATCAGGTGCCGGCACAAGGTCAGCGAGGTCTTACGGCGCGCTTCAGGAGCGCCCGGCGATCAGCGCCGGCAGGCCGCGGACATCGGCTCCACGAGTGAATTCTTCGGGGCAACCGCCTTTTTAGGGGCCACTTGCCTGATTCGAGAAGCAGGCCTTCAAGGGCAGGTAACGACTGCAGCGCCTGTTCGCTCCAACGGAGCTGGCCATCAGGAGGCCATCGGGAGCTAGCAGTAGACACCGCGCGGTTCCTCATCGGCAAAGCCGCACACCGTTCGCCACCACCAACCGCCGTGATTTCCGGGGCCTTCAGCGTGTATTGCATGCGCGTATGAGGTGGCCACATTTCGAAACGATGCTGAGCGCGTCGTACGCCTGGGTTCACGCGGGGCCCTAGCAGATCCATCCTTCCTCACTGGTCTGCACCCGTTCAAGCTTCTTGTCCGGGCCCCCCGCTACGAATTGGGGCGGCGCGGCGAGGAGTTCCACGAACCACTCGCTGCCGCCAGGTGGCTGCAACCTCACCATGGGCAAGTCTTCCAGCGCGACCTCAGTGTTGCCGGGTGCGCCCCATTGGGCGTCCTGGCGCTGTTTCCAACCGGCCCTTAACAACTGCTCGGTGACTTCAGCGGCCGCCGCCACGGCCGTCGCATGGGGAGAGAAGAGGCAGTCCACGTCCGCGGCGAGGCTGCCAACGATGATGACGTCTCTGGCGACGGTGCAGCGGCCATCCGCACCAAGGACGTTTGCGCGGGCGGATTCCGGCAAAGCATGGACGACCTGGGCAAGACCTTCGCTGGGCGACAGGGGAGCGGACAGTGTCATTCTTGGTTTTCCGCGCTGCGCCTGGATTTGGCCCGCAGATTCAGCGCGAGCGCAAAGTCGCGGGCTTCGGCGGACAGACCAATTTCCAGGAGGTCGGCCAGACATTCAAGCGGCGGTGCGACTCTGCCCGCCTCGGAGGCCCCCGAGAAGCGATCCCCGCTCCGGTTCAGATGGACAACGACCACGGCCTTCGCGTCCTTCTCCTGTGAGACAACGAGCCCGGCGTCGAGCTGTCGTAGGAAGCTGGTGTCGCCGTCATAGACGCTCAGGTCCAAGCGGGGGGCCGCCGTGACGTTCAAGTCTCGGTAATAGTGCTGTGCGCCGAGAACGCCACCTACCGCCACAGACTGGGCGATGCTTCGTTCTTGCAGAGTCTTTAGCCTCTTGGCCATGTCCACGATTGGGCGGGCAAGTCCGCTGTGGTCTACGAATTGCATGGTCGTCCGCTCGGCAGCGTGCGCTTCGGCCAGTCGTCGCCAGCTTTCCCAACTCGGCTCTCGCACCGCTCCCCCATTTCGGGTTGTGTAGAGCAGTCGTTGATCTTCCAGCTCACTCAATGCGGCAGTCACTGTGGGGTAGCTTGCCCCGGTGTCCCGCTGCAGTACCGCAAGGGGCTGCGGGCCACGGCCGTCAAGCCATAGGTTGATCAAGTGAGACTTGACGCTTTGCCGGCTGACTCGGCCGGAGCCGGACTCCTTGTGCACAAGGTCTGTCAGAAAGGCTCTCAGCATGGGGCCGTCCTGGGGCAAGTCGCCGAGCAGCTCACCCCTATCGTCCATCGCTGCGAGCCTTACCCTCATGGCGATGTCGGGTCTCACGACGAAGCGGAACCTGTCGAGCTCCTCGGACAGGCGCTTGTGTGTAAATCGAGACTTGGTGAGGAGGCAAATAGCCTCGCTACTGAGGGGCTCGTCCGCTAGGGCGTAGGCCAAAACGAGCAGCGCGTCGCGGGCGTCGCGCGCATTACTGCTGCGCTTGACTTCGACAAGTACGTCTCCCCGGGGCCCATTCCAGCGGCCATCGTATAAGTCCGATTTTCGCGTCGCAGCTAGAGTTAAGTAGCTACTTGACATTTAGGTGCTACCTTAACAAGAAAGTAGCTACAAGACAACCCTCGTTCAGTC
>JAZKIW010000038.1:0-7152 GCA_040384625.1 Pseudomonadota bacterium | reverse complement strand
TGGCGCGCGAAGGTCTGCAGCAGCGCGATCTCCTTGTCGGCATAGAGCCCCGTCACGGCGCGATTGACGGTGATGGCGCCGACGATCTGCTGGTCTCGCATCATCGGTACCGACAGGCCGCTGCGAAAGCCCGCCAACTCGCAGGCGCGCTTCATCGCCGGCGCGTACTCGGCATCCGACAGGGCCAGCAGGTCGGCCACGTTGACCACGCTGCGCTGGCGCATCGCGCGCGCGGCGATCGAGGTGCTGTCGCTGAGGCGCTGCGGCCAGGCGGCGCGCAGCGCGGCGCTGCCGGCCTCGTTGACACCATGCAGGCTGGCCAGATGGAGCTGGTCGCCGTCCACGCGCGTCACCAAACAGAAGCGCGCCGCTGTCAGCGAGGCCGCGCGCTCGGCGATGATGTCGAACACCGGTTGCACGTCGGTCTGCGACTCGCTGATGACCTGGAGCACGTCGGCGGTGGCCGTCTGTCGCGCCAGTGCCTCCTGCGTGTCATTGAACAGGCGTGCGTTCTCGATCGCGATCAGCGCCTGGTCGCGGTAGGACTCGGCCAGCGCGATCTCCTTGGTGGTGAAGCCGCCCGGCCGGTTGCGGAACAACATCAGCGCCCCCACCGCCTCGTCGCCGCGCAGCAGCGGCACGCACAACGAGGCACGCGCACCGGTGCTGGCGCGAACCTGCTTCTGCCGCTCCGGCAGCTCGATCGCGTCCCAATCAGGAAGGTGCACCGTGCGCTTCCAGGCAATGCCCTGCGAGGGGAAGTTAGCCTCGGGGTCGATCGGCACCGGGTCGGTCCACCGCTCGTTCTCCAGTCCCGCCGGCGTGGCGATGGCACTGGGCACGTAGTGCAGGCCATCGACGCGCACGAATGCGGCGCGATCGAGCTCCAGCAGTCGCACCGCGGTCCGCACGATCGCGTTGAAGACCGGCTGCGTGTCGGTGGGTGAGGCGCTGATGACGCGCAGGATGTCGGCGCTGGCAGTCTGCTGGCTGAGCGCCTGCTGGGTCTCATTGAACAGGCGCACGTTCTCGATCGCGATCACGGCCTGGTCGGCGAAGGTACTCAGCAGCTCGAGGTGCGCACTGTCCAGGGCGCCCGGCACGGTCCGGATGACCGAGATCGCGCCGATCGCAACGCCGTAACGCAGCATCGGCACCACCGCCATCGCGCGGTAGCCTGACCCGAGGAACCGGTGGCGCCCGGCAGCGAACGGCTGGGACTCGTCGGCCACGTCGGCCACGTCGATCACCCGCGCCTCGAGCAGCGCAGCGCCGTGCATATAGTCGGCCGACAGTGGCACCGGAAAGCGCTCGTACCAACGTGCGACGCGCGCAGGGTCGTCTTCGGCAATGGCACGCAGGTGTACCTGATCACCCACCGGCTGGCTCACCGCGACGGCCGCGCCCTCGAACAGCTGAACGCCGGCTCGCACGATGGCCTCGAACACCGGCTGCACGTCGGTCGGCGAGCGGCTGATCACGCGCAGGATATCGGCGCTGGCAGTCTGGCGCGCCAGTGCATCTTGCGTCTCGTTAAACAGGCGCGCGTTGTTGAGTGCGATCACCGCCTGCTGCGACAGGCCTTCGAGGAAGGCCAGCTCGTGCGAATCGAAGGGCGGGCCGCCGCTGCGCCACACCGCCATCGCGCCCTGGACCTCGTCGCCCGACCTGAGCGGCACGACCATCAGGCGCTCGTCGTGCTGCAGCGGGGTGCCCGGAATCGGCACCGCGCGCGCGTCAGCGGCGGTGTCGTTGATGAACTCGGCGCGGCCGCTCTCGATCAGGCTGCCGATGATGCCGCGCCCGCGCTCGACGGCCGTGGTCTTGAGCGTATCGGCCAGGTCGCCGAGCGCCACCAGCGCGCGGTAGGTCGTGCCGTCGGCGTCGGGCAGGAAGATCGCACTGTTCTGCGCCACCAGCAGATCCTTCGCATGTCCGGCAATGCGGTCCATCACGCCGGACAGTTCGAGCGTGGACGAGAGGTCACGCCCGACCTCGGACAGCGCCGACGCCTCGCGCGCGTTGCGCTGGGTCTCGTCGAACAGACGCGCGTTCTCCAGCGCCATCGCCATCGACGACGCCACGGTGGTGAGCAGGCGCACCTCGGCTTCGCCGAAGGCGTTGTCGTGCTGGTGGTTCTCGACCACCACGTAGCCGAGCAGGCGGTCACCGGCCAACATCGGCGCACCAAGGATCGAGCGCGCGCGGTCGGTGCCTTCGTGAACCGGTACGCCGGCCCGGGCCTGCTCCGCGATCGAGCCGAAGACGAAGGCCTTGGGCTGCACGACACACTCGTAAAGGAATCCGCCGGGCTCGACTTTCCGGCGCGTGACCGGAAGACGCACGCCATGCTCGACGCCGTACAGGCTGATGATCTCCTGCTGGACTTCGTCCCAGGTGTTGATGCCGAGGTCGCCACTGCCGAACACCGCGCGCAGCTTCTCGCCAACCAGCTCGACGATGCCCTGGTAGTCGAGCGATCCGGCGATGCCTTGCTGCACGCTGTTTATCACCGCCAGCTCGGCGTTGCGCTGCTCGGTCTCCTTAAGCAGACGCTGGGTCTCGTCGAACAGGCGGGCGTTTTCGAGCGCGGTGCCGAGCGTGGCGCCAATCGTGGTGAGCATGCGCAGGTCGGCCTCGCCGTAAGCGTGCTCGCGCTGGTGGTCCTCGAGAAGGATGAAACCCAGGACGCGCCGGCTGCCGCGGATCGGCGCACCGATGATCGACAGACACCAATCGGTGCCGGGTACGGCGCTGCCCAAGCCCGCCGCCATCTGCTCTTCTCGCGTGCCGAAATAACTCCCGCGCCCCTCGTGCAGCAAGCGCTGCTGCACCTGGAAGTCATGCCGGGTGGGCCGCGGCGGCCCCTTCGGCAGGTGCCGGCCATGCTCGACGACGTAGAGGGTCTCGAGCATGTCGGCCTGGTCGTCCCACCAGCGGATGCTCAGGTCTTGGCTCTTGAACACCTCGCCGAGGCGGTCGCCGACCAGGTCAACGATGGCCTGGAAGCCGAGCTTGGCGGCGATGCCCTGCTGAATGCTGTTGATCAGCGCCAGCTCGCCGTCGCGCTGCGCCAGCTGCACAGTCCGCTCGTGAAGCTCGCTCGTCAGGCCTTCGGTGGCGCGGAGCCTGGACAGCGCCGTGGCAGCTTGTGAGGCCAACATCGCCAGCAGGTTTCGCTCGCTATCGCCGAAGCGGCCGGAGGCGCCCTCGATGTCGGCATAGAGGAAGCCGAGCCGTTCCTTCCGGGCGACCAGCGGCGCCACCAGGCAGGAGCGTTGGTCGATCTGATCGGCGCCATCGGGGCCGTGGCGCAGGCGGACGGTGCGCGTGCGACCCGCTTCGGCGAGCCAGGGCATGACGGCGGCCAACAGGGCCGACGCATCTTCGCCCGGTGGCAGTTGCGCGCCAGCCAGCTGCAGACCTTGCGGACCATCGAGCACCAGCAGCACGCGCCCAGCACCGCTGAGTTCGACCGCCCCGTCGATCAGCAGGCGGTGCAGCGCCTGGGCGCTGCTTGCATCATGCAGGGGCGCGCCCATGCCGGCCAGGTGCCTGAACGGTTCACGCAGGCGCGCCTTGGCGGCGGCGACATAACGGGGTGAGGCGGACTTGCCTGGTGCGCGTGACTGCTTCTTCGACGGTCCGGGCATAGAACGCGGGATCTCCCTCTGGCGGCGTCGTTTGCGCTCGCACGTCGGACCTTGTCAGCAAGCCGCGCCCGCGTCAACAGGGCAAGCGTGCGAATCGCGTCAGGCGCGCTGGTGCAGCGTCATCGACAGGCCGACCGGCATCATCGTGAACGCCTGGCGCTCCTCGGCCTCGCCACCGTCAGGCGTGCTGACGCTCTGGATCTCGAAGCGGCCGAGCAGCGTCGCCATCGCCATCTTCATTTCCAGCAGGGCCAGGTAGCGGCCGGGGCAGATGCGCGGGCCGGCGCCGAAGGGCATCGACAGGCGCTTGGCGCTGGCAGACTGCTGGCCGACGCCGCCTTCGCCGAGCCAGCGCTCGGGGTCGAAGGCCGCGGCACGCGGCAGGTGGGCCTCGCTGACGCTGTCGTGGCGCAGCAGGGTGATGACGTCGCGCCGGGCCGGCACCTGCACGTCGCCGATGGTCATGTCGCGCAGGGTCTGCAGCCCGAGTTGCGGCGCCACCGGCTTCAGACGCATGGTTTCATGCGCACAGGCTTCGATGTAGTCGAGCTGCGCCATCTGCTCCTGGGTCGGATGGGCAGGGTCGCTGACGACCAGCTGGACCTCGGCGCTGGCCTTGGCCAGCGCGGCCGGATGCCGCCACAGCAAGTGGATCATCCAGGCCAGGGTGTTGGCCGTGGTGTCTTCGCCGGCCAGCAGCATCGTCAGGACGTTGCCGGCCACCTGAGCGTCGTCGATGCCGCTGCCCTCCTGGTCGGCGGCGGCGAGCATCGCCTCGAGCAGGTTGCCAGGGTTGTCGTACAGCGCCGGGTTGGCAGCCATGCGCGCCCGGGCCTGGGCCACGAAGCCATTCACCGCGACCATCACCTCGGCCACGCTGCGCTCGAGCGCGCGGTCGGCTGGTGAACGCCAGTAGTGCCAGGACGGGAAGGGCGACAGCATGCGCTTGAACACTGCCGGGAAGATCTTGTCCAGGTGCTGCTGGATCACATCGCCATCGGTCTCGAGGGTGTTGACCTCGGCACCGAAGACCAGGCCGGCAATGGTGTCGACGGTGAAGCGCATCAGATCGGATTGCAGGTCGATGCGGCAACCCTGCTCCGCGGCGTGCTGCCAGCGCCCTGCCAGGCGTTGCGAAACCTTCAGCAGCGAGGGAAAGTAGCGCTTCACGTGGGCCGGATCGAAGCTGGCCATGACCATGCGCCGCTGGCGCCGCCAGGTGTCGCCATTGGCACCGAAGACGCCCGGCAGCAAGCCCATCTCGGTCCAGATCTGTTCAAGCCGCGCGGTGCGGCGCAGCCCGTCGGGCCGATCGCGCAGCACGGCGGCCACGGCAGCATGGTCGGCCACCACCAGCAGTCGGCGCTTGCCGAAACGCAGTTGGTAGTAGGGACCGAATTCGCGCGCCCAGGCTTCCAGCTTGAGGTGGAAGTGTGGGCCACCGAGCTGCAGCGCGTTGCCGAGGATCGGCAGGCCGCGTGGGCCTGGCAGGTCCTCGAAACGGCGCGCTGGGGTCGGCATCACATCGGCCGACGAAACCCGTTCAGAAGCGGCGCTGCGGCGGCGGGCCACCCCGGTCGAGGTGGCGGAACGTGATGCGTCCCTTGCTCAGATCGTAGGGCGAGAGCTCCAGCGAAACACGGTCGCCGGCCAGGATACGGATGTGGTGCTTGCGCATCTTTCCGCCGGTGTAGGCGACTAGCTGGTGGCCGTTTTCGAGCTTGACCCGAAAGCGCGAGTCAGGCAGCACTTCTTCCACGACGCCGTTGACTTCGATGAGTTCTTCCTTTGCCATGTGGCGGTCCTTCTCGGCAGCTATCGTTCAAGAAGAAAAAAACCGCAGCTTCGGCCGCGGTTCTTGTCGCAGGCACATGCGTGCCTGCGCTGACATCAGGCAGTGATCGGACGGATGTTCGCAGCCTGCGGGCCCTTCTGGCCTTCCTTGACTTCGAACTCGACGTGCTGACCTTCGGCCAGAGTCTTGAAACCCGCGCCCTGGATCTCGCTGAAGTGCGCAAACAGGTCTTTGCCGCCACCGTTCTGGGCGATGAAGCCGAAACCCTTGCCTTCGTCGAACCATTTGACGGTGCCGGTCTGGGTTGTTTGGGTGCTCATTATGAAAATTCCTCGTTCAAGTGAAAAAAATGCGCAGCACATGCCGACGCAGTGCAGAGACACGCAAGAAAATCACCTGGGGAATTCAAACCGGGCGCCCGGCGACCGAGGGCCGCAGCGGGGATCAGAAGAGACCTCGAGAAACGACGGTCTTGTGTAGTTCTACCCGCGCATTGTAGCCGACGCGCGGAGGCCGACCCTTTGGCGGCCGCCGCAGCCACATTCTGTCAGCGCTCGCTGATCGGCTTGACCGACCGCGCCGCGGCGCCGGTGTAGAGCTGGCGCGGCCGCCCGATCTTGTATTCCGGGTCTCCGATCATCTCGTTCAGCTGGGCGATCCAGCCCACCGTGCGTGCCAGCGCGAAGATCGCGGTGAACAGGCTGACCGGGATGCCGATCGCGCGCTGCACGATGCCCGAATAGAAGTCGACGTTCGGGTACAGCTTGCGAGCGACGAAGTACTCGTCCTCGAGCGCGATCTTCTCCAGCGCCATCGCCAGCTTGAACAGCGGGTCATCCTGCAGGCCCAGAGACTGCAGGACCTCGTGACAGGTCTCGCGCATCAGCTTCGCGCGCGGGTCGTAGTTCTTGTAGACGCGGTGGCCGAAGCCCATCAGCTTGATGCCGCTGTTCTTGTCCTTGACCTGGCGGATGAAGTCGCCGATGCGCTCGACCCCGCCGTTGCGCTGGATGTCTTCCAGCATGTTCAGCGCCGCCTCGTTGGCGCCGCCGTGTGCCGGGCCCCAGAGGCAGGCGACACCGGCCGCGATCGCTGCGAAGGGGTTGGTGCCCGAGCTGCCGCACAGACGCACGGTCGAGGTCGAGGCATTTTGCTCGTGGTCGGCATGCAGGATGAAGATGCGGTCGAGCGCGCGCACCACCACGTCGTTCGGTTCGTATTCCTCGCACGGCGTGGCGAACATCATGCGCGTGAAGTTGGCGCTGTAGGACAGCGAATTCTTCGGGTAGATGTAGGGCTGGCCGAGCGCGTACTTGTAGGCCATCGCCACCATCGTCGGCATCTTGGCGATCAAGCGGATGGCCGCGATCTCGCGGTGCTTCGGATTGGTGATGTCGGTACTGTCGTGATAGAAGGCCGACATGCCGCCGACCAGGCCGGTCATCACCGCCATCGGGTGCGCATCGCGGCGGAAGCCGCGCAGGAAGAACTGCATCTGCTCGCTGACCATCGTGTGATTGGTCACCAGCTTGACGAAGGCCGTCTTCTGCGCCGGATCGGGCAGGTCGCCATTCAGCAGCAGGTAGCAGACTTCGAGGAAATCGCAGTGCTTGGCCAGCTGCTCAATCGGGTAACCGCGATACAGCAACTCGCCCTTGTCGCCGTCGATGTAGGTGATGGTCGAGTTGCACGACGCCGTCGACA
>JAZKIW010000037.1:11385-31073 GCA_040384625.1 Pseudomonadota bacterium | reverse complement strand
GCTCGCCCATGCGCAGGTTCTCGTCCACCGTCAGGTTGGCGAAGACCTCGCGCTCCTCGGGCACGTAAGCGAGGCCCGCGCGGCAGATCGTGTTCGGCTTGGCACCGGCGAGCGCGCGCGCGCCGAGCTGCACGCGGCCCGCGCTTGGCGGCACCAGGCCCATCATGGCCTTCAGTGTCGTCGAGCGGCCCGAACCGTTGCGGCCGAGCAGGCTGACCACCTCGCCGCGCCGCACGTCGAGCGTCACGCCGCGCAGCACGTGGCTCTTGCCGTAAAGCGCGTGCAGCTCCTCGACCCGCAGCAGCACGTCGTCCGCCCCGCTCATGCCGCCACCTCCTCACCGAGGTAGGCCTCGCGCACGCCCGCATGGGCGCGGATCTCGTCCGGCGTGCCCGTCGCGATGAGCTCGCCGTACACCACCACACTGACCCGCTCGCCGAGGTCGAAGACGACGCTCATGTCGTGTTCGACGATCAGCAGCGCCCGCCCGGCCGTGGTTTCCCGGATCAGGCTCGAGGTGTAGGCGGTCTCCTCGCTCGACATGCCGGCCATCGGCTCGTCGAGCAGCACCACCTGCGGATCACAGGCGAGCGTCATCGCCAGCTCGAGCGAGCGTTGGGCCGAGTAGGTCATCTCGCCCGCAAGCGCCGTCGCGTGCGCCTGCAGCCGCACGCGTTCGAGCAGGCGCTCGGTGTCGTCGCGCACCGCGGCGACGCGGTCGAGCACGCGCCAGAACGCGTACTGCAGGCGATGCTGGCGCAGCACCGCCAGGCGGATGTTCTCGAACACGGTGAGGCGCGGGAAGATGTTGGTGATCTGGAACGAGCGCGCCAGCCCGGCCTGAGCGATGCGCTGCGGCGACCAGCCGTCGATGCGACGGCCGTCGAAGACGATCTCACCGGCGCTCGGCGCAGTGTTGCCGGAGATCAGGTGGAACAGCGTCGACTTGCCGGCGCCGTTCGGTCCGATCAGCGCGTGGCGTTCACCGACGCGCAGATCGAGGTCGACACCGCGGATGATCTCGCTCGCGCCGTAAGACTTGCGCACCCCGCGCAGGCTCAGGATTGCGTCGCTGCTCATGACAGGCTGCTCATGACAGGGCCTGCTTGCCGTCGAGCGGCGGGCCCACCGCATCGGACTGATGCGCAGAACTCGAGGCCGCGCCATGGCGTGCCACCCACCCCAGCAATGCGGCAGTCGCCAGCAGCGCGACCGGTACGAGCCAGGTCGAGATCGATCCGGGTGCCCAGCTGCGACCGAACAGCGGGATCGGCGGCCAGCCGTTGCCCATCGCGGCGAGCGAGCGGTAGTCCTGCGAACACACGCGCTGCAGCATCTCAACGACGAAGACCACGCCACCCGCTGCGCACAGTGTCGCGGCAACGGCGAGGGCAGACACCGCCACGGCGAGGGGCCAGCCGCGCCGCGCTGCCAGACGCGCCGCCGCGCCGAACAGGCCGGTCAGGCCGGCCGGCACGAACATCATCACGAGCACGAAGAGCATGCCCTGGTAGAGCAGCCATGAGCGGGTCGCGTCGGAGACTGCATAGCCGAAGAAGGTCATCAGCGCCGCGCCGAGCGCGGGCCCGAGGAAGGTGCCGACGCCACCGATGTAGCTGTTCAGCACGACCGCGGCCGATACGCCGGCGTCGAAGACGACGTAATTCGCAGCTTCGTTGTTGAGCGCCTGCAGGCCGCCCGCAATGCCGGCGAACATGGACGAGATCACGAACGCCGACAGGCCCACGCCATGCGCGTCGTAGCCGAGGAACTTCAGCCGGTGGCCGTTTTCGCGCAGCGCCAGCGTCAGTCGGCCGAGCGGGGTGCTGGCATGGAAGTGGAGCAGGGCCAGCGACACCAGGACCCACACGAGCGTGAGGTAGTAGACCTCGATCGTCGACCCGAAGCCGAGGCCCCAGGCCGGCATGCGCATCGCCGAAATGCCGGACTCGCCGCCGAACCAGCCCTTGAGCTGCGGCGCCAGCGAGTGCAGCAGCTCGGCCACGGCCAGCGTGATCATCGCGAAGGTCGTGCCGCTGCGCTGGGTCGCGAACCAGCCAGCCACAAGGCCCACACCGAGGCCTACGAGAGCACCCACCAGCGGCAGTAACGGCGTCGGCAGCAGGCCCGCGCCGCCGAAGGCATTCATCGCATGCACGGTGGCGAACGCGCCGACGCCGAAGTAGGCGGCATGCCCGAACGAGAGCAGCCCGGCGCGTCCAGCAAGCAGGCTGTAGGCGCAGGCGAACAGCGCCGCGATCAGCATCTGGATCGAGGCGTTCAACAACCCGGCGCTCAGCAGCGCCGGCAGCGCAGCGAGCAGCGCCACGCCGGCGACGACCGCCACGAGCCTCCACGCCATAGTCAAGACTCCTCGCCCATCAGCCCGCGCGGCCGCACGAGCAGGACCAGCAGCATCAGCACGAACGGGATCGTGGCCGCAAGGCTCGAGACCTTGAGCGTCAGCAGGCCGCCGATGCTCTCGGCCCACGCGCGCGCGCCCATCACGGCCAGGAGGTCGGCGATGCTGCGGTCCACGCCCACCGCGAGCGAGGTGACGACGCCGATCAGCAGCGAAGCCAACATTGCGCCGCCGAGCGAGCCGAGCCCGCCGACGACGACGATGACGAACACCATCGCGCCGACCTCGAGCGCCATGTTCGGATTGGTGGTGTAAAAGGCCCCGGCGACGGCGCCAGCCAGCCCGGCCAGCGCCGCGCCCACGCCGAACACGCCCATGAAGACGAGCTGCACGTTGTGGCCCAGCGCCTCGGCCATGCGCGGCCGGTAGATTGCGGCGCGCACGACGATACCGATGCGCGTGCGCGTCAGCAGCACCCAAAGCGCGACGAACATCGCGATCGCGACGCCGCCCATCAGGAGGCGGTACGCGGGGTACTGCTGGCTACCGAGGGTGAAGGCCGCGACGTCCAGCGAGGCGGGCACCCGGTAGTCGACCGGATGGTTGCCGAACAGCAGCTTGATCGTCTCCGCGATGATGAACGAGAGCCCGAAGGTGAGCAGCAGTTCATGCGCATGGCCGTGATGGTGCACGCGGCGCAGGAACCAGCGCTCGACCGCCACGCCCACCGCGCCGGCGAGCAGCGCCGCGAGCACGACCGCCGTGCCAAAGCCGACGACTCCCTGCAGCGTGTACGCGAAGTACGCGCCCAGCATGTAGAACGACGCGTGCGCGAAGTTCAGCACGCCCATCATGCCGAACACGAGCGTCAGTCCGGCCGACACCATGAACAGCAGCAGGCCGTGGATGACCCCGTTTAGCAGCGCGAAGAAGAGCGTGTCCATCAATCGGGTCGCTGCATCTTGCAGCTCGCCTGCACCGGCGCCGCGGCTTCCTCCGCGGTGAAGACCTTGACCAGCTTGAAGCCCATGTCGGTGTCGTCGGCCTTGTACTTCGCGTCCTTCGCCACCATCGAGACAACCATCGGCATCAGCACCTGGTGGTCGGCCGCGCGCATGCTCACCTCGCCCATCGGCGTGCGGATGCGCGTGCCTTCCAGTGCCTTCGCGAAGGCGTTGACGTTGAGCGCGTCACCTTGAGGCCTGGTGCGCTTGAGCGCCTCGGCCACCATCTCGAGTCCGAACACTGCCTGCGGCTCGACGAATGTCGGCACGTGGCCGGTCTTGGCCTTGAAGTCGTCGACAAAGCGAGTGCTCTCGGCCCCACCGGCCTCGGGGTTGAAGGCGTGCGCGATGAAGTGGCCGATCGCGGTCTCGCCGGCGTTGGCGACGTTGCCCGGCTGGTCGAGGAACACCGTACCGAAGCGAACCTTCAGGCCGGCCGCCTTCGACGCCTTCATCAATAGCAGCAGGTCGTTCGACCAGTTGCCGGTGATCACTGTCTCGGCGCCACTGGCGACGATCTTCGAGACGTAGGGCGCGAAGTCCTGGATCTTGTTGGTGTCGTGCAGCGTCTTCTCGACGACCTGGTAGCCGCCGGCCGCCGCGTTGTCGACGACCGCGCGTTCCATGTCCTGGCCCCACGAGTAGTTCTGGTTGATCGTGTAGGCCTTGGTGCCGAGCGTACCGGCCTGCTTCATCCCCGCCACGAGCGCCTTGGTCCGCACCTGCGCGTTGCCGGTGAAGCGGAAGTGGTGGAAGTTGCACTTTTCGCCGGTCAGCTCCATCGCCTCGGCGCCGACGTTGACGTAGACGATCTCCTTGCCCGGGTTGCGCAGGTTGTGCTTGCGCACGTCCTCGGTGATCTGGCCACCGATGGCTGACGAGGCGCCCTGCACGACGATCTGCACGCCGTCGGCGATGGCCGCCTTCAGCTTGTCTGACGCGCCCGCCGGGCCGCCCTGGTTGTCGTATTCGACCAGCTGCACCGGCTGGCCATTCCAGCCGCCGGCCGCGTTGAGCTTGTCGATCGCGTACCGCACGCCGGAGCGGAACGACTGGCCGGTCGAGGCCTGCGGGCCCGACAGCGTCTCCAGCAGGCCGATCTTCACCGGGGCCGCCTGGGCCAGGCCGGTCAGGCCCGTCAATGTCGCCATCACGGGCAGGGTGCGGCGCGCCGCGGCACGCAGGGATTCACGCATGGTCTTGTCTCCTTCGGGGTGGTGGATCGGCGTCGCGGGTTGCGAGGCCGTCAGAGGTACTCGAGATTGCCGTCCACGCTGATCGCCTGGCCGGTCAGGTTGCGTGCGGCCGGCGAGCAGAGGAAGAGCGCGAGCGCTGCGACGTCGTCGGTGGTCACCATGCGACGCAGCGAGATCTTGCTCAGGTACTGCTCGCGCATCGCGTCGACGCTCACGCCGGCGGAGGCGGCGCGGGCCGCAATCACGCCGTTCATTCGGTCACCCTCGACCGCTCCCGGGAGGATGGCGTTGGCACGCACACCGTGCGGGCCGAGTTCGATGGCGAGCGACTTCGTCAAGCCGATGACGCCCCACTTGGTCGAGGCATACGGTGTGCGCAACGGATAGCCGAGGCGCCCGGCGACGGAACTCATCGCCACGACACAGGGGCCAGCCACCGACTCTTTCAGCATCGGCACCGCGCGCCGAGCGAAGTAGTACTGGCTGTTGAGGTTCACCGCGACGGTGCGCTCCCAGTCGCCGGCGGCCAAGGTGTCGATCGAACCCGTGGGCCCCGAGATGCCCGCGTTGTTGACCAGCACATCCAGGCCGCCAAGCGCTGCTGCGAGGTCGTGGAACACGCGGTCCACCTCGGCGACACACGAGGCATCGGCGACGCTGGTCGTCAGGCCGGGAATCTCGCCGCTCAGCCGTGCCAGGGCCGATGGATCGATGTCGCAGACATGGACCCGGGCACCGCTCTCGTGAAACGCGTGCGCGATGGCCGCGCCGATGCCACTCGCACCGGCGGTGACCAGGACCCGCAGACCTGCGGGCGGACGGAGTGAATCGAGGACCTTCATGGCAGCGGCTTCGTTGGCTGACTGGCAGTCTGGTCGGCGCGGCAGGCGAAAACTATGTGTCTGACCTACATGGTCGGAGCGGGCAGCGATGTGATCCGCGTCTCCCGTGAAAACCCTAGCGACCGACCTGCACGGTCGCGAGCAGGCCCTTTCCAGTTCGCTAGGCGTCCGCCCGTATGGAGCGCGGGGGACACTGCCGCGACAATCGCCCTCCTCGATTCCGTCACGCCACTCCGCCCGCGATGCGCAAGAACCCTGACTCGATCGACTCGATGCACACGGCGGTCGAACTGATCCGCCTGCTGCATCGCGGCGCGCCGGCGGAAGAGTTCGCGCAGTGGCGAGCTGACGCCGAGGCGGGCGGCTCGCCTCTACTCGAAGTGGTGCACATGGCGATGGCGGTGCGCAATCGCATCGATCTGCTCGAGCAGCGCGAACGCGGCTTGCTGGCCGTCAACGATTCGGCGCAAAGCCTCGCCAGTCGCCTCGACCTGAAGGGCCTGCTCGGCGCGATCGTCGCGCGCGCCAGGAACCTGCTCGGCTCCGATCTGGCCTGGCTGTCGATCTACGACTCGCAAAGCGGCGAGTTCCACGTGCTGGTGGCCGACGGCGCCTTGTCGCAGCGTGTCTCGCAGATGGTGGCTCGGCGCGATCGCGGGGTGGCCAGCATCGTGATGTCGACCAAGCTGCCGTTCACCACGGCGGACTACCTGCACGACAACCGCTTCGCTCACGACGGCACCCTAGACGATACGTTCCGCGTCGAAGGCATCTCTGCACTCGCCGGCGTGCCGCTGATCTGGGAGGGCGAGGTCGTCGGCCTGCTGTTCCTGGCCGACCGCTACCACCGCACCCACGCCGCGCAGAGCATCTCCATCCTGTGCACGCTGGCCACCCACGGCGCTGTGGCGCTGAAGAACGCGCGCGATTTCGAGCGCGTCAACGCCGCCCTGGCGCGCGCCGACGAAGCCCGTGCCGAACTCGAGCGCCACCTGCGCGGCATCCAAGCGGCGTCCGAGGCCCACGAGCAAATGACCTCACTGCTGGCCAAGGGCGCGTCGCTCGCTGAGCTGTGCCAGTCGGTGGCGCAGTGGTTCGGCGGCAGCCTGTGGGTGCTCGACGAAGCGGGACAGGTGGTCAGCCGCGGCGCGGCCGCCGGCCAGACAGCAGCCGGTGCGCTGCCCTACGAGCCGCACGGCGACCACGCCACCGAGGTCGCAAACGCCTTGCGGCAGAGCCGACAGCTCGGGCGTTCGGTGGTCGCCTTCCAGGCGTTAGAGCAGACCTGCCGCGTCATGTCGGTGATCGGCGGCGGAGACGTGCTGGGGTCGACGGTGCTGCTCCACCGCGGCGACATCGACGACGTTGCGGTGCGGACCTTCGAACGCGGCTCAAGCGTCGTGGGCATCGTGTTGCTCTCGCAGGAGCGCGTCGAAGCGGCCAAGCACCGCAGCGTGTCGTCACTATTGCGGTCCCTGGTCGCGCCGCGCCAGGACGCGCCGGCCGTGCTGGCCGATCACGCCGAGCGGCATGGCCTGTCGCTGTCGCAGCCCTTGTCCTTGATGCTGATCCAGATGGACGAGCCGAGCGCGGGCTATGGCGCGCGCGCGCTGCGCCTGCTGGCGCCTTCGAGCGGCGTGCTCGTTGACGACGTCGACGGCCTGCTGCTGGTGCTGTGCAGCGCGACCCAGGCACCCGATCTGAAGCGCGTCGTCAGCGCCTGGGTCAAGCGCGACGCGGGTGCCAGCAGTCGGGGTGTGTTATCCCGCCCCGTGTCGGGTGCGGCGGCAATCCCGGCTCTGCACGCGACGCTGCGGCGCGCGCTCGGCGTGCTGGGCCGCATCGGCGTGCAAGGTCACATCGTCGGGCAGAACGAATTGGCGCTGTACTCCACGCTCTTCGAAACGCATGACCAGGCGAGCCTGGCCGACTATCTCGAATCGACGATCGGCGTCGTGCTGGCCCACGATCGCAAGCGAACGACCGAACTGACGGCCACGCTGCTGAGCTACTTCGACTGCAACCAGAACGCCAAGACCACGGCGCAGAAGCTCGGCATCCACGTCAACACGGTGCGCCAGCGGCTGGCGACCACCGAGGACCTGTTGGGTCACTGGGGCCAGGCCAGCCGGGCCCTGGAGATCCACGTCGCGCTGCGCCTGTGGCACCTCACTGCGGAGCCACGCAGCTGAAGGACGCTGCGGCGTTGACGTCGCCGGCACCGTTGTAGCGCGGCCACTTCGGGTAGTCGCACAACGGCCGCGTGCGGCCCGGTACGCCCACCGTGTCGCGCGTCACCTGATGGGCCGGCGCCACGCCGCCTTGGACCCAGGCATCCAGAGTCGCCAGCGAGTCCCAGGTGGCGTTGAACTGGCTGCTCACGGCGTGGCCGTAGCCCGGGACCTCGTAGTAGCGCGCGAAGCTGTCGACCGCGGCCTTGCCGAACATCTGCACCAGCCGCTCGTAATACTCGGCCGTGGCACGCGAGCTGACCAGCACGTCGTGCAACCCGTGGGCCAGCAGCAGTTTGCCGCCGCGCGCCGCGAAGCCCGAGAGGTCCGGCGACTGGTCGATCATGCGGCTCAGTTCGCGCCAGCGCAGCGACCACTTGCTGTGCTGCTGCGGGTCGAACGAGAGCGGATTGAACTGCAGGTCGCGCGTGATGATGTTCTTCAGCACCTGATCGACCTGCCGGCTGATGTAGGGCGCCCCAGCGGGCATCGGATTGGCGGGCTGGGCCGAGGCGAGGTTCAGGAAGGCCACGGTCGGTTGGACCGCCGACGCCCACGTCATCCCGAGGTCGGCGCCCCAGACGTTGTAGCCCGGATAACCGTGATTTCCTCGGGCCAGCGGGAACGCAAAATGGGCAGGCTCGTTCATCGTGCGGATCGATGCGATTTGCGCGTCCGACAGGCAGGTGTCGCCCGTGTCGGCCCCGCCCGGGCAGCGCAGCGGGCTAGCGTTCAACATCGCCGTTGCCGGGTCGAACACGGCATTGCAGGCGGCCTGATGGCTGACGAGGCCATCGATCAGGCCATCCAGCGCGTCGCAGCTCTGCAGGGCCGCCTGGAACAAGGCCAGGCGCTTGTTCGCGTTCGGGTAGGCGCCCGGCTTGGCCAGCGCCAGCGTCGCCACCTGCCCGCCCAGCATCGCCGAGGCCTGGTTCCAGGCCGGGTACCAGGCAACCGCACCGTCCCAGTCCTGAGGCCAGCGCTGGATGCTCTGCAGCGCTTCGCGCCCGCCGGTGGAGCCGCCGGCAAAGTAGGACCGGCTTGGTGCGGCTGCATAGTGGGCGGTGATGACGTATGTGGCCGCGTCGCGCGTCTTCTTCAGCGCGTCGCCGCCCCAATTGCGCAGGGCCTCGTCGTTCAGACCGAAGCTGCCGTCCAGCGAACCCAGCGGCCCAGCCTGGTGGCCGGAGTCGCTGGCAAAGACCGCGTAGCCGCGCGTCACAGGAAGGGGCTGGTCGGTGGCGCCGGCCGGCACGTTGCCAACAACGCTGGGAATCGATCCATCGAATCCGCCGCCGCCATACATCAGCGACTTGCCGTTCCACGCGGCGGGCAACGCGACCCGCAGGAGGATGCGGGGCGCGGTCGGGTCCACCGGCAGGATGCCGGCGTTGACGAGGCAGTGTTGCGCCACCGTCGCGGACGCGGGCATCACCACTGCACTTGTCACTGTGCCGCCCGACGTGGGCAGGCCGATCGCCGTCGCAGGGATCGCCATGCCGGCCAACGCCGCGCACGTCGCAGGGACCTGCGCAGCGGCCATCGGCGCAGCGCAGGCCCAGAGGATCAGGGCGACCAGACCGGTGCCCGACCGGCGGACCACTTCCAACTCACGCAGGTTGTCCATGACGTCTCCTTAGGTTGTCGACTTCGACCAGCGCGGGTCGCGCTCGGGTGCGGTCGCGCTTTCAGCCAGGCGTGGCCTTCAGTGCGCGGCGCTTCGTAGTCTGGGTGGCTGCCCTGCGCCGCTCAATGTCGGGGTGGCACACCTCGGCCCCCGCGGAGGTGTGCTCGAAGTCCACCGCATAAACCCTAGCTCTGCGTGCCCTCCAGCGCTGTTCGCGATTGCCGCGCGACTGCTGAGCGCCAAGCGCGAGCGCTCAGGCCTGCATCGTCAGCTCCTTCCATCGCTCGTCCGCCTCGAAGCGGGCGTGCGCCGCGCCCTTGGACAGTTCGTAGCTGCTGGCACTGCTCGGGTAGATGGTCATCGAAGACGCATCCACAAAATCCGTCTTCATCCCCGCGGGCTCGAAGGCCGTCACGGAGATGCCCAACGGCGCAACCTCCATGGCAAGCGACTCCAGGAAACCGGCGATCGCCCACTTGGTGGCGAAGTAACCGGCGACGCCGGGTGTCGCGATGCGCGCGCCGATAGATGAGAGCTGGATGATGCGACCGGCTCCTCGCTTGCGCATCACAGGCAGTACCGCCTTGATGACGTGAACACTGCCCAGGAAATTGGTGTTCATCTGCGCAGCGATGGCCTCCATCGGCATGTCGTCCGATAGTGCTCGGCGAAGGCAACCTTTCCTGTCAGGATGGGTTCCGCGCCCGGCAGCCGATAAACGACGACGTCGTCTGTGTACTCTGCGACGAATCGCTCAAGGTCACGCGCGTTGTACGCGTCGAGTTGACGTTGAGCGAAGCCTTCGGGATCAAATCGCAGGTTCATGGTGTCGGCCGAGTGGCCTGTGCCGCGGGTAACCCCGTCGGCGCCCCGCCTTCTTTGGAGTCCTCGCCGTCGACGCTGACCTGCCGCCTGAGTTCCTTGTCGCGCAGAGTGGTCACGTCAGGCGTACTCCTGTGTGAACGGTCATGCGAGGGCTTGATGCCCCGGGCCGCCAAGCCAGCGACGAAGCGGCCGAAGGCGTCAAGCAGGGGCGCCCCTTGGAACGTCGGGCCGTCCAACATCGTCAGCGCCTGCACGGTGGCCTCCAGCGTCGAAACCTGGTCGACTCTGCGCGCCGCGCGAATCGCGCGGTAGCGGCTTGGCACCAGCACGTCCAGCGACAGCCGCGGCAGCGCGGCCAGGATTGGGTGCTCGAGAAGCATTCTCAGGCTCTTGCGCCATGTCGCGTCGAGGACCACCAGCAGCAGCGGTGCGCCCGGAATCGTCTCCGGGGCCGAAGGCGCGGGCGAGGCAGGCACGTCGACGTAGAGCAGCCGCGTGTCCCGCCCGGGGCGCTGCAGCACGGCCTCCAGCATCTCAGGCTCGAAGCGTTCGCCGACGACCACCTCACAGTGCGCCAGAGACAGGCGCAGCAGCGCCACACTGTTCTTCGCTTGACGCTGTTCCTGCGGGTGCTGCAGCACCAGCACCTCGGTGCGATGGGCCGTCGGCCTCACCAACGCGCACAGGCAGGTCGATTGTGGGCGCAGGCAGCGCACGCAGGCCGCGCGGCAAAGCATGGATGGACCATTCACGCGGGAATGGTCGCACACCCCTCTCATCCAGTGTGTACTCGGGTTGACAGCGCTCGACAGCACCGCGATAAACGCCAAATGCACCCTCCACTCAACCCGCCCGCGTGACCTGGCCATGGCAACGCTGCCCGTGATCGATGTCGCCGCGCTGGTCGATGCACGCAGCGGCCAGGCCGCGCGTGCCGTGGTGGCCCGCCAACTCGACGCCGCAGCGCGCCGCTTCGGGTTCTTCTATGCGGTCGGCCATGGGGTCGATGCGGCACTGGTCGAGCGGGTCGTGCACTTGGCGAGGCGGTTCTTCGCGCAAGACGAAGCGACCAAACTGACCATTCCGATGTCCGCCGGCGGCCGCGCCTGGCGCGGCTACTTCCCGCTTGGCGGCGAGTTGACGTCGAACCGGCCAGACTGGAAAGAAGGTCTGTACCTGGGCAGTGAACTCGGCCCTGAGGATCCGCGCGTGCGCGCCGGCAAGATCTTGCACGGCGCAAACCTGTGGCCGTTGATCGATGGATTCTCCTGCGCAGTGCTCGACTACATCGACGCGCTGACAGGCCTCGGCCAAGCGTTGATGGGCGGGATCGCCCTGGGCCTCGGCCTGCCCGAGCGGTGGTTTGTCGAGCACGGCACGGCCGACCCACTGATCCTGCTGCGCCTGTTCAACTACCCGAGCCGGCCGGTACCCGCGGGCTCCAATGTGCAATGGGGTGTCGGCGAACACACTGACTACGGTCTTCTGACCATGCTGTGGCAGGACGACGTCGGCGGTCTGCAAGTGCGAAGCGACGCCGGCTGGATCGACGCGCCGCCTGTCCCGGGTAGCTTCGTCTGCAATCTCGGTGACATGCTCGACCGCATGACGGGCGGCCGCTACCGGTCGTTGCCGCATCGCGTGGCCATCAACACCAGCGGGCGCGACCGTCTCTCGATCCCGCTGTTCTTCGACTCCGCCTTCGACACGGTCGTGCAGCCCGTGCCCGGCAGCAGCGCCGGCCAAGACGACAGCGGTCGGCGCTGGGACGGCGCCAACCTGCAAGCCTTCGAGGGAACCTACGGCGACTACGTCACAGCCAAGGTGGGCAAGGTGTTCCCAGACCTGCGGGCGGACGTGTCGCCGGGCGCCCTCGAGCCGCCCTGGCCTGACGGGTGACTTGGATCTCCGCCGAAGGAACGGCCAGACGGTCGGGAGCACCCAACTAGCCCACGGGCTTGCAGCCTCCTGCGGCCCTAGGCCTCACCGGCGACATCCCGACCGGCCTGGTCAACACCCGCAGTCTTCACGGATGTCGATCCGGCAGGGTCAAGACACGAGGCTTCATCGCTGGTTTTCCGAACCTCTGTGCGAGAACCCGGCCAAGTTTCGGATTGAGGAAGATCGTCTGTGATTTCGAACCACGGCGCCTTGGAGCCTACAAAGAAGTGGCCTTCAACTCTGTTGCTGGGCGCTTGATCCAAGCCGCCTAGAGGAATACTCATTCGTTCGGGATCGTTGTCGTAAGTGCTGATCAGATTTGACCCACAGACAGAGCAGAAATGCTTGGCAGTGAACTCGGAGGAGTGGAATGTCTTTACCAGCTCCAAACCTTTCACCCAGGTGAACTGCGAAGACTTGATCGAGGCTCGGGTACGAAAGGCGGCCCCGTGCCAACGTCTGCACCGAGAGCAGTGGCAATTCAGGATGGGGCCGAGTTCTCCCTCGATCCGATACTCGACGCCTTCGCAAAGGCAGCGGCCTGTGAGAACTTGCATGGGTGAGATTGCTGAGACCTGACGCTCTGGCTCAGCAGCGGACCGTCCGCTGCAACTGGTTGTCAGATGCCGACTTCTGAGTTCTCAAGGCTGACGTCCCATGGGATTCTCTCGAGCGGTCTGCTGCCCGAGCTGTTGGGCGAGGCCGATGAGAATTCCTTCGGGACCCCGGATGTAGCAGAGCCGGTAAATGTCTTCGTAATTGACAACTTCATCGACCACCGTCGCACCGAGCTTGGTGAGCCGGGAGAGGGTGTCTTCGATGTCCTCGACGGTGAACATGACGCGCAGGTATCCCAACGAGTTCACGGGGGCTGTGCGGTGATCGGACGCGATGGCGGGGGTGTCGAAGCGCGAGAGCTCGAGGCGGCTGTGGCCATCGGGGGTTCGCATCATGGCGATCTCGACGCGCTGGCCACGTACTCCTGTGACGCGACCGGCCCATTCGCCTTCGATGGGCATGCGGCCTTCGAGGGTGAGGCCGAGTTCGGTAAAGAACCCAACGGCGGCATCGATGTCTTCCACCACGATGCCGACGTTGTCCATCCGTTTGACTGTCACGACGCTTCCTTGGCGGCTAACGCGCCGCTCTTGGCTGGAACAAACTGCATTGTCCAGTTGGTTTCCCACGTAGAACCAGCGTCAGCTGAGAACGCTTGCTCCCAACGGGGCCCCTCGCTCGGAACTGACCAAGTGAACCGGATCTTGATTGGCTTCGAATTGAGCACGTCGTCTGCATAGAACACGCCTGTGCTCCCCGTGAAATGACCGACAACGGGTGTGTCCAGGCGAGTCGGGTTGCGACCATCTAGCCACCAGATGGACCAAGTCTTGGTGGTCGGGCAGTACGAGCGCATGGCGACCGCTCGAAACGTACCTTCGGGCATCTCAAGAATGTTGTCTTCCAGGTTGCCAAACCCACCGAGTGTCTTTCGGGTGGACGAGCGCCCCGAGAACTCAGTCCATTGGTGGCAACCAGCAAGGCGTTCATTGAGGCGCCTGTGCTGGACACGCCAGTCGCCAATGATGAAGTCGAAGTCCTTGGGCGCCGAGTCTTCAAGTGGAAGAGTCATGTCGTATCGGCTTTCACTCGTGGAAGTGGAGCGGAGGCCACAAGCACGCGCAGCGTGCCCCTGCTCGTCCGCTCGATTGACTGGTCAGGGCTCATTTCCCGCATGCTTGCGCGCGACCTTCAGCCGCGCTGCGGCAGCAACAGTCCCGGCGCGCTACCGGCATAAATGTCTTCGACCAGTGCCGTGCGCTGCGCCAGCACGGCGCGCTGGTTGATCGACCCCTTGTCGGTGACCTCGCCCTTGTCTATCGACGGCGGCTCGCCCATTACCAGCACACGCGCCACGCGGTTGGCGCTGCCGGTGCCGGCGTGCCACAGGCGGTCGGCCATATCCTGGAAAAACGCGCGCACTGCGGCATGCCCGAGCAATCGGGCGGCATCGACACTTGCCGGCAAGCCTGCCAGTCGCGCGCACTCGTCCAGCCGCGGGAACACGAGGATCGCGATCTCGGCGCGGTTGAGGCCCGCCACCACCACGTCCTGCACGCAGGGCGCGCCTTCGGCCACCACTTTGGCGCGCAACGGCCCGACGCTCACGAAGGTGCCGGTGTCGAGCTTGAAGTCCTCGGCAAGGCGCCCGTCGAACAGCAAGCCGCGCTGGGGCTCGACCGCGTCGACCCAGCGCACTGCATCGCCGGTCCGGTAGTAGCCTTCTTCGTCGAAGGCCTGGGCGGTGAGCTCCGGCTCGCGCCAATAGCCCGGCATGACGTTCGGGCCACGGAAGCGGATCTCGGTCTTGGGATGAGCGCCGTCGCCGTCGGTCAACAGCTTGACCTCGACACCCGGGCAGGGCAGACCGATGTGGCCCGAGCGCAACGTCGCGTAGTGAACCGCGAAGGTACACGAGGGCGCGGTCTCGGTCATGCCCAGGCCGGTGATGATCGGGATGCGTTCGCCCACCGTCTGCAGCGCCAGGCGATTGAGCTGGTCCCACACCGCCTGCGACAAGCCGGCGCCGGCGTACATGAAGGCCTTGACGCGCGAAAACAGACGCTCGCGCAAGGGCGCGTCGCCCTCCATCGCCGCGGCGAGTTCCTCGAAGCCCTTGGGCACGTTGAAGTAGATCGTCGGCGCGATCTCGCGTAGGTTGCGCAGTGTCGTCGCCATGCCGCGCGGCGTGGGCTTGCCGTCGTCGATGTAGAGCGTGCCACCGTTGTACAACGCAATGCCCACGTTGTGGTTGCCGCCAAATGTGTGGTTCCACGGTAGCCAGTCGACCAGCACAGGGGGCTCGTCGGTGAGGAAGGCCAGCGCCTGCGCCAGCATCTGCTGATTGGCGCAGAGCATGCGCTGGGTGTTGATCACGCCCTTGGGATTTTTGGTCGAACCCGAGGTGAAGAGAAACTTGGCGATGGTGTGCGGGCCAACCTGCGCATGCGCGGCGTCGCCGCTCGCGCAGGGCGTCACAGCGAGCAGCGCGGCAAATGCCGTGGTGGCGCATGAGCTGGCCTGGCCCTGCGTTAGCACGACCTCGACACCGGGTCCGGCCACCGCCCCGATCGCGCGCGCGTACTCGGCCCCGCTGGCGAAAATCAAACCCGGCGTCACAGTACCAACGATGTGGCGCAGCTTGGCCGGGTCCTGCGCCACCAGCGAGTAGGCCGACGACACCGGCACCACCGGCACGCCGACCCACATCGCACCCATCACCAGGCTCAGGTGTTCGATGTCGTTGTCGGAAAGGATTACCACTGGTCGTTCTGCCGACAGGCCGCGGTCTACCAACGCCTGGCCGATGCGGCGTGCACGCTCGAGCATCTCGGCGTAGCTGATGTGGATCCAGCCGCCGCCGCCGGGCACGCTGGGGTCGCGGCGAGCGACGAAGGTTCGTTCGGGCGCCTCGCGCGCCCAGTGTTCGAGGCGGTCGGTCAGGCGCTGCGGGTAGTCGCCGAGCGTTTCGGTTGAACGCAGCTCGACGGCGCCATCGGCGCGGCGGTCGACCGTGGCCTCGAGGCAACCCCCGACCCGGGTCGCGCGATAGCTCATGAACGCTTCTCGACCTTGCCGGCGCGTTTTTCGAGGAAATCGCGCACGCGCGTCTTGGCAGCCTCGTCGCCCTGCGCGATGGCGGCCATGAGCGACTCCACGAACAGGCCGTCGGACTGCGACAGATCGGCGATGCGCGGCAGCGCCTGCATCACCGCGAAGTTGGACAGCGGCGCATTCGTCGCGATGCGCCCGGCCAGCTCGCTGGCCTTGGCGAAGCCAGCGCCGTCGGCGACCAAGTATTGCGACAAGCCGCGCTGGTAACCTTCCTGCGCGTCTAGCACGCGGCCGCACAACATCATGTCGGTCATCGCCGCCACACCGACCAGGCGCGGTATGCGCGCCGAGCCGCCGCCGCCGACGAAGATGCCGCGCTGGCCCTCCGGCAAGCCGTAAAAGGCGCTGGCCTCGGCCACGCGGATGTGGCAACTGCTCGCGATCTCGAGCCCGCCGCCCACCACTGCGCCGTGCAGCACTGCAATCACCGGCACGCGGCCGAACTGGATCGAATCCATCACGCCGTGCCACAGGCGTGAGTGCAGAACGCCCTCGGCGACGCTGCGCTCAGACAGCTCTGACAGGTCCAGGCCGGCACAGAAGTGACTCCCTGCGCCGGACAGCACCACTGCCTTCACTTCTGCGGGCATCAGCTCGAGAGCGCTGCGCAACTGCAGCACCAGCGTGTCGTTGATCGCGTTGCGCTTGTCGGGTCTGTTGAGGCGCACATGCCCGACGGCGCCGGCGATCGAGATCTGCAGCAGACCCAGCCCAGCAAGCGCGCCCTCGGCAGCTTGGAAGTCGAGGCTCATGGCGTGGCTTCCTTTGTCTTCGATGTCAGGCCGAGCAGGCGCATTGCGTTTTTCTTCAGGATCAAGGGCTTGACCTCATCGCGGAAGCCCGCTTCGTCGAAATCCTTCATCCAGCGGTCGGGCTGGATCAAGGGGAAGTCGCTGCCAAAGAGGATGCGGTCCTTCAGCAGCGTGTTGGCGTACTGCACCAATTGGGGCGGAAAGTACTTCGGACTCCAGCCCGAGAGGTCGATCCAGATGTTGGGCTTGTGCATCGCCAGCGAGATCGCCTCGTCCTGCCACGGCCACGACGGGTGGGCGATGATGATCTGCATGTCCGGGAAGGCGATGGCCACGTCTTCGAGCAGCATCGGGTTGCTGTTCTGCAGCCGCAGCCCGCCGCCGCAGCGCATGCCGGAGCCGATGCCGGAATGACCGCTGTGGAAGATCGCGGGCAGCTTGTACTCGGCGATCACTTCGTACAGCGGCCAGGCCATCTTGTCAGCCGGTTCGAACCCCTGCACCGTAGGGTGAAACTTGAACCCCTTGACGTCGTGCTCCTCGATCAGTCGGCGCACCTCGCGGGCGCCGAGCTTGCCCTTGTGCGGATCGACGCTGCCGAAGGCGATCATGATGTCGGGGTTCGCCCTCGCGGCATCGGCGATCTCCTCGTTCGGGATGCGGCGCCGCCCGAGTTGCGCCTCGGCATCGACGGTGAAGTTGACGAAGCCGATTTTCTTCTCGCGGTAGAAGGCCACCGTCTCGTCCATCGTCGGGCGCTTGGACGAGCGGAAGTACTTGTCGGCAGCGCGGTCGTACTCCTCGCCGTAGTTGTCGAACGGGTTGCGACACGACACCTCGAGGTGCGTGTGCATATCGATCGCGATCAGATCGTCGACGTCCATCGCGCGCCCTTCAGCTCTCTGGTGTGAAGCCGACGCGCTTGACCACCGGCGCCCAAGCTTGGTTCTCGCTGCGCACCGCCTGCGCCAGTTCAGCCGGCGTGTTGGCTCCGGCTTCGAGGCCCAGCTGCGCAAAGGCCTCGATGGTGTCGGGCGCGGTCACCGCTGCCTTGATCGCGGCGGCCACGCGTTGCGTCAGGTCCGGCGCGGCCTTGCCCGGCAGAAAGAAGCCATACCACTCGCTGATCTCCAACGCCCTGAAGCCCTGCTCCGTGTAGGTCGGCACGTCGGGGGCGAAGCGCGAGCGCTGCGCGCCGGAGGTGGCGAGCAGGCGCAGCTTGCCGCCCTTCAGGTGCGGCAGGTAATCGCCGATCGGCGACGTGAACGACGCCACCTGCCCACCGAGCAGGTCCTGGATGCCGGGCGCCGAGCCACGGTACGGCACATGGCGCAGGTCCATGCCGGCCTCCTTGGCCAGCAGCGCGCCGATGAAGTGCGGCGGCGAGCCGGCGCCGGGTGAGCCGTAGTTGGCGGCAGTCGGGTTGGCCTTCGCCCAGGCCAGAAAGTCCTTCAGAGTCTTCACCGACTCTGGCACCGCCGGCCCAACCCCAAAGCCGAAGCCAATCTGGCACGCGGTGCACACAGGCGTCACGTCCTCGATGCCGTAGGCGAGCTTGGTGTACAGGTGCGGATACAGGGTGATCATCGCCGCGGGCGTCAGCAGCAGCACGCTGCCGTCGTTGGGGCTGCGCTTGAGTTCCTCGACCGCCAGGCGGCCGCCGGCGCCGGGCTTGTTGTCCACCAGCATGGTCTTCGCGAGCGTGCCGCGCAGCTTGTCGGCGACGCGGCGAGACACCGCGTCGGTGGTGCCGCCGGGCGGGAAACCGCAAAGGACGCGAGCAGTGTCCAGAGCCTGGGCGCGCGTGCTGCCGACGGCGACCAGGGCGGCCGAGGCCAGCGTGAACTGTCTGCGATCGATCATGGGTGTGTCTCCTGGACAGTGGTGTGTGGCGGAATACTAGTTAATCAGATGAAGTACTTCAAGCCATAGGCTGTTGGGGTTGACCCGCACTTGTACTTCAAGGAGTGAAGTGACTGGCTACAATCGCGGCATGTCGTCATCCACCCGACGCACGCCATCCGGCGATCTGGACGAGGAGCGCCTGCACGGGCTTGTCGGCTACCAGCTGGCGCAGGCCACCGTCGCCACCGACCGTGTGTTCCGACAGCAGGTCGGCGAGCCGTTCGGTCTGCGGCCGGTCGAGTACACGCTGCTCACGCTGATCGGCGACAACCCCGGCGGCTCGTCCTCCAGCCTGGCGCAGGCCCTGGCCGTGACCGCACCCAACATCACCATGTGGATCGACCGCTTGGTCGGGCGCGGCCTGGTGCGCCGCCGGCAGAGCAGCACCGATCGGCGCAAGCAGGAACTCCGGCTCTCGGCCGAAGGCGTGCGGCTGGTCGCGCAGGCCACCGACCGCCTGGTCGAAGGCGAACGCGCCGCACTGGGCGGCCTCAGCAGCGCAGAGCGGGCGATGCTGCTGGAGTTGCTGCACAAGGTCGCCCAACTGCGAAATTCATGAGACTGGACGCCGGCTCGAAAGGAAACCACATGACCCTGAGCGAAGAATTGACGAAGCTCGAAGAGCTTCACCAACGCGGTGTGCTGAACGATGAGGAGTTCGCGCGAGCCAAGGCCCGCGTCCTGCAAGGGCAGCCCTCGGTTGCCGCCAGCTCCGCGGCTGCGGCGATCAATGCGCTGCGACGCAGCCACACCGATCGCTGGATCGCTGGTGTCTGCAGCGGCATCGCCCACACCACCGGCATCGAGACATGGGCCTGGCGGCTGCTGTTCGCCATGCTGCTGCTCTGCGGTGGCGCGGGGCTCGTGGTTTACCTGCTGATGTGGATCTTCGTGCCGAGCGATTGACCGGAGCGGCCTCAGTTCGCGAGCGGCGCGCTCCGCACGGCGCCGACCTGCGCCTGCCCGCTGCTCCAGTCGCCCCCGAGCGCGCGGATCAGGCCGACCGTCGCCTGGTACTGCGCGGCGCGCACCTGCAAGGCTTGCCGGCGGTTGTTGGCTTCGCTGCGCCGGGCGTCGAGCAGTTCGAGCTGGCTGACCAGACCGTTGCGATAGCGCGAGTCGGACAGCACGGTGGCGCGGCTGGCCGATGCCACCGCCTGCGCCTGCACATCGGCCTGGGCACCGAGCAGGCGCAAGGACGACAGCTGGTCCTCGACATCCCTGAACGCGACCAGCACCTGCTCGCGATAGCTCGCGGCGGCACCGTCGAGCTGCGCGCTGGCGTCGTCCAGTCCGGCCTGGCGCCGTCCGCCGTCGAACAGCGGCAGCGA
>JAZKIW010000037.1:0-11285 GCA_040384625.1 Pseudomonadota bacterium | reverse complement strand
GCCAGGGCTTCAGACTGCGTGGCCGCGACTTCGGTGCGGACGCGGGCCACGTCGAGCTCGGCCACGTCCCCCGCGCGAAAGCGGCTCTCGGTCAGGCGCAAGGTGTCGCGGTAGGCCGCCACGGTCTCGCGCATCAGCGCACGCTCATTGTCCAGCGCACGCAAGGCGAAGTAGGTCTGCGCGACATTAGATTGAACCAGCAGGCGCGTGCTTTGCAGCAAGGCCTCGCGCGACTTCGCATCGAGCGCGGCAGCGTTGCTGGCCTTGGCGAGGCGGCCGAACAGGTCGAGCTCGTACGACAGGCTGGCGCCGGCGTTCACCAGGGTGCCCGCCGTGCCGGCGGACCTGGCCAAGCCGCCGCCCTGGCGGTCGACGCCGGCGCCGACGCCGATCTGCGGCAGGCGGTCGGCATCGGTCGAACGCAGCAGCGCGCGGGCTTGAGCCAGACGCGCCGCGGATTGGGCGATGCTGGTGTTGTCGCGCCCGGAGCGCTCGGCCAGGTCGTCGAGCACCGGATCGGCAAAGGCCTTCCACCAGGCGCCGCGCGGCTGCGCTTCGGCCGGCGGCGCGACAGTCCAGTGGCCTTCGCCCTCCTTGAAGGCGGCGGGAATCGTTGGCAGCGCCGCTGCGTTCGGGGTAGGCACTGAAGCACACGCGGCCAAGACAAGGGCAGCGAGCAGGGGAAGGAGCGCGAGACGCCCACGACGGGTCGAATTTTTCATAATGAGAGTCAATCCTTGAGTGGTGCCGCGAAGACCGGCTTGACCGATCCGCCGCCCGCTGAGCTGGGCGAGCCGGGCGTGCTAGCGAATGCTTCGAAGTGCGGTACCTCACCGTGCAACTTGAGTGGTCGGTTGCCCACCAGCTGACGCAGCGCCACGTAGAAAACCGGAGTCAGGAATAGACCGAAGGCGGTCACGCCAATCATCCCGGCGAACACTGCCACGCCCATCGCCGAGCGCATTTCCGCGCCCGCACCGGTGGCCAGAACCAGCGGCAGCACGCCCATCACGAAGGCCAGCGAGGTCATCAGGATCGGGCGCAAGCGCAGCCGGCTTGCCTCGATCGCGGCCTGCAGCGGCGTGCGTCCCGCGAACTCGAGCTCGCGCGCAAACTCCACGATCAGGATCGCGTTCTTGGCACTCAGCCCCACCAGCACGATCAGCCCGATCTGCGTGAACACGTTGTTGTCGCCATCGGAAAGCCATACGCCCGTCATCGCGGCCAACAGGCCCATCGGAACGATGAGGATGATCGACAGCGGCAGAGTGAGGCTCTCGTACAAGGCGGCTAGCACCAGGAACACCAGCAGGATCGAGAGCGGGAAGACCAGCACGGCCGAGTTGCCGGCCAGGATCTCCTGGTAGGTCAGTTCGGTCCACTCGAAGCTCACGCCCTTGGGCAGCGTTTCGGCCGCGATGCGTTCGATCGCGTCTTGTGACTGCCCCGACGAGAAGCCCGGCGCCGGGCCGCCATTGATGTCGGCGGAGAGGTAGCCGTTGTAGCGCATCGCGCGTTCCGGGCCGAAGCTCGAGTTCACCTTCATCAGCGCCGACAGCGGCACCATCTCGCCCGAGGCCGAGCGCACTTTGAGCAGACCCACGTCCTCGGCGCGCGCGCGGTATGGCGCGTCGGCTTGCACCCGCACGCTGTAGGTGCGGCCGAACCTGTTGAAGTCGTTTGCGTACAGGCTGCCCAGGTAGATCTGCATGGTGTCGAAGATGTCCGTCACCGGCACGCCGAGCTGGCGCGCCTTGGTGCGGTCGATGTCGGCGAAGAGCTGCGGCACGCTGACCTGCCAGCTGGTGAACATGCCCGCGAGTTCTGGCGCCTGCCGCGCCTTGGCCATGAAGGCCTTGACCGCCGCGTCCATCGCGTCGTAGCCGACCGAGCTGCGGTCCTGCAGCTGCAGCTTGAAGCCGCCCGTGGTGCCCAGGCCTGCCACCGGCGGCGGCGGGAACATCACGATGAAAGCGTCCTGGATGCCGGCGAACTGTTGGTTCAGCTGCCCGGCCACCGCGCCGCCGCTCTGGTCGGCGCGCTGGCGCTGGGCAAAGGGTTTCAGGGTCGCGAACGCGATGCCCGAGTTCGAGCTGTTGGTGAAGCCGTTGATCGACAGGCCCGGGAACGAGACCGCGTCTTCCACGTTGGGGTTCTTCTTCATGATTTCGCCCATGCGCTTGATGACGTCTTCGGTGCGGTCGAGGGTGGCGCCGTCGGGCAACTGGGCGAAGCCGATCAGGTACTGCTTGTCCTGCGCCGGCACGAAACCGCTGGGCACGGCCTTGAACAGGCCGAAGGTGACGCCGATCAGTGCGAGGTAGATCACCAGCATCAGCGACTTGCGCGAGGTCACGCCCTTGACGCCGCCGCTGTAGGCCTCTGCGCCGCGATGGAAGAACTTGTTGAAGCCGCGAAACAGCCAGCCGAAGGCACGGTCCATGCCGCGCGTCAGCGCATCCTTGGGCGCGTCGTGGCTCTTCAGCAGCAGCGCGGCGAGCGCCGGCGACAGCGTGAGCGAATTGATCGCCGAGATCACAGTCGAGATCGCGATCGTGACCGCGAACTGTCGATAGAACTGCCCCGTGAGGCCGCTGATGAAGGCCAGCGGAACGAACACCGCGACCAGCACCAGCGCGATCGCGATGATCGGCCCCGACACCTCACGCATCGCGCGGTACGTGGCCTGGCGTGGGGTGAGCCCCGCTTCGATGTTGCGCTCCACGTTCTCGACCACCACGATCGCGTCGTCGACCACAATGCCGATCGCCAGCACCAAGCCGAACAGGGTCAGGGCGTTGATCGAGAAGCCGAGCACGTGCAGCACGGCGAAGGTTCCGATCACCGACACCGGCACGGCCAGCAGCGGAATGATCGAGGCGCGCCAGGTCTGAAGGAACAGGATCACCACCAGCACCACCAACGCGATGGCTTCGAGCAGCGTGTAGACCACCGATTCGATCGACGCGCGCACGAACTGCGTCGGGTCGTAGGCGATGCGGTACTCCACGCCTTCGGGCATGTTCTTCTGGATCTCTGTCATCGTCTTGCGCACGTTGTCCGAAATGTCGAGCGCGTTGGAGCCCGGCGCTTGGAACACGCCCATGCCGACCGCGGCGTCGTTGTTGAGCAGCGAACGCAACGAATAGTCGGCCGCGCCGAGTTCGAGTCGGCCGATGTCGCGCAGCCGGGTCACGGCACCGTCGGCGCTGCTCTTGACGATGATGTCGCCGAACTCTTCTTCACTCTGCAGCCGGCCCTGGGCGTTGATGGACAACTGCATGTCCACCCCCGGCAGGCCCGGCGATGCGCCAACCACGCCGGCCGCCGCCTGCACGTTCTGGCCGCGGATCGCAGCCACCACGTCGCTGGCTGAGAGGCCGCGCTGCGCAACCTTCTGCGGGTCGAGCCAGACGCGCATCGAGTAGTCGCCGCCGCCGAAGATCTGCACCTGGCCGACGCCCTCGATGCGGGCCAGCCGGTCCTTCACGTTCAGCACCGCGTAGTTGCGCAGGTAGTTGATGTCGTAGCGGTCGTTGGGCGATACCAGGTGCACCACCATCGTCAGGTCAGGCGCGCTCTTGACGGTCGTGACGCCGAGTCGGCGAACCTCCTCGGGCAGGCGCGGCTCGGCCTGCGCAACGCGGTTCTGCACCAGTTGCTGCGCCTTGTCGGGGTCGGTGCCGAGCTTGAAGGTCACAGTCAGCGTCATCACGCCGTCGGTCGTTGCCTGGCTGCCCATGTAGAGCATGTTCTCGACGCCGTTGATCGACTCCTCCAGCGGCGTGGCCACGGTTTCAGCGATGACTTTCGGGTTCGCGCCGGGGTACTGGGCGCGCACCACCACCGAGGGCGGCGCCACATCCGGGTACTCGGAGATCGGCAGCCCGCGCAGCGCGATCAGACCGGCGAGGAGCATCAGCAGCGACAGCACACCGGCGAAGATCGGCCGATCGATAAAGAATTTCGAGAGATTCATGGGGGCCCCAGAAGGATCGGAGAGCGCTTGTTGTCAGGGAGTGAAGCGAAAGACGCTCGTCGTTCAGGACTGCTTGTTACCTTCGCGTGGCGCCGCCAGTTCGGCCTTCACGTCCATTGGCACCACCTGTGGGGCAATCAACACCCCCGGGCGCACCCGCTGCAGGCCGTTGACGACGATCTGCTCGCTCGGCTGGAGGCCCGAGGTGACGATGCGCAGGCCGTTGACGTGAGCACCCAGCGTGACTTCGCGGTAGGCCGCCTTGTTGTCGGCGCCGACAACCATCACGTACTTCTTGCTCTGGTCAGTGCCGACGGCGCGCTCGTTGACGAGCAGGGCCAGCCCGGTCCGGGCCTGGCCCATGCGCAGGCGGGCGAACTGGCCTGGCATCAGCTGGCCGTCCTTGTTGTCGAAGACCGCACGCACACGGATCGTGCCGCTCTTGGCATCGACCTGGTTGTCGACCAGCTGCAGCCGGCCTTCGTGCGGCGTGTCAGTGCTGGCCGCCGTACCCATCTGTACCGGGATGCGCTCGAGCTGTGCGCGCGCGCTGGCGCCGCTGGGCAGCGCGCGCAGGGCACGGGTGACGATTTGCTCGTCGGCGTCGAAGCTGGCGTAGATGGGGCTGACCGAGACCAGGGTCGTCAGCACCGGCGCTCCAGGGCCGGCCGCGACGAGGTTGCCAACAGTGACTTCGAGGCGGCCCACGCGCCCGGCGACCGGCGCACGGACCTGGGTGTAGCCCAGGCTCAGGCGCACCGTCTGCAGGTTGGCGCGCGCGGCACGAAGGTTGGCGTCGGCCTCGCGCTGGGCGTTGCTGCGCTCGTCGAATTCGCGCTGGGCGATCGCTTGCTCGTCGAGCAGCCTTTGGGCGCGGGTGATCTCGCTGCGGGTATAGGTGGCACGCGCTTCCGCGGCTGTCACCTGGGCTTCGGCGCGCTCGACTTCGGCGGCATAGGGCGCGGGGTCGATGGTGATCAGCAAGTCGCCCGGCCTGACCAGCGCACCTTCGCGAAAGTGCACCGATTGAACCGTGCCGGCGACGCGCGACCGGATGTCGACGCGCTCGACGGCCTCGAGTCGGCCGGAGAATTCGTCCCAGGTGGCGACATCGCTCTGCACGACCATGGCCACTGAGACCGGTGTCGCCTGCGCGGCCGTTGGCGACGGACTGGCGGCGGCATTCGAGGTCTTCAGGCCAAGGATCGCGGCAGCGACTGCGGTCAGCGCGGTGACCGCAGTGGCGGCGGCCCACAGGCCGCGGCGGGCGTTAAGGGAAGCAGGTGTCGGGGAATCGGATTGCATGCTGTCCTCCAGTTGAGTTTCGTAGTGATCACTACGAATTGGAGGAGAATGTAGCCAGCTTGCGCAAGCCCGTCAACACATTTATTATCGATCACTATGGAAACCGACGTCAAGAAGCAGCCCAAGGCGCGAGGACGCCCGTTGTCCTTCGACCGGGACAAGGCGCTGGAGAACGCCATGCACGTGTTCTGGGAGCGTGGCTACGAGGCCGCCTCGATCAGCGAATTGACCGCGGCGATGGGCATCACCCCGCCCAGTCTGTACACCGCCTTCGGCGACAAGGAACGGCTGTTTCTCGAGGCCATCGAGCGCTACGCCGGCGGCCCAGGCGGCGGCGCGCCGAGGGCGCTGGCCGAAGAGCCGACAGCGCGGCGGGCGATCGAGCGCCTGCTGGAGGAGGCGGCCGAAGAACTGACGCGGTCTTGCCACCCGGCGGGCTGCATGGTGGTCATGGCAGCAACGAACTGCTCGGTCGCCTCGGCCCACATTCAGGCCGCGCTCGCCAAGCGCCGGGCGGCGTCCGACGCCGGCATACGCGAGCGCATCGAACAAGGCATCCGCGACGGCGAGTTGCCGGCCGGCACCGACGCCGCGGCGCTGGCCAACTTCTACACCACCGTGTTCCAGGGCATGTCCTTGCAAGCACGCGATGGCGCCTCGCGCGACAGCCTGCTCGCCACGGCAATGACCGCGATGAACGCCTGGCCGGCGCAAGGTAAGGCAAGCCTTCCAGGGCACTGAAGCGCTGGTTCGTCGACGCTCCCGCCGTCAAGTCTGAGGACGGAACGCTCGCTGCATCGCTCCGGACAGCAAGACCGCCCTGCCCTTCGTGGACGGAACTCCACCCAGCAGTGCCCTTGCGACGGCTGCCGCTTCGATGGGCCTGTAGTTCGCAGGAATCAGGAAGCCGAGCGTCTTCCCGAGCGCGGAGCCCCATTCCTCCCCGCGCCGGGTAGGTTGCCCCGTCGCCTCGCGGTTTCCAACCAGCAGGGATGGGCGCGCGATGACCAGACCTTCGAACGGCAGCTGCGCCAACGCGCTCTCGAGATCGCCCTTCACACGGCTGTAGAACACCTTCGAGTTGGCGTCGGCCCCCATGGCGCTCACCAAGCCCGCCCTTGTGGCGCCAGCGGCCAGCGCCGCCGTGGCCACGGCAAGGTTGGCGTCGTAGTCGACCGCACGGAATGCGGCCTGACTGCCGGCAAGCTTGATCGTGGTCCCCAATGCCAGATACACCTCGGCGGCGGGCGCCAGGGCAGGCAGCGCGGCGAAGTCGACGACACGGGCCGTCAGCTTGGGATGCTGGATCGTCGGCACTCGGCGGCCGAGGCTTTGCACCGCGACCACGGTTCGGTCGGCCAGCAGACCCTCAAGAATTTCTCTGCCCACCAGGCCGGTGGCACCTGCAATGATGACGGTTCGGCCGGCCATTCGCGAATTCCTCAAGTCAACAGCTTTCACTAGCTGGATCTGCATTCGAATCGGCGCCGAGTCACAAAGCTGGGGAAGATGTGCTTGCCGCGGCCAGGTACTGATGAATCTGCGCCACCGCAGCAGCACCTTCACCGATCGCGCCACCCACCCGCTTGACCGAGCCCGAGCGCACATCTCCAACAGCGAACACGCCGGAAACGCTGGTCTCCAAGGGCGCCCGTTGGGATCCATTTGCCAGCCCGCCCATGGGGGCGCCGGTGAGTATGAAGCCGTGTCGGTCAACCTTCACGTCGCAGCCCTCCAGCCAACGGGTTTCCGGATCTGCTCCGACGAAGAGGAACACATTGCGCAGCGCCCGCTCCTCTTCGTTGCCCGTGCGATGGTCGCGCCACGACACCCCGCCCAGGCCGGCGTTGTCCCCATGCAGCCGGGTGATCTCGGTGTGCGGCCGCAGCTCGATGTTGGCCGTGGCCTCGATGCGGTCGATCAAGTAGCGCGACATGCTGGCCGCGAGGCTGGGGCCGCGCACCAGCACGTGGACCTTCGATGCGTGTTGCGACAGGAACACCGCCGCTTGGCCAGCGGAGTTGCCGCCACCCACCAGCGCCACCTCGGTCTTCGTGCACATCGTGGCCTCGATCGCAGAAGCCCAGTACCAGATTCCTCGCCCTTCGAACTCGGCGAGTCGCGGCATGCTGGGCCGGCGGTAGCGCGCACCGCTGGCGATGACCACAGTACGGGCCCGGAGGCGGCGGCCGTCGCTGAGCCGGACAAGGAGTTCACCGTCCGGCCCCTCACGCGCGCATTCGAGCGCCTGCGCTTCGGCCGGGATCAGCAGCTCGGCGCCAAACTTCTGCGCCTGCACGAAGGCCCGGCCCGCCAGTGCCGCGCCGGAGATGCCGGTAGGGAATCCGAGATAGTTCTCGATGCGTGCGCTGGCGCCGGCCTGGCCGCCATAGGCGCGGCAATCGAGGATGACGACGCGCAGGCCCTCAGAAGCAGCGTAGACGGCCGTCGACAGTCCGGCCGGTCCGGCGCCCACCACCGCCACATCGAACAACTCGTCGTGGTCCACCGCATCGACCATGCCGATGCAGCGGGCCAGTGCGCTCTCGGTCGGGTTGAGCAACACCGAGCCGTCGGGGCATACCGCCAGCGGCTCGCCGACGGCTGCACCGTATTGCTCCATCATTGCTGCGGCGCCTTCGTCCTCGCCGGCGTCGACAACGTGGTGGGGCTCCCCGTTGCTGCGCAGGAAGTTCTGCAACCGCAACAGGTCGGCGGAGCCTGGTTGGCCGATCAGCACCGGACCGCTGGCGCCCGCTTCGATCAGCGCGACGCGCCGAAGGATCAATGCGCGAACGAGACGTTCGCCGAGATCGGCCTCGGCAATGATGAGAGCGCGCAATTGGCCGGGCCGCAGCAGCAACACTTCCACGTCTTCATCGGCGATGCCATCGACCAGCGCGGGCTTGCCCGAGAGCGTGCCGACTTCGCCCATGAAGTGGCCACGGCCGTGCCGCACGATGGGCGTGACGTGGCCCAGGCCGTCGCGTTGGCTGACCGCGAGGATGCCCTTGAGCACCACGAACAGGCCTGGGCTCGGCTCACCCGCAGTCACCAGGCGTGTGCCGTGCGGGTACGCCTGCAGCGTGGCGAATCGGTGCAGTCGAGCCAGCTCGGCCTCCCCGAGCATAGGGAACATCTGGTGGCGGCGAGACAAGAGCTCGCTGGGTGCATCGTCAGCCATCGCAAATGCAGATTAGACGACAGTTGATGTTCGAGGCGACGGTGCCGGCCGCCGCTGCGAAGACGATGCCGGACTACTGCGCGCTGGAGCTGGCGGTGACCCGCCTGATGAAGCAGGCGGGCGTGAAGATGAGGGCGGGCCCGGACTTCGCCACCATCGGCATGTGGACGGTCCCCGGCATCAGTCTGCACCAGGAGTTCGAGCAGCTCACCGCTGCCGGCTTCTCGCCGCTCGAAGTGCTGCAAATGACCACGCTCAACGGCGCCGAGTTCCTGAAGCGCGAGGCGACGATGGGCACGGTCGAAGTCGGCAAGAACGCCGATCTGGTGTTGCTCGATGCCAACTCATTGGCAGATGTAGCGCACCTGAGCCGCATCGCGGCGGTGTTGCTGCGCGGCAAGCAGTTTCCGAAGGCCACGCTGGACCAGATGAAGGCAGACGTTGCCGCCACCTATGCGAGTCAGCCGCTGCAGTCCTTCAGCACGCTCGTCGACCCCCACCACGTCCATTGGCGACGGGACCTATTTCCCTGGAGCTGCAATGCCCTTGGCTTCGTCGTAGGCGGTGCCAAACATTCCTTCCAGCCAGTAGTCGTTGAACCACTTCCTGAACCACGGATCCTTGGCCCCGAAGCGCATTTGCTGCTCTTGCTGGTTGAAGCGGGTGAAGGCGTCGTCTTTCGTCAGGCCGGCGGCAGCGGCCGCCGTTGCACGATCCACGATGTCCTTCATTGACCATTCAAGGGTTCGCAGGTAGGCCCTGTCGCGCTGTACCTTCCCGTGCCCAGGGATCAGGATGTCGAAGGGCAGCGAGTCCACTCGCCGCAACACGTCGAGCCACGGCTTGACCGACACGTCAAAGCCGTACGGCGTCGGCGCCACGACCGCATCACCGGTCGCGACGATCTTCTGCCTGGGCAACCATGCCATCAGGTCGCCATGCGTGTTTGCCAGACCGAAAAACCGGAGTTCAACGGGGGCCAAAGCATCGTCCAGAAGGAGCCGGTCGTCGACTACTTCGGTGGGGAGCACGGCGTAGGCGCCCAGCAGGCGCTCAACCCGCTGCAGCGTCCATGCGGACTCGATCGCGTATTCGGCCCGAAGAGAGGCTGGGCTGTCCACCCTCGCCGCCTCTCGCGCGAAGTCGGCCGCCGCCTGTTCCCCGCGCTGGCGGCGCTTCTCATCCAGTTCCGCATCCGGCTTTCCGATGCCGACCCTGGTCTCCGTTCGGATGTAGTCCCGAGTGACCGCGGTGCTGATGATGCGGGCACTCGGGAACGACTGAAGGATGCCCGCAACCCCGAGCGGATGGTCGTTGTGCCAGTGCGTGATGGCTATGGCCTTGATCGGCTTCTTCGTCACCGCGGCCACGCCCGCCACAACGTCGCGCCCGTCGGCGATCGATCCTCCAGAGTCGACGAGAACCACCCCATCGGATTGTTCGATGATCACCACGTTGCCGATCACGACAGCCCAAAGCCGATCCGGCTGTCGCATCACCCAGACATGGTCCGTCACCGGCTCAGGGGGCATCAGGCGACCGTCAGAGGGGGCACGGTGCACTGCCTGCGTGGGAGGAAAACCGGTCGCGCAAGCGGACAGGATCAGGCAGGCCAGCGCGGCCAGGAGTGAGGCGGTTCTCATCCGATTTCTCCCCAACTGAAGCCACGATCGTCTTCGACGCGGAGGTGGGGGCCAACAGGCTTGCGACGAACGGCGGTTTGAGGGCTTCGACTTGCGGCGGTGCTGGCGGTTCGCAGCCCGCAGGCATCCGGGCGCGAATCTGTGAAGCTTCTGGCGACCGGCGACCCGACCGCGAGGCCCGGGAGGCGGCTTTGCAACGGGTGTTGATTTTCAACTTGCGCCGAACCATCCGTGCGGGGACTGACAGCCGCTACAGCAAGCCGAGCCGAACGGCTGCCTGGACTCGCGAGCGGTTCAGGCTTCGGCTGCCCCGGTGCGTTGGAGATAGTCGATCGCCGCGTTGACCGCGACGACCTGGGCCTCGTTGCATTGAGCAGGGCTTGCAGTCGGGCTGTCGGGATAGACCTCGGTGGTTGTCACAAACTTCGCGCCAGTCATGCCTCCACACAAGCCGAGTGAACGCTTGGCGAAGTTGATGACACCTGGCTGTTGAAGCGGTGCTCCGATGAGCGCGCCGCGTTCATCGGCCGCGGCGATGTGAGTCACACGGCGTACTGCATCGATCAACGCACGCTGAAACTCAGGAACTGGCCGCTCGTTGTCACCGACCACGTAAAAGCCATCGGGAATGGCGTGCCGATCGAACGGGCACGCCGTCGCGCGCAGCTTTTGCCGGGCCAAATTCGCTGTTGTCGGTGTTGGTGGTCTCATGCAGGTCGACATGAACATCGACGCGCCTGCAGTTCGCTGAAACGCATGCCATTGCCAGCGCCGACTCGGCGGCAGGGCTGTCCTGCTTGAACTGCCGATTCGGATCAAGCGCCTCGGGATTCCATCGGTTGATCGTTTCGTAGCCCCAAGGACTGATGCAAGGCAGCACCAAGAGATTGATGGCCGCCGCATGGCTGTCGAACTCCTGCCAGATCCAACGCAATGCACCTTGAACGCCACTGGTCTCGTAGCCATGCACGCCCCCGGTAACGACCACCACAGCGTGGTCCGGCTCCCACCGGAGGCTGCGCACCGCGTAGAGCGGATAGCTGCCAAATCCGAAACGCGTGTAGTCGAGGACACCGTACTGAAAGACCTCCGCCAGAGTGGGCAATCGAGTGTGAAGTGGCCCGACGACCTCCTCCGCATAACTTCGCTGCACCCGCTGGCGACTGAGCCACGT
>JAZKIW010000036.1:0-18480 GCA_040384625.1 Pseudomonadota bacterium | reverse complement strand
AAGCGCCAGATACAGGTTCGATTCCTGTCGGAGGCGCCACTTCAATGCTCACCGATGTCCGCTGGTGTTCGACTTGCCGCGTGAACCTATCGGATCGGCAGTTCCTCCAGCAGGTCTTGCAACTCCTTCTCCAGCGACCTGACAAGGAGTGAAGCCATTTCGTAGTTGTAGTCGCTCTTGTCTTTCCATCCGTCCCGTTCCTGGCGATGCATCAAGAGCCGTGCCTCCAGCGCGTGGATCTTGTCCGCGTGGGCTGCGGCGCGTACGCGCCTGTCGTCAACAACCAACTCGCGCAGCAACTTCCTGGCGAGCTCCTCTGGCGTCGCTCCACACGCCCCCGAATTGGTGCCCAGCGCAGGCGAAACCACGGTCAGCAGGTCGCCGGCAATCGTGAAGTCGGCCGAGTGCGACAGTCCGTCGACTTCGATGGTCACGGTGCCGCGCTTCACGTCATCGGTCATCGGGTCTGCGCGCCCCCTGACCTAGGTCGAGCGCGTTCGGCGATTTTGCAATCGCCAGGAAGTGCGGACTCGTTGTCGTTCGGGTACTCCACCACTTCGAGGCAGCGCTCCAAATCGAGAGATGAGTCGCTCCAGGCTAGGGTCTCATCGGGCGGCATGAAGGGGTCCAGAGTCCGCGTCGACAACGGACCCTCAATGTGCTTGAGGCGCAGTCTGACCATACCCACCAACGGTGTCACTCGGGGGTGGGCTGGGTGACGAGAGCCGGCACTTGCTTGACCGGCCCATCGAGCCTCAACTCGACGCGATGCCTCTTGGGAGCCTGGCGCGCGCTCAGAACTCTGAGATAGATCTCGATCCTCGCGACATCGTTGCCGACGGCATGGACGGCCTCGCGAAGCGCGTTGGGGCTGACGCCGAACCTTGCTCCCCAGTCCTCCTCGACGCCGAGATTCTTGTCGGCTCGGCTTCTCTCTCGCACGTGGGTCATTCGAATCTCCAATCTGCGTTAGCGGGGTCAGCAGACTCACGGGCGCGAGCGCAAGGGTCTTGCCTCCTCAAACGTGACAATTTGCAACTTATTTGTCGTCCTTGCCCATGGAGCTTCTACTGCTGCACTTACATCCAGCTACAACTCTCGGCCGGTCTCTGAGTGAGCGCCACGTGCGTTTCCCCCGCTTGTGGGGTGGGCGCGATGTCCAGTTGCGTTCTGCCTCCGACGTGCGCACAGAATCCGGCATGACGATTCAGGACCGAAACCACTGGGTTGAGCGCACCGACCACATGCGAGCCAAGGAACGCGAGCCCGACACCCCGTTCTCCTCGGGCTTCGATACCAAGCCGCCGACATCGCCAAGCCAGGGTTTGCGAACGACCGGGCCGTCGCCCGGCCAGGCGGTCCTGGCGCGCCGTCGGCGCCAGCGCCTTCTGGCGTGGTGCGGCGGCGCAGTCGCATTGGTCATGACAGCCGCCCTGCTCTTTCAGCTCTTTCAGCTCTTTCGACGCTGAGGCGACATCCGACGGCCGGCAGCGCCTGAACAGCGCGGTCTTTGACGGCCACATCCGGCGATCGGCAGACACCGGAGGCCCGACGATGGCGTGCCTGCGGCGGGTGTGCGCGCCGTGCACCCCCGAGCCTCGATGTCCGAGACCAGCGCCAACACACAGAGCAGCCTCGCGGCGCGCCCCTCGCGCTGGGGGTCGGTAAAGCTGCGCCTGCCGGCGATCGGCGCCTTGTTGATCGCCCTCAGCGTGGCCCTGACGGTCGGTCTGACGCTGCGCAGCCTGGACGACTACGACGAGCAGCTGGCCCTGGACCTGTCACTGGCGCAGACGCGCAAGATGGCCAAGCTGATCAGCGCCCGGCTGGTGAGTCTGCAGCTCAGTCTGCGCAGCGCCGCCGAGGGCCTGGATGTGCAGCGCCCGATCGACACCACAGCAGCACTCGCTTTCCTGCGCGAACGGCGCGAACTGAAGAGCCAGTTCGACACCCTGTACCTAGCCCTTCCCGACGGACGCATGTTGGCCTTTCGTGACGAAAAGGGCGTTCGCACGCCTCAATTCGACATCGCCGACCGACCCTACTTCCAGCAAACGATGGCCCAGCAGCGGCCGATCGTGTCACAGCCCATCGTGGGCCGGGGCTCGATCGAGCCGGTGGTGGTGCTGACGATGCCGGTGCGAGGGGCCGACGGCCGTATCGTCGCCGTCCTCGGTGGCGGCATGCGCCTGGCTTCGCGCGACGTGATGCCCGAAATCACGGCCAGCGACGAGGACGACCCGGCCCGCACCGTGATCATCGATGCCCAGGGACGCGTGCTCTCGCACGCCGATCGCGAGTGGCTGATGCGCGATGCCGCCGCAGAGCCGACCCTGGCCGGCGCCATCGCCCACTGGGTGGGGCAGGGTCGGCCGATCGAGCCGAGCGGGCTGGCCGCACGCTTCGGCGACGATCTGGTGACGATGGCCGGTGTGCCGGATGCCGAATGGATGGTCGTGCGGAGTGCGGCGGTCGCGGCCGTGCTCGGTGGGCGCTCGCTGGCGCAACAGCGGGCGTTTGCAGTCGGCGCCGCCGTGGCTTGCGCCGGCGGCCTGTTGCTGCTGGTGACGACGCTCTTCATGCTGCGGCCCTTGCGCCGCATCGAGCAATGCACGCTCGAACTGATGCAAGGCCGCCAGCCCGACGACGCTGCCTGGCCGCGCCCGAACGACGAGTTCGGCCAGCTCTCACGCGTGCTTCAGCAGGCCCTGCAGGAACGCGTCAAGGCCGACGCCGCAGGTCGCGAGCTGCTCGACCGCCTGCAGGCGGTGATGTCGCACGCGCCGCTCGGCATCGCCTTCACGCGCGACCGAAAGTTCGAGGCCGTAAGCGCCCATTTCCATCGCTTGCTGGGCTACCCGTTGGACAGCCTCGTCGGCGAGCCGCCGCGCCTCATCTATGCCAGCGACGAGGTCTATGAGGCGATGGGGGAGCGCGTCGCCCTTGCGTTCCAGGCGCGCCAGCGCTTCGACGACGAGGTCGAGCTGCTGCACCGCAACGGGAAGCGCTTCTGGGGCCGACTGTGCGGCCAGCCGGTGCGCTGGGGCGATGCTGCGGCCGGCACCATCTGGACCCTGGAAGACGTGACGATCCAGCGTGAGCAGCGCGAGACCTTGGCCTGGGCCGGCACCCATGACGCCCTGACCCGCCTGGTCAACCGAGCCGAGTTCGAGCGCCGCCTCGGCGCGCAATGCGTCGACCGTCGACGCCAGGACCCGGCGTCGGCGCTGTTCATCGACCTGGACCGCTTCAAGACCGTCAACGACAGCGCCGGTCACGCCGCGGGCGACGCGGTGCTGGGGGCCGTGGCACGAGCGCTGGAGGCGCAGGTGCGCCAAGCCGATACGGTGGCACGCCTGGGCGGCGACGAGTTCGCGGTGCTGCTGACCTGCTGCGACCGCGCCGGCGCCGCCAGCGTGGCCGAAAAGATGCGCGCTGCCGTCGAGGCCCTGCGGGTGCCCTGGAACGGCACGGCGCTGACGGTGGGTGCCAGCATCGGCGTGGTCGAGCTCGAGTCGGCCTTGCCCGACACCGCCACCGTGTTGGCCGCCGCGGACGCGGCCTGCTACGCCGCCAAGCGCGAGGGCCGCAACAGCGTGCGCGTGCACGGTGTCGCGGGCCTGCGGCTGGTCGGCAGTTAACGCCGCATCGCGCGCGACAGCAGCAAGACCGGCAGCAAGCCGACTACAACGATCGCCAGCGAGGGCAAGGCGGCTTCGGCCAGCCGCTCATCGCGCGCCAGGTTGTACGCCACGACGGCCAGCGTGTCGCTGTTGAAGGGCCGCAGCACGAGGGTTGCCGGCAGCTCCTTCATCACGTCGACGAAGACCAAGAGGGCCGCGGCCAGCACCGAGCGTCGCAGCAGGGGCAGGTGCACCTCGGCCAGCAGGCGCCCGCGCGAAGCGCCGAGCATGCGCGCACTGTCGTCCAGACTGGCCGGCAGACGCGCATAGCCGGCCTCCATCGATTGCAGCGCCACGGCGGAGAAGCGCACGAGGTACGCATACAGCAGGCCGACGATGCTGCCGGTGACGATCGCGCTGAGGGGCACCCCAGGCCACGCGGCCTGCACCGCCGCCACCGGCAGCAGGATGCCCACCGCGATCACCGCCCCCGGCAGTGCATAGCCGAGCGCCACGGTGCGCGCGGCCGCACCAAGCAGGCGCGTGGGCCAGCGGCGGTCGGCCCGCGAGGCGCCCAGGCGCAGCGCAAAGGCCAGTGCCAGCGCCAACGCTGAGGCCAGCACGGCCGCCAGTGCCGCGAGCTGGAAGCTGGTCAGGCTCCACTGTGCAAAGCGCGCCAGCGGCAGGCCGAACGCCCCGAAGCGGGCCTCCTGCCAGACCAGGCGGGCCAGCAACGCCAGCGGCAGCAGAAAGCCGAGCGCGATCGGCAACGCGCACAGGCTCCAGGCGAGCAGGGCCAGGCGCCCCTGAAGCGGCACCGCGCGCGCCTCGTTGGCGCCGGCCTGGCTCGCCGACCGGCTCGATGCGAAGCGCAGGTGCTTGCGCGCGTGCCGTTCGGCCCACAGCAGCGCAGCCACCAGCAACAGCAGCAGGGAGGCCAGCTGCGCCGCGGCGATGCGATCGTTCATTACCAGCCAGGCCTTGTAGATGCCGGTCGAGAACGTGGTCAGGCCGAAGTAGGCGCCGACGCCGTAATCGGCCAGCGTCTCCATCAAGGCCAGCGCCACGCCGGCCACCAGGGCCGGGCGAGACAACGGCAGGGCCACCGCGCCGATGCGGCGCCACAGGCCGGCGCCGAGCAGGCGAGCGGCCTCCATCATCTGCACGCCGCGCTCGGCCAGGGCGGTGCGCACCAGCAGATACACATAGGGATAGAGGCAGAGCACGAACAGCACGACCGCGCCAGGCAGGCTGCGCACGTCAGGCCACAACGCCCCCTCGAGGCCCGTCAAGGCGCGCAGCGCCGTCTGTGCCGGACCGCTGAACTGCAGGAAATCGGTGTAGGCGTAGGCCAGCACATAGGCCGGCATGGCCATCGGCAGCAGCAGCGCCCACTCGAAGATGCGTCGGCCGGGAAAGTCGAAGAGGGCGACTGCCGCCGCAGCGCCCCCGCCCACCAAGGCCACGCCGAGCGCGACAAAGACCGCCAGCAACAGCGACTGCAAGGCGTAGCCGGCCAGCACGGTCTGCGCCTGGTGCGTCAGCACCGCCCAGGCCGCGGCGTCGAAGGCCAGCCAGGCGCCGAGCACACCGAGCACCGGCAGGGCGAGCAGGAGACAGGTCAGGGTCAGCAGTCCGCGCATCGCGTGCAGGTGTTTGTAAATGCGAATAATCCGCATTCTTATGTAACAGCTATCATACGGGCATGTACCTGCAGCTCGACCAGGTGGGCGTGCGCTACGCCGGCAGCCGCGCTTCGCACGATGCTGTTCAGGCCGTTTCGCTGGCCCTGACCAAGGGCCAGATCGGAGTCCTGATCGGCCCCTCGGGATGCGGCAAGACTTCGTTGCTGCGCGCGGTGGCCGGGCTGGAACGCGTCGCCAGCGGACGCATCGCGATGGATGGGCGCCTGCTCGCGGACAACCTGACCCATGTGCCGGCGGAGTCACGCCGGATCGGCATGGTGTTCCAGGACTACGCCCTGTTCCCGCACCTGAACGTGCACGACAACGTCGCCTTCGGCGTGCGCGACCTGCCGCGCGCAGCGCGCGGCCAGCGCGTGGCCCAGGTCCTCGAGCTGGTGGGCCTGGCGCATGCCGCCCGGCGCGCGCCGCATCAGCTCTCAGGGGGCCAACAGCAGCGCGTGGCGCTGGCTCGGGCCCTGGCTCCGCAGCCGCAGCTGCTGCTGCTCGACGAGCCCTTCTCCAACCTCGACGTCGATCTGCGCGAGCGTCTGGCGCACGACATCCGCGCCATCTTGCAGCAGGCGGGGACGACAGCGCTGTTCGTCACGCACGACCAGATCGAGGCTTTCGCGATCGGCGATGTCATCGGCGTGATGCAGCAGGGTCGACTCGAGCAGTGGGACGACGCTTACACGCTCTACCACCGCCCAGCGACGCGCTTCGTCGCCGACTTCATCGGCCATGGCGTCTTTGCGCCGGCGCGCATCGTCGCCACCGCAGACGGGCCGCGCGTGCAGACCCCGCTGGGAGCCTTGGCCGACGCCGCCGAGTGCCCGCTTCCCGGCGCCTACCCGGACGGCGAGTGCGACGTGCTGCTGCGCGCCGACGACATCGTGCACGACGACGCGGCGCCGGTGAAGGCCTGCATCGAGCGCAAGGCCTTCCGCGGCTCCGAATTCCTCTATACCCTGCGCCTGGCCAGCGGCGAGCGCGTCCTGGCGCACGTGCCGAGCCACCACGACCACCAGATCGGCGAATGGATCGGCATCCGGGCCGTGGTCGACCATGTCGTGACCTTCGACCGCGAGCCCGCCACCCCCGTGTGAACGGGGGTTGAACTTTGCCCTTGTTCACACGCTCGAATGGGGCCTCCGGCGCATAATCGCCGCAAGCATTACCAGGAGCACCTCGAATGGGCGCCAAATTGAAAGTTGCCGGCTTCGTCGCCGTGGGTGCGCTGGCCGGCGCGTTGACCACGATGCAGCTGCAAGCCTTTGCCCGCGGCAGCTTTGCACCGCTGCCGCTCGAAGAGTTGCAGCAACTCGCCGCCGTGTTCGGCATGATCAAGAGTGACTACGTCGAGCCGATCGATGAGAAGAAGCTGATCACTGACGCCATCGGCGGCATGGTCGCCGGGCTCGATCCGCACAGCCAGTATTTCGACAAGAAGAACTTCCGCGAATTCCGCGAAGGCACCACCGGCAAGTTCGTCGGCATCGGCATCGAGATGGCGATGGAAGACGGGCTGGTCAAGGTCATGACGCCGATCGAAGGCTCGCCCGCCTTTCGCGCCGGCCTGAAGAGCGGCGACCTGATCACCCGCATCGACGACACGCCCGTCAAGGGCCTGACGGTCGACCAGGCCGTCAAGCGCATGCGCGGCGAGCCCAACACCAAGGTCACGCTCTCGGTCTTCCGCAAGGAGGAGGCACGCACCTTCCCGGTGACCCTGGTGCGTGAAGAGATCCGCCAGCAGAGCGTGCGCAGCAAGATCGTCGAACCCGGCTACGCCTGGCTGCGCATCAGCGTGTTCCAGGAACGCTCGGTCGACGACTTCGCCCGCAAGATCGACGAGATCTACAAGGCCGAGCCGAACCTGAAGGGCCTGGTCCTGGACCTGCGCAACGATCCGGGCGGCCTGCTCGATGGCGCGATCGGCATCTCGGCGGCCTTCCTGCCGTCCGATGCGGTGGTCGTCACGACCAATGGCCAGGTGGCCGACTCCAAGGCCACCTTCAAGGCCGCGCCCGAGTTCTATGCCCGCCGCGGCAGCGACCCGCTGCGCCGCCTGCCCGAGGCCCTGAAGAAAGTGCCACTGGTGGTGCTGGTCAACGAGGGTTCGGCTTCGGCCAGCGAGATCGTCGCCGGCGCGCTTCAGGACCACAAGCGCGCGACGATCATGGGCGCACAGACCTTCGGCAAGGGCTCGGTCCAGACCTGGCGCCCGCTGACCGCCGACACCGCGCTGAAGATCACCACGGCGCGTTACTACACACCGCAGGGCCGCTCGATCCAGGCCACCGGCATCGTGCCCGACGTGTGGCTCGACGAGACCGCCGACGGCAATGTGTTCGCTGCACTGCGCCTGCGCGAGGCCGATCTGGACAAGCACCTGACCACGCCCGACGAGAAGAAGGACGAGGCGCGCGCCAAGGCTCGCGAAGACGCGCGCAAGAAATTCGAGGAGCAGCAGGCCAAGAGCAAGGAGCCGCTGAAGCCCCTGCCCGAGTTCGGCAGCCTCGAAGACTTCCCGCTGCGCCAGGCGCTGAACCAGTTGCAAGGCAAGACGGTGATGGCATCGAAGACCGCCGTCGAGCGCCGCGCCGAAGCCAAGACCGAGTAGTCTTTTCAAAACCCTTGAAAGGCCCGCCCCCGGCGGGCCTTTTTTCCTATTCGCGAAGCACTCTCGAAGCGTCCCGTGAACGATAACCAGCTCCTGCGTTACTCGCGGCACATCCTGCTCGACGAGTTGGGCATCGAGGGCCAGCAGCGCCTGCTGGCCTCGCATGCACTGGTCATCGGCGCCGGTGGACTGGGCTCGCCGGTCCTGCTCTACCTCGGAACAGCGGGTGTCGGTCGGTTGACGGTCGTCGACCACGACACGGTCGACCTCACCAACCTGCAGCGCCAGATCGCGCACAACCTGGGCCGCGTGGGTGCGCCGAAGGCGGAGTCGGCGCGCGACACGATCGGCGCCATCAATCCCGACGTTCAAGTCACGCCATTGGTCGAACGTGCCAACGCCGCGAGGCTGGACGCCCTGGTGCGCGACGCCGATGTCATCGTCGACTGCAGCGACAACTTCGCGACCCGCCAGGCCGTCAACGCCGCCTGCGTCCGCCACGGCAAGCCGCTGGTGTCGGGTGCCGCGATCGGCTTCGACGGTCAGGTCTCGGTGTACGACACGCGCGATCCTGAAGCGCCTTGCTACGCCTGCCTGTTCCCCGCCGACGCGGGCTTCGAGGAAGCCCAGTGCGCCACGATGGGGGTGTTTGCGCCCTTGGTCGGCATCATCGGTTCTGTCCAGGCAGCCGAGGCGCTGCGGCTGCTCACCAGGGTGGGCACTTCGCTCGCCGGGCGGCTGCAGATGCTCGACGCGCGCCGGATGGAGTGGACCGAGATCCGCATGCAGCGCAGCCCCGGCTGCACGGTCTGCGCCGCTCGCTGAGTCAAGCGCGCCAGGCCGCCAACATGGCGTCGGGCACCTCGACGCCCTCGACTTCCGCCTTGCGGCGCAGGGCTTCGCGCCGCGCACCGGGCAGGCGCACGCCGTCGTCCTTCAACATCTCGGCCACCAGCACTTCGACGCGCCCCAGGTAGTGGGCCGAGCCGGCCAGCGCGCCCGGGTCGACAACGATGAAGGCCTGGCCGATGCGCGGCCGGTTGCCCTCGTCGACGAAGAAGCTCGAGGCCTCGAAGCCGAACTGCGCGCCGATCAGCGCCGTCACGAGCAGCTCGACGACCAGGGCCAGCATCGCGCCCTTTGGTGACGAGGCAGCCCCCAGCGGCAGCATCGAGCCGGCCAGTGCGGCCTGGGCGTCGGTCGTCGGTTGCCCGTCGACATCGAGCGCCCAGCCGAGCGGAATCGACTGGCCTTGCCTGGCCGCGACCATCACCTTGCCGCGCGCCACCTCGCTCAGGCTGAGGTCGATCAGCAGCGCATCGGCGCCGTGACGCGGAAACACCGCGGCCACCGGATTGGTGCCGAAGATCGGGTGCCGGCCTCCGGCAGCCGGCATCGCCGCCGGCGAGTTGGCGAAGGCGAGTCCGACCATGCCGGCGTCGGCCACCGGGCGCAGATGGTCGACCAACACACCGCAATGGTGACTGTTGATGACGCCGGCGAAGGCAACGCCCGATTTCCGCGCACGCGCGATGGCTTCCCGCAGCGCCATCTCGCATGCTGGAAAGGCCAGGCCGTCCCCAGCGTCGATCTGCACCACACTGCCGCGCGCGGACGCGACTCGCGGCACGGCGTCCTTGTCGACCCGGCCGTTGCGCAAGTGGGTGGCGTACTGCGCCACGCGCGACAGGCCGTGCGAGCCGATGCCCTGGGCCTCGGCCAGCACCAACGCGCGCGCAGTCGATGTCGCCATGTCCTCGCTCGCCCCGGCTGCCCGCAGGGCGCGCTGCACCATCGCGCGCAACTCGCCCAACGCAACCCTGCTCATGCCAGCGCCTTCAGCACCTCGTCGGCGATCAGAAAGCTGACGCGCTCATTGCTCTCGACCGTCAGCCCGGCGATGTGCGGGGTGAGCAGCAGGTTCGGGCACCCCGCAAAGTGCTCGCTCGCCGGAACCGGTTCGGTGGCAAAGACATCGATTGCTGCGCCACCGAGATGGCCACTCTTCAGCGCCGCAGCCAGCGCTGGCTCGTCGACGATGCCACCGCGTGCACTGTTGATCAGGATCGCGCCGCGCTTCATCGAAGCGATGCGCCGGGCATCGAACAGATTGCGAGTCGAATCGATGAGGGGCACATGCAGACTGACCACATCGGCGCTGGCGACCAGTGCGTCCAGACTCACCGTGCGCACCCCGTGCTCCGCGTAGGCCGGGTGTCCTGCCCCCAACATCGCGTCGAACGCCATCACGTCCATACCGATGGCACGGGCCAGCCTGGCCGTCAACTGCCCGATCGAGCCAAAGCCGATCAACCCCAAGCGCTTGCCCGCCATCTCGCGGCCGTTGGACAGCGCCGCGCGCGGCCATTGCCCCGTCGCCACCGCGGACGTGCCCTGGTAGGCACCGCGCAGCAACAACATGGCTGTGCCGATCACGTACTCGGCCACCGCCAGCGCATTGGCGCCGGTGGCCGGTATCACCTGCATGCCGCGCGCCTGGCACGCCGGCACGTCGATGTTGTCCAGCCCGACGCCCAGACGTCCGATCACCTTGCAGCGCGCCAGCGCCGACAGCAGGTCGCCGCGTACCTGGGTCCGGTTGCGCACAACGAGCGCATCGGCCGTTGCCGCCTCGATCTTCAGCCGCGGTGTGTCGTCGACCAGACCAGCGTCGTACAGGACTTCATGCTTCGCCTGCAGTGCCGGCAGTGCACGCTCGTCGATGAACTCGCAGATGACGATGCGCGCCATGCCACGCTCAGGCCGACTCGTACAGCCGCGTCAACACGAACTCACGGTGGCCCAGCGCCTCGGCCGCCGTCAGCCGGCCATTGGCCGTGCGCAGCATGCACTCGAGCAACGTGTCGCCGGCCTGGTCGAGCGTGATCTCGCGTTGCAGCAGGCCGGTCACGTCCACATCGATGTGCTCACTCATCGTGCGCACCGTGCGCGGATTCGCGCACAGTTTGATGACCGGAAGGATCGGGTTGCCGATCACGTTGCCCTGGCCAGTCGGGAAGAAGTGGACCGCGTAGCCTGAGGCGGCGCAGAGCGTCACCATCTCCGCCGCGGCCGACGACGAGTCCATGAACCACAGGCCCGGGTGGGTCGGCAGTTCGGCCTTGTCGATCACGCCGTCGACCGTGCAGCGCTTGCCGATCTTCTGGATGTTGCCCAGCGCCTTCTCCTCGATCGTGGTCAGGCCGCCCGCGATGTTGCCCTTGGTCGGCTGGCTGTCGGCGAGGTCGCTGGTCTTGTGCCGGTTGATGACGTCCTGGTAGCGGTCGAACATGAACATGAAGCGCTCGCGCACCGCGTCGTTGGCACAGCGCGCGGCCACGATCTGCTCTCCGCCGGTGAGTTCGGTGGTCTCGCCGAAACACAGGTAATTGCCCAGGGGATGCAGCTTGTCGAAGGCGTTGCCGACCGCCGGGTTGGCGCCGCAGCCGCTGGTGGTGTCGCTCTCGCCGCACTTGGTGCTGACCCAGAGTTCGTGGATCGCACACTGCTCGCGCTGCTTCTCGCTCGCCCACTGCACGTACTCGCGCGCGACCTTGCTGGCGCGCAGGATGGTGTCGTGGTCGCCGTGCAGCTCGATGCCGAAGCCCGACACCGGCTTGCCGGTGGCCTTGATCCCGTCGACGACCTTCTGCGTCCAGCCATCCTCGATGCCGATCACGACGACCGCGGCGACGTTCGGGTTGCAGCCGGTACCAATGAGGGTGCGGAAATGCAGCTCGAGGTCGGCCCCGAACTGCAGCCGGCCGTAGGGGTGCGGGATCGCCAGCGCACCCTTGATGTTGTGCGCCACGGCCTCGGCCGCCGCGTTGGACAGGTCGTCCAGCGGCAGGATGATGACGTGGTTGCGAACCCCGACGCGGCCGTTCTCGCGCCGGTAGCCAAGAAACGTGGTGTCCCTGGAAACCATGCTCATGCTCACCACCTCTTGGTCTTGATATTGTGGACGTGGGCATGCTCGCCGGCCTTGATCGGCGCGACCACCTTGCCCATGTCGATGCCGTACTTCCACACCGTGTCGCCCGCGGCCATGTCGGTCAGAGCCACCTTGTGGCCAATCGGAATGTCCTGCCTGGCAACCACATTGGTCATGCGGTCAGCGTCCATGATCCAGCCCTGCATCTCCATGCCGGCCTTCACCCCCTCCACCACCACCACGGCCACCGTGTCCTTGGTGTCGTGCAATACGAAGTGAATCATTGGCGCGTTCCTCGATGTCGAACCTCTAAGAATCAGGCAGTTTAGTGGGCCGTGGCGTCGCCGGACGAGCCGACCACGGAGGCTCCCGTGCGCAGTAAGCTGCGCCCCATGACGCCCCTGCCGCCGCCCCTGGTTGCCCGCAACTTCCCGAGTGCCGAAGAAGAGGCCGCAGCGGTCGTGCCGACGCCGCGCTACGACGGCCCCGACAGCAGTTACCGCCTCGCCTTCACCGACGAAGCATTCCTGCTGCGCGAGGAGTTGCGCCCGGTGCGCATGCAGCTCGAACTGCTCAAGCCGGAAATGGTGCTCAACGAAGAGGGCATCGCGGCCACGGTGGTGATCTTCGGCAGCGCAAGGCTGGTGCCGCGAAGCGTGGCCGAAGAACGGCTGGCGCGTGTCGAAGCCGGCGACGACACGCTGGCCTTGGCGCGTGCGCGCATGGACCTGCTGATGTCGCGCTACTACGAGGAAGCGCGCACGTTCGCCGCGCTGGTGACCCAGACCACCAAGCGCCTGAACGAGAAGATCGTGGTGGTCACCGGCGGCGGACCCGGGATCATGGAAGCCGGCAATCGCGGCGCAAGTGATGCCGGCGGCCCGAGCATCGGCCTGAACATCGTGCTGCCGCACGAGCAGGAACCGAACGCCTACATCACGCCCAAGCTGTGCTTCCAGTTCCACTACTTCGCGCTGCGCAAGATGCACTTCCTGATGCGCTCGGTGGCGCTGGTGTGCTTCCCCGGCGGCTTCGGCACCCTGGACGAGTTGTTCGAGGTGATGACGCTGACGCAGACCGGCAAGGTGCGCAAGCGGCCGATCGTGCTCGTCGGACGCGAGTTCTGGGTCAAGCTGATCAACTTCGAGTGGTTGGTCGAGACCGGCATGATCAGCGCCGCCGACCTGCAGCTGTTCCGCCTGGTCGACAGCGCCGAAGAGGCCTGGCAGGTGCTGGTCCAAGACTTCGGGCTCGACGCCCCGGCCACGCTGACGGGCGAGTTCGCTGACGACATCTGATCGTCAAAGCCTGCCCGACAATCGAGACCATGACACAAGACATCTCCCTCATCGGCGCCCCCACTGACATCGGCGCGGGTGCGCGCGGCGCCAGCATGGGGCCTGAAGCGCTGCGCGTGGCCGGGATCGTGCCGATCCTGCAGGGTCATGGCCTGGTGGTGGCCGACCGCGGCAACCTGGTCGGGCCGGCCAACCCCTGGCTGCCGCCCGTCGATGGCTACCGTCACCTGGCCGAGGTCGTGCAGTGGAACGAAGCCGTGCACGCGGCGGTGTATGCCGAGCTGCAGCTGGCGCGCCTGCCGATCCTGCTCGGCGGCGACCACTGTCTGGGCATCGGCAGTATCAGCGCGGTGGCAAGGCACTGCCGCGAAACCGGCAAGAAGCTGCGCGTGCTGTGGCTCGACGCGCATGCCGACTTCAACACCAGCACGCTCACCCCCAGCGGCAACATCCACGGCATGCCAGTGACCTGCCTGTGCGGCGTCGGGCCCAGGGCCTTGACCGAGATCGGCGGTACCGTGCCGGCCATCAATCCGAAGTGGGTGCGCCAGATCGGCATCCGCAGCGTCGATGCCGGCGAGAAGCGCCTGGTGCACGAACAGGGCCTGGAGGTCTTCGACATGCGCTACATCGACGAGATGGGCATGCGCCACACGATGGAGCTGGCCCTGGCCACGCTCGACGCCAACACCCACCTGCACGTCAGCTTCGACGTCGACTTCCTCGATCCCGACATCGCCCCCGGCGTCGGCACCACGGTGCTCGGTGGCCCGACCTACCGCGAAGCCCAGCTGTGCATGGAAATGATCGCCGACACCGGCAAGCTCGCCAGCCTGGACGTGATGGAGCTCAACCCGGCGCTGGACGTGCGCAACAAGACAGCGGAACTGGCGGTGGACCTGATCGAGTCGCTGTTCGGCAAGAGCACCCTGATGCGGGCCAGGCCGTAATGCGCGTCAGGAACCCGGCGCCTTGGGCGCAGCGATCACACAGGGCCCGTGCTGCTTTCGAAAGTCGCGTGGCTGGACCGCGCCGCCCGCGGCGTGCAGGCCGCGCTTGAGCGCCAGCGCCATGCGCTCCTCGGCGACATACGGGCCGCGGTCGAACTGGTAACGCGACGACCAGGCCATGCCATCGCGCACCAGGCGGTCGCCGATGTCCTTGTCGCCATCGAACACCTTGCCGATCACACGGCCATGTTCATCGCGCGCCGCCACACGCAAGCTCACGCTGCGCCCCAGTGCCAGTGCGTTCAGGGCCGCTGTCGCCTCGGCACCACCGACCTGGCAACTCTCGGGCGCATCGATGCCTTCCAGACGCACCACGACCGGAGCCTCGCCCTCGCCCTCGGCCTTCAGCCACAAGGTGTCGCCATCGACGACGCGGCTGACGGTGCCCGTCAACAGCGTTGGCTTGGGTGGCGCGGCCGACTTCTTCTGCGCAGCCGATGCGGCGCCGACGCTCAGGCACAACAGCACGGCGCCGATCCAGAACTTGACTTGCATGTTCAGCTCCCCTCTCAGACCCACCCAGACCACAGCCACCAACCCAGACCGCCGAGCAGCAGCAACCACACCAGCAGCACGACCACCGCACCCCACACCAAGCGGGGCAGCTTGGCGGCACCGGCCTGGGCCTCGGCCAGCCGCGCCTGCCACAAATGCGCCGGCGTGAGACGGACCGCCAGCGCCACGCCCAACGGCAACAGCACCAAATCGTCGAGCATGCCCAGCACCGGAATGAAATCGGGAATCAGGTCGATCGGGCTCAACGCATAGGCCAACACCGCGGCCGCCACCAGCTTCGGCAACCAGGGCGTGTCGGGGTGCTTGAACAGCTTCCACAACGCGACCAGGGTGGTGGCCAGGCGCGCGCCCTTGGCCAACCCGACAAACTTGGAGAAACGAGCCATGGTTGCCTTCTGGCCGATTTTCGCCTGCGTCGCGCCGCGGTGAGCGGGTTCGGCAAGCGTTGCACCAGCCCGGGCGAGCATTCTTGCCAACCGATCGGCACATTTTTCGGTCGACAGCGTTTCGCGCGGCTCAGGCGCTGACGATCCAGCCTTCGAGCGGGTCAACGTCGCGAGGCAAGCCCCAGCCTGGTTGCAATGCGGCCCAGGCTGCCTGGACCAGGCACAGCACCGCATCGAGCTTGTCGCCCGAGGCATCGGCGGCCAGCGCGTCGCGCTGGGCATGGGTCATGCGCAGTCGAAGCCCGAGGCGCGTGCGGCCCTGCTCCAGGGCTTCGAGCAGGTCCTTGCGCGCGATCAGGCGTTCGGCCGTCTGCCGGGCGCGATCGTCGCTCTTGTACGAGCGCGTGCCGATGAGTTCGCGCGCCAACAGACCCGGGTAGGCTTCAAGAGCGACACGGGAGACATCGCCCTCGTGCAGCGACGGCAGGTGCACGCCGGCATCGATCAACCTCGGTGCGCCGGCATGCAGCATGTAGGCCACCGGCGGGTTGACCCATTTCATCGATGGGCTCGATCCGGCCGGCCCGTCGCAGGCGCGGTGCGCAAACTTGCGGCCTGCAGGCCGCTCTGCGCAAAACGCGGCGAAGGTGTCGCGAATCTCTGCCCGTGACAGGCCGGCGTAGTGACGCACCAGAGCGGTCCACTGGCGCGGCCAGTCGAGAGACTCGACCAGTTCGCGGGGCAGGCCGAAGGGGAAATCGAAGGCGCCAGTCCAGGGGCCGGGCGCGCGCAGCAAGGTCTCGAACGCGCCGAAGTCGTGCAGTGCATCGACACGCTGCAGGCTCAGGCGGTCGCTGTACAGGGTGCCATGCGCCACCGTGATCGCCTTGCGCCGCGTCGGCGCACTGGTGAAGTCGACGCCGATCAATTGCAGCGTGGGGTGTGACGGCATGCACGGATTGTGCGGGGCCGCCCTCGGCACAATCGCCGCATGACCAGATCGAACCGGCGCTGGGCCGTGGCGCTGGGCCTCGCAGCCGTGGCGCTGGCGGCTGTGGCCCTGGCTTTTCAGCTCGCCTTGCGCCGCCTGCACAGCGGCATCGAGGCGGCGCTCGGACCGCGTGCGACGCTGCAGGCCACCTCACTGGGCTGGACCGGCGTGGAACTGCGCGGCCTGCGTGTGCGCGCTCAGCCCGGGCGCTGGCCGGCTGCGCAGGAGTTGAGTGCGGAGCGCGTCAGAGTTGTGCCGTCGCTGTCGAGCCTGTGGCGCAGCGGCTGGCGCATTGCGAGCGTGACGGTCGAAGGGGCGAGCCTGTCACTGTTGCGCGACAAGGACGGCCGCCTCCGAGTGCTGCCCAGCCTGCTCGAAGGCGCAGGCGACGACAAGGCGCAGCCCGGTGCCCGCCAGCGCCTGCACATCGGTGCGTTGCACCTGCGCGATGTGGCCATCGACTTTCACGACGCCTCGGTGGTCGGCGCACGCGGCGCGCCGCACCACATCCGCCTCGAGGCCTTGCGCGCCGACGTCGGTCCGCTGGCACTGCCGGCACTCGATGAGCGTGCGGCGCTCGAACTGCAGGCGACATTGAAGGGTCCGCAGCGCAACGGCAGCCTGTCGCTGCAGGGCCAGCTGACGCCGGCCACGCGCGACGCCGACCTGACATTGAAGGTGAAGGGGCTGGACCTGGTGAGCCTGCAGCCCTACCTGCTACGCAACAACGAGGCCTCGGTACGGCGCGGCTCGCTCGACCTTGCGCTCGCTGGCAGGGTCAAGGGCCAGCGCCTGGACGCGCCGGGCCGCCTGACGCTGACCGATCTCGAGCTGGCTGGCGGCGGCGGCGTGTTCGCTACCTTCGCCGGCGTGCCACGCCAGGCCGTGCTGGCGGCGATGAGCCGAGATGGCCGGATCGAGCTGGCCTTCACGCTCGAAGGCCGGCTCGACGATCCGAAGTTCTCGCTGAACGAGGTCTTCGCGGCGCGCTTCGCCGTCGGTCTGGCCGAAAAGCTCGGTGTCAGTCTCGGCGGCATGGTGGAAGGCGTGGGCAGTGTCATCAAGGGACTGTTCGGTCGCTGAAGCCGCCGCACAATCGCCGGATGCACGGCCCGGATCGCGATTTCTGGCAACAGCGCTTCGAGCGCCGACAGACCCCCTGGGATCGCGGTGGCCCGAGTCCGCAGCTCACGCGCTGGCTGGCCGAGGGCACGCCCGCCAGCGGCCAACGCGTCGCCGTGCCGGGCTGCGGAAGCGGCCATGACGTGCTGGCGCTAGTGCAGGCTGGCTGCAGCGTGATCGCGATCGACTACGCCGAGGCAGCCCTGAGCCTGACACGCGAACGCCTGGCAAGCGCTCGGGCTAAGGCCGAACTCGTGCAGTCCGATGTGCTGGCCTGGCAACCGGATGCCGCGCTCGACGCGGTGTACGAGCAGACCTGCTGGTGCGCCCTGCATCCCGACCACTGGCAGACCTACGCACAACAGTTGCAGCAATGGCTGCGCCCCGGCGGTCGGCTATTGCTGCTGGCGATGCAGATCCCGCGCGCGGGCGCCGCCGAAGGCCGCATCGAGGGGCCGCCGTACCACATGGACATCCAGATGCTTCGCGCCTTGCTGCCGGCCACTCTGTGGTCGTGGCCCGCGCCGCCCTATCCCCGCGTGCCGCACCCGGCAGGGTGGAATGAACTGGCGATCGCGCTGACGCGTCTGTGAATCGTCAGCGCGGTAGCACCATGGGTTCGCCCAGCATGCGGCGCCACAGCCACTGCAACAGGCGCCTGACATCGGGTCGCGTGCCGACCTGCTCGGGTCGGGGCAAGGCCTGCGGCGGGCTCTGGCGCTCGGCCACCGCGAAGCTGAAGATGTAGTCCGGCTCCTGGCCCATGCGCAGGTCGGTGATAAGCACACGCGTGCCGTCCTGCTGCAGCTTGAAGAAGCCCTTGCTGAAAGCGGCAACGCGTTGCGCGCCCGGATTGGCCTGCAGTTCCACGGCCAGGTCATGGCCCCGCGCGAACGCGTCGAAGGCGATTTGCGGGTCCTTGTCCAGCAGCGAATAGAACCCCTCGTGGTAGCGGTCGCCCGACATGGCGACGATGCGCCACAACAGGCTGTTGAAGGGCGTCGGGGTGATCAGGATGCGCTCGGCCACGATGCCCTGAAAGGCGAGCGAGGCTTGCGCCACGCGCTCCACACGCTGCTGGGCCACGACACCCCAGCCGAGGTAGGCCGTGCTCAGCACCAGGCCGATGACATTGGCGCGCAGGCCGCGCCCGTCGCCGCGCGTGGCCAGGGCCCAGCCGGCGCCGATCAGCAAGGGCAATGTGTACAGCGGGTCGATGATGAACACGCTGCCGAGACCGAAGGGGTGGTCGGAGAAGGGCAAGGCGAGCTGGGTGCCGTATACCGTGAACG
>JAZKIW010000035.1:0-5156 GCA_040384625.1 Pseudomonadota bacterium | reverse complement strand
TGATCCAGATCGTCACCGGCATCTTCCTGGTGATGCACTACAAGCCCGATGCGGCCAAGGCCTTCGAGTCGGTGGAGTACATCATGCGCGATGTGCCCTGGGGCTGGCTGGTGCGCTATATGCACTCCACCGGTGCCAGCGCGTTCTTCGTCATCGTCTACCTGCACATGTTCCGTGGCCTGCTCTACGGCAGCTACCGCAAGCCCAGAGAGCTGGTGTGGATCTTCGGCGTGGCGATCTTCCTATGCCTGATGGGCGAGGCCTTCATGGGCTACCTGCTGCCCTGGGGCCAGATGAGCTACTGGGGAGCCCAGGTCATCATCAACCTGTTCGCAGCGATCCCCTTCGTCGGCCCTGACCTGGCATTGCTGATCCGCGGCGACTACGTGGTCGGTGACGCGACGCTGAACCGCTTCTTCAGCTTCCACGTGATCGCTCTGCCGCTGGTCCTGCTGGGTCTGGTGGCGGCGCACATCTTCGCCCTGCACGACGTCGGCTCCAACAATCCCGACGGCATCGAGATCAAGGACAAGAAAGATCCGAAGACCGGCATTCCGCTCGACGGCATCCCGTTCCACCCCTACTACACGGTGCACGACCTGGTCGGCGTATCGGTGTTCCTGATGATCTTCTCGGCGATCATCTTCTTCGCCCCCGAAATGGGCGGCTACTTCCTCGAGTACAACAACTTCATACCGGCAGATCCGCTGAAGACCCCTGCGCACATCGCGCCGGTGTGGTACTTCACGCCTTACTACTCGATGCTGCGCGCCACCACCGACCCGATGGTCAATGTGTTCTGCGTGCTGGCTGCGGTGGGTGCGTTGATGGCGGTGTGGAAGGGGGGGCTGTCGGGCATCTTGAAGGTCGGTGTGGTGATTGCCGCTGCCGTGGCCATCGTGCTGCTGAAGACTTTCGACGCCAAGTTCTGGGGCGTGGTCGTGATGGGTGCGGCGGTGATGATCCTGTTCGTCCTGCCCTGGCTCGATCGCAGCCCGGTGAAGTCGATCCGTTACCGCCCAACCTGGCACAGTGCGGTGTATGCGGTCTTCGTCGTCGTCTTCTTGATCCTGGGCTGGCTCGGCATCGAGCCGGTGTCGGACGGCAAGACCCTGATGGCGCAGATCGGCACGGTCTATTACTTCGGCTTCTTCCTGCTCATGCCCTGGTGGAGCCGTCTCGGTGAATTCAAGCCGGTGCCCGAGCGCGTGGTGTTCCATGCGCATTGACGGGACGACAAACATGATCAAGAACATCCTCAAGTGCCTCGTGTTGTGCCTGTGCGTGCTCGGCGGCGCCACGCAAGCCGCTTCGGGCGGCCTGGCGTGGGACAAGTTCCCGATCGAGAAAGTCACCGACAACGCCTCGCTGCAGCACGGCGCAAAGCTGTTCGTCAACTACTGCCTGAACTGCCATTCGGCCGCCTACCTGCGCTACAACCGACTGGCCGAGATCGGCCTAAGCGACGAACAGATCAAGGCCAACCTGCTGTTCGGCACCGACAAAATCGGTGAAACGATGAAGGTCGCGCTCGACACCAAGCAGGCCAAGGAGTGGTTCGGCGCCACGCCGCCCGATCTTTCGGTGATTGCGCGCTCGCGCTCCGCCGCCGGCCAGGGCAGTGGCGCAGACTACCTCTACACCTACCTGCGCACTTACTACCGCGACGACAGCAAGCCCACCGGCTGGAACAACCTGGCCTTTCCGAGCGTCGGCATGCCCCATGTTCTGTGGGAACTGCAGGGTGAGCGCAAGCCGGTCTTCGTCAAGAAGATGGAGCATGGGCACGAGGTCGACGTCTTCACGGGCTGGGAAGTGACAAAGGCCGGTGCGCTCGATGCCCGTTCGTACGATGCCGCAGTGGCGGACCTGGTGGCCTTTCTGCAATGGGCCGGCGAGCCAGTGCAGCAGTCGCGGGTTCAACTCGGCGTGTGGGTGCTGATGTTCCTGTTCGTCTTCACGTTGATTGCGTGGCGCCTGAACGCCGCGTACTGGAAAGACATCAAGTAAATCGCGTCAGTGCCCGCGGCGCAGTGGCAGCGGTGATCCCGCCCACTGCGCTTCGCGCTTTTGGACAGCCTCGACATTTCTTTCACTCTGACCACCAGCAAGGGAGCCCCTCACCATGATGGTGCTTTATTCCGGAACCACCTGCCCCTACTCGCACCGCTGCCGTTTCGTGCTGTTCGAGAAGGGCATGGACTTCGAGATCCGCGACGTCGATCTGTTCGCCAAGCCCGAAGACATCGCGCTGATGAACCCGTACAACGAGGTGCCGATCCTGGTCGAGCGCGACCTGATCCTGTACGAGTCGCACATCATCAACGAGTACATCGACGAGCGCTTCCCGCACCCGCAGCTGATGCCGGGCGACCCGGTGGCGCGGGCGCGTGTCCGCCTGTTCCTGTTCAACTTCGAGAAGGAGCTGTTCGCCCACGTGAACATGCTCGAATCGCGCGGCATGAAGGGCACCGACAAGCAGCTCGAGAAGGCCCGTTCGCAGATCCGCGACCGGCTGACCCAGCTCGCGCCGATCTTCCTGAAGAACAAGTACATGCTGGGCGACGACTTCTCGATGCTCGACGTCGCCATCGCGCCCTTGCTGTGGCGTCTGGACTACTACGGCATCGACCTGTCGAAGAATGCGCTGCCGCTGCTGAAGTACGCTGAGCGCATCTTCTCGCGCCCGGCCTACATCGAGGCGCTGACGCCGTCCGAGAAGGTGATGAGGAAGTGACTCGATGACGGTGCCGACGGCTCCGGAAGGCCAGGGCAGCTCGACGCGGCCCTACCTGATCCGTGCCCTGCACGACTGGTGCACCGACAACGGCTTCACGCCGTACATCGCGGTCTTCGTCGATGCGAATGTGCAGGTGCCGCAGGAGTACGTGAAGAACAACGAGATCGTGCTCAACGTCGGATTCGAGGCCACCAGCGGCCTGAAGCTCGGCAACGAGCAGATCGAGTTCAAGGCCCGCTTCGGCGGTTCGGCGCGCGAGATCGTGGTGCCGATCGATCACGTCGTGGCGATCTACGCTCGCGAGAACGGCCAGGGCATGGCCTTTCCGGTACCCAGCGCGACGGGGACTCCGAGCAGCGCCGGCCCGACGGTACTGCCGGCTGGCGATGCAACGACTCGCGCGGCGCCGCGCTTGACGGCCGTCGACGCGCCGGCAGCGCCGCCGGCCGAGAAGCCTCCTGAGCCGCCCGAGCCAGCGCCGGGCGGTTCGCGGCCCTCGCTGAAGCGCATCAAGTAACGTGCCGCGGACCAGCCGGCCTAGAATCGCCGCCGGCAGCCGACTTAGCTCAGCTGGTAGAGCACCCGCCTTGTAAGCGGAAGGTCATCCGTTCGACTCGGATAGTCGGCACCACTCCGAAGCCGGGGCGTTCAACGTGTGCGGATGTGCACGCGGATCGGCAACTCCGGCCAGCCCTGCTCGCGCAGCGTGTCGGCCAGGCGCGGTAGCAGGTGGCGCAATTTGGCGGCAACCGCCGCGTTGGAGGCCAACAGCGACCAGCCTTCGTCATCCAGAGGACCGGGTCGCACCTGGTCCCGCATGGGTTGTGGCAGGTGCACGCAAACCGCGGTGTAGCGCGCGTTCGACTGCGCCAACCGGCGCCCGAGATCGGCCAGACTGGCGTTCTGGTCCAAGGCACGAGACAGCGGCAGCCCCAGCGGTACGGATGAGGTGGATGACTTGGTGGTGGCCACGGCAAGGAGTTTAGGCGGATGCAGATCCTGATCACTCATGGCAGCCTGGCGCGATCGCGCGTGCTGTACTTCAACCGCTGGCAGGTCGGCGTGGGGCTCGCCGCGCTGGTGCTGGCGCTGACCCTGCTCGCTGCGGCGGTCTATCACTTCGTGTTCCTGAAGGCCGCGCGCGAGGGCTGGCCCGTGGTGGGCCAGCTGGTGGCACTGGTCGCACGCGACGAGACGGCGCAGCGCGACCGCTTCCTGCGCGAGAACCTGGATGCGATGGCGACCAAGGTCGGCGAGATGCAGGCCAAGCTGCTCAAGCTCGAAGCCATGAGCGACCGGGTCTCAGGCCTGGCCGGCGTCAAGGCCGAGGAGTTCAAGCCCCTGCTGCGCTCCGGCGCGGGCGCTTCCGCACCGACAGCCATGGCGCGGGGTGGGCAGGGCGGGCCTTTCGTGTCCGACGCCGGCCGCGCCGACCGCTTGCAATCGCTGGATGGTCTGAATGCCCACGTCGGTGTGCTCGACGAACGCACCGACCAGACGACCGATCTGTTCACCTTGATCGAGTCGCGCCTGCTCGAGGGACGCCTGGCGCAACTGATGGTGCCCAGTTCCGCGCCGGTCGACGGGCCGGTTGGCTCCGGCTTCGGCTTTCGCACCGATCCCTTCACCGGCCGCGCCGCCCTGCACACCGGCCTGGACTTCCCGTCAGACATCGGCACGCCAATCATGGCGGCGGCCGGCGGCATGGTCGTCTCTACCGAGCAGCATGCCGCCTACGGCAACATGGTCGAGATCGATCATGGCAACGGCCTGCTGACCCGCTATGCGCACGCCTCAAAGGTGCTGGTCAAGGTGGGCGACCTCGTCAAGCGCGGCCAGCCCGTCGCGCAGGTCGGCAACAGCGGGCGCTCGACCGGCCCACATCTGCACTTCGAGGTGCTGGTCGAGAGGGTGCCGCAGAACCCGGCGCGCTTCCTGGCCGGCCGAGGTGGCGAAACGCGGGCCCTGGCAGGCGAGCGACGTTCGCGCTGACGGCAGGTAAAATCTCCAGCTTTTCGCGCTCGCTGCGCGCGTGAGGTTCGCCCGCGTGCATGGTCCACCATTGCCCCCTATTGAGATGGGGCCGATACGGCCCCATCTCGCAGCGGCCCCGCCCGACGACAAACCACCGACGCCGCATGTTGCCCAAACTCCTCACCTCGATCTTCGGCAGCCGCAACGACCGCCTGCTCAAGCAGTACCGGGCTGTCGTGCAGAAGGTCAACGCACTGGAACCGGCGTTTGAAGCTCTCGACGACGCGGCATTGCGCGGCAAGACAGATGAGTGGCGCCAGAAGGTCGCCGGCGGGCTGAGCCTGGATGAGTTGCTGCCCGAAGCCTTTGCCGCTGTGCGCGAGGCCGGCAAGCGCACGCTGAAGATGCGCCACTTCGACGTGCAGCTGATCGGCGGCATGGC
>JAZKIW010000034.1:0-10570 GCA_040384625.1 Pseudomonadota bacterium | reverse complement strand
GTCGATGGCCGGCACCGCCGACATCGGCATCCCGAACGGCAAGCCGGTCGACGAGTGGGGCATTCGCACGACTGAGGACGGCTGCACGCCGCTCGGCGCCTCGGTCGCCCGTGGTGGCGCCACCAATTCGCCGGCCGCCGTCTATGCGCTGACCAAGTACATCGACTGGATGAAGAAGTACTCGCCAAAGGAAGCCATCGGCATGACCTTCGGCGAAGCCGGCCCGGTGCCTGCGCAAGGTCAGATCGCGCAGCAGATCTTCTGGTACACGGCCTTCACCGCCGACATGATCAAGAAGGGCCTGCCGGTCGTGAACGAGGACGGCACGCCGAAGTGGCGCATGGCGCCGGGACCGAACGGCCCCTACTGGAAGCAGGGCATGCAGAACGGCTACCAGGACGTCGGCTCCTGGACCTTCTTCAAGGACCATGACCCCAACAAGACGGCGGCGGCCTGGCTCTATGCGCAGTTCATCACCGCCAAGAGCACGTCCCTCAAGAAGACCATCGTCGGCCTGACCCCCATCCGCGAGTCCGACATCCAGAGCCAGGCGATGACGGACATGGCCCCGAAGCTCGGCGGCCTGGTCGAGTTCTACCGCAGCCCGGCCCGCGTGGCCTGGACGCCGACCGGCGGCAACGTGCCCGACTACCCGAAGCTGGCCCAGCTGTGGTGGAAGAACGTGGCCGTGGCGGTGACGGGCGAGAAGACCCCGCAACAGGCGATGGACAACCTGGCCAACGAGATGGACGACGTGATGAGCCGGCTCGAGCGCGCCGGCATGGCCAACTGCCCACCCAAGCTCAACCCGAAGGGCGACCCGAACAAGTACCTGAGCGACAAGGGCGCGCCGTGGAAGAAGCTGGCCAACGAGAAGCCCAAGGGCGAGACGATCGCCTACGACACGCTGTTGAGCGCGTGGAAAGCCGGCAAGGTGCGCTGAGCTCACGACTGCCGTTGCAGTGAAACGGCCGCACGCGGTTGCTCGCCCGCGTGCGGCTTTGGGCAGTCTACCCAATAGTGGGTAGAATGGTACTCGTTATATTGTTATTTGGGTACCAAAGAACCCATAGTGTGAGGATGAAGGCTTGACGAGCCTTTAAGTAGAGAGTAATCTGCTACCCATTACTGGCCTTAATGGGTAGTTAAATGGCTATCACGACGACGACTCCCCTCGAGGTTGTCAACGCAGTACGGCGCCTGGGCGAGAACGTCCGTCTCGCCCGCCTGCGCCGACGCATGAGCCAAGAGGAGCTGGCTCAGGCTTGTGACATCACCCGCAAGACCCTCTATGCACTGGAGACAGGGAATGCCGGAACGACAGTGGGCAGCGTCTTCAAGGTGCTCTGGAAGCTCGGCCTGATGAGCACGGCCAGCGCCCTGGCCGACCCAGACTTCGATGAGCACGGGAAGATTCTCGAGGCGGCCAGTCGGCCGAAACGGGCGCGACAGCCTGCACCCAGCGACAACGACTTCTGACCCATGGCGACGGACCAACAGGCCTGCTACGTCTACATCCAGCTGCCGGGGAGCTTCGAAACGGTCCCCTGCGCATCGCTGAGGGTGCGCAACATCGGAGCTGACGCGTTCGAGGGAACGTTCACTTACGGCAAACGGTACCTCGAGCGCCAGGATGTCGTCGCACTGGACCCCTATCACCTGCCGCTGACGACCCGGCCTCAGCAGTTCACGAAGCTCAAGGGACTTCCGGGCGCCGTCAGAGACGCCAGCCCGGATGCCTGGGGCCGAAGGGTCATCCAGGCCAAACTGCAGCGGCGCGAAGCAGACATCGGGGAGATGGAGTACCTCCTCAACGGACCCGACGACGGTGCGGGCAACCTCAGCTTCGGACGCACTGTCCTGCCGCCGGCGCCTCGCAGACCCTTCAATCGCACCCACCAACTCGCGGCGCTCATCGAAGCGGCGCAAGAGCTCGAGGAGCACGGCCGGCTACCGCACGAGGTCCTAGAGGAACTCGAACCCGGCACCAGCATGGGTGGCGCGAGGCCAAAGGCGACAGTCGAGGACGGCCAAAAAATCTGGCTGGCCAAACTGCCTGAGAAAGGTGACCGGCACAACATGCAGCGTGTCGAGTACGCGACGCTCGAACTAGCCCGCGCGGCCGGGCTTCACATCTGCGGCGCCAAGCTGCAACGCGTTGGACAACGAGACGTCCTATTGTTGGACCGCTTTGACCGCGAGTGGAGTCCAGACGCCCAGGCTTACCTGCGCTTCGGCCTGGTGTCGGGGCTCACCGTCCTCGATGCGCAGGACGGCTATCTGGGTCGGGACCGCTGGTCGTACCCGCTGCTTGCCGATGAGCTCCGCCGGTGGTCGGTGAAGCGGGACGACCGCACCGAACTCTTCCGCCGCATGGTGTTCAACGCGATGGTCACCAACAACGACGACCATCCGCGAAACCACGCCATGCTGAATACGCGAAGCGGTTGGCGCCTCTCGCCCGCCTACGACATCGTGCCCACGCCGTTGGTATCGCAGGAGCGTCGGGACCTGGCACTGGAAGTCGGAACGTTCGGTCGCGCCGCGAGCCGCTACAACCTGCTCTCGCAATGCGACGCCTTCGGCCTAGGCAACGATGCGGCGAAGGACATCATCGATTCAATGCTCGCAGTGGTCCACGGGTGGCGCGAGTTCTTCCGCTCGCGTGGCATAGAGGCCCGCACGATAGAGATGCTGGAGCAAGCCATGCTGCCTGCTTCGTTCTATCGAGAGGTGCCGCCGGAACCGGCATGAAGCACAACGGACGGGCCTTTTGTGCTGATGGCCGTCATCTTGATCGGCGCAACAGATCGGTGCGGTGAGCGTTGAATCAGCGCGGCGGCAAGGGTCGGTTGCCGGACAAAGAGTATCTTAGGAGATACAGAGTAGTGTTTCAGTATCGTGAACGATACAGGCAGCCTGCGTATCACCCAGGCGCCTTCGCCTGTGCAGCGATCCATTCATCGATGATGCGCTCGAGCACCGGCAGCGGCACCGCGCCCTGATCGAGCAGTGCGTTGTGGAAGCGGCGGATGTCGAAGCGCGCGCCCAGCCGTGCCTGGGCGCGGTCGCGCAGCTCGACGATCTTCAGCTGGCCAATCATGTAGGCCAGGGCTTGGCCCGGCTGCGAGTAGTAGCGATCGACCTCGGTGGCGACCTGCACCGGCTCGACCCCAGTGCGCTCGATCATGAAGGCAATCGCCTGCTCCCGGGTCCAGCCCAATCCGTGCAGACCGGTGTCGACGACCAGGCGCGCGGCCCGAAAAGCCTGCCACTGCAGGTGGCCGAAGCGGCTGTGCGGGTCGGTGTACAGGCCGAGCTGGCTGCCCAGGGTCTCGGCATACAGGGCCCAGCCCTCGCCATAGACGGTGTAGCCGCCGTCGCGCCGGAACGCCGGCAACGCACCCAGCTCGACGGCGCGGGCGTTCTGCAGATGGTGGCCGGGCACCGCCTCGTGGGCGACCAAGGTCTCCATGCCCCAGGTCGGCTTCGTGCGGTAGGCCAGCGCGTTGGCGAAGAACCAGCCGGGTTGCTTGCCGTCGAGCGACGGGCTGCTGTAGTACTCGGCCGCCCCCGGGCCCAGGTGGGCCGGGATCGCACGCACGCCCCAGGTCATGCGCGGCAGCTCGGCGAACAGCTTGGGCAGTTCGGGCTCGATGCGCTTGCCGATGTCGCGGTAGCCGGCCAACAGCGCTTCCGGGCTGGTGTGGAAGAACCTGGGGTCGGTGTTGAGGTACTTGACGAAGGCCGCGAAGTCGCCCTGAAAGCCTGACTCGCGCATCGCCGCTTCCATCTCGCCGCGCAAGCGCGCCAACTGGCTGCGCCCGATGTCGTGGATCTGCTGCGCTGTCAGCTCAGTCGTGGTGTGCTGGCGCACCAGCTCGGCATAGACCGCCGCGCCGCCGGGGTAGCGAGATAGCGCACCGTCGGGCGGCGCCTTGGGCAGGCACTCGTCCTGCGCAAAGGTGCGCAGCTTGCGCATGGCCGGATAGATCTGTTCGGCGATCACCTGCCGCGCCTGGCCGCGCAGGGCCTCCTGCTGGGCGGCCGGGATGTCGGCGCCGAGGTTCTTGAACGGCGCATAGAAGGGCGAGGCGGTCACGTCGGCCGGGAGCTGGCCGTCGATCTGTTGCAGCACGCGCTCCAGCACCGGCCGCGGCGACGCCCAGCCCGCTGCCAGGCCCTCGCGCAGATGCACGATCTCCTGCTCCTGCCGCTGCGGGTAAGCGGCGAGGCGGGCCAGCACCTGCCGCACTTCGGCCGCCGTCGAGAGCGGGCTGCGCTGGAGCAGGCCGGCCAGGCGGGTCTGGAAGCCCCACTGCGAGACCAACGAACGGCTGCGCCAGCCGGGGTGAGCCTGCATGCGGGTCTGCTCCGCGAGGTCGTGGATGAACAGCTCGCGCGACACGCGATCGGTGGCCGACAGGGTTTGCGGCGGCAGGGCTTCGGCTTCGCGCTGCAGCTCGCGCGCCCACGCGTCGTGCCCGGCGCGGCCAGCGGGCGAAGCGTCGCTGAAGCGGTCGCCGAAGCGGTGGTCGCCGCGCACGGTCGCCCACTCCGGAAAGCGCTGCGCGACTTCTTCCCAGTGGCGATCGAACAGCGCGTGCAGGCGCTGCGTGGCGGTGGCCTGCGCTGGCTGAGCGAGGGCTGGCGCGGCCAGTGCGGCGACGCCGAGGATGCCCGCCAACAGGGCGCGGAGGAGGAGCTGCGATGGCATGCGCGGCATTGTGCCGCGGCGCACGGCCGACCGACGCCCTCAGGGTAGGCTCGGCCGGATGTGGATCGGAACCTTGTTCGCGCTCGCGGCCGGCCTGATGTGGGGCATGGTCTTCGTCGCCCCGTTGTTGCTGTCGGCCTACCCGGCGGCGTTGTTGTCTTGCGCGCGCTATCTGGCGTTCGGTCTGATCGCACTGCCGCTGGCTGCGCTGGACCGCGCGCACCTGGCCGAGTTGACGCGCGAGGATTGGGTCGAGGCCGTCAAACTCAGCACCGTCGGCAACCTGCTGTACTACCTGTGCCTGGCGGCGGCGATCCAGCGCGCCGGCGGGCCGCTGCCGACGATGATCATCGGGACCCTGCCGGTGGTGATTGCCATCACCTCCAATCTGCGCAGTTCGCCGCACATCCGGCAACGCGACGGCCGGCTGCCATGGCTGCGCCTGCTGCCGTCGCTGGCCCTGATCGCGGCCGGCATCGCTTGCGTCAACCAGGTCGAGATCGCTGCGCTGCGCGCGGACCCTCAAGCCGATCTGGCGCGTTATGCGGTCGGTGCGGTGCTGGCGATCGCGGCCGTGGTCTGCTGGACCTGGTACCCGATCCGCAACGCCGATTGGTTGCGCGCGCATGCCGATCGCAGCCCGCGCGCTTGGGCGACGGCGCAGGGCCTGGCCACGCTGCCGCTGGCGGCGCTCGGCTTCGTGCTGTTCTGGGCCTGGAACGCGACCAGCGGCAGCGCGTTTCCGATGCCATTCGGCCCCACCCCGCTGCGCTTCATCGGCCTGATGTTCGCGATCGGATTGTTCGCCTCATGGCTGGGCACGCTGTGCTGGAACGAAGCCAGCCAGCGCCTGCCGCCTTCGCTGGCCGGGCAGTTGATCGTCTTCGAGACCCTGGCTGCACTGGCCTACGCCTTCGTGCTGCGCGGCCAGATGCCCGGCGCGGTGACGCTGGCCGGCATCGCGCTGCTCGTGGCGGGGGTGCTGTGGGCGCTGCGCGTGCGGCCCGAGCCGCTCGCCGCCGAAGGCCACCCGACCTGACCGGCGCGCCTGAAAGGACGGGCTAGAAGCGCAGCTGCACGCCAACGCTGATCAGGTCACGGCTGCGCGGGATCTCGCCTTCGCTGCGCAGGCCCGGCATGCGTGTCACCTGCCAGCGCAGGCCGTTGGCCGGCGCTTCGCTGCCGGCATGCAGGCGCAGTCCCAGGGGTGCCGGCGCGCGGCCGCTGAGCAGGGATTCGGCGCCGCTTAGGGAACGCAGGGTGACGTCGCCGATGCGGCGAATGATGGCGGCAGGGTCGACGGCGGCCTCGGTTTCAGCCGCGGCGTCGATGGTCTGCGCCTGTGCGGTGTGCGTGGCCAGGATCAGGCCGATGCCGAACAGGCTGCCGAGAAAGCTGGCGATCGCCGCGCGCATCGCCATCGAGGGGGGTTGATCGAACATGCCGCGCTCCCTTTGCTTGGGCGAGTCTGTGTGCCCGCCATGGCTTCATCTTCGACAGATTGCCGGCGTCGTGCGCAGAGGAAACCGAGGCGCCCGGAAGGGCCGTGAACGATGCACAGGCCTCTTGGTAACGGCGGGTCGCCCGCATGCTCGTAACGGTGAGCCGCGTTGCTGAATGCAACCGCCGCACCGTGGCGCGCGGGGGCGGGCGTATTCCCGCACGGCCGGCGTCGACGCGCTGGCTACAGTCGGCACTCCCTTTTGAATGCTCAGGAGAGAGATGACCCATCCTCGACGCCGCATGCTCTTGGCCACCGGTGCCGCGCTCTCGGGTGCAGGCATCGCTGGCTGCGCTGCCACACCCGCCACACCTGCCGCGGGCGATAGCCTTCGCACGCCGTTCGCGGTGGCGCCGGTGACGATCCCGATCGCCGGCAGCGCCATGGCCTTCCCGGTGCGGCGCATCTACTGCATCGGCCGCAACTACGCCGCGCATGCGCGCGAGATGGGCTCGGACCCGACGCGCGAGCCGCCGTTCTTCTTCCAGAAACCCACCGACGCGATCCAGCACGTGCGCCCCGGCACGGTGGCCGACCACCCCTACCCGACACTGACCAAGAACTACCACTACGAGGTGGAACTGGTAGTGGCGCTGGCAAAAGGCGGGCGTGACATTCCGATCGAGAGCGCGCTCGACCATGTCTACGGCTATGCCCTCGGCCTGGACATGACGAGGCGAGATCTGCAGCGCGCGATGGGCGACGAGAAGAAGCCGTGGGAGATCGGCAAGAGCTTCGACAAGAGCGCACCGATCGGCGAGATCCACCCGGTGGGCAAGATCGGCGGCCACTTCAGCGACGGTGCGATCTGGCTCAAAGTCAATGGCACGATGAAGCAGAACGCCACGCTGCGTCACATGATCTGGTCGGTGCCCGAGCAGATCAGCCGGCTGTCGGCGGCTTTCGAGCTGATGCCCGGTGACATCATCTATTGCGGCACGCCGGAGAACGTCGGCCCGGTCGTGCGCGGCGATGTGATCGAGATCCACATCGACCGGCTGCCGAACCTGAGCGTGAAAATCGTCTAGACCCGCAGCGCCTCATCGAGCACTTCGACCCAGTGCCGCACTGGCGTGCCGGTGCCGGACTGCAGGTGCTGGATGCAGCCGATGTTGGCCGAGACGATGGCCTGCGCCGCCAGCGGCGCCAGATTTTCCAGCTTGCGGTCGCGCAACGCATAGGCCAGTTCCGGCTGCAGCACGGAATAGGTGCCGGCCGAACCGCAGCACAGGTGGCTCTCGTTCGTCGCTACGCTGACATCGAAACCGAGCGCGTTGAGATGGGTTTCGACGCCGCCGCGCAATTGCTGCCCATGCTGCAGCGTGCACGGCGGATGAAACGCCAGGCGCTTGACGGGCATCGCGCCCAGCTTGGGCTTCAGCGCGCCGACCAGTTCGGGCAACAGCTCGGACAGGTCCTTCGTCAGCAGGCTGATGCGCGCAGCCTTGATGGCGTAATCGACGTCGTTCGCCAGCGCATGCCCGTAGTCCTTGACCGTGACGCCACAGCCCGACGCGTTCATCACGATCGCTTCGACGCGACCGGCACTGGTCAGGCCTTCGACCAGGGGCCACCAGGCGTCGATGTTGCTGCGCATGTCGGCCAGGCCGCCCTCGGTATCGCTCAGGTGCGTGCGGATCGCGCCGCAACAGCCGGCGTCGTCGGCCACCAGGGTCTGGATACCGGCGGCGTCGAGCACGCGCGCCGTGGCGGCATTGATGTTGGGCATCATCGCCGGCTGCACGCAGCCCAGCAGCATCAGCACTTTGCGAGGGTGTTCGCGGGTCGGCCACTGCTTGGCGCGAGGGCCTGCGGAGGCGGGAACCTTGTTCTTCAGCGTCGACGGCAACAGCGGGCGCAACAGCTGGCCGAGCTTCATGGCCGGGCCGAACAGCGGCGAGGTCAGCCCTTCCTTCAGCGCGCTGCGTGTCAGGCGTTCCATCAGCGGCCGCTCGACCTGGGCCTCGACCAGCTTGCGGCCGATGTCGACCAGGTGGCCGTATTGCACACCGCTCGGGCAGGTGCTCTCACAGTTGCGGCAGGTCAGGCAACGATCGAGATGCAGTTGGGTCGCCCGTGTCGGCGTCACGCCCTCGAGCACCTGCTTGATCAAGTAGATGCGGCCACGCGGCCCGTCGAGCTCGTCGCCGAGCAGCTGGTAGGTCGGACAGGTCGCGGTGCAGAAACCGCAGTGCACGCACTTGCGCAGGATCGCTTCCGCCGCGTCGCCGTCGGGCGTGCCCTTGAATGCGGGGGCCAGCGTGGTCTGCATCAGAGGTCCGGGTACAGCCGACCCGGGTTGAAGACCCGATCGGGATCGAAGGCCTTCTTCAGCTCGCGATGAAAGCGCGCGAGCGGGGCCGACAGGGGGTGGAAGGCGCCGGCGCTCTTGTTGCGGCCGCGGTACAGCGTGGCGTGCCCGCCGGCCGAGCGTGCCGCCTCGCGCACCTGAGTCGGCGTCGCCGACGTGCACAGCCAGCGTTGCGCACCGCCCCACTCGACCAGTTGTTCGCCCGGCAACGTGATTGGTTCGGCGACCTGCGGCAAACCGAGCCGCCACAGCGCCGCGCCACCTTCGAGGGTGGCCAGCGCAGCGACGAAGAACTCGTCCTGCTGGTCGCGCAGGCCGCGCCAGAAACCTTCGGCCAATGCTGGCTCGACCTCTTCGCCGCCGAGCGATTGCCGCGCCGCATCGACGGCCGCGCGCGCGCCGGACAGGCGCACCACGAGCAGGTTGCTCCACCAGGCGCTGGCGCTGATCGGCAGCGGTTCGCTGCCCCAGTCGTTGAGCTGCTGCAGCGCCTGGGTCTGGTCCATTTCAAAGCGCAGGGTCGCGCTGGCGGTTGGCTGCGGCAACACCTTCAGCGACACCTCGCAGATCACGCCCAGGATGCCCATCGACCCCGCGAGCACGCGCGAGACGTCGTAGCCTGCGACGTTCTTCATCACCTGGCCACCGAAGCTGAGCACTTCGCCCTTGCCGTTGAGCAGGGTCGCGCCGAGCAGGTGGTCGCGCACGCTGCCGGCACTGGCACGCGCCGGGCCGGCCAGGCCGCTCGCGACCATGCCGCCGACCGTGCCGCCGGCGCCCAGGCGAGGCGGCTCGAAGGCCAGGTGCTGGCCCTTCGCGGCCAGCGCCGCCTCGAGCTCGACCAGGGGCGTGCCGCCGCGCACGGTCACCACCAGCTCGGTCGGCTCGTAGCTGGAGATGCCGGCCAGCGGGCGCACGTCGAGCGCTTCGCCTTGCAGGGGGTTGCCATAGAAGTCCTTCGTGCCACCGCCAACGATGCGGAACCGGCCGTTGGCCACGCGCGCGGTCTGCACCTGGTCGACAAGTCGGGCCAGCACGGCGTCCATCAGAAGCGCTCCAGTTCGGGGAAGGGCAACAGCCCCTTCTTCACATGCATGCGGCCGTACTCGGCGCAGCGCTGCAGGGTCGGAATGACCTTGCCGGGATTCAGGGTGCCCAGCGGGTCGAAGGCGCGTTTCAGCGCCAGCATCTGCTCGCGCTCCTCGGGCGAGAACTGCACGCACATCGAACTCAGCTTCTCGACGCCGACGCCATGTTCGCCGGTCACGGTGCCACCCATCGCGACGCTGGTCTCGAGGATGTCGGCACCGAAGAGTTCGGCACGGTGCAGCTGGTCGGCGTCGTTGGCGTCGAACAGGATCAGCGGGTGCAGGTTGCCGTCGCCGGCATGGAAGACGTTGCAGCAGCGCAGGCCGTACTTCAGTTCCATCTGCTGGATCGCGAGCAGGATGTCGGCCAGGCGCTTCCTGGGGATCGTCGAATCCATGCACATGTAGTCGGGGCTGATGCGGCCTGACGCCGGAAAGGCGTTCTTGCGCCCGCTCCAGAACTTCAGGCGCTGGGCTTCGTCCTTGCTCACTTCCATGCGCGTGGCGCCGCTGCCGGTCAGCACGTCCAGCATGCGCTCGACCTCCTCGGCAACCTCCTCGGGCGTGCCGTCGCTTTCGCACAGCAGGATCGCGGCGGCGTCGAGGTCGTATCCGGCGTGGACGAAGTCTTCGACCGCGGCGGTCATCGGCTTGTCGAGCATCTCCAGGCCGGCTGGGATGATGCCCGCGCCGATGATCGCGGCGACCGCATCGCCGGCTTTGCGGATGTCGTCGAAGCTGGCCATGATGCAGCGCGCGAGTTTGGGTTTCGGCACGAGCTTGACCGTGACCTCGGTCGTCACCGCGAGCATGCCTTCGCTGCCGACGACAAGGGCCAGCAGGTCCAGGCCGGGCGCGTCGAGCGCGTCGCTGCCGAAAGCGACGGCTTCGCCTTCGACGGTGAAGCCGCGCACCTTCAGCACGTTGTGCAGGGTCAGGCCGTACTTCAGGCA
>JAZKIW010000033.1:0-15164 GCA_040384625.1 Pseudomonadota bacterium | reverse complement strand
CGTCGATGTAGGCCGTCTCGTCGATCTCGCGCGGGATGCCGCTCATGAAGCCTTCGAGAATCCACACCGCCAGCGGCACGTTGAACAGCAGGTGCGCCAGGGCCACTGCGATGTGGGTGTCCATCAGGCCGAGCGTGGTGTAGAGCTGGAAGAAAGGCAGCAGGAAGACGGCCGGCGGCGTCATGCGGTTCGTCAGCAACCAGAAGAAGACATGCTTGTCGCCGAGGAACGAATAGCGCGAGAAGGCGTAGGCGGCGGGCAGCGCAACCAGCAGCGAGATCACCGTGTTGATCGCCACGTAGATCATCGAATTGATGTAGCCCGAGTACCAGGACACATCGGTGAAGATCGTCTTGTAGTGCGCCAAGGTGAAGTCGCGCGGCCACAGACTGAAGGTGGACAGGATCTCCTCGTTGGTCTTGAAGGACATGTTGACCATCCAGTACACCGGCAGGATGGCGAAAACGAGGTAGGCGATCAGGAAGATCGCGCGCTTCTTGAAACGGCGTTCATCCATGACCGCCCTCCGACTTGTCGGCCGTACCCACGCGCTGCATCCAGTTGTACAGGATGAAGCACAGCAGCAGGATGATCAAAAAATAGATCAGCGAAAACGCCGCCGCTGGCCCCAGGTCGAACTGGCCGACCGCCTTCTGCGTCAGGTACTGCGACAGGAAGGTGGTGGCGTTACCGGGCCCGCCGCCGGTGAGCACGAAGGGCTCGGTGTAGATCATGAAGCTGTCCATGAAGCGCAGCAGCACGGCGATCATCAGCACGCCTCTGAGCTTGGGCAGCTGGATGTAGCGGAAGACCGCCAGCTTTGACGCACCGTCGATGCTCGCTGCCTGGTAGTAGGCATCGGGAATCGCGCGAAGACCGGCGAAGCACAGCAGCGCGACCAGCGGCGTCCAGTGCCAGACATCCATCAGCAGCACGGTGAGCCAGGCGTGGGTGGCGTTGCCGGTGTAGCTGTACTCGATGCCAAGGGCCTTGAGCGACGCGCCGAGCAGGCCGATGTCGCTGCGGCCGTAGATCTGCCAGATCGTGCCGACCACGTTCCAAGGAATCAGCAGTGAGATCGCCACCAGTACCAGCACCGCCGACGATCGCCAGCCCTTGGCCGGCATCGACAGCGCGAGCAGGATGCCGAGTGGAATCTCGACCAGCAGCACAGCCAGCGAGAAGCCCATCTGGCGGATCAGTGCGCCCTGCAGATCGTCGTCGCGCATCACCGCCTTGAACCACTCGGTGCCGACGAAGATGCGCCGCTCGGGGCTGATGATGTCCTGCACCGAGTAGTTCACCACCGTCATCAGCGGCAGGATCGCCGAGAAGGCGACGCACAACACCACCGGCAGGATCAGCAGCCAGGCCTTCTGATTGACCGGCTTCATGCGATCAACTCCTCGTTGCGGTAGTAGCAGGTGTGCTCACCGACGATGCGCAACCAGACTTGGTCGCCCACTTTAGGGACCTGCTGCTCAGTGCCCAGCCGAGCGCGCACAACCAGCGCGTCGGATCCGACCTGCGCGGTCAGCAACCAATAGGTGCCGATGTCCTGAACCTGGGTCACGCGGCCAGGCACTGCGCCGTCGGCATTCGCGGTGGCCAGAGTGACGTACTCCGGCCGGACCCCCAGGCTGAACTCGGCGATCGCCGACAGCGCACCCTTGGGCGCCGCGAACGAGCGCCCGGCCACCTCGATGCCGCCCGGCGTACCGCGCGCCGGCAGGAAGTTCATCCCGGGCGAGCCGATGAAGTGGCCGACGAAGGTGTGCTGCGGGCGCTCGAACAGTTCCGACGCACTGCCCACCTGCACCGTGCGGCCGCGCGTCATCACCAGCACCTGCTCGGCGAAGGTCAGGGCCTCGACCTGGTCGTGCGTGACGTAGACCAGGGTGAGCTTCAGTTCCTGGTGGATCTGCTTCAGCTTGCGCCGCAGCTGCCACTTCAGGTGCGGGTCGATCACGGTCAGCGGTTCGTCGAACAGCACCGCGCTCACGTCCTCGCGCACCAGGCCGCGGCCGAGCGAGATCTTCTGCTTGGCGTCGGCCGCCAGGCCAGCGGCGCGCTGATCGAGTTGGCCGTTCAACTCCAGCATCTCGGCGATCTGGCCGACGCGCTGCTTGATCCGGTCTGGCGCGACGCCGCGGTTCTTCAGCGGGAAGGCCAGGTTCTCGGCCACCGTCATCGTGTCGTAGATCACCGGGAACTGGAACACCTGGGCGATGTTGCGTTGCTGCGGCGTGAGCGCCGTCACGTCCTGGCCGTCGAACAACACCCGCCCCTGCGACGGCGTGACCAGGCCCGAGATGATGTTCAGCATCGTCGTCTTGCCGCAGCCAGAGGGCCCGAGCAGCGCATAGGCGCCACCGTCGGCAAAGCTCATCTTCAGCGGCAGCAGTGCGTAGTCCTCCTCGCGCTGCGGCTTGGGCTTGTAGGCGTGCGCCAGGTCGAGTTCGATGCGGGCCATGAGGGGGCGCTCTCAGTTCGGCGCCAGCAGCAGGTCGCCGGCCGCGTCGAAGACATAGACCTGTGCCGGGCTCAGGTAGAGCGTCAGGGCTGCACCCAGGTCGAACTGGTGCACGCCGGTGAGTTGAGCCACCAGCTCGCCCACCGCCGTGTCGACGTGGACGAAGGTGTCGGAGCCCGAGATCTCGGCCAGTTCGACCTTGCCGGCCAGGGCGAGATCCCCGTCGCGGCCACGCACACGCAAGGCGCCGGCGCGCACGCCGAGTGTCAGGGCCGCGCCGGCTGCTGGCGCCAGCGCCACATCGACCTTGACACCCCCGCTGAGCAGGAGGCCCCCCGGGACGGCAGCGCCGGACAGCAGGTTCATCGGCGGGTCGCTGAAGGCCCGCGCAACACGGATCGAGCGCGGCCGGCGAAAGACCTCGGCCGTTGGCCCGTATTGCAGCAGCTCACCGGCATCGAGCACGGCGGTGTGGCCGCCGAGCAGCAGGGCCTCGGTCGGCTCGGTGGTGGCGTAGACCACGGTCGAATCGCCGCCAGCGAACAATTGCGTCAGCTCTTCGCGCAGCTCTTCGCGCAGCTTGTAGTCGAGGTTCACCAGCGGCTCGTCGAGCAGCATCAGCGGCGCGTTCTTGGCCAGCGCGCGCGCCAGAGCCACGCGCTGCTGCTGGCCGCCCGACAACTCGGCTGGCAGGCGCCCCAGGAACGACTCGATGTGCAGCTTGGCGGCGAGCGCCTGCACGCGCGCGTCGATGCCCGCTTCGCGCCGCAGCTTCAGCGGCGAGGCGATGTTGTCCGCCACGGTCATCGACGGATAGTTGATGAACTGCTGGTAAACCATCGCCACATTGCGCTCGCGCACCGGTGTGCCGGTCACGTCATGCCCATCGACATGGACCCGGCCTGCGCTCGGCTTGTCCAGCCCGGCCATCACGCGCATCAAGGTGGTCTTGCCGGCCTGCGTCGCGCCGAGCAGCACCGTCACTGCGCGCGGCACCAGTGTGAGGTCGAGCGGGTACAGGTGGGTCTGGGCACCCACCTTCTGTTCGACGCGCTCGAGCCGCAGTTCCATCGGTCGCGTAATGTACGGCTGTACGGACCGATGGTGGCGGCGACACAATCGGGCGCAGCCCCCCAACCCCAGTCCCGCGCTATGTCCACCAAAGCACACCTGCTCGCCCTCGACCAGGGCACGTCCAGCTCGCGTGCCATCGTCTTCCACCGTGACGGGCACATCGTCGCCATGGCCCAGCGCGAGTTCCGCCAGATCTTTCCGCAGCCCGGCTGGGTCGAGCACGATGCCAACGAGATCTGGGCCTCGCAACAGGCGGTCGCGCTCGAGGCGCTGTTCAAGGCCAAGGTCAATGCCAGCGACATCGCCGCCGTCGGCATCACCAACCAGCGCGAGACGACGGTGCTGTGGAACCGGCGCACCGGCGAGCCGATCGCCAACGCCATCGTCTGGCAGGACCGGCGCACCGAACCGCTGTGCCAGCAGTTGCGCGAAGCCGGCCTGGTCGACATGGTGCGGCGCAGCACGGGTCTGGTGATCGACCCCTACTTCTCCGGCACCAAGATCCGCTGGCTGCTCGACAACGTGAGCGGCGCCCACATCGCAGCAGCCAAGGGCGAGCTGGCCTTCGGCACGATCGACAGCTGGCTGCTGTACAAGCTCTCCGGCGGCCGAGTGCACGCCACCGACGTGAGCAATGCCTCGCGCACGATGCTCTACGACATCCGCCACAACGTCTGGGACCACGAGCTGCTGAAGGCCCTGCACGTGCCCGACAGCGTGCTGCCCCAGGTGTTCCCGTCGAGCCACCTTTTCGGCGAAACCGACCCGGCCCTGTTCGGTGCCGCGATCCCGATCGCCGGCATCGCCGGCGACCAGCAGAGCGCCCTCTTCGGCCAGGCCTGCTTCAAGGCCGGCCTGGCGAAGAACACCTATGGCACCGGCTGCTTCATGCTGATGCACAGCGGCACGCGCTTCGAGGTGAGCGCCAATGGGCTGATCACCACCGCCGCCGCGCAACCCACCGCCACGCCCGAGTACGCCCTCGAAGGCAGCGTCTTCGTCGGCGGCGCAGTGGTGCAGTGGCTGCGCGACGGCCTGCATGCGATCAAGGGCTCGGGCGAGGTGCAGAGCCTGGCCGAGAGCGTGCCCGACGCCGGCGGCGTGATGTTCGTGCCGGCCTTCACCGGCCTGGGCGCACCCTACTGGAAGGCCGATGCGCGCGGCGCGATCGTCGGCCTGTCGCGCGGCAGCACCGTCGCGCACATCGCACGCGCGGCGCTGGAGAGCATCGCCTTCCAGAGCGCGGCCCTGCTGCAGGCGATGAGCCGCGATGCGGTGGCCGCGGGGGGCGCGGCGGTGGCCGAGCTGCGCGTTGACGGCGGCGCCTGCGTCAACAACCTGCTGATGCAGTTCCAGGCCGACCTGCTCGGCATCCCGGTGGTGCGGCCCAAGGTGATCGAGACAACCGCCCTGGGCGCCGCCTACCTGGCCGGGCTGGCGGTAGGCACGTTCAAGAACCTCGACGAACTGGCGGCGCAGTGGCAGGTCGAGCGCCGCTTCCTACCGACCATGCCGCGCGAACGTGCCGCTGCCCTGATGGCGAACTGGGAGCGCGCAGTGCGGCAGACGGTGGCGGCCTAGCCCCGCTGCCGGCTAGTCCAGCTCGGCGGTGAGCGTCATCGCTTCGAGCGTCGAGGTGCGCGGAATCCAGCGCCTCAGGACGCGAACCAGGTCGTCCCGCACCAGCGGCTTGGCGAGGTAGTCGTCCATGCCCGCGGCGAGGCAGCGTTCGCGGTCCCCGCCCATCGCGTGCGCGGTCAGCGCCACGATCACGCAACGGTCGGCTCCGCGTTCGGCCTCGCGGATCGCGGCCGTAGCGGCGAAGCCGTCCATGCCCGGCATCTGGCAGTCCATCAGCACCAGGTCGTAGCGGGTCTGAGCCGCGGCCGCGACAGCGGACAAGCCGTCGACGGCCAGGTCGACCTGCAGCCCATGGCTTTCCAGCATCAGGGTCGCGACCAGTTGATTGACCTCGTTGTCCTCGGTCAGCAGCACCGTGCCGGTGAAGCGCTCCTCCGACAGTGCCGGTAGAAAGGCGGACTCGCCCGTCGTGGGCAGGGGCACAGCCGCCCTCGACGCCCGCTGAAGGCGCACGCTGAACCAGAAGTGCGAGCCGCGCTCGCGCTGGCTCGCCACACCGATGTCACCACCCATCATGCGCACCAGCTGGCGCGAGATCGTCAGCCCGAGGCCGGTGCCGCCGTACTTGCGCGAGGTGCTGCCGTCGGCTTGCGCAAAGGCGTCGAAGATGCGCTCCAGGGCGTCGGCCTCGATGCCGGTGCCGGTGTCGCGCACGCCGAAGCGCAGGCCGAACCCGGCGTCGCTCACGCCCGCGGGGTCCAGCCCGACCTCGACCTTCACCGTGCCCTGCGCGGTGAACTTGATGGCATTGCCGATCAGGTTCGACAGCACCTGCCCGATCCGCCCCGGGTCGCCGCTCAGCAAGGTCGGCACACCGGCGTCGACCGCGCAGCTCAGCTGGATGCCCTTGCTCTCGGCCGCGCTGGCGAAGGCCAGCAAGGTCTCGCCCAGGAGCGACCCCAGGTCGAAGTCGATGGCCTCGAGGTCGAGCTTGCCGGCCTCGATCTTGGAGAAGTCGAGGATATCGTTGATCACCTTCAGCAGGGCCACGGCGGAACGCTGCATCGTGCGCGCGAACTGCGCCTGGCGCGGTTCGAGCCGACCCTCGAGCAGCAGGCCGGCCATGCCGAGAATGCCGTTCATGGGCGTTCGGATCTCGTGGCTCATGTTGGCAAGGAACTCGCTCTTCGAGCGGTTGGCGGCGTCAGCAGCGTCGCGCGCGGCGATCAGCGCGAACTCGGCCTGCTTCTCCTGCGTCACATCCTGGCCGACACCGCGGTAGCCGGCGAACGCGCCGTCGGCGGCGTAGTGCGGCGCGCCGCTGACCAGCACGTAGCGCGTGTCGCCAGGCACCACCCGGCGCAACAGCAGGTCGTGGAATGGCAGGCGCGCGGCCAGCGCGGCCTTGTGCGGTTCCCAATCGTCGCCGACGACTTCGGTGTAGGGCAGGTCCCAGCGCGTCTTCCCGGCATGCACCTCGCGCGGAATGCCGCCGGTGTTGTGCACGCCGGCCGTGATCTGCACGAAGCGCAGGTCGGCGTCCTGCTCCCAGAACCAGTCCGAGGACAAGGCGGTCAGCATGCGAAAGCGCTCTTCGCTCTGGATCAGGTCGCCGACCAGGGTGGCGCGCTCGGTCACCTCGGTCTTCAATTCCAGGTTGGCTTGCGCCAGGGCGGCGGTGCGCTCTGCCACGCGCGATTCCAGCTCGATGCGCGCCTGTTCGAGCTCGAGCCGCTGGCAGTGCAGCGACATGTGCAGTCCCTGCAGCATCTCGGCGGCCGAGTTGAAGACGGCGATCGTCTCGCGAACCTCGGGAGGCCCGGCAGGCTCGATGCGCACCGAATGATCGCCAGCGCCCAGGCGCTGGGTGCCGCGGTTCAGGGCCGCCAGCGGGCGCAGGCCCATGCGCAGCACAACCAGGATCAGCAGCAGGTTCACGCCGAGGGCGAAGGCCAGGATCACGGCACCCGCCTTGAACGACCCCCAGACATGATCGAGGGCCGGGGCGGCGGTCATGCGCACGCTGAGGCGGCCGTAGCCGACGCCACCGACGACAAGGTCCTGGTGCACCACCGGTGGGTCTATGCCCAGCCGCTGGCTGAACCAGGCGGGCGCCGCAGCCGAGCGTGCCGTGTCCGTCGATTTCACGGTGGCACCGCGACGGTCGGTCCACTCGATGGCATGGATGGCCTTGGCCTGCGTGCGCGCGCCCAGGATCTGCTGGATCACCGCATAGTCTCCGATCACCGCCTGGTCGGCGATCAGCGGCGCCAGCGCGTCGATCTCTTCCTCGGCCCGCGACTGCAGCGCCGCCTGCAAGGCGGCCGCGTCGCGCGCCGTCAGTGCGCCCAGCACCGCGCCACCGCCGAGCACCAGCACAGTCCCGCTGATGATCATCAGGCGCGCCGTCAGCCCGAGCTGACGGAAGACACGGGGGGCCCAGGGGGCGAGGCGCATGGTGGGGTCTGAGACGCGCGGGACTCAGGGCGCCGGCGGGCGCACGAGGGTGGTCCGGTAGAACCTGCGGTAGTTGTCGTAGTCGCGGTCCTCGGACCCGACGAAGCCGAACGGCGGCTGCTGCTTGATCAGAGCGGCCGAGGCTTCGAGGACGCGCTGGCCCTCGGGGTCCTGTGCCATGGCGACGAAGGCGGCGCGCAGCCGGTCGACCACCGACGCAGGCACGCGCGGATGCGCCATCAGTGCCAGATCCATGTAGCGTTCGGAGACCCAGAGTGACCGGTAGCGCAGGGCCTCGCGTTTGGCGTACTCGGCCATCACCTTGGCATTGACGCCGGCGGCCACGGCGGCGCCCGAGCGCAACTGGGCCATCGCGCCTTCCTGGTTGCCGGCGAACTGCGGCTTGACCTGGACGCCGGCCTTCAACAACGCATCCTGCGGGATCCAGTAGCCGACGAAGGCTTCCGGCGACGGGAAGACGACACCTTTGTCCTGCAATTGGGCAATGGACGTGATCGGCGACTCCGCAGCGACGACGATCTCGGCGCGGATGCCATCGCCGGCAGCGCGGCCGAAGACGCGCCACCCCAGCTGATCGCGCTCGGCGGTGAACAGGTGGTTGGTGTAGTAGAGGTCGAGATCGCCGCGCACGGCCATCGCGGTGGTGTCGGGGGCCGACTTGCCGATGTGCAGCTCGAGCGCCACGCCGCTCTTGCGGCCCACATGGTCCAGGATCGGATTCCAGTACTGTGCCGTGAGTTGCGGACTGCGCTGGTTCAGCACACCGAAACGCAGGGCCTGCGCCGACGCCGGCAGCGCCGTCAGCCAGGCGGCGACGAGAACGAGCAGGTGGACGAAGGTGCGCATCGGTGGATTCCGGCAAGGCAGAGCAGGCGCTCCATTCTTCTGCGTCGCCTGCCGGCGCGGTCAGTGGAACAGCCGGCCTTCCGCGGCGTATTTGCCGGCTGCGGCAAACTCGTCTCCTCGACCCGCTACGGAGAAGCAGTCATGCCCCTGGCCCACAAAGCCGCTTTGAGTGCTGCCGCCGCGCTGTGCACGCTGATCGCGTGCCTGTCGCCGGCCCAGGCCGCCAAGCCCGAAACGCGCAACCGCAACGAGATCCCGGCCGAGTTCCGCTGGGATTTCTCGGCCATCTACCCGAGCTGGCAGGCCTGGGAGGCCGGCATGGCCGAGATGGAAGCCAAGATGGAGGCCTTCGCCAAGCTCAAGGGAAGCCTGGCACAGGGGCCGGCCGCGGTCTTGAAGGCCTACCAGGCCTTCGACGAGATCGGCAAGCTGCAGTACCTGGTCTACCGCTATCCGCAACTGCAGCGCGACGTCGACACGCGCGACCAGTCGATGGCTGGGCGCTTCCAGCGCGTGGGCGCGGTGTTCGCCAAGTTCGACACCTCGACCTCGTGGTTCACGCCCGAACTGCTGAAGGTGCCGCAGGCGACGATGGAGAAGTGGATCGCCGACACCCCCGCGCTGGCGCCCTACCGCTTTCCGATCCTCGACAACTACCGCCAGCAGGCGCACGTGCTCGACGAGGCGGGAGAACGCCTGCTCTCGCTGGCCGGGCAGTTCAACCGCACGCCACGTGCGACCTACCAGGAGCTGAGCACCTCGGACATCAAGTACCCGACGATCAAGCTGTCCGATGGCAAGGACGTGGTGCTGACGCCGGGCAACTACGCGGCCGTGCTCGACAACAACCCGAACCAGGCCGACCGCGGCAAAGCCGCCGCCGCTCACATCGGCGCTTACGGCGCCACGGCGAACACCTATGCCGCGATCTACAACGGCCTGGCGCAGCGCGACTGGTTCATGGCCCGGGCGCGCAACTTCCCCAGCACCTTGGATGCCGCGCTGGACGGCAACAACATCCCGCGCTCGGTGGTCGAAACCCTGGTCGAGACCACGCGTTCCGGCACCGCGCCGCTGCAGCGCTACCTGCGCCTGAAGAAGAAGCTGCTCGGCCTGCAGGAGTTCCACCCCTACGACAGCTTCGTGCCGGTCTTCCGCAGCGACAAGACCTACCCGTTCGAGCAGGCGCGTGACGCGGTGCTGGCCTCGGTGGCGCCGCTGGGCGCCGACTATGTCGCCAAGTACCGGCACTTCGTCTCCAGCGGCCGCCTCGACGTTTACGAGAACGAAGGCAAGCGCAGCGGCGCCTACAACGCCGGCGTCTACGGCGTTGGCCCGTACCTGCTGCTCAACCACAACGACACGCTCGACTCGATGTTCACGCTGGCCCACGAAGGCGGCCATGCGATGCACACGGTGCTGTCGTACGAAAAACAACCTTTCGTGACCGCGGACTACACCATCTTCGTCGCCGAGGTCGCGTCAACGACGAACGAACGCTTCCTGCTCGAACACCTGCTGAAGCAGACCAGCGACCCGAAAGAGCGCTTCCTGCTGTTGCAGCATTCGGTGCAGTCCATCGTCAACACCTTCTACACCCAGGTGATGTTCGCCGACTTCGAACTGCAGGCGCACCGCCTGGTCGAGCAGGGCCAGCCGGTGACGACCGAGGTGCTGAACAAGATCTACGCGGATCTGCTGAAGACCTACTACGGCGACGCGGTCACGGCCGACGACTTCTACAAGTTCACCTGGTCACGTATCTCGCACTTCTTCGAGACGCCGTACTACGTGTTCCAGTACGCGACCTGCTTCGCGTCGTCGGCACAGCTGTATAGCGCCATGACGACCGGCCCGGAGGCTGGGCGCAAGGCCGCCACGGAGCGCTACCTCGAGCTGCTGCGCAGCGGCGGCAACGACCATCCGATGGCCCAGCTGAAGAAGGCCGGTGTCGATCTGACGCAGCGCGCGACGGTACAGGCCGTCGTCGACCAGATGGACGCCCTAGTGGCGCGCATGGAAGCGGAGGCGGCGCGCGTGCGCTGAGGCGCGCCGCCTCAGCCGCGCGCGTCGAAGGCGCTGATCGCGGCGGAGACGCGGTTCAGCGGCAGGATCTCGTCGACCGCGCCCAGGGCGATGGCCTCCTTGGGCATGCCGAAGACCACGCAGCTGGCTTCGTCCTGGGCCAGGGTGCGCGCGCCGCGCTCGTGCAGGGCCTTCATGCCGCGCGCACCATCGTCGCCCATGCCCGTCAGGATGATCGCCAGCACGTCCTTGCCGGCGCACTCGGCAGCCGAGCGGAACAGCACGTCGACAGCGGGCTTGTGCCGGTTGACGGGCGGGCCGTCGAGGACCACCGCGAAATACTGGCCGCCCGCCTTGCGCAGTTGCATATGGCGCCCGCCCGGAGCGATCAGGACCACGCCGCGCTCGAGGCGGTCGCCGTCCCGCGCTTCGCGGATGTTCATCGCGCACAAACCATCCAAGCGCTGGGCGTACATCGCGGTGAACTTTTCCGGCATGTGCTGGACGATGGCGATGCCCGGGCTGTCGCCGGGCAGCGCGGTCAGCACCAGCTCGAGCGCCTGGGTGCCGCCGGTCGAACTGCCGATCACCACCGGCTTGTTGACCGACAGCGCGTGCAGGCCGGCGATCGGCGGCCGAGCGCCGGCCGTGGCAGCGCCGGCAGGGCGAGCCGCCATACCGGCCCGCGGTCGTGTGCGCGCTGCAGTCTTCAGGGTCTGCACCAGCTCGCGCCGGGCGTCTTCGAGAAACTGCTTCAGGCCCAGGCGGGGCTTGGCGACGATGGCCACGGCACCGGCGGCCAGCGCCTCCAGCGCGACCTTGCTGCCGCTGGTGGTCAGGGTCGAGCAGATCACGGTCGGGATCGGCGACTCTTCCATGATCTGGCGCAGGAAGGTCAACCCGTCCATCCCCGGCATCTCGATGTCGAGCAGGAGCACGTCGGGGCGGTTCTTGCGGATCGCCGGGCCGGCGATCAGTGGGTTGGGCGCACTGCCCATCAGCTCGATCTCGGGGTCGCCCTGCAGCAGGTGCAGCAGGGTCTGACGCACGACGGCCGAGTCATCGACCACGTAGACTTTGATCGCCATGGCGCGTCCTCAGATGGGCACTGCAGTGATCTGCGGCGCTTCAGGGCCGACGGTCCACGACAGGCGGCGATAGCTGCGGCCGCCCAGATCGTGGTGCAGCACCTGCACGCCGTCGCGGGCCAGCGCATCGAGTGCCCAGTCGGCATTGCGCTCACCGACATGGGCCTTGGTGAACAGTTCGGGAAACATGTTGCCGCCGCCGTAGACATAGGCCTCGCAGCGGCGCGGGTCGATGCCGCGCGCCTGCAGCAGCGCGTACATCCGCTCCAGCGCGACCTCGGCGTAGGCGCCGCTGTCGGGCGTGCCTGGCGCAGCCTGGCTGGCATGCACGATGTGGCACATCGCACCCAGGCTGCGGCGCGGGTCGGTCAGCACGATGGCCACGCAGGAGCCGAGCAGCGTCTCGAGCCGCTCGCCGCCCTGCGCACAGACGATATCGCCGGGGTGCAGGGTATGGGTGACGGCACGGCTCATGCCTTGCGGAACGCACCCGGCCCGACGACCTGGAGCGCGGTGTCGCAGGGCACCCGGCCCTCGGCGATGCCGATGAAGAACAGGCCGCCCGGCCGCAGCTGGCCCAGCACGCGGTCGACGACCTCCTTCTTGGTCGCCGCGTCGAAGTAGATCAGCACATTGCGCAGGAAGATCACGTCGAAGGGGCCGATGGCCTCGATCGGCTGGCACAGGTTGAGCTGGCCGAAGCGGACCCTGTCGCGCAGGCGCGGCTGCATCTGCACCAGGCCTTCGGACTCCCCTTCGCCGCGCAGGCAGTAGCGACGCAGGCGCTCGGGCGCGCAGTTGCGCAGGCGCTCGACCGGGTAGATCGCCTCCTTGGCACTGCGCAGCACACGGTCGCTGATGTCGGTGCCCAGGATCGACCACTGGCTGCCGATGCGGCCCTGCTGCTGCATGTCGGCCAGCAGCATTGCGGTGCTGTAGGCCTCGTCACCGAAGGACGAGGCCGCGCTCCACACCGCCAGCGCGCTGGGCCGGGTGCGCTGCAGTTCCTGCTCGAGCAGATCGTAGTGCGCCGGCTCGCGGAAGAAGTAGGTTTCGTTGGTCGTCAGCAGGTCGACCGCGACCTGGAACTCGCCGCCGTCGTCGTGCCCGGCGATCAGGGCCAGGTAGTCCTCGAAGCCGCCGAGGCCCAGGCGCTGGATGCGTGGGCCCAGGCGCGAGGTGATCAAGGGCTTTTTGCTGTCGGCGAACGACAGGCCGATCGCACCGTACATCAGGTCGGCCAGTTTGCGGAACGTGTCCTCGCGCAGGGCATGCATGCCGCTCACTCCGGTAATGCTGGGATCAGGCGGCGAGTGCTTCCTGGGCCGACTCGCAGAGCTGGGCCATGTCGTTGACGTCCAGTGCCTTGTCGGGCTCGAGGATGATCACGAAACGGTTCGCCACCTTGCCCATGCCGCGGATGAAGTCGCGCCGCACAGTGGTGCCGAAATTCGGCGGCGGCTCGATCTGGTCGGCGGCGATCTCGATCACCTCACTGACCGCGTCGACCAGCAAGCCGAGCTCCACCCGTTCGCCGGAGCGCACCGCGTCGAAGATGACGATGCAGGTCTTCTTGCCGACGTCGGCCGCGGCGCGCCCGAAGCGCGCCTGCAGGTCGATCACCGGCACCACCGCGCCGCGCAGGTTGATCACGCCGCGGACGAAGGCCGGCATCAGCGGCACCGTCGTCATCGGGCCGTACTGGATGATCTCGCGCACGGTGACGATGTCCATCGCGAACACCTCCTCGCCGAGCGTGAAGGTGAGGTACTGCGCCGGCACGTCGGCGGCGTTGGCCGCACTGGCTGCTTGCTTGCTCATGGCAGGCTCTCCTCAGTACGGGCGGAAGTTGCCCGTCGTGCCGTTGGCGGCGACCTTGGGCGCAGCGCCGATCGCCTTGGCCGCACCGCGCATCGGCGAATTCGGGGCGCGGCGGTTGACGCCGACCTCGGCCTCGCCTCGGCCCTTCTTCACCGGGGCGGCTTCGTTGCTGCCGCCACTGAAGAAGGCCACCGACTCCTGCAACTGCCCGGCCTGGCCCGACAGCTCTTCGGCCGTGGCCGCCAGCTCTTCGGACGCCGAGGCGTTCTGTTGCGTGGCCTTGCTGAGCTGGCCCATCGCTCCACCGATCTGCGTCACCGACTGGCTCTGCTCCTGCGAGGCCGCGGCAATCTCCTGCACCAGCTCGCTGGTCTTCTGGATCGAGGGCACGATCTCGTCGAGCAGCTTGCCGGCGCGCTCGGCCGTCGAGACGCTGTTGCTCGCCAGGTCGCCGATCTCCTTGGCCGCTTCCTGGCTGCGTTCGGCCAGCTTGCGCACTTCGGCCGCCACCACTGCGAAGCCCTTGCCGTGCTCGCCGGCGCGTGCCGCTTCGATCGCGGCGTTGAGCGCCAGCAAATTTGTCTGGTAGGCGATGTCGTCGACGATGCTGATCTTCTGTGCGATCTGCTTCATCGCCGTCACCGTCTGCGTCACCGCCTGGCCGCCTTCGCCGGCTTCCTTGCTGGCCTTGGTGGCCATGCCGTCGGTGACCTTGGCGTTATCGCTGTTCTGCGTGATCGAGGCCGACATGGTGTCGATCGAGGCGCTGGTCTCTTCGACCGACGAGGCCTGCTCGCTGGCCGACTGCGACAGCGACTGCGCCGTCGCGCTGACCTGGTTGGCGGCGCCGGTCAGGGCATCGGCTGCGGCGCGCACTTCGTCGATGATCCCGGCCAGCTTGTCGCAGCTCGAGTTGGCGTCCTGCTTGACCTGGTCGAAGGTGCCCTGGGCGTCGCGGGTGATGCGCTGCGTCAGGTCGCCGGTGGCCAGGCCCGAGAACACGCGACCCACGTCTTCGATGATCGCGGCCAGGGCTTCGCTGGTGGCGTTGGCATCGTTCTTGACTTGGCCGAAGGTGCCCTCGTAGTCGCGCGTGATGCGCTGCGTCAGGTCGCCCGAAGCGAGCGCGCCGAAGCTGCGGCCGACGTCGTCGAAGATCACCGACGTCGTTTCCATCAGGGTGTTGACGCCGATGCACAGTTGCTCGATCGGGCCGCTCTTGCCTTCGAGCGGAATGCGTTGCGTCAGGTCACCGTCCTTGGCGGCGGAGGTCACGGCTTGGGCCTGCTCGACTGCTTCGCGCAGCATGTTGTTGGCCTTGACCTCGGCAGTGACGTCGGTGGCGTACTTGACGACCTTGAACGGCTTGCCGTTCATGTCCATGATCGGGTTGTAGGAGGCCTGGATCCAGATCTCCTTGCCGCCCTTGCCGATGCGCCTGTACTGGCCCGCGTCGTATTCGCCGCGATTGAGCTTCTCCCAGAACTGGCGGTATTCGATGCTGCCGGCATAGGCCGGCTCGGCGAACATCGAGTGGTGCTTGCCCTTGACCTCGTCGAGCGAGTAGCCCAGGGTCTTCAGGAAGTTGTCGTTGGCGTTGAGGATCGTGCCGTCGAGCTTGAACTCGATCACCGCCTGGGCCTTGCCGATGGCCGCGAGTTGACCCTCGAAGTCGGCCGCCTGCATCTTGGCGCCGGTGATGTCGGTGGCGTACTTGACGACTTTGAACGGCTTGCCGTTCATGTCCATGATCGGGTTGTAGGAGGCCTGGATCCAGA
>JAZKIW010000032.1:14068-17483 GCA_040384625.1 Pseudomonadota bacterium | reverse complement strand
CTAGGGGTCTGCCAGATTCCGTTCAGGGCCCGCGTCCATCCACTGCGAGCAGTGTGGAAAAGGTTCATTCAAAGCAAGCCGGCGGGGTTAGAGGCGCGCCGGCTGTTGGGTGAACTCGCGCGACGCCAGCCGCAGTTCGACCACCACCACATCTACGCATGCTTCACGCTCTTCACAGTGGGCTGCCTTGCCCGACTTGAGGGGCAGTGAGCGCGATGCCTGCGGGCGCACCTGGCGGCGTTGCGGCATTTCGAGGCGGCGTCACTGACAGCCGCCTGCGTCGGCGGGAGCGGGAACATGACATCGAACGTGCGCGTCAGGCTCTAGACGCACCGACGCAGGCTGTCGTCTAGCGTGGGGCCGCCAACGGCTCGATTGGGGCCGACCTTGCGTGGGCATTCGACAGCCTTGCGAGCTGAGGCGCTCCAAACGCCTCACCGTCACTTGCGACTGAGTGCAGCCTGAGGCGGACGTCCGGGGCGGCCGATACGAACTGAGGTCGGTGCCTTGTAAGTTAGGGGCATCGAGAGGCATATGCCCACTGGACTATGCACGGGCGTTGAACGTCAAGCGTTCGAAATTTAGGATCAGGCCGACTTCATCGGGCCCGGCGCCCGCTCACCTTCCCCAACTGTGAGGCCGCTATGTCACCTGTCCGACTGCTGTTTGCAATCATCATCACCACCGCCTTGGGCGCTGCGAGCCCAGCGAATGCACAGGCGCTCTTGACGCACATGAAGATCGTCGGTCTGGACGGCGACGCCACGCACCGGGACCACAAGGGTGAGATCGTCCTGACCGGCTACTCACAGACGATTGGCACCCGAAACTGCTCTCGGATTGTTGTCACGAAACTCATTGATCGTGCCAGCCCGGGCCTCATCACTCGCGCCGCGACAAACTTCGTGACGCCCCAGGTCTCGATCAACATTCAGCGATACGTTGAAGGGGCGCGCGCGTTCTTTGTGGTCACGCTTGACCAGGTGACCATGGAGCGAATCGAGCTCGCTGAGCAGTCCGAGCAACTGATCGAGCGGGTCGTGCTGGCGCCCCGGGCGATACGCATTGAGTACAAGCCTCAGGACGACACTGGCGCGACCGTCCCGCCCATCGTTTCGACATTTGCCTGCTAGTAGCGGCTAACGGTCGACGCTTCAAGCGGGCGGTGCTTAGGGGCCACCTGCCGGGAGTTCTGTGGGCGTGGAGTCGAACAGGAGTCAGCTGGATGAAAATTGCGAGGCGGTGGCCGCCCCGAAAGCCCATCGTCGTCGCCGATTCTCAGCCGCCGAACCACTTGGCAGGTACTGTGACCAGCTGGGGGAAAAGGACCATCAGGAACAGAATGATGAACTCCGCGAGCATGAAGGGCAGCACGCCCTTGGTGACCTGATCGATCTTCATTCGCCCGACGCCAGCCACCACGTTGAGCACCGTACCCACCGGTGGCGTGACCAGGCCGATCGAGTTGTTAATGATGAAGAGCACGCCGAAGTACACGGGGTCGATCCCCGCCTGTCTGATGATCGGCATCAGCACGGGAGTGAGGATCAGAATTGTGGGCGTCATGTCCATCGCGGTGCCGACCAACATGCACAACACCATGATCGCGATCAGGAGCAGTGTCTGGTTGCCCATGAAAGGCTGGAGCAGCGTCACGACCTGGGCTGGAATCTGCGCCACCGTGATCAGCCATGCCGAAACCAGGGCCGCCGCCACCAGAAACATGATCACCGCGGTGGTCTTGGCGGCGGTGACGAAGACCGCATACAGCTGGTTGAGCTTGAGTTCGCGGTAGATGATCGTCGAGACGAACAGGGCATAGACCGCCGCAACCACGGCCGCCTCGGTCGGCGTGAAGACACCGAACCGCAGACCGACAAGGATGATCACCGGGAGCATCAAAGCCCAGGTAGCGTCACGCGCCGCCTTCCAGATCTCACCCGAGGTCTTTCGCGGTGGCGGGTCGAGCTTCTCCTTGCGCACCAGGATCATCCAAGTGATCCACAGCGACGCGCCGATCAGGATGCCGGGGAAGATGCCGGCCAGGAACAGCTTGGAGATTGAGACGTTGGCGGCCACGCCGAAAATGACGAAGCCGATTGACGGTGGGATGACCGGCCCGATCACGCCCGAGGCGGCAATCAAACCGGCCGAGCGAGCTTTGTCGTGTCCAGCGGCCACCATCATCGGCAGCAGCAGGGCTGTGAGCGCCGCAGCGTCCGCCACGGCCGACCCAGACAGGGCCGACAGGAGGATCGCTGCGACGATGGTGACGTAACCTAGGCCGCCCCGGATGTGGCCGACCAGGGCCAACGCGAAGTTGACTATGCGCTGGCTCAGGCCGCCGACATTCATGACTTCGCCGGCAAGCATGAAGAACGGCACCGCCAGCAGCGGAAAGCTGTCGGCGCCGTTGATAAGGTTCTGCGCCAGGATCTGCGCATCGAACATGTCCAGATGCCACATCAGCGCGACGCCGCAAGCCAGCAACGCGTACGCGATGGGGATGCCCAGTGCCATGGCGCCGAGCAGGGCGCCAAGGAAGATGGCGATGGTCATAGCTTCTTCCCTCCGGCCTGCATGTGAGCCGGCGTGTCGGCATGGTCGCGTGCAAGTTCGGCCTGCAGCGCTTCCAGTTCGCCCGCCTCTTCGGATTCCTTGACCATCACCAGGTCCCTGTCGCTGAGTTGGCCGCTGAGCGCCAGCCACAACTCATAGAGAAGGAAGATTCCCGCCGAGACGGCAAAGACGACGCCAGCACCATAGAGAATCGCCAGCGGGGCGCCAGTGACTGGAGCCGCGACTTCATAGTTGATCTTGGCCTGTTCCAGGCTGCCCGAGAAGATCAGCCAGGTCACGTAGATCATCAGCGCATGGCCGATGACCAATAGGGCCTTCTTGCCCCCAGTCGGCAGCCGCGATACCAGCATGTCGCTGCCCAGGTGAGCATGTTCCTTCAGTGCGACGATGGCTCCAAGAAAGGTCATCCAGACGAAGAGCCAGCGGCTGACCTCTTCGCTGATGGTGATCCCGGAGTTGAAGGCGTAGCGCAAGACCACGTTGCCGAAAACCAGCACCACCATGACGGCCAAAGCAAGCGCCATCAAGATCTTGAGAAGTTGGCAATACCCGTCAAGCAGTCGGTTCACGATGGTCTCCTCCTATGTCCGATTGTTGCTCTGGACTCTCTTTCTATGTCCCGCGGCGGGACGTTTTGAGGCACTATTTTTGGGGCGCGCACGACACGTGCCGAGCATTCCCGCAGGGCTGGTCCGCCACAATGCGACCAGCTCTCCCGCTGGGCACCTGCGACTTCAGTTGACCTGGTGTCAGCTATCCTGCACCCGGTCGATGCGGACCTTGATGGGCAGCCAAGCCAATCAGGGTGGAACGCCAGATACCAGGGCGACAGCAG
>JAZKIW010000032.1:0-13968 GCA_040384625.1 Pseudomonadota bacterium | reverse complement strand
AGAACGTCTAGAGCTTGGAGACGCGTTCCAGCTCGCTCTTAAACAAGGTCACTACGGCCGGGTCGTAGGCGGCGGAGAACTTGTCGTGGACCGGCTTGGCTTCGGCGCGCATGCGGGCCATCTCGGCGGGGGCGATTTCGTTGTGCACCATGCCCTTGGCCTTCAGTTCGGCCACGGCCTTGCCGGCGGCCTCCCGGCTGACCACGCGCTGATAGTTTTGGGCCTCGATGGCGGCGTCCTGCAACAGCTTGTGCTCCGCTGGCGACAACTTGTCCCAGAAGCGCTTGCTGATTTGGACCGGGTTCGTCGCATACACGTGATTGGTGCCGCTGACGTACTTGTTCACTTCGTAGAACTTGCTCGAGAGGATCACCGAGTACGGGTTCTCTTGTCCGTCTACCGCCTTGCTTTCGAGCGCGCCGTACAGCTCGGCAAACGGCATCGGGGTCGGATTCGCCTTGAAGGCTTTGAAGGTCTCTAGGAACACCGGGTTCGGGATGACGCGCAGCTTCAGACCATCCAGATCCTCGCCCTTGGTGATGGGCCGCTTGCTATTGGTGACGTTGCGGAAACCCAGGTCGAAGAAGCCCAATATCACCACGCCCTTTTCCGCCAGCTTCGCGCTGAGCATCTTGCCCAGGGGACCGTCGACCATGGCATCGGCTTGCTTGGCGTTGCTGAAGAGGAACGGGAAGTCGAATAGGCCGAGCTCCTTGACGATGCCGGTCAGTGACGTCGTGGACGCCACCAACATTTCCTGTACGCCACCCTGCAGCGCCGATTGCTGCTGCAGCTCGTTACCCAGCTGGCTGCTCGCGAATTCCTGCACCTTGATCTTGCCGCCACTCTTAGCGGCAACGATTTCCGCAAACTTCTTGACCCCGGTGCTGGTCGGGTGATCGGTGTTGTTCAAGTGGCCGAACTTGATTGTCCGTTCCTGAATGTCCTGGGCGAGCGCAATGCCCCCCGCTGTCACCAGCGACAGGATCGCAGTCAATTGGATGAGCTTTGATTTCATGGTTTTCTCCAGTTTGCAAATTGGGGTGATGAGTCCGCTTGTGAGGCGTATGGAACGCTGCAGCGGCCACCGCGGATGACCGCGACTGCCTAGCGCGGGACCCACGGTGACCCAAGGTCGCTCCATTAGACGACCTTGGTAGTCAAATTTCGTGAGGCACTGTTTGTGTGGCCTATCGTCAGAGGAAGTTGCCCGTCTCTCGTGGCATCCCTTCAAGAGCCGATCTCGTGCGTTCCTTTCGAGCTGTCATGTCGCCAACCTGCTGTGCACGGGGGACGCTACGTCCGAGGGGAGCGCCGAGTACGCGAGTCGGTACAGGCCGGCGACGGAGCCCGGCACCGCGCCGACCTCCACCAGAGAGTCATCCCAGAGTTCATCGGAGGTGAGTGCCTCGAGGGCAGTGATGTCATAGCCGCTAACCACGAGCACCCAGTCTGCCTCGCGATCCTTGCCGCGAATCCTCTGCTCCGTTGTCGCGGCAATCGGCGGTCGCTCGTGTCTTGCGAGGTAGGCGCCCGTCAGGCCGGGGCGGGTCGCCAGCGAACCGACGAGTGATGCGAGTGTCGTGCGCAGGGCCCCTTCGCGGCCAGGAACGGGCGACAAGCGCAGCGTCAGCGCATGGGCCGCCAGGCTGCCGCCGCAGGTTTCGAGAACGCGGCACTGGCTGCGCACCATGCCGTGGTGGTACGGCATCATCTTCGTCGACCAAGGCGTCGGCGCGTTCAGGTGATCGACGTACGGCGGTGACGATAGGACCTCATAGTTTTCGAGCTCGTACATGACAAAAACGCCGCCGGCGCCGTCAACGCTGCTCCAGCGCGAAGCGCGTCGAAAGCCCGGAACACTCAAGCGCTCCGGAAAGTGCTCGTGCGCATGCCAGTCCTCGAACTCGCCCCGTGCTTCGCCAGGCACGTGCCACCACATAGCGATTACCCCAGACCCCAACAAGGCCATCGATCCGCTCCGTCACCACTTGCCGCTGCCGCGCGGAAAGGCGTGCAGATTGCCAGAGCCATTGCGACGTTGGCATGATTTCGCGAAAGCTTTCAGAATTTGAATGATTCTTGACCCAACAGTGCATCATGTCGAAAGACGTTCAACATTTGAAGTTCGTACCCATTCCCCGGAGTAAGTGCACTTAATGAGCGGAGCCCTCGAGAAGTCGCTAGCCATCCTGGAGTACCTAACGGCGCATCCCGATGGCGCACCGCTTGTTGCCATCGCCACCGATCTCAACCAGCTGCGGAGCGGCTGCCATCGGACGCTGCAGGAACTGATCGGTTACGGCTACGTCCGGGCCATGCCACAGCGTGGCAACTACGCGCTGACCACGAAACTCGCCTCGATGGGCCTGAGCTACCTGAGCAAGTCCGGCGTGGTCGACATCGCGCAACCAGTGCTTGAACGGCTCGCGCGTACCACCGAAGAACTGGTCCGGCTGGCGATCGTCGACGGCCAGCGCCTGATGCTGGTCGCAAAGGCCCAGGGGTCTCGTTCGGGCCTGCGTTACGACCCTGACATGGGTATCGATCTAAACCTGTCGTGCAGCGCCGCCGGGCACGCCTGGCTCATGACCTTGAGCGAAGAGCATGCCGCCCAGGCCGTCACTCGCCAGGGTATGGGGGAGCGCGCCCGCTTCGGCCCGAACGCCCCAACGACGCTGCGGGCGCTTCTGAAGATGTTGCAAGAGCATCGCAAGCGCGGGTACAGCATGGTGCGCGACACCTATGCCGCTGGCATGAGCTCGATGGCCGCACCTGTGCAGCGCCAGGGAGAACGGGCGACCGGCGTCGTGATCGTTGCGGGGCCGTCAGTGCGGCTGACCGAGGCTCGCATGCGCCAGTTTGGTCCAGACCTCTTGGGCGTGGCCAGCGAACTTGCCCTCTCCGGCCAGGCATCGTCGCTGCTGAAGTCGGCCAACCTCGGTACTTGGGGCAACCGCATCGACGGTGCAGTACCGGAAACGACGCGGCGGATCGTTCGGCGCTGAGGACACTCGCGATGCCGCTGATCATGCAGGCCGTACCTTCGGAGGACGTGCTCGGCGAGACGCCACTGTGGTGCGTGCGGACCCAGTCGCTACTGTGGCTTGACATCGACCGCGCAACCTTGCACCGGCACCACCCCGCAAGTGGCCGATGCGATAGCTTCCGCTTTGAGGCACGAGCGCTCGGTTCGCTTGCCCTGCGTAGCAGCCTTGGAGTCGTCATTGCGTTGGACAGCACATTGCACACGTTCGAATTTGAAAGTGGGCGACTCACATGGCTATGCGAAGTGGAGTCGCCGCAGGCGGACACCAGACTCAACGACGGCCGCTGCGACGCCTTGGGTCGCCTTTGGCTGGGTACTATGGACAATGGTCTGGCACGTCCAGCCGGCGCTTTTTATCGAGTCGACCCGGACGGGCAAGTCACGCGCCAGTTCGGCGACGTGATCGTCTCCAACACCTGCGCGATTGCGCCCGATCAGCGCACGCTGTACTTTTCGGACACGCGTCGCTTTTTGACGTGGGCGTTCGACCTTGACCTCACAGCCGGTGCACTTTCCAAGCGTCGCATCTTCGTCGATTACCGCGAGCAAGGTGAGCGCCCCGACGGCGCCTGCGTCGATGCCGAAGGAGGCGTGTGGACGGCGATTTTTGCCGGCAGTCGCGTGGTGCGCTACACGCCCGACGGTCGCGTCGATCGAACGATTTCGTTGCCGGTCACGAATCCGACCTGCGTCTGCCTCGGTGGTGCAGATCTGCGCACGCTTTACATCACCACTGCGCGCAAGTTTCTGTCTGACGATCAGCTGCGGACTGAGCCGTTTGCAGGTTCGGTGCTAGCTGTCAAAGTCGACGTGCCTGGCCTGCAAGAGCAACGCTTCGCAGGATAGTCACTTCGCTCGAAGAAGACCGGGGACACCACGGCGGTAGTCGGGCGCCACTACGCCTCTACGAAGTCAACCTGTGTCAACCCGAGTGCTTCCGACACGGCACGAAGCGCGAGCAAATAGCCGCCGGCACCCAGTCCACAGATCACGCCGTTCGCCACCAGTGAGACATATGACTCCTGATAGTGGACGCTGCGCTGATGGATGTTCGTGATGTGTACCTCGATGAGAGGCTTCGTCAGCAGTTTCAGAGCATCTAGCACCGGAATGCAGTCGAAAGAAAAGCCAGCAGGGTTGATGATGACGGCGGCCTCGCGATCGAATGCCTCCTGGATCCAATCCACCAGCACTCCTTCGTGATTCGTCTGCCGGAAGTCGCACGCCAGGCCCAACTTCGGTGCCAGCTGCTCGCACCTCGACTTCACTTGGGCCAGTGTTGTCGTGCCATACAGATGGGGCTCCCGTTTCCCCAGCATGTTGAGGTTAGAGCCGTTAAGTACGAAGACCACGTGCGACATGCTGGATCCTTCCCTGCCTCGGCGGGCGTTCGAGTACAGAAGTGAGCGAGCGACTCGATACGCCCCAGTTTTCAACGGCGCTTGCCACGCGCCATCATCTCTTCCAGGGGGGGCCGAATCGGGTCGGCTTCCACTATAGGCTGTCTGCCATTAGTTCCCGCAGACTCCGACAGCTCTCTCCTGCCGAGAACCTGTATGTCAGCACCTGGTCAGTCCGCGCACACGGAAAACCTCTAGGGCTGACGTCTGCTGCTGACAGCCGCATCAAACGGCGCTGGGGAGGAAGGCGTCAGTTTCTGCCAAGGGGCGCTTAGGTACAGGGCTCGCCAGGGTCGGGCGAACTGCCAACACCTCGTTGATTCGCGACCGATCTCCAACGCTCAAGCCGCATGAGCGCTTCACAAGCCCAGCGTTCGCGCCGTCGAGACCTCCTAGACGGCTTCCTTTACACGTCTTGAACCAGAAAGGCCCAAGCTATTGATTCGTATAGGTGGCGTCATTGTTGCAATGCTCATCGTGCCGCCCAACCAGTCACCCCTGCTCGCCAAGCACGATCGCGCGATAGGCGCACGGGAGTGGGGATCCACGTTGGCGAAGTCTTCTAACCGCCCTGTGCGGGCCGCGGAGAGCGCTCCGCCTTCTGTGCTTAAGCCCGGTCTGCTGCCGGTCTCGGCACCACGATTGTCTTCACTTGACTGTTGAACTGGATGGTCGGCCTGACGCCGTACAGCGCCGTGATCAGTTCTACGCGGTCCAGTGAAAAGAAGTCCCGAGCGGTGTCCTCGGAATCCCAGAGATAGAGAAGTACGGCCCCGCAATTTGCCCTATCGATCATCAATCTCTTGGAGCGAAGACCCGGCGTGGTTTTGGCCTCCCCTTGGCCCGTCTCCGAGACCTGGCGAATGCGCGCTTCGTCAAACTCCGCACCAAAGAGGAAGGTCAGCAGGACTTCAACCATGGCGATCTGTCAGGTAGTGGTTGCAGGGCGTGTGGACTGACCCGACTGGGGCAAGCGGCATGCCACAGCAGCGCCAGCAGGTACGGGCCTGAGCTGTCAGCTCTTCCTCAGCCGTTGCTGACATGGGCCTAGTCCCCGTGAAGCGTGTCTCTTAGAGGCTTCAGCTCAAAATTGTTGCATCGCAGCAATTTGTGCTTGCTTTTGGTCGTTGACGGAGTAGATTTGAATCATGCTGCAGCGCACCACAGCGAGTCAACACTTGAGTCAAGCCAACGTCCTCCCAGCTGCACCCCATCCCGACGGGAAGTGTTTGTCGACGCCGCAGGAAAAGCACCGGGGCGCTCTGTCGCAGGCCTTGCTGCTTGGGCTCGATGATCTGCTTGGAGACCTGCGCCATGCGCGCAGAAGCGCCGACATGGGACGCCTCGCGTTGCTGGCCTATTGCGAGGTGCGGAGGTGGGCTCGCATGGCTGGGGACAAGGAGCTTGCGGCTCGGTCCTCCGCACTGATCACGCGTGCCCCGCACGCTTCCCGCGAGGAGTTCTTGGTGCAGGTTGACTACCTGATAGCGGCGTTGGAAGTGAGCGCAAAGCACTGACTATCGTCGGCGCCTCTCCGCTCGAGCCTTGATGGAGTTTGTCGCCGGTCAAGGCGACTGCGTGACTGACAGCGTGGCCGAGCAGCCGGTTGTGGCCCCGGACGGGCAGACCTGGAAAGTCCAGGTGCCACTTCCGGTGGCGATGCGCTCAGCGCCATCGTTGGCAGTTGTCAGCACCAAAGTGCCACTGCGGTACACGTCTACGACGTCGCCGCCTGAGCCACTCCAGGCGAGGTCCACGTACAGCCTCTTGTTCTTGCCGCCCTCAGCCAGGGTCAACGACAGGGACGGCGCCGCAATAGGACCGATGTTGAGGAACACAGCGCTGGTCGGGCCCCACGTGCCACCCGCGTCCTGCGCTCGCACGAAGACGACATGTCGTCCCGCGGCAAGTCCGCCAGTCGCGATGGTCCCGCTCAGGCTCTCGGCATCGCCGCCGAAAGACCCATCTGCAGCGACCAAAGAAATTGGGACCGCACCGCTGACCCAAGGCGGTATGTCGATGTAGGCCTCAGCCGCGGCAATCGGCTGCGTCGGCTCCTTGCTGCCCTTTGCAAAGCGCTCGTCGGTCGCCGTGGCCGTGATATTCACCAGCGTGCCAGCGGGAACGCCGCTGTTGGAGGACGCACCACCGCCCAGCGCCAGAGCCAGCACGTCTGGGCCGCTAGGCGTGAGGTAAGGGGTGCGCGCAACCTTCGCGGCATAGATCAGCGCGGATAGGTTGGTCGGGGCGATCTTGCTGCTGTAGTCGCTGCAAGATTGAAAGAATGAGGTGCCCATTTCGATCGTGAGCGCTGCGACACCGAGTTCGCCATAGCTGACCGAATCAGCGGTGCCGTCAGTGGGGTACAGACCAATGGACTGCTGCGGCGTGTAGCCGTTGAAGAACGCAAGCTTGCGGCCAAGCGTCGTCAGCGCCGCGCCGTTCCCGGTGGGTGTCTGCGTAGTGCCCCACGGCCAGAGCACCAACTCGCTGAAACTGTGCAAGTCGATGTGGATGCCACTGGTGTCACCTGGCGCCGGGTCTGTCAAGCCGTTGCCACGCCTGTCAGCCCACAGGCTGCGGACGTAAGCCTCAATCGCTTGCGTTTCCGGCTCAGAGGCAGCGCTCGGGCCGCGGTAGGTCACGTCGCACTGAAAGCCGCTGGAACCGACGCCATTCGTTGAGTTCCACGTGTACCCAAAGTTGCGGTTCAGGTCCACGCCTCTCAGGTCGCTGTTCGCGCTGCAGTAGGCGGTGTTGGTGTTCTTGCGCCACAGCAGGCCGGTCTCGGCCTTCTTGCGGCCGTCAGGATTGGCTTGCAGCAGCAGGTGCACCTCATGATGGTCGAGGATCCACGTGGCATCCGCATTGATGCCGTACCCGTCAACCAGCCAGCGCGCAAATGCGAGCGTGAGCGGCGCCGTCGTGTATTCCCGCGCGTGGATCGCGGCCTGGACGAACAATTTGGGCTTGTTGCCAAGGGTGGCGCTGTTTGTCAGCTTCAGCACGCCGAGGTCGTACCCCGCGCCGAGGGCCCCTCTCTCCCAGGAGTCGCCAATATCGATCCAGGTGGCGAGGTTTGGCTTCGAGACCGCCATGCCCGCGGCGGCCGTGTAAGTCTCCTCGACCGTCTCGTAGCAGCTGAAGTTTGGAATCGACTGTATCGTGGCGTCCGCAGCGCGTGCGTCCACCTTGCGCTTTGCCGCCGTGGTGGCCTGCAGCGTGTCTAGAACTCGGTCGCGCCGAGCAATGAAGTCGTCTGCTCGCTCCAGCCGAAAACCGAACGCTTGGAGCTTCGCGACACCCGCGGCGTCCAGCTCGAGCACCAGCCAGCCGGCCTCGTTGTTCGACTCCAGCAAGGAGCCGTGGAAGCTGATCGCGGCCAGGCGACCGGTGGCCGGATCTGGCGACCAGGCGCGGTAGATGTTGTTGCGCTGCCGTTCCGCATCCTGTAGTCGCCGCGTTTCCGGGTCAGGCGTCGGTTGCGCCTCAGCCGACAAGGGAAGCAAGTTTTGAAGCGCAAGTGCCGCGGTAGCCGCAGCCAAGAGGACAGCCTTCATCTCGTCTCCTTAGGCCATTTGTCTTTGTCGCGCTCAATCTACTGCGGTCGCCCGCTGTTCGCCAGATCAGGAGTCCGGCGCGTTAGGGGGGTCTCCACGAAGCAGGCGGAGGGAGAGCGCACCTGTGTATGAACGGATTTGTAAGATCATCGCCACTTGGAGCGCGTCATGGCCAACACCTATGATCTCAACGGCAAGTTCGCAATCGTCACTGGAGCGGCCAAAGGGATCGGCAAAGCGATCGCAGAGCTCCTGGTGCAAAGCGGCGCTGACGTTGTCGCCTGGGATCTAAACCCCGTTGATGTCGCGAGCGTTCGCACATCGGTCATCGATGTCACCAACGTAGACAGCATCCGCAGTGGGCTTGCGAAGATCGGTACAGACCAATCGATCGACCTGCTGATCAACTCAGCTGGATACCTGGGTGGGCTGACGCCATTCATCGATCAAAGTGCAACCGGGTGGCGCCGAATCTTGGAGGTCAACCTGGTGGGCACGCTGCAGGTGACTCAGGCAGTCCTTCCCACCATGTTGCGCCAAAGATCAGGCCGGATCATCAATCTCGGCTCGCTGGCTGGAAAGGAAGGTCTGGCCGGATTGACGGCTTACTCGGCGGCCAGCGCAGGCGTCATTGCGTTCACCAAGGCACTGAGCCGGGAGGTGGCCAAGGACAACGTCTTCGTCAACTGTGTAGCGCCTGGTCCGATTGATACCGACATGATTCGCGGCCTGGGGGCTGAAGTCGTGGCCCGCATGGTCCAGGACAGCCCCACAGGTCGCCTTGGCAGTGCCGGCGAGGTAGCCCAGCTGGTGGCCTGGATGTGCAGTGAAGCGAGTCAGTTCAACACGGGTGCCATCTTCGACATGTCCGGAGGCAGGGCTCGGTACTGAAGGGACCTGAGCGCCCTCGGGCTTAAAAGGACTCGGGGGCTGGCTCGAACAGTCCCACCGGGTTGCCGGACGGGTCCTCCACCATGATTTGCCGACCGCCCGGTCCCGCCACGATGTCGCTCCGGAACTTGACCTGGGTCATCCTCAAGGCATCCACGTCGCCCTCGAGACTGCTGGTTTGCGCGATCATCCGATTCCAGCCACCCGGCTCGGGTCTGCTACCGTCAGGCATAGGTTTCGAGCCTCCGCCGGGGCCTTTCGGTGGGCTCAGCACGAGCTCAAGGAGCTTGCGTAGGACGGTGACCTGAACCATAAGTTGCTGTCCTCGACCACCAGCCCGGGCCATGCAGAGCGCATCAGCTCGGCGTTGGAGACCGGGTCGCCCTCTGCCGCGGGCGCTGGTGACGGTCAAACGGCTGAGGAAGGAAGCGCCGCTTGTCTCCGTTATAGCGGCGCCGCACTGGTCACACTGCAATCGCGGCCAGCTCGTTTGGCTTCGTAAAGCGCGTTGTCGGCCCGGTTGACGATGGCTGGTAGCAGTTCGCCTGCACCGGCCTCCGCCATCCCGGCGGAAAAGGTATATGTGACGCCCGCGTGAGACTCAAGTGTCTGGCGCACGCGCTCCATGACCACTTCAGCATCGACCAGCTGCGTCCCCGGCATGAGAAGCAGAAACTCTTCGCCGCCAAGTCGTCCCAGTATGTGAGAGGGGCGTATTTGGTGACGAACGTGCATGCAGAAGTGACGGAGCACTGTGTCGCCAATGTGGTGCCCGTATGTGTCGTTGATGGCCTTGAAGTGGTCCAAATCGAGGATCGCCAGGCTGAGCGGTTGCGCTTGCCGCCGCCGATCGTTGAGCATCACAGCTCCTAGCTGCATGATGTGACGCCGATTCGACACGCCGGTCAATGCATCGGTGTGCGCCTCCTGCACCGCCTCACCGTGCGCTTTACGAAGTTCCTCGGCCATGATTTGGTTGAGCTGAAGCAGTCGCTCAAGCTCGGCGTTACGCTCCCGAAGCAGTTGGCGCTGCCGGTAGAGCTCCACGAAAACCCCCACCTTGCTTTCGAGCACACGCGGGTCGATGGGCTTGAAAAGGAAATCCACCGCCCCAGCCTCGTAGCCGAGAAAGGTGTGGGACGAGTCAACTCCGTTGCCTGTCATGAAGATGATCGGCACGCTGCGCGTCTGGTCGTTGCGACGCATCTGCTCAGCCAGTTCAAAGCCGTTGACCTCGGGCATCTGAACGTCCAAGAGTGCCAACGCCACGTCATGTTGCCCTAGTACATCGAGCGCCGCGGCAGCAGAGCCAGCAACGAGCACGGCGAGGCCCGGCCGTGCCAGCAGCGCGTGCGTCGTCAGTAGGTTGTCCTCTATGTCGTCCACCACGAGCACCTTGACAGACGCGGAAGCGGGAGGACTGCAGTCCGCGGCAATATTGGCCAGTTGTGCTGTTGTGGTGTTGCTATCCACTAAATGACCTCCGTGACCCGAGACTCAACCCGCCGGGAGCAACAGCAGCGTGGATTTGCACGCAGTCAGCCGCATCGGCCATCGTCAGTTCCTCTTTGCGGGCCTACTTGGCATTGGGAAACGACTCGCCCTCTTCTACTCCAGATTGCACCTAGGGTGTCAACTCGCCCTCGTCATCCCCATCCCAGTACCGAACAAGCGCAGCGCGGACCTTGATCATCACGACACCCGGTGTGTCCGCGCCTTGCTTGAACCAACGGTTCATGTCCGAGTTCCAGTGTGCGGCAAAGGCCGCCTTGTCACGAATGACTTCGGCGAGACCTTCGACGGCCACAAACAGCGGCGGCGCGCCTAACAGCCCCTTTCTTCCCTGCAGCGTGAGTCCGACGTTGGCCTCAGCGGCAATGTCCTTGACCATTTGAGAGTGGTCCCAGGTGAAGTAGAAGGAGTCACCGTCATACTCGACCTCGCCGTTGTTGCTCATCGGCCGCGATGTCATGCGCCCATCTTCCGCACGCGTGGTCAGCATCGCGAAGTCGATGTCCCCCATCGCCTTCGCCAGGTCTTTGAGAGACTTTGCGTTTCCGTCGTTCATGTTGGTGTCCTACTTGTTGCCGCCCGAGTCCTTCTTGCCTTTTGCGCCTGCCGTTTCGGAGGGTTTCCCGGGTTGGTTCTTCGCCGGGGTTCCACCGGTGTCCTTGGACTTATCGCCCTGTCCACCAACGTCACGTTTGGTATGCGGTTGGTTTGCTGCCATGAAGGTTCTCCAGGATGTAGGTTGTGGGGGTCTCTTACGCCGATCCATGCGCATGCCGGCGAGCAGGTGGGGGCAAGCGGCATGCCAACTGCGCGTCATGCGGCTGTAGTTCGCCTCCGACAGGCACTTGGCGTGAGGTCACGCGTCCGCACGCGGTCTCCTGGAATGGTGCGGACTCGGGGCGATGTATAAGCTCGCTTGCACCATGCGGTTCGACCCATCCTTGGTCCGCGCGCTCTGCTTCGATATCGACGGCACGCTCGCCGATACCGACGACCACATCGTGGCCAGATTGGCGGACCTGCTGGATGCCTTGCCTCTGGTCAGCGGCCGCCGTGCCGAACGGATGGCGCGACAGGCAGTCATGGCTGCCGAAACCCCGGTCAACGCCGCCTACTCCAAGCTTGACGAGCTCGGTCTGGATGTGCCGGTCTCAGCGCTGCGAAGGCGGTTAAGTGCGGTCAGGCAGCGGGGCGGTGATCCGGGCCACACCCGCAACCTGCAAGCCACGGACGAGGTTCCGCACGAGATGATGTCGGGCGTGAAAGAGATGATCGACGCGCTCGCCAGCGACTTCCCCATGTGCACGATCTCCACCGGCGCAGCGCCCCGCACAGAGAGGTTTCTTGAGCACTACGAGGTGAGGCAGCACTTTGTGGCCGTCATCGGGGCGCAGACTACGCGCCGCATGAAGCCTCACCCCGAGCCCTTGCTGTTTGCCGCCGCTGCGATGGGCGTGTTGCCGCGGGATTGCCTGATGATCGGGGATACGACCATCGACATCAGAACCGGCACGTCAGCAGGGGCCCAGACGGTGGGTGTGTTGTGCGGCTTCGGCACCGAGGCCGAACTCCGCAACGCGGGGGCTCAACTGATCCTTCGCACCACCTCCGACCTCTTGGCTATCTTGCGGCCGACCGAAGACCCACTCAAGAAGACTGCGAGCCCCGAGCCATCTAATTGACACGGATGCTCCGGGGTCAGCTGACACGGGCTGCAAGGCCTGGGCGAGCTGGGATCGGGCTCTGCGCTGACAGTGCAAACGCAGGCGGTTTTCGTCCGGTCTCGCCCATGCAATGGGTATGTCCTACGGCCCAGCGTCTTTGGCTGGGAGGCCTTGGCGCTCTTGCAATGTGAGGCCAATCAGCCGAGACACGACTACGGCAAGGTACATCACGCCGACAAACATCTCCACCGCAGCCAGCATCCGTGCATGGGTGCTTAGCGGTATGACATCGCCAATGCCAGTGCTCGACAGGAGTGCAAAGCTCATATAGAGCAACTCGGTCCAAGTGCGCTGCAAGTGGGAGTTCACCGCGGCAGCAAAACAGCCGGGCTGCAGCGCTTGCATCAACACATAGAGATAGGCGAAACCCCAGGCCAGCAACGTAAACGTCGCACCTGCAGCGAACAACTCGTCCGTCGTCGCTCGGCGATCGGCCATCATGTATGCAATGAGGCTGCCCGCTGCGTAGAAATAGAACACGGACTCCAGTGCAGCCGACCATGGCAGCAGCCAGGTCATACCCAACATCGATTGCATTGCTTGCATCGCAATGGCCGGCAACGCGATGCACACAGACACCCACGTGAGTCCCGGGGTACGCCGCACCAATCCGACAGTGACGACCAGCACCAAGACCCCGAACGCCCCAAAGCCGATACGCCCAGCGTCCGTGCCTTCAATGAGGGGGTACAGCAGCATCCCTGCCAACTGCACGGCAAGCAACACTGCCGATGGATGGCGCCGGAGCCTGCCAAGCCAGGCGAATGAAGTCATGGTGCCATTGTCCTGCGCAGAGCCGATCTAGCGCTACTGATGCGAGGTGGCATGGTCCTCCAGATGCGTGGGGTGGCGGACGTCCTTCAGCAAGAGGGGCGCTAGGACTTTCGAAATGACTTCGTGATCCTGACGGTGGCGCGCTCTTCGAATCTCACTCTGAGCTGGGCTACTTCGGCGACTTCCTGGGATGGTCCAGACTCGCCCGGACCGGTTCGACCCTGCCGACATCCGACCATACCGTCGTGTGAAAGCTGAACTCAGCGATGGCGCTAGTGGGCATGTCAACGATCTCGCTTGAAAAGTAGCGCGCAAGGTCGGTGAATTCGGGGTTGTGACCAACGAGCATCACGCACTGAAGACTGTTATCTAGTTCGCGAATGACAGTGATCAATTCGCCCAGGCTACTGGCATACAACCGTTCGTCGACGACGATGGCGTTGCTGTCGTGGCCCAGTTCTTCGGCGAGAATTTGCGCTGTCGTCAGCGCGCGGAGGGCTGGACTCGACATCATCAATTCAGGCCTGACGTCTCGCGTGGTCAAGAGCTCGCCCATCCTGGGCGCATCGCGCCTGCCAAGATCGTCAAGTGGGCGATCTCGGTCCAGCAGGGTCGGATCGTGGTGACCAGCCTGGGCGTGCCGAACGAGAAGCAAAGTCTTCATAGCGCCTCTTCCATTGTGCCGTGACCACCTCCCGGTCACCGACCGTCTCCGTCCGTTTGCGACAGCAGCAAGCGCGCGGTCGCGGGTCGAGCGTCAGACCAAGCCCGTCGCCAACGGTGCCTTCCGATGGCAAGCGGTGCGCCCGCCTCCATCGATGCAGCATCGAGTTCGGTGCGAGGTGCCAATCCCGCCAGGCGCGTCGATTGCCTCGAGCAAGTCCCACTCTCACCCGCTGCCAGGAGCACGCCCATGAGCACTGCCAAGACATCCACTCGCAAGACCGCCGCTACCAAGTCGGTACCGAAGGCGAACAACGCAATCGTGATGCTGACGAACGACCACAAGGAAGTGAAGGCGTTGTTCAAGGAGTACGACCAGTTGTGCAAGGCTGACG
>JAZKIW010000031.1:0-26641 GCA_040384625.1 Pseudomonadota bacterium | reverse complement strand
TGCTGCGCGCCCACCGCACCGGCGACATCGGCTGGATCGCGCACCGCCAGGGCCTGCTCTACGCCCAGGAGTACGGCTGGGACCAGAGCTTCGAGGCCCTGGTGGCAGAGATCGCCGCACGCTTCGTGCGCGAGTTCGATCCGGATTGGGAGCGCTGCTGGGTCGCCGAGCAGGACGGCGGCACGGTGGGCGGGGTGTTCGTCGTGCGCAAGTCCGCACGCGTGGCGCAGTTGCGCCTGCTGTACGTCGAGCCCTCGGCCCGTGGCCAGGGCATTGGCCAGCGCCTGGTTGACGAGTGCATCCGCTTTGCCCGCGCCAAGGGCTACAGGACCCTGACCCTGTGGACCAATGATGTGCTCGGCGCGGCGCGCCACATCTACGAAGGCGTCGGCTTCGTGCTGGTGAAGGAGGAGCGGCACCACTCCTTCGGCAAGGCCCTGGTCGGGCAGCACTGGGACCTGCGTCTGGCTTGACGGGTGCGCGCGCGGTGCTTACTCGACGCGCCGCCGCCACACGCCCAGCAGCGCCTTGACCTTCATCCAGACCGACAAGCGTTCGTCCGACAGCGCATCCAGGAAGTCCGACAGGCCCTTGGACTTGGCCATCGTGTAAGCCGTGAGTGCGATGGTTGCGACGAACACCGCAGCGAACACCACCAGCTTGCGCGACAGCGGCGCCTCGGCTTCGGCCAGCAGGTTCATGCCGAGAAAGCCCGTCGTCACGGTGCCGATCAGGCCGAGGATCGTGACGACGGTCAGACGCACGACGGTGTTGGCCTGGCGGCGCAGGCTGTCGGCGTCGAGGTAGCTGTTCATGTCGGCCACGCGTTCCTTGACCTCGGCATAGAGCGCATCCAGACCCAGGTGGTGCGATGCCATGTGGAACAGCGCACGCACCTGGGCCTGCTCCGAGACTTCGTGGAACCAGTAGCGGTGGGTGAAGCGCAGGAAGCCTTCGAAGCTGTTGCGGATCGAGCGCTTGAAGCGCCGCACGCTCGGTGCGTCGCCGACATCGAGCTTTTCGAGCGCCTCGACCAGGCGGTCCGACATCATCAACAGCGCCGCCTTCTGGAAGTGCGCGATCATGAACAGCAGGAAGTGCTGGTGCCTGAACTGCGCCAGCACGCCGCGGTCGCCGCAGCCGTAGTAGGCGGCGCGGGCATCGCCGACGACGATCAGGGCGTGCCCGCTGCACAGGTAGCGCGTGTTCGGCGCGGGCCCGGCATCGGCCCAGAAGCGGTCGTAGCAGAAGCGTGCTTCGAAGTCGGCCAGGTGATCGGCAGCGTAGGGCAGTTCGCTGCCGGCCGCGCTGGCGCCAGTGACGAGGCCCAGCCGGATGAAGTCATTGCGGCTCAGGGCACGCGGGTCGTCCAGCGCCAGGTAGCCCATCATCGGCATGCGGTAGTACTCGATCTGACGGTAGCGTAGCGGGCCGGGCTCATCGGAGTGGTCGGCCACCAGGGGTTCGAGCAGGAAGCTCCAGTGCGCCGCGGTGCGTGGCGCGCGGTGCTCGCACACGTGCGCCAGGAAGGCATCGCGCTGCTGGGCGTCGGAGCTGGCCAGCACGCGATCGTCAGCGCCGAGCCAGTCGACCTGGGCCATGGTGTGCTGCGCCAGGCCGCTGGCATCCCAGCCGGCCGGGTAGCCGCGGCCGAAGCGGTAGAGCTGTTCGTGCGCCTGCGGGAGCGTCAGGTTGTCGGCACCGACCTCGACGTTCAGCAGGACGACATCGACGTCGAAGAAGAAATACAGGTCGACATGCACCACGTCGAGCGTGAGCGGCGCATCGCCCGGCCGCGCCACCACACGAACCCGCTTTACGTCATGGCGACGGAAGACGCGCATCGGCGAGCTGGCATCGCGCCCGGCGGCGTTGCGCGCCGAACGGCCGTCGCCGTAGAGGAAGCGCTGCACATAGGGCAGGAAGGTCACGAACTCGTTGTAGTGGCGCTCGTGGAAACTGGCCTTGTCGCCGGTGTACTCGTCAACCGACTCGCGCCAGGGTGAAGCCTCGCCCATGTCACGCAGCACCTGCCAGGGCGTGCGGTGCGGGCCGCTGCTGTCGCGGGCCGGGATCAGGCGCAGCGGCCAGAGCAGGATCTGGCGCAGGTGGCGCACGGCGACATCGGCAACGGGCGACGGCATGGTGCGAGTGTAGGCATGGCCCGCCCGGCCGGCGAGCCGGGTGCCGCTATAGCTGCCGATTGCGCGCCAGCGGCGGGTTTTTCGCGAAGTAGCGCTTGATGCCGGTGGTGAGGGCCTCGACCAGCTGCTTGCGGTAATCCGGGTCGGCCAGCTTGGCTTCTTCGTCGGGATTGGAGATGAAGGCGGTCTCGACCAGGATGCTCGGGATGTCGGGCGCCTTCAATACGGCGAAGCCGGCCTGCTCGACGTGCGGCTTGTGTAGGCGCCCGACCCGGTCGAGCTGGCCGAGCACCTCGTGGCCGACGCGCAGGCTGTCCTTGATCTGCGCCGTGGTGCTCATGTCGAGCAGGGTGCGCAACACATTCGCGTCCCTGCCGGCATGGACGTTCACGCCGCCGACCACATCGGCGGCGTTCTCCTTGTTGGCGATCCAGCGCGCGGCCGTGCTGGTGGCCGCACCCGAACTTAGCGCGAAGACGCTGGCGCCGCGCGCTTCCCGGTTGATGAAGGCATCGGCATGGATCGACACGAACAGGTCGGCCTGCACGCGGCGCGCCTTCTTGACACGTTCGGCCAGGGGCACGAAGAAGTCGGCATCGCGAGTCAGGAAGGCGCGCATGCCAGGTTGGGCATTGAGGCGGTCACGCAATTGCAGCGCCACCGCCAGCACCACGTCCTTCTCCCGCAGGCCCGCGCGACCGACCGCGCCCGGGTCTTCACCGCCGTGGCCCGGATCGAGCGCGACGATGATCAGGCGCTCGACCCTGCGGATCGTCTCGGCCGAGGGCGGCTTCGGTACGCTGGTCTGCGTCGCAGGTGTCGAGGCCGCAGGCTCAGGTGTTCGACCTTGCCCGTTCTCGACGCGGCCGATGAGTTCGCCCAGTGCGTCGCGCACGGCGCTGGCCGCCTCGCGCTCGGCCTGCTCCTTGTCGCGCAACAGCGCCAGCAGCGGGTCGCGCGCTTCGCTCGGGTGCAGGTCGAACACCAGGCGGTGCCGGTAGGCGGCCACCGGCGTGAGCGTGAACACTTGCGGCGCGGCGGCCTGCTTCAGATCGATCACCAGGCGCACCACGCGCGCCTGGTACTGCCCGACGCGCACGCCGGCGATGTAGGGATCATCGGCGCGCACCTTGCCGACCAGTTCGCGCAGTTGCGGGCTGAGTTCGAGGCCGTCGACATCGATCACCAGGCGCTCGGGAGCGCTGAACAGGGTGTGGCGCGCGACCAGGGCCACGTCCGACTCGATCGTCACCCGGGTGTAGTCTGCCGCGGGCCAGACGCGCACCGCGACGATCTCGGCACCGAAGGCCAATCCCGGCGCCTGCAGGAGCAGGACGACGCCGCCGCCGAGTTGCTTCAGTGCACGGCGGCGCGTCATGCCAGGTCGGCCAACATCCGCCGGCCAGATTCGGTGAGGGCGTGCACGGTCACCCGGCGTTGGTCACCGTCGAGCACCTCGAGTTCCATCTGCCAATCGGCCACCGGCAACATCGCGGCGGCGTTCTCCGGCCATTCGGCGAGTTTCAGGCCGGGTGCGGCGAAGACGTCGCGAAAGCCGGCATCGACCCACTCTCGTGGGTCGCTGAAGCGGTAGAAGTCGAAGTGCGACAAAGCCAGGGCGCCAACGGCGTACGGCTCGAGCACCGCAAAGGTCGGGCTCTTGATGCGTCCCTGCACGCCGAGCGCGCGCAGCAGATGCCGCACAAAGCTGGTCTTGCCGGCACCTAGGGGGCCACTGAGCGTGATGAAAGCGCCAAGGCGCAGCGCTGGCAAGGCGGCCAATTGCCGGGCGAATGCCGCGCAGGCCGCTTCGTCGGGCCAGTGATGGATGCGGGTTTCTAGAATCGGCGGATGCGTCAACACGACCATGCTTCGATCGACGGTGCGCAATTGCTCGGCAAACTGCGCGCTTGGGCCGAGGAGCTTGGATTCTCCCAGATCGGTGTGGCCGGCGTGGACCTGGAGGCCGCCGAACCGGGCCTGGCCGCCTGGCTGGCCGCCGGTCAGCACGGCACCATGGACTACATGGCACGCCACGGCAGCAAGCGCGCGCGCCCGGCCGAACTCGTGCCCGGCACGCTGTGTGTCATCACCGCCCGCATGGATTACCTGCCGCGCACGCTCGACGACGGCTGGCAGGCGTTGGAGTGGCAGCGGATGGCCACCCCGCGGGCGGCAGCTATCTCGCTGTATGCGCGCGGCCGCGACTATCACAAGGTCCTGCGCGCCCGCCTGCAGGCCCTGGCCGACAAGCTGGCAGCCGAGATCGGACCCTACGGCCACCGCGTCTTCACCGACTCGGCGCCGGTGCTGGAAGTCGAGTTGGCGAGCCGGAGCGGCCTGGGCTGGCGCGGCAAGCACACCCTGACCCTGTCGCGCGAAGGCGGTTCGATGGTCTTCCTGGGCGAACTGTTCGTCGACATCGACCTGCCGCACTCACCCCCCGTCGACGCGCATTGCGGCACCTGCACGGCGTGTATCGACGTGTGCCCGACGCAGGCCATCGTCGCCCCCTACCGCCTCGACGCACGCCGCTGCATCTCTTACCTGACGATCGAGCACGAAGGGCCGATTCCGGTCGAGTTCCGACGTGCGCTGGGCAACCGCATCTACGGTTGCGACGACTGCCAGCTGGTCTGCCCATGGAACAAGTACGCCCGGCGCACGAGCCTGCCCGCCTTCGACGTTCGCGATGCCTTCAGAGATCCCAGCCTGCTGCAGCTCTGGGCCTGGGACGAAGCCCAGTTCCTGCAACGCAGCGAAGGCAGCGCGATCCGCCGCATCGGCTACCAACGCTGGCAGCGCAATCTGGCGGTGGCGCTGGGCAACGCGCTGCGCCAGACCGGCGATGCTGCGCTGCGGGCGGCGCTGCTCGAACGGCGTGCGGGGGCGTCGGCGCTGGTGCAGGAGCACATCGACTGGGCACTGGCCGAGGACAGCGACGATGGCGCGGGTCGTCCGACGGAGGCGCTGGCGCGTTGAACGCCGATCGATGGTTCACACTCGCACCTGAAATGCCGAATCGCACCCTCCTCTCGCGTCGCCACCTGCTGATGACCGCCGGGTCCGTCCTTTGGGCCGGCGTGGGGGCGCAGGCTGCGGCGCCGGTCCAGGTCGAAGGTGTGGCCTTTGCGGGCACCACCACCGTCGCCGGCCAGGCGCTCGAATTGAACGGCGTAGGCCTGCGTGCGGTGGCATGGCTCAAAGGTTATGCCGCCGGTCTCTATCTCAGTGCGCGCGCGCGCTCGGCGCAGCAAGTGCTTGCCGCCAGCGGCGCGAAGCGGCTCCAGTTGCGGATGTTGCTCGATGTCGACACCGAAGAGTTCGTCAAGGCCTTCGACAAGGGCGTGGCGCGCAACACACCGCCCGCCGAATTGGCGCGGCTGGCCGAGCGCATGGCGCGTTTCGATGCCCTTCTGCGCGCGATCGGCAAGGTCAAGAAGCGCGACGTCATCGACATCGACTGGCTGCCAGGCCGTGGCATGCAGCTCGCGCTAAACGACAAGCCGCGCGGTGCGCCGATCCCGGGCGAAGATCTGTACGCCGCGCTGTTGCGCATTTTTGTCGGCGAACGGCCGACCGACCAGGAGTTGAAGATCGGCTTGCTCGGCGGGCCTGTTGCCTAGCGCCCGCCCCGTGAGACCATCGCGCCCGTGACCCTCCCTCTTTACCCAGACGCACCAGGAGATCGACCGATGATGAAGAGAACGCTGCTCGGAACCACTGCCGCTGCTTTCGCAATGGTTGTCCTGGCACCCATGGCCGCCGCGCAAGCCTACCCATCCAAGCCGGTGCGCCTGGTGGTGCCCTTCGCGCCGGGTGGCACCACCGACATCATCGCCCGCGTGATCGCCGAGAAGGCCGGCGCCGCGCTCGGCCAGACGCTGGTGGTCGAGAACAAGGGCGGCGGTGGCGGGTCGATCGGTGCGCTCGATGTCATCAAGTCCCCGGCTGACGGCTATGTCCTGGGCATGGCCACGGTGTCGACCACGGCGTCGAACCCGGCGATCAACACCAAGATCGGCTACGACCCGACGAAGGACTTCACGCCGATCATCAACATCGCCGCGACGCCCAACGTGATCGCCGTGCACCCCAGCTTCCCGGCGCGCGACTACAAGACCTTCATCGACGTCATCAAGAAGAACCCAGGCAAGTACAGCTTCGCCAGCTCGGGCACCGCGGCCATCGGCCACATGCAGATGGAGCTCTACAAGAGCCTCACAGGAACATTCATCACGCACATTCCCTATCGCGGCGCCGGCCCGGCGCTCAACGACACGGTGGCCGGCCAGGTGCCCATCATCTTCGACAACATGCCCTCGGCACTGCCCTTCATCAAGGACGGGCGCCTGATCCCGATCGTGGTAGCCGCGCCGCAGCGGCTGGCCCAGTTGCCCAATGTGCCGACCTTCAAGGAAGTCGGCCTCGAGGGCGTGAACCGGATGGCCTACTACGGCGTGCTCGGTCCCAAGGGCATGCCGAAGGACGTGGTCGACAAGATCGCCGCTGCGATGAAGAAGACGGCGGAGTTGCCCGACGTCAGAAAGCGCATCGAGGACACCGGCTCGCTGATGATCCTCAACACGCCGGAGCAGTTCGCGCAGCAGATCCAGGCCGAGTTCGACGTCTACAAGAAGGTCGTGGCGCAGCAGAAGCTCGTGCTGGAGTGAGCGGGACGGCGGTCATCGACCGCTTCCTCGATGCCCTGTGGATCGAGGACGGGCTCGCGCCCAATACCCTGGCGGCGTACCGGCGCGATCTCGAACTGTTCGCCGGCTGGCTGAAGCGTGAGACGGGCGGCGATATCGATGCCGCGCGCGAGAGCGACCTGCTGGCATACGCCGCCTTTCGCCACGCCGGGTCGCGCGCCACCAGCAGCAACCGGCGCCTGACGGTCTTCAAGCGCTTCTACCGTTGGGCGCTGCGCGAGCAGTTGGTCAGCGTCGATCCGACGCTGCGCCTGCGCAATGCCCGGCAAGCCTTGCGCGTGCCGAAGGCCCTGTCGGAAAGCCAGGTCGAGGCCCTGCTCACCGCGCCCGACGTGGGCAAGCCCATCGGCCTGCGCGATCGCGCGATGCTCGAGTTGCTGTATGCCAGCGGCCTGCGCGTCAGCGAGCTGGTGACGATCAAGACGGTGCAGATCGGTCTGGCCGAAGGTGCCCTGCGCGTCACGGGCAAGGGTGCCAAGGAACGCATCGTACCTTTCGGCGAAGAGGCTCATGGCTGGCTCACGCGCTACTTGGGCGAGGCGCGCGCGACGATCCTGGGCGGCCAGACCAGCGATGCCCTGTTCGTCACGGCGCGCGGGGGCGCGATGACGCGTCAGATGTTCTGGAAACTGGTCAAGCGCCATGCCCTCACGGCCGGGATCGCTGCGCCGCTGTCACCCCACACGCTGCGCCATGCTTTCGCCACCCACCTGCTCAACCACGGCGCCGATCTGCGAGCGGTGCAGATGCTGCTCGGCCACGCCGACATCTCGACGACCACGATCTACACCCACGTGGCACGCGAACGCCTGCGCGCCCTGCATGCGCAGCATCATCCGCGCGGCTGAGGGGTTCGCCGCTCAGGGCCGGGCGAGCGCGGGGTGCACGTTGAAGGCGATGCTGATGCGCTCGTCGCATTCGCAGGTTTCGACCCCATGCGACAGCCAACTCGGGAACATCACCAGCAAGAGGTTGCGCGGCTCGACGACGAACTTGGTGTAGCCCCGGGACGCACTCGACGACACCGGCTGCACCCGCGCGAATCCCTCCATCAGCGCGGCCGGCCGCGGGTCGGCGAAGTAGAGCGCACCGGATCCGGGCGGAGCGTGAAGGTAGACCGTGCCGCTGAGGATGCAGCCTTCGTGGACATGCGGCACGTTGTGGCCACCACGCTCGTGCACATTGGCCCAGCCACTGAGGTTGAGCACCAGACTGCCTGGCTTGACGCCGTGGTCACCGAGCGCCTCCTTCACTGCGACCAGCAGGGCCTGCCGCAGTGGCGCCAGCTCGGGCCCGTCCAACAGATCCGCGTTCGATTGCCAGCCAACGCGGTTGGACCTTCGTTCGGCGGTCGGTGTCTGGCGCCGTCGCTCGCGCACGAGTTCAACCCAGGCCAGGCGCAGCGGTTCGAGCTCCAACAGGTCCCGCATCCAGATCGGCGTTGCGAATGTGTCGAGGCGATTCATGGCTTCGTGCGTCCGAGCATCGAGATGAACTGCTCCACCTTGCCGTTGACAGTGCTGCGGATGGTGTCGACAGTGCTGAATCGCAGCGTGAAGGCGTGGCCCAGGTTGTGCTGGATGAAGCGCGTGAGCGCCGCCTGTTGTTCCGACGTCAGCGGTTGCGCCAGCACCAGGCGCACTTCGATGTCGTTCAGGCCGTGCTGCACCATCTGCATCAGGTCCACCGGTGCGACGCGGCGCAATTCCTCGTAGCCCATCTTCGGCCAGCGCTGCTCGCCGTTGGGCAGGGTCAGCAGATTGCGGAAGCGGCCCATCACCCGCTTGAGCACCGGCAAACCGCGCCCGCAAGGGCAGGGGGCGCCGACCTCGGCGCAGTCGCCGACTTCGTAGCGGATCAGTGGCGTGGCGAAGTTGTGCAGGCTCGTCACCACCACGCGGCCGATGTCGCCTGGCCGGCAGGGCTTGCCATCCGCATCAATCACCTCGAGCAGCACGTTCTCGCTTTGCACGTGGTAGTGCTCGTGTTCAGGGCACTGGCTGGCCAGGTAGCCGGCTTCCTGGCAGGTGTAGACGTCCACCACCGGCACGCCCCAGACCTTGCGGCAGCGTTCGCGCAGGTCGTCGGCCATCGTCTCGCCGATCGATCGGACCTCTTTCAGGCCCTGCGGCTCGAGGCTGTGTCGCTCGCAATGATCGATCAGCCCCGACAGGAGGCTGGCATGGCTGAGCAGGTAGCCCGGCCGCTCAACCATCAGGCGCTCGGCAAGGAAGCCGAGCTTGGCTTCGATGTGGTACAGCGAAGCAGCTCCCGTGCGCACCACGCCCTCGGTGGCGCCGCCCCAGGCATCGCTGTGCAGGCCGCGTGCGGCGGCATCCACGGATTCCTTGGCATAACGGATCGACATCAGCTTCTGCGAGAAGTCGCGCCGGTGCCAGAAGTGCTCCCGCAGGCTGAACACCTTCCAGAAGAAGTTGTCGAGGTCGGTGACCTGGAACTCGACGGCCACGCCGGTCGAGCCCGAGGTCTTGCTCGGGTGCACCTGGCCGTGCTCGCGTGGCACCAGCGCGCTGTGCAGGGCCCTGCCGCCGGGTGCGAGGTCGGCGCGCGTGAGCAGGGGCAGGTCGGTCCAGCGTTGCGGCGTCACCGACTCTGGCGCCGTGAAGTCGCGCAGCGTGCGGGCGTAGAGCGGCACATGCCGCGCAGCATGCGGCACGAGGCGGCGCAGCTGATCGAACTGGGCCTGTTGCAGCGCCTCGGGCGACCACCACTGGCTCTGCTCCAGCTGAAACAGCATGGACAGGCGGTTCGACGGACTCTGCGCCAGCGGCGCCGGCCAGGCGATCTGCGGCAGCACGGACAGGTAGCGCAGGTCTTGCGGGGTCGTCGTCATCGTGCTTTCCGGGCCAGGAAGACGCTGAAGCACTCGCCACCACAGTGGCCAGCGTGTGCCGACTCGACGCGGTCGAAGCTCTCACGCAGCATGCGCGAATAGGCCTGGCGCGTGGGGAAGTGCAAGGTGCCTGCCTGCTCGCGATAGAAGCGCAGGGTGGAGACGGCGCGCGCGGAAAAGCCGGGCTGGGGCAGGGCCTCGAAGTCGATGTCGGCGGCATGGATGACCGACCAGACCCGCTGCTGCGCGACGCCCTCCCGCGCCTGCTCCTGCAGGGCCATCGCTATCCGCCACTTGAAGAGGTGGAAGTTCTCGATCGCCCCGTGCCGCGCATCGGCCAGGACATCGTCGACCCGTTCGCGCTGCGGCGGTGCGCAGAAGGCGCGCACGACAAAGGCCCCGTCTGGTGCGAGCAGGGTGCGAACGCGTTCGAACAGTACTTGCGGATCGGCGAAGAACACCGGTGCGCCATCGGTCAGCACCAGGCTGGGTGTTTCGTCGGGGGCGAATCGCATCCAGTCCCCGACCAGCGCGCGCCGCTGGTCGGCCACGTCGCCCGGCCACACGCGTCGCACCATCGGCTCCGATTGGTCGATTGCGGTCAGCCGCAGCGGCACGGGCCAGCGCGTGCTGGCCAGCTCAGGTGTCACGCCCAGCAGCAAGGTCGGCACGGGCGTCGAGGTCGCGACGAAGCAGCGCTCGACGAACGCGGCATACAGCGCCAGATCCTCGGCCGGTGGCCGCAACGGCGTTCCCCAGTCGTCGAAGTGCGCGGCCCGCTCGTCCCAGAGCGAGTGGTCGGTGGCGGTGGTCATGCGCGGCGGGTCACCCAGACATCGAACAGGTGCCGATAATCGCTCGGTGGGCAGGCATGTTCGACGCGGCAGAGGCCGAGCTGCGCGAACCAGGCTTGCTGTTGCTCAGGCCGGTACATCGTGTGCTGGATCTCGCTGCGCCGGCCGCGCATGAAGGCATGCTCGGCGTCGTTCATCACGCCCTCGCGATGGCAGCGCTCGATGCACTGGAACACGCGTCGCGCATCGAGCAGCCGCTGCTCGCCCTCGTAGACCTCGTCGATGAAACAGCAGAAGCGCAGCAGCTTGCCGAACACATGGGCATCCAGATTACCCGCTCGGTAGCGTTGCACGGTGCGTGCGATCGGGTGCAGCGTCGTCGCATTGTCCAGCAGCGTCAGCTGGCGCAGGGACAGTACGCTGCCGGGACGCGTGATCCGATGCAGTTGCCGGATTAGTTGCGCCATCTGCGCATGGGCCACGTTGTTGAGAGACGCATCGCCGAGGACCAGATCGACCGAGCCGTCGGCGATGCCCGGCATGTCAAGCCAGTCGCCGACCACGCGCGTCTCGCCGACGCGGCTCATCGGACGCTGGCGTTTGGTGGCGGCGTCGAACATGGCCGGATTGCAATCCATGCGCGTCACGCGGCACCCTTGTTCAAGCGCCAGATCCGCCAACTCGGGTGTGGCGCCGAGCACCAACGCATGCGTCGATGGCCCCACCAGGGCGCGCGCCCCGGCGATCTCGCGCGCATGCAGCGCCAGCGTTTCGGGTTCAGGGGCGAAGTGGGGCCGCTCGCCGCTGGCAAGAATGCGCTCGGCATAGCGCGACCACTGATCGGGTTGCTTCATCCCTGCACATCGCAGCTGAGGAAATGAAAAACCCGCACGGCGCGAGCGGTGCGGGTTGCATGCAGCGGTGACCGGGCGAAGCCGGCCCCCGGTGCTCAGGTTCAGAACACGAAGATCACGCCGACGGCGAAGCCGTTGGCCTTGGTGCTGACGAGGCCTTCGCCGCCGTCGACCGAACCCTTCCAGTTGCCCACTTCGGCGTAAGCGTAGGTGTTCTTGAAGACTTCCTTGTTGACGAAAAGCTCCCAGGACTTGATCTTGATCGAGAAAGTGTCCTTGCTTTCGCCATAGTGTGCGCCGACCGTGAAGCCAGCCACCGGAGCTGTGACGCCGAGCACGTAGCCCTTTGCCTGGGTGCCGAGCGGAGTGAAGCCGCCGTCGGCATAGCTGGCCATCACCTTGGCCGGACCGAAGTCGTAGCTGCCCGCAATAGACGAGAAGTTCTTCAAGCCCGTGGCAGGCTTCGATTCGACGGCGGCGCCCAGCAGCACCGGGCCCGCTCCAAACTTGACGGCCGCCGAGAACTGATCCTTGTCGCCGTCCTGGCTGTTGCCCTTCGGACGGAGACCGACATGCGCGCTCAGGCCACCCATCGTCGGCGCGATGTACTGGATCGAGCGGCTCTGGCGGCCCGTGTTCCAAGCACCGACTCCAGAATAGGCACCTGCCGACACGCCGTTGGAGGCGCCGTTGAAGTCGAAGTCGGTCATCATCTGGAACGGCACCGAGTCCTGGCGACCGACCCGGACTTCGCCGAAGTCGCCCGAGAAACCGGCCCAAGCCTGGCGACGGAAGAAGGCTTGGCCGTCTTCGCCGACCTGGCCGTTGCTCTTGATGCCTGCCGACTCCAGCTTGAAATTGGCCTTGATGCCCTTGGCTACTTCGTACGTTCCCTTCAGGCCGAATCGGGTGGTCGAGTTGCACTCGCTGGAAGAGTTATCACCACCGGAGTGGACATCCGCCTTCTCGTTCAGAAAGCCGTCTGCGTAAAGGCTCTTGCCGTAGCACATGTCGATCAAGCCATAGATCGCGAACTGTGCATTCGCAGCGCCAGCCATCGACATGAGGACGGCCGAGGCCAGGAGGGTCTTCTTCATATTGGAAATTCTCCGCATTGGGGTTTACACGCCGACGCAGTTTATGGGGGCCGAGAAGCACTCGCCGGGCAAAAACGAGGCCTCGTTGTGCAGGTGCAACATTTGCAGCAACAATTGCAGCCATTCAAGCTACGGATCTCGCGCGTTGGACCACACCTTCCTATCGGCCCTGGTGCTGTTGCTGCTGGTGCTCGACCCGTTCGGCAGCCTGCCGGTCTTCATCTCGGTGCTGCGCCAGGTCGCGCCCGAGCGTCGAACCCATGTGGCGTTGCGCGAGTCCGCCCTGGCTTTCGCCGTCTTGCTGGCCTTCATGCTCACCGGCCAGGCCTTCCTGGCATTGATGCACTTGTCGGAGCGCTCGCTCGAGGTGGCCGGCGGCGTGATCCTGTTGATCATCGCGATCCGCATGATCTTTGCCTCCGGCGGCGAGGTCTATGCCGCCGACAGCCAAGGGCGCGAGCCGCTGATCTTTCCGCTCGCCGTACCGCTCCTGGCGGGCCCCTCGGCGATGGCCACGGTGCTGTTGCTGGCCTCGCGCCAGCCCGAGCGTCTGCTCGCCTGGGTCGGTGCACTGACGGTGGCGATGGTCGTCAGTGCCGCCGTGCTGCTCGGTGCCGATCGCATCCGGCGCTGGATCGGCTCGTCGATGGTCAGCGCGATCGAGAAGCTGATGGGCCTGGTGCTGACGGCCATTGCCGTCGAGATGATCCTGGCCGGACTGAAGCGCTACTTCTTCGAGGCCTGACCCGCCTGTCGCCTGACGAAGGCGCGGTCGATGCGCTCCTTCCACCAGCCCATCAGGCGGCCTTGCAGGGACCAGTCGCCCCAACTCGCAATGGCACCTCCGTCGCCAGTCGACAGCAGATTGAGCGAGTGGCGCTGTGGTGCGTACGCCGTGAGCTCGCCGCCAGCCACGTAGCGGCGCAGGTTCTCGGCCAACACGGGACCGGCGCGCAGCGCGAACACCCCGCTGCGCGGGTGCGGCGCGTCGTCGCGCGTCGCCACATCGCCGACGGCAAAGACATTGGCATGGCTGGCGCTTTGCAAGGTGGCGCCGGTGCGCACGAAGCCGGCCGCGTCAAGGGCCAAGCCGCTGTCGGCCAGCCAGGCGGGTGCGTCACCGCCGACGGCCATGATCGGCAGGTCGCAGGCCAGGCGCAATGCGCCGAAGCACGCCTGGCCGGGCTCGACGGCCGTGCATTGGCCCGGGACCAGCTGCACCTGGCCACGCTGGAGTGCGGCCAGCGCGCGCCGCCGCGTGCCCTCGGGGTAGCCGGGCAGCAGCGGGCCGTCCGAGGCCAGGGTCACAGAGCAGCGTTCCCCGAGTGAGTGGCCGATCGCCAGCGCGATCTCGACACCGGCTGCACCGCCGCCCACCACCACGATGTCGAGCGGATCCTGTTCGGCGAGTGCGCGCGCGCGGCGCCAGAGCAGGACGAATTCGTCGATCGGCCGCACGAAGAGGGCGTTCTCGCGCGCGCCGGGAATGCGATCGCGGTCCTGCGTCGCGCCGACGTTCAGGGCCAGGACGTCGTATTCCAGCGAGCGGCCGTCGGCCAGCTGCACCAGACGGGCCGTGGCGTCGAGGCCGATAGCTCGCCCGCGCAGGAAGCGGACACCGGCTGCCGCGGCGAGCGGCTCGATTGCGATCGCGCATTCGCCTTCGGCGTAACGCCCGGCCAGGAGCCCGGGCACCATGCCCGAATAGACCAGCCGCTCGCTTGCCGACACCAGCAGCAGTTCGGCCGCGGGCATGTGCTGCCGGGCCAGGTCGGCCAGTACCGCCAGCTGGGCATGGCCCGCGCCGAGCAGGAGCAAGCGCTTGGTCAACGGGCTTTCACGAGCGGCGCCAGGCGTGGAACCTGGCCACCCAGGCGAGCAGCCGGATCGGCGCGTGCGCGCGTTTCCACTCGCCCGCGGCGTACTTGTTGGCCTCGGCCAGGGTCGGGTAGGTGTGAATGGTGCCGAGGATCTTCTCCAGGCCCAGGCCGTGCTTCATCGCCAGCACGTACTCGGTCAGCAGGTCGCCGGCGTGCAAACCGACGATGGTCACACCGAGGATCTTGTCCTTGCCAGGCACGGTCAGCACCTTGACCCAGCCATGTGCGGCCGAGTCGGCGATGGCGCGATCGAGGTGGTCGATGGCGTAGCGGGTCACCTCGTAGGCGACGCCCCGCTCCTTCGCTTCCTGCTCGTTCAGTCCGACGCGTGCGACCTCGGGGTCGATGAAGGTGGCCCACGGGATCACCGCGTAATCGGCCTTGAACTTCTTGAACGGTGCGAACAGTGCGTTGACCGCGGCGTACCAGGCCTGGTGCGCCGCGGTGTGGGTGAACTGGAACGGGCCGGCGACGTCGCCGGCGGCCAGGATGTTCGGATAGATCGTCTCCAAGTACTCGTTGGTCTTCACGGTGCGATCGACCGGGATGCCGAGCTCTTCCAGGCCGAAGCCCTTCAGCCGAGCGCTGCGGCCGACGGCGCACAGCAGGACGTCGAAGCCGATGCGCCTGTCCGAGCCTTCGGCCTCGACGACGATGACCTTGTCGTCGCCACTCTTCTCGCAGCGCAGCGCCTTGTGGTTCGTGAGGATCGTCACGCCGTCGGCCTCAAGGGCCCGGCGCGCGAAGGCCGAGACCTCTTCGTCCTCACGCACCATGATGCGCGGCAGCATCTCGATCTGGGTGACGGCTGAGCCGAGGCGGGCGAATGCCTGCGCCAGTTCGCAGCCGATCGGCCCGCCGCCGAGCACGACCAGGCGCGCGGGCAGTTCACGCAGGCCCCAGAGCGTGTCGCTGGTCAGGTACCCGACCTCGTCCAGGCCCGGCAGCGGCGGCACGAAGGGCGCGGCACCGGTGGCGATGACGATGCTCTTCGTCGTCAGCGACTGCGTGCTGCCGTCGTCCTTCCGGATCTCGACCGTCCAGGGGTTGACCAGCTTCGCGTGGCCGGTCACGACGTCGACGCCGAGCGAGGTGTAGCGCTCGATGGAGTCGTGCGGTTCGATCGCACGCACGACGCCGGCCACGCGCTCCATCACGTCGGCGAAGTGAATCGTCGCAGTAGCCGCAGCGATGCCGTAGTCCTTCGAGTGGCGGATCTGTCGCGCCAGCGTGGCGGTCTTGATCAATGCCTTGCTCGGCACGCAGCCGTAGTTCAGGCAGTCGCCGCCCATCTTGTGCGACTCGACCAGGGTGACTTTGGCCTTCACGGCCGCCGCGATGTAGCTGGTGACCAGGCCGGCCGCGCCGGCGCCGATGACCACCAGGTTGCGGTCGAAGGTCTTCGGCCGGACGCCGGCCCAACGTGCATAGACCTGGCGTGACTTGAAAGCGTCGACGAGCTTCTTGGCGATCAAGGGGAAGAGGCCGAGCAGGACGAAGGAGCCGATCAGGCCCGGCGACAGGATCCCCTTCAGTGAATCGATCTTGGCCAGCTGCGTGCCAGCGTTGATGTAGACCAGGGTGCCGGCCAGCATGCCGAGCTGGCTGACCCAGTAGAAGGTCCAGCTGCGCATCCGCGTCAGACCGAACAGCAGGTTGATGGCGGCCGGCGGGATGGCCGGGATCAGGCGCAGCGTGAAGAGGTAGAACGGGCCGTCGCTGGCGATGCCCTTGTCGACCTCGGCGAGACGTTGTCCGAAGCGCGCGCGCACGGCGTCGGCGAGCACGTAACGCGAGGCCAGGAAGGCGAGCAGGGCGCCGATGGTCGAGGCGAACGAGACCACGATCGTGCCGACCACCAGGCCGAACAGCGCGCCGCCGGCCAGGGTCATCACCGCGCCGACCGGCAGTGCCAGCGCGAAGACGACGATGTAGACCAGGGCATAGGCTGCGATCACCAGCGTCGGCGACTCCTCGTACGACAGGGCAAAGCGGGCCTGCTGCGCCTTCAGCGACTCCAGACTCAGCAGGTGCCCGAGATCGAAGGCAAAGTAGGCCGCCACCAGGGCCAGCAGCAGGGTCACGATCAGCAGCTTGTTCTTCGACATGGCGTTCCTTGCTCGTGCGGGCTCAGCGCGACAGCGTCCGGGCGCCGCCGATGATGCGCGTGCCGATGGTCAGCGCACACAGCGCCGCAAAGGCGTAGGCCCACCAGGCGAAGCGTTCGGGCCACAGGCACATCAGCGCGAAACAGACCAGGGTCTCGGTCGCTTCGGTCAGACCGCCGAGGTAGTAGAAGCCTTTTTGTGGATAGGCGCTGTTGGCCAGGCCGCGCCGCTCGGCCAGCACGGCGAAGGCCAGGAAACTCGAGCCGGTGCCGATGAAGGTGGCCAGGAGCACCGCCGCAGGCAATGCGTTGCGCGCGGGATCGGCCATGGCGAAGGCCAGAGGGATGCTGGCGTAGAACAGGAAGTCGAGCGTGATGTCGAGAAAGGCGCCGCGGTCGCTGGGCTGCGTGAGGCGCGCCGCGGCGCCGTCGAGCCCGTCGGCCAGCCGGCTGCCAAGGAGCAAGACCAGGCCCCATCCGAAGTGGCCCATGCCGATGGCCACGGCGGCCGCCAGTCCCAGTCCGAAGCCGAACAGGGTGATCGCATCGGCGGTGATGCCGCGGCGCACCAGGACTCCCGCGCCCGCGTCGAGCAGCGGCTTGAACACGGCCATCGCAGCGCGGTCAAGCATGGTCGAGGTGGATCACCGTCGCATCGGCAGGCACGTCGGCGGTGTCGTGCGTGACCAGCAGGGCCGGCACCTTGCGCGCCGCCAGGCTGGAGAAGGTGAACTGGCGCATCTGCTCACGCAGTGTGATGTCGAGCTTGGAAAAGGGTTCGTCGAGCAGCAAGGCCACCGGCGCAGCCAGCAACGCGCGCAGCAGCGAGACCCGTGAGCGCTGACCTCCCGAGAGGCTGCCGGGGAGTCGAGTCCCGAAACCGCCGAGCCCGGCTTCGGCCAGCGCCGCCTCGGCCGCCTCGATGCGTTCCATGCGCCTGCCCGCGGGCAGGGCGAACAGCAGGTTTCCCAACACGCTCAGATGCGGGAACAGCAGATCGTCCTGGAACAGCAGCCCGATGCGACGCCGCTGGATCGGCTGCAAGGACAGCTCTTCGCCGCCGAGCCTCAGTCCGCCGCTTGCCTCGAAGGGCGGCTCCAGCGTGCCGGCGACCCAGGCCAGCAGGCTCGACTTGCCTGAGCCGCTCGGCCCCATCACGGCGAGCACGCCGCCGGGCTCGATGCGCGCGCTAAGATCGCGAACCAGGCTGCGGCCATGCACCGAGATCGTCACGTGGCCGAGGGCGAGGTCGAGTGCCGGCGAGGCGGGGGCCGTCATGAATCGATTCTCGCCCGCTGTCGACGGCCGATCCAGGCGGCGAGGCCGAAGCCGATCAGCGGCAGCAGGGCCTGCAGCACGGCGAAAGCGGCGGCGCCGTGCCGTTGCCCCCCCGACGCCAGGGTCACGGCCTCGGTGGTCACGGTGGCGTGGCGTCCGGCACCGATGAACTGCGTCGGCAGGTACTGCGCGACGCTGACGGCAAAGCCCACCGCCAGCGCGGCAGCCAGCGGCGCCGCGAGCAGGGGCACCTTGACGCGCCACCATAAGGCCCAGCGTGAACGCCCGAGGGCCAGCGCCGTCCATTCGTAGCGACGATCGAAGCTGCGCCAGGCCGGCGCAAGCGCGACGAAGACGTAGGGCAGGGTGACGATGGTGTGCACCCAGGCCAGACCGGCCAGGCTGCCGTCCAGGGCCAGGCGCAGGGTCAGGGTGTAGAGCCCCGCCATCAACAACAGGGAAGGCACGATGAGCGGGGCCAGCACCAGCGGCATCACCCGCGCATCCCACGCCGCTGGCGCGGCCTCGAACCAGCACAGCACGAGGGCCAGCGCGACAACGGCCGCAACGCCGGCCAGCCCGGCCGACAAGCCGAGCGCCGCGCTGCTGGCGCAGACCGAGGTCCAGGCTTCGCTGGCCCAGAGTTGCGGCAGCAGGGACGGGAAGGTCCAGACGCCGACAAAGGACGAGGCGACCAGCAACAGTGCGACCAGGGCATACAACCCGAGCAGGGAGTGCAGCACGCCGCGCGCGGCGCGGCCGGACCATGTCCTGCGCTGGCGACGCCGCCCGTCGAGCGCCACGCGCTGCCAGGCACGGTGACCGGCGCGGTGGAGCCAGACCACGAGGCCGGCCAGCAGCAGCAATAACAGACCGAGCAGGAGCGCAGCGGCAGCGCCTTCCGCCTGGCGCGCAGCGTCGCCGTCCTGCAGGCCTTGCCAGGCGATGACGGCCAGAGTCGGTGGCGATGACGGGCCGACGATCAGGGCCAGGTCGACGACGGTCAGGCTGTACGCCAGCACCGCGAGCAGCGGCCAGCCCAGGCGCGGCAACAGCAACGGCCACAACACGCGCCACCACAGCGCCGGGGCGCTGTAGCCGAACGTGGCGCCGCCGGCCAGCCAGCCGCGCAGCGCGGCGGCCACGTCCGGTCGCTGCAGCAGCGCCACCGCATTCCAGAGCAGGAAGGGCAGCTCCTTGCCGATCAGGACGAAGGTCAGACCGAAGCCGTGCGGGTCGTTGACCGTTGGCCAGTCGGGCGGTGCACTCCAGCCCGCGAGCGGTGCGATCAGCCGCGCCAGCAGGCCGGCCGGCATCAGCAGCAGGGCCAGGCCGATCGCGAACGCGGCGTGCGGGAGCGCGAGCATCGGCGCCAGGGTCTGCGTCAGGCGCTGCCACATCGGCGTGCCGTGCAAGTGGGTGATCAGGGCCAGACACAACCCGAGTGCCAGTACCGTGCTGGCCAAGGCACTGCCCAGCGACAAGGCCAGCGCGCGCGGCAATTGCGGGTCGGCCAGCAAGGCCCGCCAGGCGCCGACATTGGCCGCTTGCGCCAGTGCCAGCGGCAAGGCCAGCGCCAGGGGCAGCGCGAACAGCAGGAGCGGTGCGACCAAGGCCGCGCGCCTGGCGCCTCTCATGACGGCGCGGTCAGCCCTGGCCGTAGCGCCGCATCCACTCGCGTTCGATCGGATCGATCCAGGAAGCGTGCGGCTCGGGCAGGACCGGTGCGGACTGGCTCACCTGGCCGGGCGCCGCGACGCTGCCGAATAGGGCACGGTCGGCGGGGCTCAGTTTGTCCAACGCCAGCACGCTTGGATCGCCCCACTGGCGGATGTCTGCTTTGCGTGCCTGGGCCGCGGGCGAAAGCAGGAAGTTGGCCGCGACCTGGGCCGCGGCCTTGGCCCGGCTGTTGAACGGGATGGCGAGGAAGTGCGTGTTTCCGATCGTGCCGCTGCTGTGCTGGTAGCTGACAACGCTGGCCGGCAAGGTCTTGGCAGCGATCTGGTTCGCCGCTTCGTTGGGGTTGAAGGTCAGTGAGATCGCGAGTTCGCCATCGGCCAGCATCTGGCGCATCACCGTGTTGTTGGCCGGGAACTGCCTGCCCTGCTTCCACAGGTGCGGGTGCAGCGCATCGAGCGCGGCCCACAGCGGCGCGCTGGTGCGCGCAAGGGCCGTCGCGTCGTACGGCGCGTACAGCGCTTTGCGATCGGCGCCGGCCTCGATCAGGACCTGCTTCAGGAAGGTGCTGCCGTGGAATTGCGGCGGCTTCGGGTACGTGAATCGACCGGGGTTCTTCTTCGCCCAGTCGGTTAGCGCGGCCAGACTCGTCGGCACAACGCTCACCCGCGCGCTGTCGGCATAGAAGGTCAGCTGGGCCATGCCCCAGGGCGCCTCCATGCCGTCGACCGGTTCGGAGAAATCGATGCGCGTGGTCGGCTTGCCGAGGGTGTCGACCTGGGCGTAGCTCGGCAGCTGTTCGCTCCAGGGCCCGAACAGCAGGCCTTCGCGTTTCATGGCCAGGAAGTTTTCGCCATTGATCCACACCAGGTCGGCCGAACCGCCCTCGACGCGGCCGGCAGCCTTCTCGGCACGCACGCGCTTGACAACTTCGGCCGTGTCGCCGACTTTGACGTGTTCGAGCTTGACGGCCCAGCGCTGCGCCAGTTCGCCAGCTGCCCACTGCAGGTAGGCATTGATGCGCTCGCTGCCGGCCCAGGCGTTGAAGTACAGCGTCTGTCCGCGCGCCGCCGCCTCGATGCGTGCCCAGTCGCTGCCCTGCGCCCGAACCTGAAGCGGCAGCGCCAAGGCGCTGCCGGCAAGCAGCAGGCTGCGGCGGCGCAGGGCGGTGGCGTGGGTCGGGTTCAAGCGGCGCGAGTGTAGCCAGCGCCCGCTTGGCCCTGAACCAGCAGGGGCACGGCGAAACGGTCGAGCGACCAGCGACCCGGCCCCCACAGCAGCAGACCGGCGAGCAGGCTGCCCCAGAAGATGTGCTGCTGCAGCGCGGCAGGCGCGATCTCAGCCAGGCTGATCACCGCAACGGCATTGACGACGAACAGGCCGCACGCGGCAAAGCGTCCGGCCAGCCCCAGCGCCAGCAGCACCGGCAAGGCCAGCTCGCCCGCGGTGCCGGCCGCGGCGGCGACTTCGGGCGAGAGCAGCGGCACGTGGTACTCGTCGGCGAACAGCGCCAACGTCGTTTCCCAGTCGCGCAGCTTGGTCAGGCCGGACAGGAAGAAGACCTGGGCGACATACAAGCGCGCCACCAGTTGGGCCAGCGGCTGAGCGCTCTCGAGCACGGCGATGGCGCGTTGGGCGCTGGCGATGAGGGTTGCGAGGTTCATGTTGTCAACGTTTCGTCAAGGATCTGGAAGGGGATGCACGTGGACCAGCCAGGCCTGCTGCAGCGCCTGCAGCAGCCACTGGTCGAAGGCGAAGTGGCTGCCGGCGACGTCGAGGGCGGTGGACAGCGAAACGCCGGCCAGGATGGCGGCCGTGAAGGCGGCACTGTCGGCCGCCAACAGCTCGACGGTCACCGCAAGGCCGTCGCGGTGCACCAGAGCGTGCTCGCCGATCCCGGCGGCGAACGCGGCCTGGGCGGTGGCGAAGCGCCCGTCGCCGTGCTTCTGATGGGCCTGCCAGAGGCTAGCAACCGGCCAGGTGCTCGACAGCAGGGCGCTGCCGGGCCGCAATACGAGGCGCAGCGCTTCCGGCGCGTGCTCGCCCAGGGCGTCGAGCGCTGGTGCGTGCGCCGGGCCGTCGGCCGCACGCGAGGCCCGGTGCACCAGCCAGTCGAGTTGCGCGCTGTCGGCCAGGTAGGGTTCGCTGGCCAAGGACGTGCTCGCGCCGACGAAGGCCGGCAGGTCGGCGCCCCATTCGCCCAAGTCACCCCGCAGGGGCGGATGCTGCTGCCAGAAGTCGCGCGCCAGCGCCGCGAAGGATTCTTCGCCGACGAGCGCGGCGACCGTCGGGTAGGCGCTCGCCAGGGCGCGCTCGGCGATCGCACCGGCGTTGGCACGGTAGGCGGCGAGACCTCGCACCTTCGCGCCTTGCTGCGCCTCGCCCAGCCAGTCGTGCAGGGTGTCGGCGGGATCGTCGCGCCACAGTGCGCGCAGCAGCGCCTGCTGGCGCGCGACCTCACGCTGCGCGGCGCCGTTCATGCGGTCGCCGCCTCGAGGCTGGCGTGGGCCACCCGGTCGGCCGCGTGCGCCTCACCGAGCAGGACCTCGAAGCTCGGCAGCGCGGTGTCCCACTCGACCAGGGTCGGGATCGCACCGAGGCGACGGATGGCGTGAGCGTAGACGGCCCACACTGGTGCGTGCACGCGGCTGCCGTGGTCGTCGATCACCAGTGCGCCGCTGGCGTCGAAGCCGGCCAGGTGGATCTCGCGGACATGGCGTGCATCGAGGGCGTCGACAAATTCGCAAGCCGTTGCCACCGGGTCGGGCGCGCCGTCGTTGAGCGCGTTGACGACCAGGTTGTTCACGTCCAGCAGCAGCCAGCAGCCGGTGCGCGCTGCCAGCTCGTTGAAGAAGGCTGCTGGCGGCCAGCTGTCGTCGGCCCAATGCAGGTAGGCCGACAGGTTTTCGACACCGATCGGCCGCGCCAGACGGTCCTGCACCTGCTGCACGTTGGCGACCATCACGTCGAGGCTGGCGTGGGTGAAGGCGATCGGCAACAGGTCGCTGCCGTGCACCACGGGTCCAGCGCTGCGCCGCGGTGCGCGGGCGAAGCAGGCGTGGTCGGACACGCGCACCGGCTCGACCCGCTGCACAAGGGCCGCAAGCCGCTCCAGATGCCAGGGATCGAGCCCGACGGCCGAGCCGAGTGCCAGGCTTACACCGTGCAGGCTCAGCGCGTACTCCTCCCGCGCCCGGGTCAGCAGGGCCAGCGCGGCGCCGCCGTCGGCGAAGAAGTTCTCGGAGTGGACCTCGATGAACGGCAGGGTCGGCCGTTCATCGAGCAGCGCCCGCTCGTGCGCGTGGCGCCAGCCGATGCCGGTGAGTGCCGGCGATGCAGGCGAGGGCATGGCGCGACCGAGTGTCGACTACTTCTTCATCGCCATCTTGGCCTTGGCTTCTTCTGCGCTCAGGCCCTTCATCTCCTTGCAGGTGCCCTTGGCCACGTACTTCCACTCGGCGGCGTCGTTATCGGCCTTGTTCTGGCCGGCGCAGGAGTGGGTGCCCGAGAGGTTGGCGCAATCGTTCTGACCGGCCTTGGCGATGCCGTAGCACTTGTCCTTGCCCTTGTCCTGGGCGGCGACCTGGCCGGCGAGGCCGAGGGCCAGCACCGAGGCGAGGGCGGACGAAACGACGAGACGGTGGTTCAACATGTCAACAACTCCTGGATCGGGTGGTTTGAGGTGATGCCGGATCGTGCCAGCCCTCCTCGGTCGGGGCAGCCGCTCCATGCTTACACTGCGCCGCATTGCCACGGTAACTGCCGATGATCGACTTCGCACAGGCCGTTCAGGCGCTGCGTCCCCAACTGCTGCGCTTCGCCCATGCCCAGTTGCGCAACCACGCCTGGGCCGAGGACGCGGTGTCCGACACCCTGCTGGCCGCTTTGGCCAAGCCGCAGGCCTTTGCCGGACAGTCGCAGCTGAAGACCTGGCTGGTCGGCATCCTGAAGCACAAGCTGATCGACCAGATCCGCCGCCACAGCCGCGAGGTCTCGGCCACGACCGACGAGGACGACGAAGACATCGACGGCCTGCTGTTCGATGGCAGCGGCCACTGGCGCTCTGCGCCGGCGGAGTGGGGCGACCCCGAGGCTGCCTGCGGCCAACGCGAGTTCTTCGAGGTGCTCGAAGCCTGTGTCGAGAAACTGCCCGGTGTCCAGGGCCGGGTTTTCATGATGCGCGAGTGGCTCGAACTCGATTCGAACGAGATCTGCAAGGAATTGAGCATCACCACGACCAACCTGTGGGTGCTGCTGCACCGAGCCCGTTTGCGCCTGCAGGCCTGCCTGCAGGAGCGCTGGTTCGGCAAGGCGGCGGCAAAGGCCACCGGATGAACAACTCCCTCTTTCGCAACTGCCGCGAAGTCACGCGCCTGGTGCTGGCCGGTGAAGACCGCCGCCTCGGCCTGGTCGAGCGCCTGTCGGTGCGACTGCACATGCAGATCTGCGCGGCCTGCCCGAAATTCGCGCGCCAGGTCGATTTGATGCGGCGGGCCTTGCCGCGTTGGCGTGCTTATCGGGATTCGGACGACTGAGTCTGGAATTCGGGCCTCAGCCAGCCACCTGTCCCCAGCCGCCCCCGCCCGGCGTCTCGATCACGAACTGGTCGCCGGCCAGCAACTCGGCCGAGCCGATGTGGTCAAGCAACTCGACGCGGCCATCGGCACGCTCGACGCGGTTGACGCCGAGTGCGCCCGGTTCGCCGCCGGCGCCGCCGAAGGCTGGGACGTGGCGGCCGTTGGACAGGATCGACGCGGTCATCGGCTCGAGGAAGCGAACCCGGCGCACACCGCCATCGCCGCCGCGCCACTGCCCGGCGCCCCCTGAGCCCTCGCGGATGGCGTAGCTCTCCAGGCGCACTGGGAAACGGAACTCGAGCACCTCGGGGTCGGTCAGGCGCGAGTTGGTCATGTGCGTCTGCACGACGCTGGTGCCGTCGAAGCCGGGGCCGGCACCCGAGCCGCCGGAGATCGTCTCGTAGTACTGGTGGGTGGCGTTGCCGAAGGTGAAGTTGTTCATCGTGCACTGGCCGGCGGCCATCACGCCCAGGGCACCGTAGAGCGCATTGGTGACGCAGGTGCTGGTCTCGACATTGCCGGCGACCACCGCCGCTGGCGGGCGCGGGTTCAGCATGCAGCCTTCGGGCACGATCACGCGCAGGGGCTTCAGGCAACCGGCATTGAGCGGGATGTCGTCGTCGACCAGGGTGCGGAAGACATACAGCACCGCGGCCATCGTCACCGCCTTCGGGGCGTTGAAATTGTTGGGCAGCTGGGCGCTGGTCCCCGTGAAGTCGATCGTGGCTTCGCGTTGCGCGCCATGCACCGTGACACTGACCGTGATCTGCGCGCCGTTGTCCAGCGCCAGCGTGAACCGACCATCCTTCAGCGCGGTGATCACGCGACGCACAGACTCTTCGGCGTTGTCCTGCACATGCGTCATGTAGGCGGACACGGTGGCGCGGCCGAACTGCGCCACCATCGCGTGCAGCTCCTGGACGCCCTTCTCGTTGGCGGCGATCTGGGCCCGCAGGTCAGCGATGGTCTGGTCGGGGTTGCGCGCCGGGTAGCTGCCGCTGCCCAGTTGCGCGCGCAGTTCGGCCTCGCGCAGGACGCCGTCTCGCACCAGCAGGAAGTTGTCGAACAGCACACCCTCCTCGTCGATGGTCTTGCTGAACGGCGGCATCGAGCCTGGCGTGCTGCCGCCGATGTCGGCGTGGTGGCCGCGGCTGGCGACGTAGAAGCTCGGCTTGCCCGGGTCCAGATAGACAGGGGTGACGACGGTCACGTCAGGCAGGTGCGTGCCACCGTGGTACGGGTCGTTGAGCACGTACACGTCGCCCGGGCGCATCGCGGGGTTGCGTTCGATCACGGTCTTGATCGACTCGCTCATCGAGCCGAGGTGCACCGGCATGTGCGGCGCATTGGCGATCAGCAGCCCTTGCTCGTCGAACAGGGCGCAAGAGAAATCCAGCCGCTCCTTGATGTTCACCGAGTAGGCGGTGTTCTGCAGACGCAGGCCCATCTGCTCGGCGATGTTCATGAACAGGTTGTTGAAGACCTCGAGCATCACCGGGTCGGCGTCGGTGCCGATGGCGTGCTGGGTGGGACGCGGGGTCACGCGCACGAGTTCGATCGGGCCGGCGCGCAGCAGGCGCGCCTGCCAGCCCGGCTCGACGACCGTCGTCGCGTTTTTCTCGGCGATGACGGCGGGGCCGTCGATCACGGCGCCGGCCTTCAGCGAGTCACGCAGGTAGAGGCCGGCGTCGAGCCAGCGTCCGCAGTGCATGCGCACCGCGGCGTCGGGAACGGCCGCGCAGGGGGTGGGTTCGTCTGCAGTGCCCGCCTCATCGAAGCGCTCGCCGGCGCCGACGGCCTCGACCGACACCGCCTCGATCACCAACCCGCGATCGGGCATCAGGAAGGAGAAGCGCTGGCGGTAGCCGGCCTCGAAGGCGCGGCGCACCGCATCGAGGTCGCCGAAGGGCAGGACCAGCGCTGTGTCCGTGCCGGCATAGCGCAGGTGCAGGTTGCGCCGGAGCGTCATCGACGCGGCGGCGACGCCCTGGCTCGCGACCTCGTCGTGCGCCGCTGCGCCAAGCTGGTCCAGGCGGGTGACGGCCGCGGCCAGACCGGCCCTGTTGAATGGCACTTCGAGCGAGGCCTCGCGCATCGCGATCTGGTCGGCCAAGCCCATTCCGTAGGCCGACAGCACGCCTGCCAGCGGGTGCACAAAGATGCGCGCCATACCGAGCGCGTCGGCCACGCCGCAGGCGTGCTGGCCGCCGGCGCCGCCGAAGCATTGCAAGGTGTATTGCGTGACGTCGTAGCCGCGCGCGACCGAGATGCGCTTGATGGCGTTGGCCATGTTCTGGATCGCGATCTGCAGGAAACCCTCGGCCAGCGACTCGGGCGTGGTTTCACGGCCGGTCGCTGCGCGCACGCGTTTCACCAGCGCCTCGAACTTCGCCGCCACCCCCTCGTGGTCGAGCGCTTCGTCGGCCTTCGGCCCGAAGACCTGCGGAAAGTAGGCCGGCTGGATCTTGCCTAGCAACACGTTGGCATCAGTGGTCGCCAGCGGCCCGCCGCGGCGGTAGCTCGCCGGGCCTGGGTTCGCGCCTGCGCTCTCCGGGCCGACGCGCAAGCGCGCGCCGTCGAACAGCAGCAGCGAACCGCCGCCCGCGGCGACGGTGTGGATGCTCATCATCGGCGCGCGCATGCGCACGCCGGCCACCTGGGTCTCGA
>JAZKIW010000030.1:0-24946 GCA_040384625.1 Pseudomonadota bacterium | reverse complement strand
GCGGCATGATGGGCGACGGCGTGATCGACATCCCGCGCATCCGCGGCTGGGTCGAAGCCCAGGGCTTCACCCGCTTCAGCGAAGTCGAGATCTTCTCGGTGCGCGACTGGTGGCAGCGCGACGGCGGCGCTGTGCTCGACACCTGCATCGAGCGCCACCGGCGCTGCGTCTAGGGCGTTGCCGGTGGCGCCGGCGCAGGCACGTCGGCGCCGGTCAGCGTCATCAGGATGTCGGCGTACCAGGCGCAGTTCAGCCCGAGCGACTCGTCTTCGACCAGGTCGCGCGTCTTCATGTCCATGCGCGCGGCATGCACGCCGAGTAGCTTCCACGGCAGGTCGTCGTCATCGTGCACGGTGCGGTCGCGCATCACCACCGGCGCACCGCTGGTGCCGCGGTGCGTGCGCGCGTCGGTGAGAAAGTAGCCCTGCCCCTGGAAGCGCAGCCCGAAAGACGACGCGATCACGGCTTGGCGTACCACTGGCAGGTGGTGCAAGGTGTCGTGGAAGCCGAGCGGAAAACCGACGATCAGCAGCGGCGAGCCGACCTCGACCTCGTCGAGGGAAGCCTGCAGGTGTTCGGGCGTGAAGGCGCGAAGCACGACCTCGGCCGGCAGGGCCGTGCGGTCGATCTCGAGCACGGCCACGTCGATCTCGCCGCCCGCGTCGGCGCCCTGGTGCCACAGTCCTTTGCCGTCGCGGTACAGCGGCATCGACCAGCCGGTGGAGCGCGTCAGGTTCACCGCATCGAGGTGCAACTCGATCTCGACGCGGTTCGGGAAATGCTTGCTCGCCTCGTCCAGAACGACGTGGCCGCTGGTGACCACGAACAGGCGCTCGTCACGGGCGAAGAAAAAGCCACTGGCACGCGTCAGCAGGCGCTCGTCCTCGAAGGTCGAAATCTGGGTAGCCGACAACAGCAGCGGTTCGGTCATTGCAGCGGCGCAGCGGCGCGGTAGATCAGCAGTCGCCCTTTATAGCTGGCCAGGCCGGGCGACGCGGCGCGGTCGAGCCGCTCTTCGCGCAGCGCGAATCCATTCGCCGCCATGCGCCGGTGGAACGACGAGCGGTTTCCCCGATCCGGGTCGACGATCCAGACCTCGGCTCCCGGCTTGGCATGGCGCGCGATGAAGCCTGCCAGCAGGCCGGCTTCGTCGCGCTCGTACAGCAGGTCGCTGCCGATCAGCAGGTCGAAGCGGCCGCGTACGATGCGCGCGGTGCCAGTGGCGGTGCGCCCCCGCAGCTGCGGGGCTGCGTCGCTCCAGGCGCCGTGGCGGTACTTCATCGGCGCCAGCGCATTCAGGCGCAGGTTCTCGAGCATGAAAGCCTGCGCCAACGGATGGTTGTCGCTGGCGGTGACGTCGGCGCCGCGCCGGTGCGCCACCAGGCTGGCCAGGCCGAGGCCGCAGCCGATTTCGAGGATGCGCTCGCCTGCGCGCACGGGTCGCAGCGCCAGCCGCGCCGCCAGCAGCGCACCCGAGGGCCAGACCAGGCCGAACAACGGCCAGGTGGCCGATGAAATGCCCTGCCTCGCGGCATCACCCAGTGGATCATGGAACTGCTGGCGGTCGAGCAGGGAGCGGATGACGAGCGCCTCGACACCGGCCACGGCGATGCGCTCTTGCTTGGTCTGGTAGCCGGGCATGGGCAGGAAGTATGAGGCTGGCACGTTCGCGCTTGAATTCAGGCGCCGCAGGCCCATCTGTTGCGGGTGGACACGCTCCCTTCCGCGCTGCCGCTGCTGGGCGTCACGCTCACCGTCGCGCTGGGCGCGCTGGCGCTGTTCGCCCAACCCTGGTGGACCGCCCGGCGCCGGGACCGCCTGCGTGCTGCGCCCTTTCCTGCTGCCTGGCGCCGCATCCTGCGCCGCCGCGTGCCGGCCGTGGCGCGCCTGCCGGCGGACCTTCAACGCCAGCTCAAGCGCCACATCCAGGTTTTCGTCGCCGAGAAGGCCTTCATCGGTTGCCGTGGACAGGCCATCAGCGACGAAGTGCGGATCACGATCGCGGCCCAGGCCTGCCTGCTCCTGCTCGGCGATGCACGGCCCGACTACTACCCGCGCCTGCAGCAGATCCTGGTCTACCCAGACGCCTTCGTCGTCCAGCACGAACGCCCGCAGGGCGACGGACTGGTGCAGGTGCAGCGCAAGGCCCTGGCCGGCGAGTCCTGGGTCCAGGGCCAGGTGATCCTGGCCTGGGCCGAGGTGCTAGCCGGCGCGGCCGACAGCGGCGACGGGCGCAACGTCGTGCTGCATGAGTTTGCGCACCAGGTCGACCAGGACAGTGGCGTCGCCGATGGCCGCCCCTGGCGCCCCAGCCGGGCGCTGCGCCGGCGCTGGGCAGCCGTGATGGATGCGGCGTTCCAGAGCCTGCAGCGCGAGCCATCGGACGTGATCGACGCCTACGGCGCCAGTGACCCCGCGGAGTACTTCGCCGTGGTGACCGAACTGTTCTTCGAGCGTCCGCGCGCGCTGGCCGGCGAGGCGCCCGCCGTGTACCGCGAACTGGCCGAGCTGTACCGCGTGCACCCGCTCGTCTGGTGAGCCCGCGACCTGCGGCCGCGCAAGCCGCCGGCTCAGGCCACGAGCGCCTTGCGAACGAACACGTCACCCTCGTCGGTCTCGCGCACGACCTGGAAGCCGGCCTTCAGGTACAGCGAAATGGGCCCCAGGTGGTTGGCCGCAGCACCTTCGGCGGCTTTTAACGGCTTGGCCTGGACGGCCGTCATGCCCTGCCGGCGCAGGCCTTCGCACGCGGCCTCGAGCAGGGCGGCGGCCACACCTTGCCCACGCGCTTCGGGTGCGACGACGAAGCAGAAGACAACGCCCAAGGTGGCCGCGTCCGGCTCCGGGTCTTCGCTCAACATCGGAAACTGCGCCCACGGGCCAGCGTTGCACCAACCCACGACCTCGCCCTCGGCATAGGCCAGATAGCCGCGCGCCTGGCCCGTCGCCAGACAGGTGCTGATGGCGCTTCGGTTCTCGACGGCGCTGCGCTGGTGCCAATCGGTCTTCGCCGGGTCGTGCAACGGAAAGTAGCAGTAGCAGCCCGACCAGCGCGGGTTGTCGCTGAAGGCCCGGCTGTCGAAGAACTTCAGGTAGTCGGCGCTGCGTTCGGCCGTCAGTTCAGTGCAGTGCAAATTCGTCATGGTGCGGACTCGGTGGAGGTGGACAGGCGCAAGGTCATGAACACGCTGTTCGGGTCGTCGACGTAGTCGGCGAAGGGTCCGCAGTAGGTGAAGCCGAAACTCTCGTACAGTTTCTGCGCGGGCCTGAAGGCGTCCATCGAGCCGGTTTCGAGGCTCAGGCGCTCATAGCCGCGAGTGCGCGCGACCCCGATCAGGTGCGAGAGCAGAGCGCGGCCGGCGCCCTGCCGACGAAGTGCATCCGGCGTGCGCATCGACTTGACTTCCGCATGCCTGCTGTCCAGCTCCTTCAAGGCGCCACAGCCCAGCAGCAGCGGACCCTCCCAGGCGGACCAGAACGTGATCTCGGGCTGGCGCAGGCGCTCGAGATCGAGCGCGTGAACGCTCTCTGGGGGTGACAGCGCGTACATGCTGCGCAAGTGCTCGTTCAGCAGGGCGTGTATCGCAGGTCGCGACAGGTCGTCGATCTCGATCTTCACAGGAGCGCCATTCTTGAGAGTCCGTAGGAACTGCCCTACCGCAAAACAACGGGTCGTCCGATCGCCTCTGACGCAGCGGCCCAGCAGGATGAACGCCCTATTGAAAGGAGCCTCGCATGTCCACTCCCAGCAAGACACTGATCGACCTGGAAACCAAGTTCTGGCAATCGATGGTCGATCAGGATACCGATGCCGCGCTCAAGCTGCTGAACGAACCTGCAGTGATGGTGAGCTCGCACGGCGCCATGACCTTCGACCACGCCGGCTACCGCAAGATGGCGGAGCAGGGCTCCATGGTCCTGACCGCGTTCGAACTCGACAACGTCGAGGTGGTGTTCCCGACCGACACGACAGCCATCCTGACCTACGGCGTGAAGCAATCCGTCACGCCCCGTGAGGGCGGCGAAGGCAAGACGCAGCAAATGACGGACTCGTCGACATGGATCCAGGTCGGCAAGCGTTGGCAGTGCGTGATGCACACCGAATCCGAGATGCAAGGCAAGAAGTCCAGCCATTGAGGGGTGGGCGTCACGGGCGGTTCTTGCGGTAGGAGTTCTTCAACGCGATCTTGCCGCCCCGGAAGGTGAACAGGTCGCAGCCATGGACCTCGACGCAAGTGCCGTCTGCGCGTGTGCCCGTGAAGGTCCACTCCGAGACGCCTCGGTCCCCCTGGACAAAGTGGCGTGCGCCACCCCAGTGTGCATCGGGGAAGCTGGCCCAGACACCGGCGAAGGCCGCTCGCACCGCGGCACGCCCCGCGTAGCGCGTGCCGCAGATCTCCGGGCCCGTCGAGGCCTCGAAGACGCAGTCCTCCGTCATGAACGACATGAGCGCATCTGCATCGTGGCGGTTCCAGGCGCCGGCAAAGGCGTCCAGAAACTCGATCGTGACCTGCGCATCGACCATGATTCCTCCTGTCAGCTTACGTCGTCGCGGAATTCGACCTGGCCGATCCAGTTGCGCTGGCGCCTGGCAAGGCGATCGCGCTGGCCCTCGCCGTCGAAGGACACCGGCCCCCGCTGCAGGAGCGACGGGTCGACGTTCTCGAACGCGTTGACGCTCACCACCGCGTAGACGCGGCCGTCGATCTTGCTGGTAACGACAGGCACGACGCCGCAGTTCGAACAGACGTGGAACTCGGCGGTCTTGGTGCCGAAGGCATAAGCGGAGACACGTCGGGCGTCCTTCCGCTGAACCGTGAGCGAACCGGTCGGGCAGGACGTCCACGCGCCACCGTGCTTGACGCAGAAAGAGCAGGAGCAGGCCCTAGCCGGAATCTTCGTCGGCTCGGGCTGCCAATCCAGCTTGAATGAGATGTTGCCGCAGTGGCACGCACCGGAGATGAGCATGGGGTCCGCCTCTGGTCTGGTCGATGCCGAGTTTGCCGCTAAGTGGCGACCACCGGCTCGCAGGGACATGCGACCGCCTCGACCCACAGCTTCTGGCTGCCGTGCCAACGCATGCCGACGAACCCGCAGCGAAGCAGCAGGGCTTCGATGTCGGGCTCTCGAAGCGAGGTGGTCGTGAACGACTGTCGCCATGTCCGACCATCCAGGCCGTAACGCAGCGTCAGGTGGATCGCATCCACTTCGCGGACAACGGCCTCGACCCCAACCGTGCACCTGCCCGCCCGACCGACCTGACCCACTTCGACGGACTCCAGCCAATCGACGCTGTGCCGCTGGACGAGGAACCGACCGCCAACGCCAAGGTGGCGCCGGGCGGCGCGGACAAACGTCTCCCTGATCTGCGCGTCCGGGTGGTTGATCAGGTGGCTGGCCAACAGAACGGTGTCGAAGGTTTGTCCCAGAGCCAGGTCTTCGATCTTGGCCCGCACGCCGCGCACCTGTGTCGGCAGGCAGGCGAGCATCTCCGGCGACTCGTCGACACCAGCCGTCTCGCAACCCAGTTCCGCGATCAGCGCACACAGCCGCCCGGTGCCGCAGCCGAGTTCGAGCACCGCGTCTCCAGGGCGGAACTGGTCAATGACTTCTTCCAACTCGCCCATGTAGGGCAGGTCTCGGTACAGCGACACGGAGCACCCGTCCGGCGTCTGAACGCCAGGGCCTTCGCCGGAGAAGGTGTAGCTCATCCGGACAGGCCCCCGTCCTCGAGCCTGGACATCCATCACTGACCCGGTGGTGGCTGCCAGAGCTCGACCTTGTTGCCCTCGGGATCCATGACCCAGCCGAACTTGCCGTACTCGGAGTCGTCGGTCTTCTCCAGGACATCGCATCCTTCGTCCCGAAGCGCCTGCAACAAGGCGCTCAGATCTTCGACGCGATAGTTGACCATGAAGGTCGACTTGCTCGGCGCGAAGTGCCCGCCATCGGCGGCACCGATAGACCACACCGTCGTGCCGGCTGTCGCTCGGCCGGCGGCATCGGTCCAGGTGAACGCGGTGCCTCCCCATGCCTGGACGTCGATGCCCAGGTGCCGCTGGTACCAGGCGCGCAATCCGACAGGGTCGTTCGCGTTGAAGAAGATGCCACCGATGCCTGTAACTCTCTTCATCTGCGGCTCCGGACGTTGAGGACCAGGCTACCGGTGGCCGTGCCCGAGCACGCGGGCAGGCAAGTACAGCAGCGCGCGCAGCAAGGCAAACAGCGCCCCCAACGAAATGCCGACCAGGCGAAGCGGCAGCGACACGAGCCACACCAGCGGCCACAGCACCAATGCGAGCAGCGCCAGTGGCCAGCACAGGACGAGCAGGATGAACCAGACCACCAGCGTCAGCAATGCATTCATTGCAGGATCCTCCGATGGACGGAGATTGTGGCACCCGTGCATGCGTTCGCACGCCTAGCTGGATGCCAGCGTCTTCGTCGCGTAGGTCGGCGCCAGCACCGCCGGCGCCACCGCGTCCTTCGATTCTTCAAGCACCGTGATGCGCCACAGGGTGCGGGCGTCGTCGGGATCGATCAGGGTGGCCGAATGCAGCAGGGCTGCGTTGTCCCAGACCACGATATCGCCGACACCGTACTTGAAGCGCAGCTGGTACTTGGGCTGGGTCGAGAACGTCGCCAGTTCGTCGAGCAGGTCGCGCGCTTCGTCGTCGGGCATGCCGACGATGCCGAACGAGCTGCCTGACACGGCGTACAGCGCCTTGCGCCCTGTGACGGGGTGCGGGCGCGCGAGGCGGTGCGTGATCACCGGCATCTTCGCCTTCTGCTCGTCGGTCAGCACCGAGGCCACCGTGCGGCTGGCTTCATCGACGTCGTTGCGGTTGCCGTAGTGGTGGATGCCCAGCAGAGGGTCGATGCGCTGCTTCATGGCGTCGGGCAGGTCGTCGTAGGCGGCCTGCTGGTTGGCGAACAGGGTGTCGCCGCCGACCTTGGGCACCACGCGCGAGTACAGCGTGGTCGCCCGCGCCGGTACCTGCAGGTAGGAGTAATCGGTGTGGAAGTACGAGCCGGCGTCGCGCAGGCCGGTCGGCTGGCCGTCCTTCTTGACGTTGGACAGAATCAGGATGTTCGAGTCCTCGGGGTGATGGAACTGGTCGATCACGTGCGGCTGCGGCGGCCCGATGCGGCGCGCGAAGGCCATGAACTGCCCCGCCGTGATGCGCTGACCGCGCAGCGCCAGCACCTGGTTGGCGTAGAACGCCTTTTCGAGTTCCTTGAACGCCGCGTCCGACAGCGGCCGGGACAGATCGACGTCGGCGGTTTCGACGCCGAACAGCGGCGACAGGGCATTGAATCCGATCATGGGGCGCGGCTCCTGGTTCGAGAAGGCGATTCTGATTCAGGCCGCCAGCAGGGCGCTAAAGCGCGCCATGTCGACATTGCCGCCGCTGATGATGACGCCGATGCGTTGCCCGCGCTCGGCCTGGCGCCGCGCCGCGGCGAAGCCCAGGCAGCCGGTCGGCTCCACCACGATCTTCATGCGTGTGGCGAACAAGCGCATGCACTCGACCAGTTCGGCGTCGCTGGCGGTCAGGATGTCGTCGACGTCGCGGCGGATGATCTCGAAGGTGATGTGGCCCAGGTGCTGGGTCTGCGCACCGTCGGCGATGGTCTGCGGCGTGTCGATGTGCACGATGCTGCCACGGCGCAGCGATTGCTGGCCGTCGTTGCCGGCCTCGGGCTCGACGCCGTAGAGCTTCGTCTGCGGCGACAGCGCGCGCGCGGCCAGAGCGCTGCCGCTGAGCAGGCCGCCGCCGCCCAGGCAGACGTACAGCGCATCGAGGGTGCCGACTTCGTCGAGCAGTTCCTTGGCCGCGGTGCCCTGCCCGGCGATCACCTGCGCGTGGTCGTAGGGCGGCACCAGGGTCATGCCGTGCTCCTGGGCCAGGCGGGCCCCGATCGCCTCGCGGTCTTCGCTGTAGCGGTCGTAGAACACGACCTGGCCGCCATAGCCCTGCGTCGCCGCGACCTTCGAGGCCGGGGCGTCGTGCGGCATCACGATCGTCGCTGGCATGCCGAGCAGGCGCGCCGACAGCGCGATCGCCTGCGCATGGTTGCCGGAGGAAAACGCGACCACCCCAGCCTGGCGCTGGCGCGCGTCGAAGCACGACAGCGCGTTGAACGCGCCGCGGAACTTGAAGGCCCCCATGCGCTGGAAGTTCTCGCACTTGAAGAAGACGCTCGCGCCGAGCGCCTCGTCGACGCTGCGCGATGTCAGCACCGGCGTGCGGTGCGCATGGCCCTCGAGGCGGCGCGCGGCGGCGCCGACATCGTCGTAGCTGGGCAAAGTTGCGGCCATGTTCAACGACGCTCCGTTTCGGGTTCCTGATCGCGCTAGCGCCGCCACCCGGCGCGCAGCGCTGCCTCCTCTGCCACCGCATTGAGCGGCGCGCCTGCCAGACGCTGATCGACCGCCGCCAGGATCGCTGCGGGCAGAGCGCTGGCGGCCTGGCGCATGGCGCCGACGGCAGCGCCTTCGACCGGCGCCGAATTCTGAAGGGTCCAGTGCGCGCCATCGCGACAGGCCAGGCCGGCCACGGTGGCGGTGCTGAAGGTGCGGCAGTAGCGCCCCGCCTTGTCGACGAAGCTCAGTTGAACCGCCACCGTCGCGCCCGCCACCGGTGCACTGGCCAGCTGGGTCGACAGGCCCTGCTCGATGGCGCCGCGCGCCACCAATTGGCCTCCAGCGATCTCGAAGGCCGTGGCTTCCTGGCTGGCATCTGGCAAGACCTTGCCGATCAGCACGCCCAGCAGCACGCTGGCGGCCATGCCACCCCAGGCCGCCCAGCCCGGCGCCGACGGGCGGGCGACGCGCCCTTCGCGCGCTGCACGTGCGGAGGCCATGTCCAGAACCTTGTTCGATGGCGGCGCCGTGGCCACGGCCTGCAGCAATCGTTCGGGCACCGGGTCCGCCAGCACCGGCTGGAAGGCCGCCTGCAGGCGCTGGCGCAGCCCGGCCTGCTTCCGCGCGCGTTCTGCCAGCGACGCGTCGGCAGCGATGGCTCGCTCGACCTCGCTGCGCGTGGCAGCGTCGAGCTCACCGTCGGCGTAGGCCATCAACAGCTCGTCGGAGATCAAGGTCACGGCACGGCCCCTTCGGTCGAGAGGATCGCCTGCAAGGCCTCGCGGGCGCGCGCCAGGCGGCTGGTCAGGGTGCCGATCGGAATGCCGAGGACGTCGGCGGCCTCCTTGTACGGCAGCCCCTCCACCAGCACGAGGCCGACCACGCTGCGATGGTCGTCGCCCAGTTGCGCCACCGCCTTGCGCACTGCGATGGCGTCGATCTGCGTGTCGGTCGTCGACACGCCCACGTGCTCACCCTCTTCTTCGGCAACAAAGGTCTGGCCATGGCGGGCGCGGGCGCGCAGCTCGTCGATCCAGGCGTTTTGCATGATGCGGAACATCCAGCTGTCCAGCCGCGTGCCCACCTGCCATTGCCCGGCCCGCGTCAGGGCGCGCTCGATGGAGATCTGCACCAGATCGTCGGCATCTTCGCGGTGGCGCGTCACGGTGCGCCCGAATCGCCGCAGGCGCGGCAGCAGGTCGACGAGTTCACGGCGCAGCGTCTCCGTTGCATCGATCATGGAATGCAGTCACAACGCATGGCCAACGGATTTTCTTCCACCCCGCGCTCGTTATATTGAGGTCGTGATCCCGTGGACCATTGTCATGCCCCGTTCTATTCACCGCTGGAGTGCCGTCGCGTGCCTGCTGGCGCTCGGCGGCGTCGGGCCGGCGCAGGCTCAGTTGGGGCTGCCGGGGCTGCCTAGCCTGCCGGGCGGTGTGGGCCGCGTGCCGCTGCTGCGCCCGAGCGAGCCCTTGCTGGCCAGCGTGCCGCTGCAGGAGCTGCGCCAGCGCACCGTGCGCGACCTGCTGCGCCAGCACCGCGACCTGCTCGAGGCCGACCCGGCGGGCGAGCCGGTGCGGCGTGCCGAGCTGCTTCTGGTGTCGCCGGCGCAGGCCACGCTCGACGCGGCCCTGGCCCTGGGCTTTCGCCTGCTGCGCGACGCCGTGTTCGAGGGCCTCGACACCCGCAGCGTCGTGCTGCAGCCGCCGCGCGGCCTGTCGACCGCCGCGGCACTGGCACGCTTGCGCACGCTCGACCCGGGCCTCGAGGTCGACTTCAACCATGTCTACACGCGCAGCGGCTCGACCGGCGAAGCCCCGACCGAACGCGCAGCGTCGTCGCCCACCACGGCCGGCGCGACGGCGCTGCCTGGCCCGCGCATCGGCCTGGTCGACGGTGGCGTCGACCGTGCCCACCCTGCCTTGCGACGTGCGAGCCTGACGCACTGGGGCTGCGACGGCCGGACTGTGGCCAGCGCGCACGGCACGGCGATCGCGTCGCTGCTGGTCGGCCGCGATGCACGCTTCGTCGGCGTGGTTCCCGAAGCCATGCTGTACGCCGCCGACGTCTACTGCGAGCACCCCGACGGCGGCTCGGTCGAGGCGGTGGCATCGGCGTTGGCCTGGCTCGCGCGCGAGCGCGTGCCAGTCATCAACGTCAGCCTCGTCGGCCCGCCGAACCGACTCCTCGAGCGCGCCGTGCGCGCGCTGTCGGCGCGTGGCCACCTGGTGGTCGCCGCGGTCGGCAACGACGGCCCGGCCGCGCCACCGCTCTACCCGGCGTCTTATCCCGAGGTGATCGGCGTGACCGGCGTGACGCCGGCGCGCAAGGCGCTGCCCGAGGCCGCGTTGGGGCCGCAAGTGGCATTCGCCGCACCGGGCGCCGAGCTGTCGGTGGCGTCGGCCGGCGCCAGCGGCTACAGCGTCGCGCGCGGCACCTCGTTTGCCGCACCGGTGGTGGCCGGGCTGTTGAGCCGCGGCCTGGCGCTGCCCGAATCCGCAGCGGCGCAACGCGCGGTGCAGCAACTCGCCGACAGCGCGACCGACCTCGGCGCGCCCGGGCGCGATGGCCAGTTCGGCTGGGGCCTGGTGGGAGAGCAGGCACGAATCGCTCCGGAACGCGTGCAGGCAGCGGCCCGCAAGCAGATGTAAGTCCCGAGATGTCACGGGATCAAAGCGCTCCGGGCGCTCGTTGTCCAGGAGTAGGGCCCGGATGGTCCGGTGCCCGACAACCCAAGGAGCGCATCATGCAAACATCTCACACCCTGACCCGCGTCACCCTGGCCGCCGCGTTGCTCGCGGCTTGTGTGTTGGCCCAGCCGGCCCATGCCGGGCTGCTCGGGGGCGGCGGCGGTGGTCTCGCCGGCAATCTGGGCGGCGGACTCGGCGGCTCACTCGGCAACCGCACGCTCGACCTCGGCGGCAACGCCGCTGGCCAGGCCCAGGCAAGCCGCCTGCCGCGTGCCGACAAGAAGGCCACCGAAGCGGCCGACACGACCACGGCCAAGGCAGCCGACAAGAAGGACGCCGCAGTCGAGCGCAGCGATGCACCGCGCGACAAGACCCAGGCGGCCGCCACGCGCAGCAGCAGCGCCGAACCGAGCAAGAACGCCTCGCTGAACGTGCAGCCACGCAACGCCTCGGTCAGCGCCGACGGCGCGGGCCGGGTCAGCCGCGGCGAACGCGCGCTGTCGGTCGGCGGCTCGGCGCAAGGCTCGGCAACGCGTACCGAGCCGACGCCCGAGTGAGCGATGCGCGGCGCTGCGTCAGGGCGGCCCGGCCGCGCGGCGCAGCGCCAGCGCAACGCCCAGGCCGCAGGCAGCCAAAGTCCACACGATGACGGCGCCCGACGGCAGGTCGAACAAGGCCGACAGCGCCAGGCCGAGCCCATAACCGAGCGCACCGACGCCAAAGCCGATGGCATGGCGCCGCGTGCCGCGTTGCGAGCGCGTGGCCAGGGCGGGAATGATCAGGCTCGCGAACACCAGGTACACGCCTACCAGCTGCACCGACGCGGTGACGGCGAGCGCAAACGCGCCGTAGAACCCGAAACGGCCGAGGCGCTGCACCCAGCCGAGTGCGAACGCAGCGAGCAAGGCGCCCGACGCGCCCGCCAGCCAGGCGAGCTGGGTCGTGTTGACCCACAGGATCTGGCCGACCAGCAAGTCCTTCAGGTGCTCTCCGCCACGCGGATTGCTCGCCAGCAACAGTATGCCGGCGCAGGCCGCGAGGATGAACAGCACGCCGATCAGTGCCTCCTGCTGCTCGGCGGCGCGGCGCTCGGTCCAGGTCAGCAGCCAGGCACCGAGCAGGGCCGCGCTGATCGCCGCGGCCTGCACCGCGATGCCACCCTCGGGCAGGCCCAGCGCGTCGGCGGCGATCACGCCCAAGCCGGCAATCTGTGCGATCGCCAGGTCGATAAAGACGATGCCGCGATCGAGCACCTGGGTGCCCAGCGGCACGTGGGTGGCCAGCACCAGCAGGCCGGCAACCAGGGCCGGGCCGAGGATGCCCCAGTCGAGCGCGTGCCAGTTCATCGGCCTGCCCCGGCAGCGAGCAGGCGCGACAGCGTGTCGTCGAACAGTCCGAACAGGTCCTTCGCACCCTCGCTGCCGCCGACCGTGTTGGGCAGCTTCACCGCCGCGACGCCGGCGTTCTTGCTCAGCCACTCCGACGGCCGCGGGTCCTGGTAAGCGGCGTACAGGACCATGCGCGCCGGCGTGCCCTTGAGCCGGGCCAGCACCCCCTGCAGATGCGAGGCCGTCGGTTCGACGCCGGGCTTCGGTTCGAGCACGGCGACCTCCTGCAGGCCGAGCCAGTCGTAGAGATAGACGAAGGCCTTGTGCTGCGACACCACCGAGACGCCCTTCAGCGGCGCGGCCTGTGCGTTCCAGCGCGCCAGCGCCTGTTGCCAGCGCACGCCGAAGTCGGCCTGCGCCTTGGCGTACGAGGCCGCGTGCGCCGGATCGACCTGCTGCAGCCGCGTGCCGAGGGCCTGCGCCACCAGCGCAATGTTGCGTGGGTCGGTCTGGATGTGCGGGTTGCCGGCGCCATGCACGTCGCCCTGCGCGCGATCGACGCTCGTCGGGACGTCGAGCTTGCGCACCACATCGGCGGCGGCGAAGTAGCCCGGTTGGCCGGGCTGGACGCGGGCATTGCCCGACTGCTGCAGCAGCAGCGGCAGCCAGCCGATCTCGAGTTCGGCCCCGGTGCAGATGACCAGGTCGGCATTGCGCGTGCGTGCGATCAGGCTCGGCTTGGCCTGGATCTGATGCGGGTCCTGCAGCGCGCTGGTGGCGACCGAGACCTCGACGTTGCTGCCGCCGAGTTCCTGGGCCAACGCGCCCCACTCCGGCTCGCAGGCCAAGATGCGCAACGCGGCCTGCGCCGGCAAAGCCAGCAGTGCGGCCAACAAGGCGGTAAGGGTGTAGCGAAGTTTCATGGAAATCTCCTTCGTCAGTAACCGTGCGCACCATGCGCGCCCAGGCTCATCTGGTACTGCAGGAAGACCTGGCGATCGGCCGCGCCGAAGTTCGCGCGGTCCTGCGCCAGCTGCAGGCGCACGCGCGAGAACTCGCTGGCGTTGAAGTCGAGCATCAGCGTGTTCTTGCTGGGGCGCAGGCCATTGCCCGCGTCGAGTCGTTCGGTCCGCAGGCCGGCACGCCAGCGCGGCATGAACTGATAGATGCCTTGCACGTACCAACCCGACTGCTGCGCAGCGCCGTCGCTGTCCTGCCCTGCGTCGTCGAGCAGGCCGCCCTTGCGCGTGCTGCGCAGGTACTCGCCCTGCAGCTTAAAGCTGGTCCGGCTGGCGTTGCCTTGCGGCGCCCACTTCCACACCGCATCGGCGATCCAGACCCGGCTGCGGCCGCTGAACAGACGTGTCGTCGACGCGCCCGCCGCATCGGTATCGACCAGTCCCAGATTGGCCGCCTCGGCCTGCAGCACCGACACCCCGGCGCGCCAGTTGTGGCTGGTGCCGATGTCGCCTCCAGTGTGCAGGGCCAGGGCGCGCATGCCGGCGCCATTGCGAGCGCCGTCGCTGCCCGGAAAGCCGCGGCCGCGGCCGATTTCGGCCATCAGTTCGAGGTACTGATCTGTCGGCGCCAGCCACGTCAGTTGCACGCCGTCGTCACCGTACTGCGTGCCGAGCAGGGCCTGGTAGGCGAGCGGGTTGTCGACGAAATCCCAGCTGTGCGCGTGCTGGGCGTTGAGATAACCGATGCCGGAGAAGAAGCGGCCGGCCTTCAGTCCGAAGCCGCTGCCCAGCGCAGTGGTCTGGACATAGGCCTCTTCGACCGAAACCGAGTCGTCGCCGTGCAGCGCGATGCTGGCCGAACCGCGCAGCCACGGGTCGATGCTGGCCGACAGGCCGAGTTCGGTTTCCGCGAGGCTGAAGCCGCGCGTGCCAGGCCCGACCTCGGCGCCTTCAGGCAAAGCGAAGCCCTTGATCGCGTAGCGCGACGGGTCGCGCGATGTGCTGGCGTACAGGCCCGACAGGATCAGCGACATCGCCGGGTTAAAGCTGTTGGCACCGCTGCTGCTGCGGCTGGCGCTCGGGTTGTCGGATGAAGCCGATCCCGCGCTTGCGGCCACCGCGGCGCGGGGGGCCGCAACGGCCGGGCTGGACTCGGCGGCCTTCAAGCGCTGTTCCAAGGCTTGAAGGCGCGCCTCGTAGGCATCGCGTATCGCGGCGATCTCCTGCCGCAAGGCATCGATCTCGCTCACAGGGGCTGCCGCAGCAGCCAGAGGCAGGCTCATGGCAAGCGCGAAGCCCGCCGACAGGGTGGAGTGCACGGGGATTTCCCTTTCCAGGCGATCAGAACGGCCGGCGCACGCCCGCACTGCGGGCGATCTGCGTCGGACTGGCGACGATCAGCGAGGAATGGGAGGTGGTGCGCGGCTGCGGTAGGCGAGCCGAGATGCGAGATCGACAACGGCGCTGGGCGCCGAGCAGGGATCGATGTCGCTCGTGGCAATCAGCGCCACTCCACGCCACTGCGGCGCGGGGGCCGCCATGCCGACGGCAGTCGCGGCCAGGCACTGGTCGCAATGCGCGTCGCCCAGGCTCGTGCCACTCGCCGGACCGAGCGAGCTTTCGGCCTGTGCGCCGAAGTGCGAGAGCAGGTGCGCCGCGGCAGCGGCCTGGCCACAGGGCAGCAATAGCGCCAGCCACAGCGCCACCGCAACGCGGTGGCGACCGAGCAGGCTGCGCAGCGAGGCCAGATTCACGCGGCGATCTTAGCCCGCCGCGTTCTGCCTCGCCGGCGCGGTGTCAGCGGTTCTGCTGCTCGCGCCGCGATTCGTTGCGGCGCTCCTGGCCGGGAGGCGCTTGACGCTCGTCGCGTTCGTTGGCGTCCTGCGCGCCACGGCCGCGGCGCTCGCCGCGCTCTTCTCGCGGCGCCGGCAATGGCTGTGGTGCGGCCGCCGGCGCCACCGGACGAGCTGCGGGCGCGACCTGTGCGGGCTGGGCTGGCTGCACCGCTTGCGCTGGCCGCGCGGGCTGGGCCGCGTGCGGCGGCGTTCTGCGGTGATCGGGGCGTGCGTCGACCTGCTCACGCGCGCGCAGTTCCTGCGCGTCGCGCTGCGGCACGGACGAAGGCGGCGTGCCGACCACGCGGTCCGGTGCGGCGCGGTTGCCACGCGGGTCGGCAGGTCGGCTGCTGCGCCGGTTGTCGTCGCGGTCGCCTTGGGGACCCCGCGCGGACGGCGGCGATGTCGGCTGCACGTTGGCACGCTGCGCCGGCGAGACCTGCCCCCAGGGCGTGCGGCGGGCCGCGCCGGGTGCGGCGGGCACGGCCCCACCCGGCACCGCGACCACGCGGGCGGTGGGCGGCGGTGCGGGCGGCGCGAAAGTATCCGCACGGCGGCCGTTGCCCTGCGGGGCGGTCTGCAGCGGCTGGGTCTGCCAGCGGCCGATGGTGCGCGAGTCGATCGGTGCGATCACGGCGCTGCCGATCGGGCGGCGCTCGCGCAACACGTTCTGCGACACCACGGTCACACCGCCCGGCACACCCTGGTTGGTGTACATGATCGGGCCGGTGCGCGCCGGGTCGTTCGGCCGGTGCCAGCGCCGGTAGGGGCTGTTGATGTTGGTGATGTAGATGTTGGTCACGCTGTAGTACGGCCGGTAGACCTCGCGCGGCGAAAGCGGCACCCAGCCGACCGACGGGCCGCCGAAATTGATGCCGACGCTGAAGTTCGAGCCGCCGATCCAGGCCACCAGGGCCGGTGCGTAAACGGGTCGCGCGACATACTGGCCCGGCGCCCAGGCCCAGCGGTCACGCCACCAGACCCAGCGCCCGTAGTGGAAGGGCGCAAAGCCCCAGGGGCTGTCGTCGACCCAGGTCCAGCCCCAGGGGCGCACGAAGGCCCAGTGGCCATAGCGGTACGGCGCCCAGCCCGGCTCGACGCGGCGCGGCAGCCAGAGCGTGCCGTACTCGGGGTGGCTGTCCCAGTCGCCATAGCGGTCGAGGTCGTCGGCGCCGGTCATCTCGGGGGACACGTAGGGACGGCTGCGCACCTCGCGCGCGTCCTGCCGATCCTGCTGCGCGACCCAGTCGGCGAAGCGGTCGCCCGGCAAGGCCGACCAGCTGTAGTGGGTGACGCCGCGCTCGTTCCAGAACTCGGCGCGCTGACCGGCATTGACTTCGAGCGCGCTGTCGCTGGCTTCAAAGCGCATCGCGCCGGTGAGGCTGGCGCCGAAGCTGCCCTTGTCTTCCTGGTCGATCCGGTAGTGGCCGGCGCGTTGCGGCTCGAAGCGGCCTTCAGCCGTCGTGACGGCGAACTCGCGCGCCGACTCGTCGCCGCGCAGGCGCAGCGCCAGGCTGCCGTGGTGCAGGTGCACCCTTACGTGCTGGTCGTCGAGTTCGCTGACTTCGAGTTCGCTGCCGCCGTCCAGGCGCAGGGTGGCCGAGCCGACCTGCAGTTCGGTGCGCGCGTCACGCTCGACCGAAAGTCGATCGCCTGTGGTCAAGGGGCGGTTGCGCTGGGCCGCGACCCACTCGCCCTGCTCGGCGTCGAACATCCAGACCGTGCCGGTGGACTCGGCGATGCGGCCGACGCGCCCCGGGGGGTCGGCCCAGGCGGCGGCGCTCGCGAGCAAGGCGGCGGCTGCCAGAGTCAGGGCGGCGAGGTGATTGAAGATCTCCCGCGGGTTCGCGATGCGGATGCCTTGGGGCATGGTCGGTCTCCTCTGTGGCGCGCGTTGGCAGGCGCCTGCGTTGTGCTCAACGCGCCCGGGCGGGCCCGGGCTGACCACTTCACATCGCTTTACAGACTGTGAAAAAGCCTCACTCGTCGGCCTCGGGGTCGAGATCGGGAAACAACACGCTGGTGAAACCGAGCTGGGTCAGGTCGCGCATGCGGGTCGGGTACAGGCGGCCGATCAGGTGGTCGACCTCGTGCTGCACGACGCGGGCATGGAAGCCATCGGCCTCGCGCTCGATGGCCTGGCCCAGCGGGTCGAGGCCGCGGTAGCGGATGCGCGACCAGCGCGGCACCACGCCGCGCAGGCCGGGCACCGACAGGCAGCCTTCCCAGCCCTCTTCTTCTTCGGCCCCGATCGGCTCGATGCCGGGATTGATCAGCACCGTGCGAGGCACCGGCGCCGCATCCGGGTAGCGCGCATTCTTCGAGAAGCCGAAGATCACCAGTTGCAGGTTCTCGCCGATCTGCGGCGCGGCCAGGCCGGCCCCGTTAGCGGCCTCCATGGTGTCGAACATGTCGGCGATGAGGGTGTGCAGCTCGGGGGTGTCGAAGGCCCGCACCGGCTCGGCGATGCGCAGCAGGCGCGCATCGCCCATCTTCAGGATGTCGCGAACCGTCATGCCGTCCCTGTCTGGGGTGAAGGTGGGCCGCTGCGCCACAGCCAGGCCGCGCCGCGCACGCCCGAAGAGTCTCCGTGCAGGGCCGGGCGCAAGGGCGTGGTGACCACGTCCGAGAACACATGGCGCGGCCACTTCGCGGGCACACGCTCGAACAGCTCGCCGATGTTGCTGAGACCGCCACCGAGCACGATCACATCCGGGTCGATCAGGTTAATCACCTGGGCGAGCGCGCCGGCCAGGCGATCGGCATAGCGCGTCAGGCTGGCCTCGGCGCCGGCATCACCGGCGCGGGCGGCGGCGACGATGTGGCGCGCATCGAGCTCGCCGCCGCCGTGGCGCAGGTGGTCGGCAGCGAAGCCCGGGCCGCTGAGCACGGTTTCGTTGCAGAAGCCGCGCCCGCACCAGCAATGCGGCGTCGGCACACCGCGGTCTTCCGGCAGGCGCGGCGCGGGGTTGTGGCCCCACTCGCCAGCGATCCCGTGCGCGCCGGGCCAGACCCGGCTGTCGATGGCCAGGCCGGCACCGACCCCCGTGCCGAGGATCGCCGCGAAGACGAGCCGCGCGCCGGCGCCGGCGCCGTCGACGGCCTCACTCACCGCCAGGCAGTTGGCGTCGTTCTCGATTCGCACCGGGCGGTGCAGCACGCGCGCCAGGTCACGGTCGAGCGGGCGGCCGTTGAGCGAAGTGGTGTTGGCGCCCTTCACGACGCCGCTGCTGGGCGACAGGCAGCCCGGGATGCCCACGCCGAGCGGCAGCCCCTGCACGCCGAGCGTGGCCTCGGCGCGCGCTACCAGGTCGGCGAAGACCGCCAGTACCTCGTCGTAGCCACCGACCGGCGTGGCCACCCGCTCGCGCAGCAGGAACCGGCCGTCGTCGGGCGACAGTGCGGCGATCTCGATCTTGGTGCCGCCGAGGTCGATGCCGAGCAGAGGTTGCGTCATGTTGTTGCGAGCATCTCACGCAATGCCGCTTCGTCGATCACCGCCACGCCGAGTTCACGCGCCTTGTCGAGCTTGCTGCCGGCTTCTTCACCGGCCACCACGTAGCTGGTCTTCTTCGACACCGAGCCGACGACCTTGCCCCCGGCTGCCTCGATCAGTGCCTTGGCGTCCTCGCGCGCCAGGCTCGGCAGGGTGCCGGTGAGCACGAAAATCTGGCCAGCGAGCGGTTTGGGGCTGCGATCGGCGCTGCCGTCATGCTCGGGCCAATGGATGCCGGCGGCACGCAGCTGCTCGACCACTTCGCGGTTGTGCGGTTGAGCGAAGAAGGTGTGGATGCTCTGGGCCACGACCGGGCCGACGTCGTTGACTTCGAGCAGCTGCTCCGCGCTCGCATCCATCAGCCGGTCGATCGCGCCGAAGTGCTTGGCCAGATCCTTGGCCGTGGTCTCGCCGACCTGGCGGATGCCCAGCGCGTAGAGGAAGCGCGCCAACGTCGTCGTCTTGCTCCGCTCGAGGGCCGCAACGACATTCGTCGCGCTCTTGTCGGCCATGCGGTCGAGCGCCGCGAACGCGCTGACGCCGAGCCGGTACAGCTCGGGCAGTGTGCGGATCACGCCGCCCTCGACCAGTTGATCGACCAGCTTGTCGCCCAGGCCCTCGATGTCCATCGCGCGACGTCCGGCGAAGTGCAGGATCGCCTGCTTGCGCTGCGCGGCGCAGAACAGCCCGCCGCTGCAGCGGTGATCGATCCCGCCCTTCTCGCGCACCACGGCACTGCCGCAGACCGGGCACTGGCGCGGCATGTGGAAATTGGGCACGTAGCGCGGTCGCGCACCCGGCACGCGGCCGACCACTTCGGGAATCACGTCGCCGGCACGGCGCACGATGACCGTGTCGCCAATGCGCACGCCCTTGCGGCGCAGCTCGAAGACGTTGTGCAGCGTCGCATTGCTGACCGTCGTGCCGCCGACGAAGACCGGCTCGAGCTTGGCCACCGGCGTCAGCTTGCCGGTGCGACCGACCTGGATCTCGATGCCGTTCAGCCGGGTCTGCTGTTCCTGCGCCGGGTACTTGTGCGCCACCGCCCAGCGTGGCTCGCGTGACTTGAAACCCAGTTGCTGCTGCAGCAGGCGGTCGTCGACCTTGTAGACCACACCGTCGATATCGAACGGCAATGCGTCGCGCCGTGCGGCGATGCGCGCATGGAACGCGGCGAGGCCGTCGCCGCCCTGCACCACGCCGCGCTCCGCGTCGACCGGCAGGCCCATCTGTGCCAACGCGTCGAGCAGCGCCGAATGCGTCGGCGGCGGCTCCCAGCCCTGAACGTCGCCCAGGCCATAGGCGAAGAAGCTCAGCGGGCGCTGACGCGCGATGCTGGCGTCGAGCTGGCGCACGATGCCGGCCGCCGCGTTGCGCGGGTTGACGAACGTCTTCGCGCCGGCTTCGCGCTGGCGCTCGTTGAGCGCGTCGAAGTCGTCGCGGCGCATGAACACCTCGCCGCGCACTTCGAGCAAGGGTGCCTTGGAGCGCTTCAGTCGCTGCGGGATCGCGCCGATGGTGCCGACGGTGTGCGAAACGTCCTCGCCGGTCTCGCCGTCGCCGCGCGTCGCGGCCTGCTTCAGTTCGCCGTGCTCGTAGCGCAGGTTGATCGCCAGGCCGTCGAACTTCAGTTCCGCCGCATAGGCAACCGGCGCATCGCCCTCGCCGAGCCTGAGCGCGTTGCGCACCGCCGCGTCGAACTTCCGGGCGCCTTCCGGCGTGGTGTCGGTCTCGGTCTTGATCGACAGCATCGGCACCGTGTGCCGGACCTTGGGCAGGCTGTCGAGCACGCCGCCGCCGACACGTTGTGTCGGTGAATCGGGCGTGCGCAGCTCGGGGTGCGCCGCCTCGATCGCCTGCAGTTCCTGGAACAGGCGGTCGTACTCGGCATCGGGAATCTCGGGCGCATCGAGGGTGTAGTACAGGTGCGCGTGGTGGGTCAGCTGCGACCGCAGCGCCTCGGCGCGCGCGACCGGATCGGCAGGGCCAGTCGGCGCGGCCATGCTTGGCCTACTGGAAGAGGCGCCGCGCCACGGCCGTCCCTGCCGCCATGTCGCGCGATTCGAGCGCCCGGTAGAGCTTCTTCAGCTCGTCGGCGATGGTCGCGAAGTGCTGCAGGGTCAGCGGCCGGCCCTGGTCGTCGACGGCGCTCGCGTCCATGTCCTCCGCCAGCGCGCGGATCGCCTGTTGCCAGGCCGCGAAGGGCTCCAGTGCCTCGGGTGACTGGGCCACGTCCAGGCTCAGCGTCAGCTCGCGCACCGCGGCCATCGCCGCATCGTCGGCCAGGGCAGCCTGGGCATCGAAGCTCAGCACCAGCACGGGCGGCGCGCCGTCCTCGTTGGAAGGCAGCACCATGCGTCCGGCCAGCGCGCCGGGCACGAAACCATGGCGCTGTGCGCATTGCTGGATGTACCCGACCGACCAGGCCACCGAGTTGGCGCGCAGCAGCACCGTCAGGGTCGCGTCGTGCGGGTTGGCAAAGGCATCGAGCTCGCGCGCCCGCGCCACCACGTCGAGCATGTCGGGGAAGTCGGGCACCGCGCCGACGGCATCGGCAAAGGCCTGCAGCTTCTGCACAAACTCGGAGTACTCGATCTCGTTCAGGGCGCCACTGCGATTGGCCAGCTGCACGCCGGCCTGCAGTTCGCTGTATCGCTGGCCGAGCGCGAACGCTTCCCACTCGCCGCTGGCCGCGTTGAGGCCCTCGAGGTGGAAGGGCTTGCTGCCGGCGCGGCGCGACGCCGGCAGGTGCGCCAGCAGCATCTCGCCGCTGACCGGGGCTTCGACCGCCAGGCTGGCGATGGCGTCGATCAGGGCATCGACGCGTGCGCCGCTGCGCCGTGCGACGGCCGGCAGCGGCGCTGCAGCGGTGCTGGCTTCGGTCGGCAACGCGCCCATCGAGGGCTCGACGCGCTCGGGCACGGCCTGCGCCACGGCAATCTCCGCCCGCCTCGGCCGCGCCCTCCGCGTGCTCCACAGGCCGTGGCCGGCCAGGGCGGCCAACACCAGCACGGCGACGAGAACAAGCGCGGTCGTGAGGGTCATGGCCGCATGTTAGCGGCGCCTCCAAGCGGACGCCGCGGATCCGGCTTTGCCTGTCCGCTGGCGTCGCCCCCTAGAGGGGGAGCGGCGAAGCCGCTTCGGGGGTGATCCACATTCACGCCGCCTCGGCCAGAGTGACCGCTGCGTCCATATCGACCGCGACGATGCGCGACACGCCTTGCTCCTGCATGGTCACGCCGATCAGCTGGCGCGCCATCTCCATCGCGATCTTGTTGTGGCTGATGAAGAGGAACTGGGTCGCGCCGCTCATCTCGCTGACCAGCTTGCAATAGCGCTCGGTGTTGGCGTCGTCCAGCGGCGCATCGACCTCGTCGAGCAGGCAGAACGGAGCCGGGTTGAGCTGGAAGATCGCGAACACCAGGGCGATCGCGGTCAGCGCCTTCTCGCCGCCCGAGAGCAGGTGGATCGTGCTGTTCTTCTTGCCCGGCGGCTGCGCCAGCACCTGCACCCCAGCATCGAGGATCTCGTCGCCGGTCATCACCAGGCGCGCCGTGCCGCCGCCGAACAGGGTCGGGAACATGCGCCCGAAGTGCTCGTTGACCTGGTTGAAGGTCTGTGCCAACAGCTCGCGCGTCTCGAGGTCGATCTTGTGGATCGCGCCTTCGAGCGTGGCAATCGCCTCGGCCAGGTCGGCGTTCTGCGCATCCAGGAAAGTCTTGCGTTCACGCGAGGTGGTCAGCTCCTCGAGCGCAGCCATGTTGACGGCGCCGAGGGCCGCGATGTCGCGCTGGATGCGATCGATCTCACCCTGCAGGCCCTGCAGCCTGACGCCGCCGGCGGCCACCGACTGCGCCAGGGCCTCGCGGTCCACAGCAGCTGCCGTGAGCTGCTCGAGGTACTGCGCGCCGCCGAGCGAGGCGGCCTGCTCTTCGAGCTGCAGCTTGGTGATCTTCTCGCGCAAGGGGTCGAGGCTGCGCTCCACGCCCAGGCGCTGTTCGTCGAAGCTGCGCAGCCGGGCCGTCAGGTCGTCGTACTGGCTGCGCTGCGCGGCCAGCGCGGCCTCGCGGTCGAGCTTCAGGGCCAGCGCGGTCTGCAGGCCGGCCTGGGCGACCGCATCGTCGAGCGTGGCCATCTCGGCACGCAGCTGCTCGGCGGCCAGCGCATTGGCCGCCACCTGCCCGGCCGCGGTGTCGATCGCGCGCTGCAGTTCGCCGCGACGCGCCGCCAGGCTACGAGACTGGAACTGCGCCTCCTGAGCCTGGCGCTCCAGGTTGCGAGCCTGCTCGCGGGCCGCGGCCAGGGCGCGCTCGGCAGCGATCACGGCCTCGTCGAGATCGGCGTGCAACTCCTGCGTCAGCCCGAGCTCCTGGTCGAGCGCCTCGAAGCGGGCTTCGCCACCGGCGCGGCGCTCAGCCAGGCCGGCCAGCTGGGCATCGATCTCGGCCAGTTCCTCGTCGAGTTGGCTGCTGCGCGCGGCGGTGGCCTCGACCAGCTGCGCCAGCCGCATCAGTTCGACCTGCAACTGGTGCGCACGCGTCTGCGCGTCGCCGGCTTCGCGCCGCACGCTGGCCAGCTCCAGCGAGGCTTCGGTGTAGGCCGCCTCGTTGCGCACCAGGGCACTGCGTGCGCCGTCGGCGATCAAGGCCTGGGCCCGCTGCTGGCGCTCCAGGTTCTCGATCTCCTGGGCCCGCGCCAGCATGCCCGCCTGCTCGCTGTCCGGCGCGTAGAAGGCCACCGCGAAAGGCGAGACCGCGTGGCCCTCGCGCGTCATGATGACTTCGCCGTGGGTCAGCTTGCCGCGCGCGGCCAGGGCTTCATCGATGCTGGCCGCGGTGTAAACACCTTCGAGCCAGTCGTTGAGCAGGGCTTGCAGGCCGGCATCGCCCAGGCGCAGCAGATCGGACAGCCTGGGCAGGGTCTGATGCGTGTTCGCAATGGCCCCGGCGGGCTTGGTGTAGAAGGCCAGCCGGGCCGGCGGCGCGTCGCTGGCGAAGGCGCGCACGGTGTCGACGCGGCCGACTTCGAGCGCATGCAGGCGTTCACGCAAGGCGGCTTCGAGCGCAGGTTCCCAGCCCGCCTCAATGTGGACCTGCGTCCACAGGCCCTTGACGCCGTCCAACCCGTGCTTGGCCAGCCAGGGCTTCAGCTTGCCCTCGGTCTGCACCTTCTCCTGCAGCGCACGCAGTGCACCCAAGCGTGCACTGATGTCGGACTGCTTGGCGGCCTCGCGGTTGGCGGCCTCCTGGCCGCTGCGCCTGGCCGCGTCCAGCGCCGGCAACCCGTCGTTCAGGGCCGCGAGCTGGGCATCGACCCGGGTGTGGGCTTCGGTGGCCTCGGCGCTGGACTGCTTCAGTGCCGTGAGTCGCGCACTGTCGGGCGCGCTCAGGCCCTGGCGTTCGAGCGCCAGCTTGTCGCGCCGGGTGCGCAGCGAACGCGCCTGCTCGTCGAGATTGCGGCTGTCGGCGGCCAGCAGCTGGATCTGCTGCTGCACCTCGCCGACCTTGGTGCGCTGCTCGTTGCTGCGCGCCTGGGCGCTGCGCAGCGCGGCGTCGAGTGCGGGCTGCTGCCCGGCCTGCGCGTCGGCCTGGGCGGCCAGGGCCGCCGCCTGGGCGTCGGCCGCGGCGATCTGCTCGGCTGCGGAGGCGAGCTCCTGGCCCGCATCGGCGCTGCGCTGCTGCCAGGTGGCGTCCTGCGCCTTCAGCTCGTCGATGCGCTGCAACGCACGCTGGCGGCTGTCGACGACGTAGCGGATGCGTTCCTCGAGACGGCTGACCTCGAGCGCTGCATCGGCCAGCAGGCCCTGCGCCGTATGCAGGCCATCGCCGGCCTGGTAGTGCGCCTGGCGCACGGTCTCGAGTTCGGCTTCGACCTGGCGCAATTGCGCCACGCGTTCTTCCAGTGCGGTCGCTGCGGCGACGGCGGCCTTCTTCACCCGTTCTTCCTCGTTGGCCGCATCGCGGTGCTTGAGGAACCACAGCTGGTGCTGCTTCAGCGAACCTTCGTCCTGCAGCGCGCGGTACTGCTGCGCCACGACGGCCTGGCCTTCGAGCTTGTCGAGGTTGGCGTTCAGTTCGCGCAGGATGTCCTCGACGCGGGTGATGTTCTCGCGCGTGTCCTTCAGACGGTTCTCAGTCTCGCGGCGGCGCTCCTTGTACTTCGAGACCCCGGCGGCCTCCTCGAGGAACATGCGCAGCTCTTCGGGCTTGCTCTCGATGATGCGGCTGATCGTGCCCTGGCCGATGATGGCGTAGGCGCGCGGGCCCA
>JAZKIW010000029.1:8121-24178 GCA_040384625.1 Pseudomonadota bacterium | reverse complement strand
TTTGTGGTGCAGATAGACGCGGTGACTTGATGCCCTCACGCGGTGCCGCCTCTGTCGACGATCACCAGGCCACTGGATCTACCGACGGCAACCCGATCCGAGCCCTCGCATTGGTAGAAACGCTGTGGCAAGGCGCTTTACACATTCGCTGGCTAGCGCTGCCAAGTCCTTGATTCGTAACGGTGGCCCGAACCTTGCGTTACATAACGGTTACAGGTAATCGGTTGGCGCGCGCATGTCGCCTACTGGCACCGAACAACGGAGGAAAACGATGAATCACAAGGGGAAATTCGTGTTGAGTTCGACCTGGCGCACTTTCGTGGGAGCCGCCGCACTGTGCCTAGCGGCATCGATGCCTGTCCAAGCCGCAGTGGTGACGTTCGAGGACGTGCCGCCCAATCTGACAGCCTTTGGTGAGTCCCTCAGCAGCGGTGGCTACAAGTTCACCGACGACAACGTCGGGGGTTTTATCGGCATCGATTCAGCGGCGGCCTTCGCCGCTGCCCCTGCCAACTCCGCCGGGCAGTTTCTGTACATGCTCAATGCGGCCGGCGTCATCATGACGTCAGAAGCTGGCTCGGGGTTCTTCCTGAGCTCTTTCGACGTGGCGTTCATCTCGCCGATTCCTGGCCTGGCGGGTGCACTGCCCGGCCGGCTCGCCGTCGACCTGTACGACCTGTCGGGTGTGTACTTCGCCACCGAGTTCTTCGACCTTCCGTCCGGCGCGGCCGGCGGGGACTTCCCGTTCGAGTCGCTGTCGCTGACCAATACGGCCGCGCTGTCGCAGGCGTACTTCTACAGCTGCTCCTTCCAGCCTGACGGCAACTGCGAGTTCTTCGGTCAATCGCCTCCCGCGCAGTTCGCGCTCGACAACATCTCCAATGCAGTGGTGCCGGAACCCGGTACTGCTGTGCTGGCCCTGACCGCCTTCGGTCTGATCGTGATCCGCCGCCGCCCGATCGCGCGCGCCTGACGCAACCCCCACTACACCAGGAATCGACTTGAACTCCATCCGTGTCACGTTGGGTCTATCGCTCGTTGCCCTGGCGTCCGTCGCCATGGCGCAGGACGCCACCCGCAAGCCCTACATCGTCCAGCTCAAGGATGCTCCGATCTCCACATACACCGGTGGTGTGACGGGATACAACGCCACCCAGCCTGCGCCGGGCAGCAAGCTGTCGATCACGTCGGGCGACGTGCAGAACTACATCAGTTATTTGAATCAGAAGCAGGCTGCGGTGACCGTCACCCTGCCCTCGGCCGCGGTGACCTACAGCTACAAGACGCTGATCAACGGCTTCTCCGCGTTGCTGACCGATGCCGAGTTCGCGAAACTGGTCACCAACAGCGCTGTCAAGTCAATTACTGTCGACACGCCCATGCCGATGGCCACCAGCTACACCCCATCCTTCCTGGGGCTGAAAAGGGTGCCCGAAGGCGTGTGGAACCGCACCGACGCCAGTGGCAGGCCCATCAAGGGCGAAGGCGTCATCATCGGTCACCTCGACGGCGGTGTGTGGCCCGAGGACCCCTCCTTCTCCGACAAGGTGGACGCCAACGGCATTCCCAGCAGCATCGGCACCGTGGTCTACGCCCCGCTGCCACCAGGCCGCTGGAATGGCGGTTGTAGCGCCGCCACGGCCTTCAGCCCAGCCAACTGCAACAACAAACTGATCGGCGCGAAGTACTTCAACGCCATCCTGAAATCGCAAATCGCTATTGGCGCACGCGTGCTGTGGACAGGCGACTACCTCGATTCGCCACGTGACGCCGACGGCCATGGCACACACACGCTGAGCACCTCGGGCGGCAATGAAAACAGCCCGGTTCTGATCAACGGCTCGCCGTTCAGCATATCGGGCATCGCCCCGCGCGCGCGAGTTGCCGCCTACAAGGTCTGCTATGTCCCACAGAACGCAGCAGGCGTGCCCCAACAGGGCAGCTGCTACCAGGGCGACAGCATCGCAGCCGCTGAAGCGGCCGTGAACGACGGTGTCGACATCATCAACTTCTCGGTGGGTGGCAGCACCACCTCGTTCAACGACGCCGTAGAAAGCGCATTCGGTAATGCCGCTTTCGCCGGCGTGTTCGTCGCGGCTTCGTCGGGAAACAGCAATGTGTTCCCGGGCAACGCACCCACTGCGGCCCACTTGGCGCCCTGGGTCATGACGGTCGGCAATTCCACGCACGACCGGTTCACCGAAGCGGCCGTGTCGCTGGGCAACGGCTACGTCGGTGTCGGCGCGTCGTTCCAGACCACTGGCCTGACGAGCAAGGCGCTCGTGTACTCGCGCAATGTCGGGTTCACCCCCGGCACCACGACAAACCAAGCACTGTGCTTCGGCACGGCCGACGGCTCTGCTGCGCTGTTGGATCCGGCCAAGGTGGCTGGGAAAATCTTGGTGTGTGAACGCGGTACCAATGTTTTAGTCAACAAGGTGGCGGCGGCCAAGGCCGCCGGCGCCTTGGGCGTGATCATCCTGAACACCCCCGCATCAGCCAATACCACGCCGCTCATCTCGGCGGAGTTACCGACGGTGCACATGGCTGTGAGCAACTACGCTGCGCTGACGGCCTACATGGGTGACGGCTCGACACCGGCGTCGGCGTCGTTCAGTCCGAGTATCCAGGTGGCAGGTATCGTTGCGCCGGTGATGTCCGACTCGTCATCGCGGGGCCCCAACCCCGCAGATCCGAACATGCTCAAGCCGGACATCACGGCGCCGGGCACCGACATCATCGCGGCTTACACCAACACGTCGATCACGCCTGCACAGCGCCAGCAGATCATCGACGGCACGTTGGTGCCGGGCGCGGGCGCCAACATGATTTCGGGCACGTCAATGGCGGCGCCCCACGTTGCCGGCGCCGCCGCGTTGCTCAGGCAGGCCAACCCGACCTGGTCGCCCTTTGCGATCAAGTCGGCGCTGATGACCAGTGCTCAGCCCAACGTGAAACTTGCGAACGCCGCGGCAGATCCGTCGCCGTGGGGCTTCGGCGCAGGCCATCTGAGCCCCAACACAGCGCTTGACACCAGGGTGGTGTACGAGACGACGGTGGCCGATTACGTCAACTACAACAACGGCGTGATCAATGGGCGCACGCTGAACGTCGCATCGCTGACGCATGCCAACGTGGTGGGCATCGGGTCGCTGACGCGCAGGCTCACGAACAAAGGCACCAGTACCGTCACTTACAACGCCAGCGGCAGTTTGCCCGGCTACACGGTGGCAGTGTCGCCGACGACGCTCACCATCGCCCCCGGCGCGACGGCGTCGTATACGGTCACCATGACGCGCACCACCGCGCCAATCGAACAGTGGGTGTTTGGCAACGTAACGTGGTCCGGAAGCGGTGTCGCTACCCTGCGCAGCCCGCTGTCGGCCAAGGCGTCGCAATTCGTCGGGCTGAGCGGCGTGTTCGACACCCGGGCCGTCGGCACCAAGATCTTCACGACCGCTTTCGGCTACGACGGCGCATTGGCCACGTCGCCGTTGGGCCTGCTGGCAGCCACCCGTGTCTCTGCAGGCATCAGCTTGAACCAGCGCCTGTGCACCGGCGGCTTCGTCGTTGCGGCCGGGACCAAGGTGCTGCGTTCCCAGCTCTTCAATGAAGAGACCGAAGGTGGCTCTGCGGCCGATCTGGACCTCGTGATCCAACGCCAGGTGAGCGGCGTCTACACCACCGTTGCCAGTAGCGGCAACGTCGACTCCAACGAGATGGCATCCGTTTCGAACCCGGTGGTTGGCGGGACCTATCGCTTCTGCATCGACGGCTACGGACCCGTTCGGCCCGGAGCGACATTCACGATGTCGTACTGGATCCTGGGCCCGACCAATCCGGGGACGCTGAAGGCATTCGCGCCCACTTCGGTGAAGACCGGTGGCATCGCGTCGATCGGCCTCAACTGGAACGTGCCCGCAGGCGCGCGTTACCTCGGCCTCGTGGAGTTTCGCGACGGGGTGTCGGCCACTCCGATCGGAGTGACGCAAGTCTTCATTGACAATTGGGCCGCGACCGCCCCAGCGCCGACCTACGCGCCGGTCGCGCGGATCAAGTTGCTCAACCTGGAATGAGTCTGGTGCGGGCGCGCGGGGGCTTCATGGCCGCCGCGCGCCCTGACCTTCGATTCCAATGCGTATCAGCGGATGCCGGGGCTGCCTGCATTTCCTGACAACACGCAGCGCCCGAGGCCCGCGCTGGCGACGCCGGTTTGGCAGGCTGCAGTGGGTACCGGCAGCACCTGACAGGTCGACATCTCGCCCGATTTCTCCTGCTCGCGTCGGCGCTCACTCGAGTGGTCTTGCAATGCGGCTTCGAGGAGGCCTGCGTCCGTGGACCTGGTGGACCAGGCCCGGAACGACTCTGGTCCACCGCAACTGCGGTGACCGACTGCGGCGACGCGGCATTGCGAATCGTTGTCGCAGAACGCCGCGCCGATCAGCGTGTCGATGCGGGTCAGAGCGCTTGCGTCAGGCCGAGGCGTATTCTCTGACCCGGCCAGGCACGCGGCGACAACGCTCGAACAGGTTCCGACCAGGATCCATCGCCAAGCCACCGCATAGTGGTTTGACGAAAGACTGGAGCGAGACCACATAGTCATCGGAGTCTAGCGATCCTGGTCGGAGAGGCCTCTCCAACGCACAATTCATCGCGCCCTCAGCTCCTTTGAACCCAGCCGCGCGAGCACCGAGGGATTGGCAATCCTTGAGCGCCGGCATCGCCGGCAGATCGAGCGTCCGACGATAGAGGCCCATCTCGGTTGACTCTCTTGGATGCTGTCAGTGGAGATCGGTTCGATCCGCAGTCATTCAAGAACTGGATCCAATCCACGAGCACGCCCTCGTGATTCGTCTGACGGAAGTCGCCACTCCAGGCCCAGTTTCGGTGCCAGCTGCTCACACCTCGTCTTCACCTGGGCCAACGTCGTCGTGCCCCGCCGAGCAGGATCAGTCACCGGTGACCCGTTCTCGCCGACGCGAGCGGCCCAGCGCCAGGAGAGCCAGCGCGCCCCCCACCAGCGACATCGAGGCCGGCTCCGGCACCGCTAACGCGCCGACACGGAAGTTGTCGAATCCAGTTTCCTCATTGCCGGGGTTGATGCCCCCCTCCAACGCCTCGGCCCAGCGAAGGCGCGTGATCGGCGTGTCGGACACGATGCCGAAAAAGATGCTCGGAAACGTGGGGTCGGCGGTCCCGTTGATCAGGAAGTCCTGTTGCGTGCCGTCGCTGAAGAACGCCGTCATCGTGCCCGGTCCCTGTGCCGTACTCGGGTTGGCTGGGTCAGTCTCGAAGCTCGAGATGTCGAATGCCGCCGCAAGGTAGGGCAGCGCATAGTCGAACTGGTAGTAAGCCGTCCCGCTTTCGCGTGCCGTGCCACCGGTGCCGAACAGTTCCAGGCGTGTGCTACTGAAGACACGCAGGTCCGGCAAGTTGCTGGTGGCCGAAACCCCCGGCAGGAACTGCACGCCACTCATCGGGGTGTTCACCGCGTAGCCGGAAAAGTCCTGGGTCAGCAGCGGCGCACCTGCCGCGGCGCTCCAGGTGCCGACGTTGAAGTACTGGGTGACTATCGCGCCTTTGGCAGAAAAGCTTGCGCTCATCGCCGCCACGCCCGCCAACAGCAGCGCGCCTGTTGCCTGCTTGCCGATCAGTGCCATGTGCCTTCTCCGGATTGCCTGCGACACGCAATTTCAGAACTTCGGCCGGGATGGAGTCAACCCCCGGATATGGGGGAGATCTCTTAGCCACGACGAGCTCTTGGCTAGCGCTGGCCTTGCTCGACCCGAAATCTAGGTAGGCGGCAGGCGCAATCTAGGCAAGAGCGCCGAGGCGCCGGTGCCGCGTTGCGGCGAACCTCTCGATCGACGGTCAGCCGCCGTCGCCACCACCGAGGAGTCCACCATGCCCCGCTACCTTGTCGAACGCACCTTCTCCGACGGCCTGTCGATCCCGATGAATGCCGACGGTCGCAAGGCCCTGGCCGGGGTCGTCGCCACCAACGCTGAGCACGGTGTGACCTGGGTCCACTCCTACGTGAGCCCGGACCGCAAGAACACCTTCTGCATCTACGACGCGCCGGCACCCGAGGCGATCCGCAAGGTCGCCGACCGAAACAGCCTCCCGGTAGGCCGCATCACCGAAGTGAGCGTGCTCGACCCCTACTTCTACCAACCCTGAACACCAGGACACGACGCCATGAATACGCTCAAGGTCCTGGCCACCCTGCTCAAGCCTCCCGTCAAAACTCTGGCCAGTGCAGTGCCCAAACATCGCCGAGAGACTCAGATGCTTCGACGATTCGCAGTTGCCGCCGGTGTCTTGGTCGCGACAACCATGTCAAGCGCGGCGCCGCTACTGGAGCAGATCATCCCCACCGTACAGCAGTACGCGCAGGAAACCGAATTCAGAACCATGGAGGACACGGGCTACGGGGACGTCACAGCCGCTGTAAGTCTTGTTGGGCCGGTGACCAGCTACGGTCTTTCTGATAGCGGGTGCGAGGCAACTGACTACGCCTCTTTCACGGCGGGCAGCATTGCCCTCATGCAGCGCGGCACATGCTCATTTCTGCAGAAGGCGCAGCTTGCCCTCGGGGCCGGTGCGACGGGTGTGCTGATTTTCAATAGCGGTGTGGGCACTGATGCGTTCGGTGGCACGTTACTGCTCGGCGCCCCCTTTGCAATTCCCGTCTTTGCCCTGTCGTATGACTTGGGCGTGAACCTGTATGGTCAGGCACTCAGCGGAGTCCTCGTTCTACGCATGAAGGTCTTTGAGGAGGACCTTCCTGCGCCAGTACCCGAGCCTGGCTCCCTTGCATTGGTCGCCGCTGCCCTTGGAGCAGTTGGACTTGCACGTCGTCGGCGCTCAGCCGCATCACCGCAGTGAGCGTGCTCGCAAACTCCGGGTAGAAGATCGCGCGCGGCACGGTCATGAGCCGCCCACAGCCTGGCCATCTCTACATCACCGACGCGCAGCGATAGCTTGGTGATGTCAACTACGTCTGTGAGGAGTAGCGCGCGTAGATGGCCCATGGGTCAGAGCCGGAGTCGGTACACAGAATCGAAGGCAAGGCTGTTGACTGTCGTGGTGACGCACTTCCGGAAGCCCAGGTCGATCAGGCCCAGAGTGATGTGCACGAACTCATCTTCAGAGTCAGTGCGGATCAGGCGGGACAGCCTGCCGTTGGTGCCGACAAGCGCGACGAACCTCGGGCAGCGCTCCTCCCCCGAGTGCTGACCAACCACGCGGGCGACCAACGCCAGGACTTCTCGATTGCCGTCTGGCGGCTCCACGCCTTCGACAAGCCTTGTGTACATGACACCACCAGCTTTTAGTCTTACCCCCGCAAGAAGTGCGCAGACTCTACGCCGTCCTCCTGCATCGTCATCCGAGAGATCGTCGCAGCGACCATGGCTCAGCTGTCCTCTGACGCGACTGCGGCAACACGGGACAGTGCAATTCAGTGGGAGAAGTGGGCTTTGAGCCTGAACGGCGCTCTGCCGGTCAGGCCGTAGGTGGTCCCTCTACTTCAGTGATCCAGACGGAAATCCGTACAAGATCACGAGCTACGAGTACGCCGAGTTGGCTGCGCAGGTCCGTTGATCGGTTGCGACTGCAGCCTCTCGCGAATTCGCTGGGGAAGGCGACGTTTGGTGAACAGCTCTTCAACATCGCGCAGGCTCAGATACCTGCCCGTGGTGCCTTCCTTTCCAAGCACCTTCAGCAGCACGGGCCACTCACCAATCATCAGCGTCCGATCGATGAGTCGCCTACGACCTGCGGCACGCTCAAAATTGGCATCCATGTAGGCGCGCAGTTCTGGCAACGCCAGACCAGGCTCCGACGACCCGTCCTTGCTGACCTTCTTCTTCGCGAATCCTCGAAGCCGAGCCAACTCCTTCGCGTCGACATTGCCGCGAGAATCAAGAATCCCCGAGCCCACGCCCTTCTTGTCCAGTGGCCCGCCGCGCAAGGCGTTGAGCCTCAGGCCTCGCTTCTTGTTCTCCAAGCAGGCTAGAGGGCTCAGTCCGTTCGCCACAAGCCCGATGCCGACGATTGCCGCGCTTGGCAACTCGGGGCTGCCATCTCCGGCACTGGTCGTAGCGACGATGACTGCCGCCACCTTATCGAGGGGCTCTCGTTCGTCGGACAGCATCCCCTCCGATACGAGCGCTCGAAGAAAGGGACAGGGGTTGTTTCCCGATACCGGAAGTGGTTTGTCTACCTTCTTGACCAAGAGCCCTCCATGAGGATGAGCACCAGTGTCGCACTGACTGCGCTGAGACTCACGGTCGGCCCACAGGCCCCGCCCAGCACCTCGCCTCATCCTGGGACCGCATGCAGACCTCGATCAGTGACGTAGCGGTAGAGCGGGTCCCAGGGCACGATCCCGCTTCTGCTAGGGCTTCCCCGCCGCATACGCTTCCTCGAACCGGCGCTTAGAGCGGATATAGTCGTTCGCGCATTCGGTCATGGTCTCGTTGTTCGCGTTGCCATCGCACTTCGCGGGCTTCTTGTAGTACTTGGCCCATGCACGCTCCTTGCGCGCCGCTGCCTCCGCTGCCTCGCTCCCGCCTGCCTTCTGGTGGTCCGCCCGCAGCTGCTGAGCCTGCCGGTCGCGCAATGTCTTGGCCTTGGCCTGCTCGTCGGCCTGACGCAGTTGTTCCTTCTCGCTGAGGGGAGCCGCTGGCCGAGGTTGCTCGGTAGTCAGCCGACGGAACGACGCAGCCGGGTCATCGATGATCTGACCAATCCGGTCGTGACCGATCTGATAAACGGCTACTCCGCCGATGACGAGGCCGACGAGGACGCCCCCAGTGATCTGCCAGAAGTGAAGGACCATCCGCGAGCGCGCCCGGCAGTTCGGATTCACTGGCACGTAGTCGTCACGGCGAGTGATCGTCGTCGGGCTTCACCAATGGCCGACCGGCGGCATCACGAATGCGCATGACGACCTGAAACCGGTCCACCACCCATTATTTGATGCGGTTGATACTGCCAGCGGTGCGCGGCCCCGTCATGTTGACCCTGTCTCGGTTCGCTCTGAAGCAGAGCATAGAGTTGCAGCGTACTTGTATCTCGTCTTCTCGGATTGCCGCCTCGTCAGGCGTTCAGTTCATGACATTGCAGCTGTCAGAGACACACTGAACGAGTAGCCCATAGCCGTTCGAGCACAGCACCGAGAATAGCTCCTGCCCCGGGCCGCTGCCCATCCGAATCGCTCTCGGAGTTGGAGTACAGGCGAGGACCTGAGGCATGCGTTCAACCGTGACGGCGTTGCCCCTAGCAACTGACTGGGCCGCGGCTGGGGTACTCGGCGGTGCAGTGGCACGTGGAACCTGGATCGCTGCCTTGTCAAGATCAGCCTGCCCCGCACACGCATACAGCAAGGCGGCCATTACGCCGACGGCCACTTCCCCCATTGGTCTGGAAGTCATCATTCCGCTCTTCACGATGTGCGACTCTTAAAACACTGAAACATTGGCGCAGTCTGCGTGGCGTCAGCAGCCTCGAAATGGCTGCCATCCTCCCTCAGGTGGGTCAGTTTTACTTCGTTGGGTGGGTCAGTATTACTTCGGCGCTAACACGCGGTACATCTCCGTGTGCGTCTGGCACTCCATGCGGCGCGCTCAGTCGTCGTGCGGGGGCGACTGAATGAACTCGCGCCGCGCAACCCTGACCGGGTCGGATGAACCGTCACTCGCGTGCTGAACCAGGCCAAGGGTGATCAAGCGATCAAGCTCGGCGCGCACGCCAAGGCGCAGCATCTCGCGGGCGAACGAGTGCGCCCAGTCGGTTTCGGTCATACCGGCAGTCAAAACGGCGACGCGACGCTCGGCATTGCATCGGCGCGCAGGCGAGCCGCCAGGACGGCACGTTGCAACGCCATCTGCGCCTCAGGCAGGGTTGCGTCAGTTCGGCTGCGGCCTGCAACCTTCGCGTCTATCAGGTACACCCACGTCCAGGCGCCGCGGCGCACTTCGTAGGCCGAAACTTCCAGGTAACAGCCCCGGTAGGTCTCAGCGTGCCTCACTTCGACACCTTCAGCCGGCGTTCGCAGATGGGCGCGAAGAGGTGTTGTCAGACGCGCTGGGTCGCTGCGCCAAGTGCCGGAGTCCGCCATGTGGGTTGCCTGTTGGTTGGTCATGGATGGCCCTGAGTCACGCTAGACGATTGCGGTGGAAGGGATCAGCCCTGAGTGCGCTTATGCGGGGAACTCCGCGGTCTCGCGAGCGTCGCTCTCCACCTTCTTCGAAGTAGCTCGATGGCTGCGTATCTGCAAAGTCCTGCAGCGGTCGGGTCACAGCTACCGAAAGAGCCCAGGCGTTAGGCCGAGAGCGGTCCGCAAAATTTGCAGCAGAGGCTGCACGCCCAAAGAACAATCTGGACTTCACGGCCAGTCGATCGATCCGACCTCTGAGTCGCTTCTCTCCACTTGGCCGGGCCAGATCGCTCTCGGAGAAGACCCGATTCTTGTGACAGTCGTCTGACATTGGAGGGCCCTCAAAGACCCCCAAATTAGCAATAGGTGTGCCGGGCACTCGACGCGCGCGGGCCTATCCGCGTAAACACTGGGTGGCAACGCTCGGTCCGGGAACTCGGTTTGCCCGAACCTCGCCAACCCCCAGGTGGCCCACATGTCGGAAGTGGCCCGCAGGCTTCAACCGCCCCGGCATCAGCCCGCGCCAGCACGCCCCACCAGTCGGCGTCTGCCTTCTCATTCAAAGCGCGTTTCCACCATTGCATCGCGGGGCCGAGGCCTAAGGAGCTCCCGTGCAGAATTGCGTACCGTGTGCCCGCGAATTCGCGCTGCCGAGTGAAGTGCTCCCTCATGCCGGGCTGCAGTTCACGGGGGATGTTGGAGAGTTGGATTCGCCCACTCGGTATCAGGCCTACGAGTGCAGCACATGCGGAGCCAAGTGGAAGCGCCCTGGCGACAAAAGCGACGGCCTCCCGGGATGGGCTCAGTTGGGCTGACCGGCCGAAGACTGGCTTGAAGTGCTAGACGCGTCCGCGGCCTTCGGAATGCGCACCTCGAGGGCCGGGCCGCCCATGCGTGGCGGCCGATCCGACGGGGTCGAACCGGGCATCCCCGCCCGCCCTTGAAAACCGTTCTTGCCGTCCTTACGTCAATCTTGGACCGGCTGAATTTGGTCTCCTGCCGGTCTCAACCATTGAAACGGAGGACACACACCATGTACGAATCGATCCTGAGTCAACCGCACAGCCTGTTCGGTCAGTTCGAGCGCCTGCGTCGTGAATTCGATGACGCGTTTGGCGCCTCGGGATTGCCCAGCAGCATCCGCTCGGTCGCGCCTGGCACGCTCCCCGCAATCAACGTGGGGCACACACCCACGAGCGTGGAGATCTATGCGTTTGCCCCGGGTCTGGACGCCTCGAAGATCGAGGTGACGCTAGACCGCGGCGTGCTCCGCATCTCTGGCGAGCGCGCATCCGCCATCCCGGCTGCCGATCCCAAGGTCCACATCTATACCCGTGAACGGGGCGCGGGAAGCTTCACGCGTGCGGTCTCGCTGCCGGACGAGGTCGATCCGGGCCAAGTCCATGCGAGCTACCGCGACGGCGTGCTCCAGGTGAGCGTCGGGCGCCGCGAATCGAGCCAGCCCAAGCGCATCACTGTCCAGTGAAACCGCAGACACAAAAAGGAGAAGCCATCATGAGTAACAGCAAACAAGTCACCCGCACCAACGCCGGTGCCGGCGTCGAGCAGGAGCCGCAACGCGCCGCACTGCCCGCGGTCGACGTGTTCGAGGATGCCGGCGGCATCACGCTGCTGGCCGACATGCCCGGCGTGACTAAGGAACAACTCGAGTTGAAGATCGAGGGCGAGGCCCTTCTGATCGAAGGGGGCGTGCGTCCCCTGACACCGGAGGGGCTGAAGGCGGTGTACGCCGAAGTCCGAGTACCCCGGTACCGCCGCAGCTTCACGCTCAGCCGCGAACTGGACACGGCGCGCATCGAGGCGAACCTGAAGGACGGGGTGCTGACGCTGCACATTCCGAAGCAAGCCCACGCTCAACCCCGGCGGATCGCAGTCACCTCGGATTGACGCTGTCGCCCCCGCGCTACGGCGCAACCAGTGGAAACGCCCGTCCGACGCCCAGCGGAAGACGGCGTTTCCGCATAAGACACCGCTTCGCATTCCAAACTGGGGGCCGTTCGCATGGGCCGCCGAAGGCTCAGCCCTTTGAGAGCTCGGCCAGCATGTTTGCATCTCGCACCACGGCCCATGTGCCATTGACTTGTTTTCTAAGGATGGACACAGCGCTGCCAGTTCGAACCACGGGTTTGCCACCAGCTTTTGGAGTGATCTGTACTCTGAGCACACTCCAGCAGTAGGCCAGGGGTCCGGAGATTCCTACCTCCTGGACCTCGCTCATGGATTCGATGTCGTTAGCCTGCAGCAAAGCACGGAGTCCCTTCTCGAAGGCACTGCGACCTTTCATTGGCGGCTGCCCGGCCCTGAGGAAGACGACATCTTCTGTCATCAGACTCAGCACGGCTTCAACATCACCGGCGGCGGTGGCAGTGTGCCAGGTGGACACGAGGTCGCGAATGGATTGTTCGTCGATGTTCATGGTGAGCCTCGGTCACGGCGCCCCTTTTGCCTGGAAGGCGACAACGTTGCGAGCACGGGACCGTGGAATCAATGTCAACGCTCGGTAGGGCCACCGGGTCTCGGTTGCCTTGAGGTGGGCCTCTTAGCGGCCAGGAACTTCTTCCACAAGAAGGACGCCACCGCCATCAAGATAAGTTTGCGCATGGCTTATCCCTTCTTTGCACCCGACTCGCCTGTCGACGGGGGAAGGCGTTTCAGGACTGGGGTGCCCGTCCCCTCAGTGGGCTCCGGCTTCGCTGGGTTGCGGTTCGAACGCTGATCAAGACGATCTGCTTCTGGCCGTTGCTGCAGTGGCTTGTCCATGTCGGCTCCATGCTCTGTGAGGACAAAGTCTAGGAGCCCCATTGCGCAGGGCCTGTAGGAATCGGGGCAGCGAGGCGGTCAGCGAAGAGCGCAAGGAGATCGGATCGCTGTGCTGGGCGCCTGACGTGCAGCCACTGATTAGTGGACCTTGCTACCCGTTCGGAGCGTTTTTTCTGTCGCCTGCCTTGCGCCGACCACGGGGCGATCTCTCGCTTGAAGGCGAGGTCATGGCTTTGAGGGCGAAGGCCATCCACTCCAACGAGGCCGCCTTGCGTTGTGCGGATTCGGCGGCCACACAGTCCTCCGGAACCCACAGCCTATAGCCGCGCACGAATGCATCCATCGCTGTGAATTGAACACACAAGTCGGTGGCGATTCCGGCGAGGATCAGTTGGCGTGCATCGAGCTGTGTCAACAATAGCTCCAGCGGAGTGCCATGGAAGCCTGAGTGTCTCGGCTTCAGTACACGTAGGTCGGAGTCAGTTGGCTCAAGGGCGCTCACCAGCTGTGCCGCGATGCCGCGGCGCTGGTGGCAATGTTTGACAAGCCCATCGAAGTCAGAATGCCAATGGCCGAAGTTGTCGTTGACGTAGATCGCGCGTACGCCCTGGTAACTGAGGTCGCGCTTAAGGGCCGCAGTGGCTTGTGCCGCCTCGAGCGCCGGCAATGCCAACTCATCCGCCCCATCGAAATCCATCGGATTGATGAAGTCGATCAGCAACAGTACCGTTTGAGAGGGTGGAAGCGCTGCATGCATGACATCGCGCTTTCCCGCAGCTTGCGGTTGCTTGAACTCGTTCGCAGTCGGCATCCCGGATCTCCTGTCGAGCCCTCGAGGCCATGACGCATGGGTCCGCACACCCGACTTGGGAACCATTCTGTTGCTCAGGGACCAGCGCGCGCATCCTCGCCCAAGAAAGCTTCGTCCATGCCTTCGTCTGGAGAAATGACCCGGTCGACGCTTATGTCGGGAGCATCGTCCGGGTCTTCGCCTTCGCCTACTCCGCCTAGCTCGCCAGTGCCCGATGAGTCGCTAGCTCGACTATCGTCGAGGTGCGGTGGTATCAACGGATGAAGAAGATCGTCGCGCAAGATGACATCGAGCGGTGCGGATGGATCCACGGGGTCGATGGTGAGTGGTCCGGCCAGATCGCTCCCACTGTCGGAGCTATCACTCGGGCCCAGGTTTGGCTTCTGGTTGCTGTCCGCAGTCGGGCCTGTGTCGCTGTCTTCAATGCTGCCTTTAGTCATGATTACTCCTCAGCGGGTTCGCGCTGCCGCTCTCAAAGGGCAATGGACGTACCCGCCACATCGGCCGAGCTGGCACTCGCCAGAGTCCTGGTGCTTGCGGCGGTCGTCCTTCACTTTGGCGGCTCTTCCCGAGGCCAACGTAGCAACCGTTGTGCCTGCCGTTCCGCGTGGAATGCGGATTGCTACACCGTTGGCTCCACCAAGGGGAGTACAGGTGTCGGACCGGCTCGAAAGACGTGGCATTGAGGTAGGTCTCAAGCTGATGAGCCAATTGCGCTCCGCGGGATCGAGGCAAGAGGTTCGTGCATGCTTCTCAGACGCAAGAAGTCATCGACAGCCCAGGTGATTCACCTGCCGAAAGTGGCACCCAGGGACGAGGCGCACGCACAGTGGAGCCACACTCTCCCGCAGGACTTCGCGGAGACTGTACCAACGGCGATTTCATTCGCGACGGAGGAGGAGGTATCCCGGACTCCGGAGTCCCCGAGCGACGAATGATCCTTGGAGTCAACCTTATGTGAGGAACAACGCAAGGAGGATCCCAGCGCGTCTTTGGGCGACCGAAGGGCTGCGGACAGGCTACTCAAGCGCTCCTCAGAGCACCAGAAGCCTGACGGCGCATACCGGCACCATCACGAGTTCCGTAAGGCTGGTCCGTCAGGATCCGGAAACCTATGACCGTCGCATCCGTCCGCAAATTCAAAGCCCTCCTTGCGCACTTCCTCGTCGGCTTCCAGGCAGCCGGCGCGGGCCGTGTGAGCGAAATCACCGAACGCCGCAGATCTCCCTGCGAAGTGCATCCGCCGCCTTGTGCAAGTCCGGACTGGTTGAGGTGTCGGCGAGCTCCAGGCATTCGCGGGCGTAGCCCATGTCACGTTGCAGACGCTCGACATGGACGCGCCACCCCTCATGGGCCATAAGCCACTTGAAGTCGATGATGTCAACGAGTGCCATGCGTCGATAACGCTGCAGCGCGCCGGCACGCTGACATGCAGTCTCGGCATAGCGGGTGATGTTTCCTGCTGCGGGCGCACGCTGGACCACTCGGAGGCGGCACCGATTGATTGGTGGTGGTGGGGCAGGAGATAAGAACCCCCACATCCAACGCTTGTCGCTCTCGGCCAAGATCGCTACAAGAGCGACATTCGAATGCATGGGAGTTGTCATGACGCCTTCTCTGATAGCTGGCCTCAAAGATGCGACAGCGAGTGCAGTGGCTCGGATCCGGGACAGCACACCGGCTGTCGTGGCTGCCTACGAGCAGCGACGGAAGTACCTCATCGGCGTGATTGAGCAAACCGGTCTCCACAAGGAGCTTCGCAATCGAGCGAGGGCGCAACTTCTTCTGCTCGATGTCACCGGCGAACAGTGGCAGGCGCTTTTCACGTCGACCGCCGATCGAATTGAGACTTTGCAGAAGAACCAAACACGCCTCCTCGCGAATGCTCCGGCCACGGTCGCAGCCGTTGGCGAAAGGTTGGCTGCGGCTCAGAAGAAGGCTGACCCGAGCGACGCGAAGTCGCAGGCCGATGCAAAGTGGCTCAAGACGGTCAGCAGCATCACGCTGGACATGACGAGTGTGGGCTCCTGGTTGGGCCCGTGGACCGAGGCGCTCGTGTCCCAACAGCTCGCCGACGCGCAGGAAAGTTACCGCGAGGTGCTGGTGGCATCGGACTCCCGTGTGGCCAAGGCCGTCGCCATTGCCGCGGTCAAGAAGGGCATCGACTTTGTGCCGATCATTGGGCCGATTCTGACTGGCACCTCGGACGTCTACGACCTTGCCAACACGAGAGCCAAGCAGGTGGAGACAGCCAGTGATGAGTTGACGCGCATGGACGACTATATGGACGCGCTGCGCAA
>JAZKIW010000029.1:0-8021 GCA_040384625.1 Pseudomonadota bacterium | reverse complement strand
CCTCAATACGAGTCGCACCTGAAGCGCAGGAGAATGGTCGATGACTACCAGCCAGCTCGAAGAGACAGACCGCGGGCCCTGGACGCGCCGGGTGTTGAGATTTTCGGTGGTCAGGATCGTGCTGGCGGTCTTTGTCACAGCGATCGTCGGGGGATTGACGCAGGCGGGCGTAGGCAGCCTATCCGGCCAGCGTTTTCAGTCGGTCTGGGCGGATCTCTGCGGGGCGCTGGCCGCCATCGCTGCTTACGCGCTGTACGTCCGTTGGGTTGAAAGGCGAGCCGTCACCGAGTTGTCTCATCGTCGCGCCTTGCCCGAACTTGGTGAGGGGTTGCTGGCGGGCGCTGCCATGGTGCTCGCAGTTGTCGGAAGCCTGGCGCTTCTCGGCGTGTATCGGTTCCACGGCTTGAGTACCCCAGGCGCCGAAGTCGCTGCGGGATTCGCAGAGATGGTGTTCGTCGGGGTGTTCGAGGAGTTGTTGTCGCGTGCCATTGTCTTCCGGCTGGTCGAGCGTTCTCTTGGCACTGCGGCCGCTCTCGCAATCTCGTCGCTCATGTTTGGATTGGCGCACGCACCCAGCGACACAGCGGGTGCGCTCTCAGTCGCCATCGCTGTCGTCGCCGGTGTCTTTTTCGCCGCCGCATTCCTGTTCACGCGGCGCCTGTGGCTCTGCATGGGCTTGCACGTCGGCTGGAATTTCACTCTGGGCTACGTGTTCGCGATCGCGGTTTCCGGCCACCCCGGCAAGGGCTTCCTCGTCGGTGAACTGAGCGGACCCGCGTGGCTCACAGGGGGCGCCTACGGACTCGAGGCGTCGGTCTTCACTTTGCTCGCGCTGCTGTTTGTCGGTGGCTGGTTGTTGCGCGGCGCTGCAAAAAGAGGCCACTGGATCTCTGGGCGAGTCGCGTGACCTCAATGGGCCGCACCCGGCCACGACCTGGTCTCTGAACACTCTTGCGATCCAGGATTTGGCCGAGCTGGAACGGGTGGTCGATTCAGCTCCGCTCGCGGCCCCAAGGCAGTCACTTGCATGCACAGGCCGCAGAATGCGATGAAATTAGAACCACCGGACCACCCGCATGGAAGGCAAGCGCTCCACGATCACGGCCGCCGAGGCGTTGTTAGCGCTGGTCGTTGTAGGGCCAGTGTGGGCGGCTGCGGATCGTTGGTTCGTTCGGCCCGGTGAGCCGGTGGACCTGAAGCGCGACTTGGCCGCCCTTCAAGGAGAGCTACCGCCCTGCGTCGCTCAGCGACAGAAGTCGACACCTGAAAGCGAGTCAAGGCTGCATGAAATACTGCAACGCAGCCCTGCTGGCGAACTCAGCGCATCGCCTTACCTGCAATCCTTAGAACATCGTCCAGAGGGTTCCCATCGCCGTTCAGATCGAGCAGCGACGCCAATCCTGGCATGTCGCTGCCGGCACCACCACGCTGGCCGCCCAACAAGCCCCCCAGGAGCCCGCCTAAGCCGCCCTCGCCTTGGCCTGCGCCAGAGGGCACACCCTGGGCCGTCGATCCATGCCGCTTTGCCAAGTAGCCTGCCACCAGCATGGCCAACATGGGCAGCATCTTCTTCAACAGGGATGGTGCGAGCCCTGTGCTCGAAGCCGCATCCTGCGCGACAGTGCGGCTCACGTCCTTCGACCCAAAGATTTGCCCCAGCACTTCGTTTCCAGGCTGCACGTTCGTCGGTTGTGGCGACAGCACCTGATCGAGCAAGCCACCACCGCCGAGTTGCCCAAGTAACCCGCCCAATCCTTCGAGACCCCCGGCCTCTGGCTGAGCCTGCTTCTTGAACCCGCCCAGGATCGCCGGGATGAGGGCCTCGGCACCATTCACCGCCTGGCCCTCGCTGATACCCAGTTCCTTGGCCATCGATTGCAGGCCGCCCATTTGGGCCAAGACGTCGGCTAGTTGCATCGCGGTGATCTCTGATTGTTTAAGGGGTGGGCCTAGTCCTGCAGGATGAACGTCACTTTAAGGATGACCTTGTAGCCGGTTACTTTGCCCTTGTCGATGGTCACTTCCTGGTCCTTGACCCAGGCGCCCTTGACGTTCTTCAGGGTCTTGTTGGCGCGCTTGACACCCTCAACAATGGCGTCCTGAAAGCTCACGGCGCTGACGCTGCTGATTTCGGTAATGCGGGCTACGGTCATGCTGACTCCTTCGCCCCGAGAGGGGCAGTGAAGCGACCCAGTCTGCGCCTCGGTCATGGCTCTTGCAAGTCCCTCCTTGGTCACATCCACGGCTCCAATGACGCGAGCTGCGGTGTGTTCGCTAACGCACGGACGCGAGGAGCAGAGCAGCAAACACTGTCCAAACGCCACACCGTAAGCAGCAGCTTCGTGTTCAGCAGCCACTGTTCGCTTTGGCGCCTCTCTCGCGGTCTTCGCGTCCTCAAAGGAGAGAACCATGGAACCTGCGATGATCCTCAAGACAGCCACTGCGCTCTTGGCAATCGCGGCGACAGGCGGTCTCGTGATGGGTGGCATTCGATTCGCCAGTGACAGGCAGCCTCCCGCAGCTCTGGCCATGCTTCACGGATTCCTCGCTGCAGCGGCTGTGACCCTGCTCCTGTATGCGGCGGTGACGATCGGCTTGCCCCGCATGGCGATGGTTGCCATCGCACTCTTTCTGGTTGCAGCAGCAGGTGGGGTGATCCTGAACTTGAACCATCACTGGAAGCAACGGCCTCTGCCAAAGTGGCTGGTGATAGTGCATGCGCTTGCCGCGGTGGTTGGCTTCGCGCTGCTGGTGATTGTGACTTGGGGGCCTTCGGCGACTTAGGCTCGAAAGCGAGAGCGACGCCAGAGCGGCTCCGAGACCTAGTCGGAACAGTCGATGCGCCTGAGACGCGTCTCCCTAGGGCTCCACTGCAAGCGGCGGGCTATAGCTCGCCACGCTCAGGGAGGCACTCATCGGCACCCGAACAGCAAAAACAGTCCCAGACTGATCCGACCGTACTTCGATCTGACCGCCGTGTCCCTTCACAACCTCGGACGCAATGAAAAGTCCGAGCCCAAGCCCTGAGTCTTCGTCGGTCCCGTCGGGCCGGGTGCGACCGCGTTGCAGGGGTTTGAAGATCTGATCGAGTGCAGGCGCATCAATCACCGCGCCGCGATTCCTCACCTGGATACGAGCCCCGTCCCGTTCCGCCGTCAGACTCACAATGACCGGGGTATCCGTCGCTCCATGGATGAGGGCATTGACGATCAGGTTGCTGAGCAGCTGAAGCATCCGCCGGGAGTCCCACTCGCCGGGCATCTCTGCGCCGGCATCTAACAGGATCTGTCGCCCTGGATATGCGGCACTGACTTCCGCCACACCTTCAACGAGCAGCGCCCTCAGGTCGGCTTTGGATCGAGTGATGGGGATTCCAAGACCCAGTTGCACGCGGTTGAAGTCAAGCAGGTCATCGACCAGCGCTTTCATTCGAGCCCCACTGCGGATGAGGCGTTCCGAGGCACTGGATACCTTTTCACCCGCGTTCAGTGAGCCCAGCAGTAACGCAGTCATCTGAATCGCCTGAAGCGGACTGCGCAGGTCATGCCCCAGCATCCCAAGCATCAGATTGCGGGACTGGTCGACCTGGAAGCTAAAGAACTCGATCGATTCAGCCAACGCTTGGTCGATGGCTTCGTTGAAGCGAATGACGTCGCCGAAGTCAGACACGGCAGTGTGAGGATGGCGCACCGACCAAAGGCGAAGCACACTTGCCCGCAGCGCTCGATACTCAGCCGCGAGCTGTCGGATGTTGAAACCGCTTCGCGCGCGAAGAGTGGCATGGGTTTGAGCGGCAGTCTCACGCGCCTGCATCGGGGGCGTGGCTAACCCCATGGACTTCAGAGACTGCTGTTCCGGGCTTTGGTGGGACGACAGGTCGATGACGATGGCCTGCAGAATCTCTTCCACGTGGTCACGCAGGGCAGGCGAGTCCATGCTGGATGCTGGACTGAACAGCGTGCCAGCAAACACCTCCCACTCGGCCACGATGGCACCCATGTCGCTGACGATGAAGTCGGCAAGTCGGACGGTGGACGGGTCGTGTGGCATGCAGCGAGTCGACACCGACCAGGACGTTGAGGGGGCCCGAGTGTCCTTCATCTGGATTTGGACCCTTCGTCATCATGCTGTGTCGATCGAAGGGTCAAGGGAGGAGAGCTGCGTGTCCCCTCCCACCACCAACCTCGCCGACGGGCAGGTTGATGTCCGCGAGGAAGCGTAGGACCGGCCCTACCGCATAAGAACGGCTCGTCCGATCGCGAACTCCACTGCTGCGGTGAACACTTGGTGTGTCAGCCACGCCGTTCAGTTGGAGTCATCATGAAACAGACTAGGAATTCGGCCAAGTCAGAGTCACCGAACAATCCACCAATGCCTCAGGAATCTTCCATCCGCGCGCAGAAGGATTCGACGGCGGGCCGTGACCAGGTTCGGGAGGTTATGCCAGTCCGTGCACCGCGTCAGTCGCAACGCCCGGTGGAACGAGGAAGTAAAGGGCGTACTGGTAGCTGAGGCTCAGGCAGGAGCACGCGCCGCCCCGCACGCTTCACGCGTGGAGTTCTTGGCGCAGGTCGACTACCTGATAGCAGCGTTGGAAATGAGCGTAGAGCACTGACCATTGTCGGCGCCTCTCCGCTTGAGCCTTGATGGAGTTTGTCGCCGATCAAGGCGACTGCGTGACCGACAGCGTGGCCGAGCAGCCGGTGGTAGTCCCGGCCGGGCAGACCTGGAAACTCCAGGTGCCGACTCCGGTGGCGATGCCCTCGGCTCCGTCGTTGGCGGTCGTCAGCATCAAAGTACCACTGCGGTATACGTCTACGACATCGCCGCTTGCGCCACTCCAAGCGAGGTCCCGTTCCTGCCCTGCCCCAACACGAAACTCACCGGTCCTGCGCAGGAACCGCGCTCCCTTCGCCTCTTGTCCCTCATGCCTGAACGAGCAGCGCGGGCTGACCCACACCGATACCTTGGCTCCAGTACTGCAGGGTATTGGGGTGATCACTGCGCTGCCACCTGCTGAAGGACTCCTCCCACATCTTGCGAATGTCACCAGGGATCAGGTTGTGCCCGCGGCCGTAGCACTGGCCAAACACAAACAGAGGCACACCATTCTTGGTCCACGTTCGGGTCTTGTACCGATTCGCCGTCGCCGTGGGCTTCAAGATCAGACTGATCGGAGTGTTCTCAGGGACCAGGCTCGAGGAGATGCCATCGGCCAAGGCATAGGTGGGCGATGCCAACTCCGCGCTCACCGTCGTACCAATCAAGCGGCCCAGCCAGTAGTTCTGCATGTTGGTTGTTGCCGCGAACTGACCACCCATAGATCCGCGCCAGTCCCCGGCGGCCAACGGTCCGAACTTCATTGGCCAGTAGTCATACTCACCGTAGGTGGTGTACAGCGGGACAAGTGCACTGGAGGAGGTCGCAGATGGGTTGCTGTAGGTGCCGGAGGTGTGGCCAAACGCAGCGAAAGTCCTGACCAAGGTCTCGTCCCGCGCGAAGCTGGTGACAGCACCGCCGCCGGCTGACTGGCCGTAGACGTAGAGGCGGCGGTCGTCTGCCGCCACGCCCAGGCTCTTGCAGTCCTCCTTGACCAGTCCCACCAGATCTCTCATGTAGGCGACGCTGGTGTCGTCATAGGTCACCGCAATAAAGCCGCACTTGTTGGCCAGTTCCTTGATGTCGGTGGCCTCGAAGAAGACGAAGGCCGTCTGTCCGGCACCATGTGTGCAGAACAAGACCGGGGCCGGCTTGGTCAGGCTGTAGTTCTTCTTGACGCTGTCCGGAACGTAGACGATGTAGCTCTTCAGGGTCGTGCTGCCGCTCCACATGTGATCCTTGCAGATCATGCTGCCGGCAGCGACGGCCCGAGCGTAGTCCAGTCGCTTGGTGATGAAGTGGCCGTAGACGGAGTTGTTGTCGTATCCGCTGTACTGCGACAGGAACGCGTAGATGTCCTTCGTCAGGAGTGGCGAGTCCATCCCGACGATGAGCGGTCTGACCGCTACCTGCGACCTGACATCGCTGTCGGAGGTGGCGATGGCGTTCGAGGTGGCCTTTTCTTGCCAATAGACTCTCCCGAAATCGGGGTCAACCGTCGGCTGCCTCAGGGGGCAATCGTTGACGTCTACCCAGTAGGAGAGCAGTGGGTTCGGCGTATTGCCAACAAACCACGTCGGGATGGGAATGTCTCGGTAGAGCTGCGCGGCAAACGTACGCTTCTGTGTGACGGGAGCGCTGTTGATGTCCGTGTACCCCGCAAAGTCCATATGGTTGGGCTGGGGCGTCGGGCCAACCTGCGTGTCGCCCGCGGCCGTCAGCAGTGCGGGGTAGCCCGTACCTGCGGTCGCTTCCACGTAGACCTGGCTGATCATCGACAGCGCACTGCTTGCGGAATAGAGCTGCAGAGGGGCCGCGCCCGCACCGTAGCCGACCACGTAGTGGTAGGTGAGCGCGGAGTAATGAGGGCCGCTACTCACCAGGGTCGCCATCGACGCCTTGACATACTCGAGCTCGCTCGCGGGATCACCCCAGACACCGCTGCTGTCCGGCTTCATGATGAGCAGGCAAGTCCGGCTCTTGTCGGCGGTTGTAAACCAACCCGCATCGTGCAGAAACTCGTTGCTCTGCACGCCCTGAGGTAGGGTGATGCCGATCCAGAATTCACGCTGGCGGGCACCTTGTGGGATGTAGACCTCTATGCCGCGGCTGACGCCGTTTGCGGTCACCGACCAAGTGAAATAGCCGTTCTTCCGCTGGTAGCTGCCGATCGTGGCCGGCTGCAAGGGAGTTGCCTCGATGGGCGTTGGGTTCGGCGCAGGCGTCTTTGGGGCCTTGACGCTGCCATGAGCCATCAACGGCAAACCGGTGAGCATTACTGTCCCTGCGCCGAGCATCCTTCCGAAGTCCCGTCGCAAGATCGGCTTGGAAAATTCCGTTCGGTCGTTGGTCGATTGCAGGTCGTGCGTCGAATCGACGCCGTTTTGCTTTTCGGTCATTGTTCCTCTGCCTTTTGGTTGGTCGACGAAGGGTCGGAGTCAGCTCGCGGGATGCAAGTCACGTGTCTCTTCGCGGAGCGAGCAGGATGCGGCCACCGCGCGCATCCCAATTTAACAAACTTGTTAAACCAATCCCCCCGTGCATGCCCGGGGATCCCGGCTCGGCCTTGCGTCCGCTGACCCGCGAGGTGCGATTGACAGAGCGCTGCGCGCGCAAGGCTGGAGCGGGTGTCGACGTGAGACGAGAGAAGTGCTGTGCAAGGGACGGTACAGGGCGTCCTTGTTCCCTTGCCAGGTGAGACGCGAGAGATGGGGAGAAGTGGGCTTGGGGTCTGGTCCTCAATCCGTAGGTCCCTGGGTCGGCATTGGGTCGGCATTGGGTCGGCATCGATCTGCATCGCATGGCAGAAGCTACGACCGGCTTGCTCCGAGGTGAGCTCCCTTGGCGACAACCTGTACGTCAAGCGTGCCAACAACGGCGAAATTATGCCGATGACTCCAAGGTAATCACTGCTCATGGCAAGATCGTCACATGAGTCAAGGCTTTGGAGGCGAAGCGCCCCGTGCGCACACTCACACGCAGCACCAGAAGCCAGCGCGGTACCTAGTCGTGATCGACTCCGACGGAGCTGCCATCGCAAGACTGTTCCTTGATACGCGAGAACAGGTCGCCGAGTTCGATGCCGGCGCCGAAGAGGCTGCTCGTATGACGCTTGGGCTTGTCCCGATCAAGGGGGCTGGTGGGCCAGAATGGGATCGCGCACTGTCGGGCCACAGTGCCAATGAGCGCAGTGGCGCCTACGTTTTTACCCTCGACGGCTAAACCGCGGAGTAAGTTCGTCGCGACGTTCCGCGCTTCAAGGGTCTCTTCTCTCATGATCGAGGTCAACCTCTCGCTCGCATTTCTCCGTCGAGTCAGCCTCGTTCAAGGGCCTGTACTGACGGACTTTGGCCGGGATGGAGTCAACCCCCGCGGTGATGCGGGACTTCGTTGGTCCGCCGAAACCTCTCGACAGACCTCAC
>JAZKIW010000028.1:0-83932 GCA_040384625.1 Pseudomonadota bacterium | reverse complement strand
CTACATGATCCGCGAGGCGGTTCAGTTGAACAAGAACGGGCCGTACTTCTCGGCGATCGGCAACTTCGCCGAACTCGGGTATCCGACATTCCGTTGGCAGGCCGCCTGGACCACGACGCTGAGGACGGGCAACTGGACCCACTCGGGTGTCATCAACATGCGCTCGGGCTATCTTGACCAGGAAGTGACCGCCGAGGTGCTCGATGGCGCCGGTAACGTGACCGGAACAGAAGACATCCGCGTGAAGGTTCCTGAGCACCTGACTTTCGATTGGCAGTCGAGCTGGGCGCTGCGCAAGGACATGCAGCTCACGGTGGGCGCGATCAATGTCTTCGACACCAAGCCGCCGCTGTCGATCTCGAACGGAGGCCTGGGTCGCGGGCAGCAGTTCGGCTTCGACGACCGCTTCTACGACTCTCGCGGCCGCATGTTCTACGCCAACTTCAGCTACAAGTTCTGACCCGTCGCGCGTGCGGCGCGGTGCACGGCCCCGATCGTCTCGATCAGCTGTGACACCGCCCGCCTCTCGACCGGCGTCAGCAAGGGGTTCCAGCAGTCCATCAGCAGGATGACCCGGATCTCGGTGGAGCGATTCCAGGCTTCGTGCTGATAGGTGTCGTCGAACATCACCAGTTCGCCTTCGCGCCAATGGTGTTCGCCGGCACCGAGCAGGTTCAGGGCGCAGTCGGCAGGCACCAGCAAGGGCAGGTGCATCACGCTGCGCACATTGGTCACGCCGTAATGGGGCAGGATGTGGGTGCCGGGCTTGAGGATCGAGAAGCAGATTTCCGGCGCATGGTCGGCGATGCTGCAGAGTTCGATCGACTCCAGAATCCGGCTGGTCCGGGGGCATCGCCCATGGTTGGCGTCGAAGCGCTTGCCGTGACGGTAGAAGAAGAAGGCCTCCCAGGTCGGGCTGGCGCCGGCCAGGTAGTTCTCGATCCGGTCGCCCTTGCGCACGCGGATGAAGTCTTCGAAAGAAGGTTGGTCCTGGCGCAGCAGTTCGATGGCTTCGTCGCGAATGGCGGCGAAGCCCTCCTGCAGGCTGGCCGCCCAGGGCTGACTGAAGGGGTCGAGGTAGGGGCGGCTCGGCAACTCGGGAAAGTAGAAGAAGCGCGGCCGCTGTCGGGCATCGGACGGCGAACGATCGCGCTCGCGCAGGTGCGCCGACAGCGCATGGTCGACGCGCGCCAGCGCTGTCGCACCGAAGGCCTGGCGCAGGTCTTCGTAGGCGCCGAAGTAGAGCTCGCGGCGGCGCAGCCGCACCTGCTCGATGGCGCGCAGCACCGAGTCGAGCAACTCAGGCGGCGTGGATGCAGAATCGAGCCACTGGCCGGCGAGTTGCGCCGAGGTCACAGCACGGAACCAGGCCTGCAGGGCGGCCAGACGTTCGCCGCGCTGCTCGCGCTGATCGCCCAGCGCCAACCATGCGACGGGTGAGGCGGGTTGCGTCGGGGTACTGGTTGATGGCTGCATTCGTCCCTTTCATGCAAACATGATCTTCGACTCAATGCCGGACCTGCCGCCGCGGCCGCTGACCGCTGCCAATGCCGCCTTCCGGCAGCGCTTCTATGCGCGCTGGGGTCGCGAGACCCACCTCGTTTGCGGTAGCAGCAAGGATGTCTGCTACGGCACGCACACCCAGACCCTCTCCATCAAGGCCGCCTGGGGCGGGCGCGAGCGCTACTTCCTGCGCGAACGCGAAGTGGCGGTCGACGACGACCACTGGCTGATCCTGAATGAAGGGCGGGCCTACGGTAGCGAAATCAAGTCGCAGCGGCCGACGGCCTCGTTTTCGATCTTCTTTCGCCCAAGCCTGCAACAAGAGGTTGCTGCGGCGCTCGCCATGCCCGTGGCGCGCGCGCTCGAGACGCCCGACCCGGCGCCCCTTCGCCATGTCGAGTTCGCCGAGCACCTGCGCCGGCACGGCGGGGCGGTGTCGCAACGGGTGCATGCCTTGCGACGCGCGGTGCTGGAGGGCGAGCGCGACCAGGATTGGCTCGAGCAGCAGTCGTTCCTTCTGGTGGCAGCCATGTTGCAGGACGGTGGCGTTGCTGCCCCCCCGGCGCCGCGGCGACGAACGGCCATCGAGCTCGAGCGCCGCCTTCACCTGGCGGCCGATTTCATCGACACCTGCCACAGTCAGCCCCTCGCCCTCGACGCGATGGCCGGCGTGGCCTGCCTTTCGCGCTACCACTTCGTGCGCCACTTCCGTGCCTTGCACGGTCTCACGCCCTACGCCTACCTGCTGCGCAAGCGCGCCATGGTGGCGCGACGCGAGCTGGCCCGGGGCAACCCCGACCGGGAAGCCGTTGCGCAGCACTGTGGCTTTGGCAGCCGCTTTGCGCTGGCCCGGGCGCTGAAGCGGTTTCCGGCGGACAGAGCCTGACGGGCTGGCCCATACGCAAAGGCGCAACTTCCGCACCCAGGGCCAGCACGCGGCCGCTAGCCTCGCTGCATGAATCATCGGATCTGTTGCTTCAGTGCGTCGGTGGCCACCTGCATAGCGGGTGCGTGGGCCCAGGATGCGGCGCCGGCAGCCGCCGCTGCGCCTTGCCAGTCTGCCGAGCATCGCCAGTTCGACTTCTGGATCGGGCGCTGGGACGTGTTCAATCCGGATGGCAAAAAGGCCGGCGAGAACGTTATCGAGGCCATCGACGGGGGTTGTGCCCTGCAGGAACGCTGGCGCGGCAGCGGTGGCTTCAGCGGCACCAGCCTGAACAGCTGGGACCCAGAGACGCGCCAGTGGCACCAGCACTGGGTCGACAACCAGGGCGGCATGCTGCGCCTGTCCGGTGCGCGCGAAGGCCCGCGCATGGTGCTGGCGGGCAGCCAGCCCGGCAGCACGCCAGGTGCCACGCTGCGCCATCGCATCAGCTGGACTCCGTTGCCCGATGGCGCGGTGCGGCAATGGTGGCAGAGCTCGAGCGACGAGGGCCGCACCTGGACCACTGCCTTCGATGGCCGCTACGTCCCGCAGCGCTGATCCCCCGTCGCCGTTGATGGCCACAAAACCGTGCTTCGTCGCAAGTGGCCTTGCCGCGACGGCGCCGCCGCCGCCCCGCCACCTAGACTGAGTTCCGCAGCCGGAGTGCAAGGTGGTCAAACGCGCCCTGGGAGTGATGATCGCCGCCCCTTCAAGCGGTGCGCGCGGTGCACGCGTGTCGCGTCGCGTGCTGGCCTACTGCGCTCTGGTCGATGCCATCCGCGACAGCAGCCTGCTGCCGGGCACGCGCCTGCCGTCGTCGCGGCAACTGGCGGCCGAATGGGGTTTCACGCGCGGTGCCGTCGACGAAGCGCTCGCGCAACTGCAGCAGGAGGGCCTGGTCGAGCGGCGCGTCGGCGATGGCACCTATGTGAGCGCGGGCGCTGCCACGCTGACCAAAGCGGGCTCGACCGTGCCGGTGATGCGCCCGATCAGCCGCTCGGCGCAACAGGTGCTCGAAAGATTTTCCGTCTACCTCGGCAAGCCGCAGCGCAGCGAGGTACCGGTGGTGATGCTGGCCGAGCAGCCGCTGTTCCCTCGTGCACCGACGCTCGACCAGTTCCCGCTGGATGTTTGGCGCAAGCTGATCACCCGCGCCCACACGGAGGCCTATCGCGACCACCTGACCTATGGCGCTGCCGCCGGCCTGCCGCGCCTGCGCGAAGCCATCGCCCGCCACCTTTCCCTGGTGCGAGGCATGGCGGTGAGCGCACGCCAGGTCCTGGTGGTGAACAGCCCGCTGCACGCGATGGAGTTGATCACTCGGGTACTGCTCGAGCCGGGCGACAAGGTCTGGCTCGAAGACCCCGGACACACCAGCATGGTGACCCTGTTCCAGGTGCTGCGCGCCCAGGTGGTGGGGGTGCCGCTCGACAGTGAAGGCCTGGATGTGGCCGCGGGGCGCGCGCTGGCGCCGGATGCCGCGGCGGTGTACTTCCACCCCGTGACGCAGTACCCGCTCGGCGTGCGCACCACCACGCAACGCCTCGAGCAGCTGATGCAATGGGCCGACCAGAGCGGCGCCTGGATCATCGAAGGCAACTTCAACGACGAGATCACGCACGACAGACAACACCCGGCCAGCCTGCAGTCGATGGATGTCAACGACCGGGTGCTGATGATGGGCACGCTCGAAGGCATCATGTACCCGTCCCTGCGGGTCGCCTATCTCGTGGTGTCCGAACGTCTGTCGGACGTCTTCGTGGCCATGCGCGGCCTGCTCGGTGACCACACCAACACCGCCCTGCAGCTGGCGCTGACTTGGTTCATCGAAGAAGGGCATTTGAATGCGCACCTGCGCAACCTGCGCCAGGTTGTGCGCACGCGGCGCGATGCGCTGCGCGAGAGCTGCGCCAAGCACCTGCCGCCCTGGGTTCGACTCGGGCCCCTGGACAGCGGCACCCATGCCTGCCTGCATCTGCCCGCCGACGTCCCCGACCGGGAGGTGGTGCGCCGCATACGCAACGCAGGTGTGATCGCGGTCTCCCTGTCGTCGAGCTGCATCGACCCTAGCCACGGCAATGGCCTGATCATCGGTTATGGCGCCTTCGACGCGGCAGCGATCGACGGCGCACTGGCCATCATCGGCGAGGTGCTGCGGCAGACCGTGCGTCTCCTGAAGGACGGCGCCTACCAGCAGGCCGGCGAGAACAGGTAACCGCAATTGCGCACCGTGCGGATGCGCTGTGCCGGCCCCTCGGCATCACCGAGCTTGGCCCGGATGCGGTAGACGCGACAGTCGATGGAGCGGTCGATGCGCTGGTAGGGCAGGCCACGCAGGCGCTGCAGCAGGTCGGCGCGGGCCACGGCATTGCCGGCCTGCGAGGCCAGCAGCCACAGCACTTCGAACTCACCCTCGGTCAGGGCGATGTCGGTCGGACCCAGGCGCACCCGCCGTTCGCGCAGGTGCAGGGACAGGCGGCCGAAGAACAACTGATCGGGACCATGGCTGCCGCGCGTTGCCGTCTCGCGCCGGCGGCCCAGGGCGCGCAGCCGCGCCGCCACGACGGCCGCGGCCACGTTGGCGTCGAGCACGTCGTCCGCGCCCATCTCGAGCGCCAGTACATGGTCGATGTCGCGCAGGTGCTGGCACACCACGAGCAGGGGCACGCCGGTCTGGTCGGCGCGCAATTGGCGCAGCACCCCGAGCCGATCCGGCAACCGCCTTGCAACGTGAAGAACCAGCGCCAGCGGCGTCGGCGAGCGTGCCGCACCGGCCTCAAGTGCACCCACGCAGCGGCCAGGCAGGCCCTCGCCATGCAGCGACTCGCACCAGCGCGAGGCGAGGGTCGCGTCGTCGGCAACCACCAGCACCTGAGGTGCGCCCGAGCCGTGCACTGTCATCGGGGCCTCGTCGAAGGCCGCCGTGTCGTGTGCGTGCATGTCAGGCAGGAATGCGTTCACAACGACGGTGTAGCCGGCTCGGCCTGTTCCCACAAGCGCCATTCTGAGCACCGCGGCCGGCCACTTGGCGCCCGGAGCCGGGTGTCAGTGCGGCCTGCGACGACCAGCAGCCCACGGCAGCGTCAAGCGTCTGCATCGCGTGCCGCCTTGTGCAGCCCCGACAGCGCATACCCGCGGCCACGAACCGCCTCGATGGCCAGGCGCTGCTCTAGCGCCTCGCCGCGCAAGCGCGTGCGCAAGCGATGGATGTAGACGTCCACACTGCGCGCACTCAGGCCGTGCCCGTGCGGCAGGGCCTCGGCCAGCCGCGCGCGCGGAACGATGCGGCCCTCGGCTTCGATCAGGCACTGCAGCAGGCTGCACTGCACTTCGGTGAGCGCGATGTCGCGGCCATCGATCGACAGGCGGTTGGCCACGCGATCGAGCTGCCAACCGGCCGTGTCTGTCGTGGCAGCGTCGTGCACCGAGGCGGTGGGCCAGCCGGCATCGCCCTGCGACGGCATCGGCCTGCGCAGACGCATCAGCGCGGCCAGGTGGGCGCGCAGGCGGCGTGCGCCCAGCGGACGCGCCAAGTAAGCATCGGCGCCGAGTTCGAGCGCCAGGATCTCATCCACCTCGTCGGCTTGTTCGGCCACCACTACCAGCGGGCAGCGCAGCTGGTGGTGCAGGTCGGCCAGCCACAGTGCTGCCCGACTGCCGAGCGTGGCGGCGTCGATCACCAGCGCGTCGAAATGGGCCAGCGTTGCGGCGCGCAGGGCTTGTGCCGGACCGGGCAGGCACAGGCTGCGCATGCCGTCGTCGGCCAGCAACTCGCACACCCTGCTGGGCGGCGGCGTGCCGACAAAGAGCACCAGACGGGCCGGCGCCGCGCAACGCAAGGCGGCCGACGCGCCCCCGCCGGGCATCGCGTCTTCGTATGGGAGTGGGCTGCTGTCGCGGTCGTCAAGGGCCATTGCGGCGAATCATCGCGACGCACCGCGCAGCGCACAAGGTCCATTCCGGCGCTCTGCGGCAGCCATTGCGCAGCGCGGCCGTGCAGCAGCTCTGGTCAGACGATCTTCTCGTCCGGTGTGCTGATCTTCTTCATCGGCGGGAAGCGCCCCGACGGCGCGCGCAGCGGGTGCGCGGTGTCGCCGCCGTCCCAGCGCGGCTCCTCGATGCTCTCGAAGACTTCCTTCAGACGCTGGCCCCAGGTGCTGCGGATCATCTGGAAGTACGGGTTGCGATCATCGATCACGACGAAGTCGTCACTCTGCAACGCATCGGCGCGGTACACCAGCAAGTCGAGCGGCAGGCCGACCGAGAGGTTCGACTTCAAGGTGGAATCCATCGAGACGAGGGCGCACTTGGCCGCCTCGTCGAGCGGCGTGGCCGGCGTGATCACGCGGTCGAGGATCGGCTTGCCATATTTGCTCTCGCCGATCTGGAAGTAGGGGGTCTCGCGCGTGGCTTCGATGAAGTTGCCCGGCGAGTAGACCAGGAACAGGCGCATCGCCTCCATCTTTCCTTCGTGAGCGATCTGGCCGCCGAGGATGAAGCTGGCGTTGAAGTCGATGCCGGCCTGTTCGAGCGACTTGCCATCCTGCTTGTAGACCCGGCGCACGGCACTGCCCAGGATGCGCGCCGCATCGAACAGGCTGCCGCAGTTCCAGATCGTGATCGGTTCCTTGCCGTCCCCGCCGTCGATCTTCTCGACCTGCAGGATCTCGCGCACCGACTGCGAGATGCTCAGATTGCCGCCCGACAGCAGGACCATGAAGCGTTCGCCCGGCTTTTCGTAGATCATCATCTTTCGAAAGCTCGCGATGTGGTCCAGGCCGGCATTGGTGCGCGAATCGGACAGGAAGACGAGGCCGGCATCCAGGCGGATCGCTACGCAGTAGGTCATGGTGGTGTCTTGCCGGTGAGTTGCTTGAGGCGGTACAGCGCTGCATGGGCTTCGCGCGGCGTGAGGCTATCAGGGTCCAGGTCGGTGAGCGCGTCTTCCAGGAGTGAAGACTGTGCGGTGGGTGCTGCGGGCGGCGCGGCGAACAGGTCCGCCTGCAGCTCGCCCGCGCGCTGGTTGGCCTCCAGTGCTTCGAGTGCACTGCGCGCTTGGCGCAGCACCGCCCCCGGCATGCCGGCCAGGCGCGCCACCTGCACGCCATAGCTGCGGCTGGCAGGGCCCGGCTGCACTTCGTGCAGGAAGACGATGTCGTGACTGCCGCTCTCGACCGCAGAGACATGCATGTTGACGGCGCCGGCGTGCTTCTCCGGGAAGGCGGTCAGCTCGAAGTAGTGCGTCGCGAACAGCGTGAACGAGCGGTTGCGGTCGTGCAGGTGGCTGGCGATGGCGCCGGCCAGGGCCAGGCCGTCGAAGGTCGAGGTGCCGCGGCCGATCTCGTCCATCAGCACCAGCGAGTGCTCGGTCGCGCCGTGCAGGATCGCAGCACCTTCGGTCATCTCGACCATGAAGGTCGATTGCGCATTCGCCAAGTCGTCGGCGGCGCCGATGCGGGTGTGGATCGCGTCGATTGGCCCCAATCGGCAGGCGCTCGCGGGCACGTACGAGCCCATCGCTGCTAGCAGCACGATCAGGGCGACCTGGCGCATGTAGGTGCTCTTGCCGCCCATGTTCGGGCCGGTGATGACAAGGAGCCGCGTCTTGGCGTCGAGCCGGCAGTGGTTGGCGATGAAGTCTCCGCTGCCGGTCTCGGCCAGGCGCGCCTGCACCACCGGGTGCCGGCCGGCCTCGATGTCGATGCAAGGCTGCGACACGAACGAGGGCCGGCACCAGCCGAGCGTCGCGGCGCGCTCGGCCAGCGCCGCCAGCGCATCGAGCGCGGCCAGTGCACGGGCCAACGCTGCCAGCGTGGGCAGTTGTGGCTGCAGGGCATCGAGCAACTGCTCGAAGAGCCACTTCTCGCGCGCCAGCGCGCGCTCCTCGGCGGCCAGGGCCTTGTCCTCGAAGGCTTTCAGTTCGGGGGTGATGTAGCGCTCGGCGTTCTTCAGGGTCTGGCGGCGCTGGTAGTCGGCCGGCACCTTGTCGACATGCGAGGCGGTGACCTCGATGTAGAAGCCGTGCACCTTGTTGAACTGCACGCGGAGATTCGGGATCGCGGTGCGGATGCGCTCGCGCGCCTCAAGTTCGAGCAGGAAGGCGTCGCCGTGTTGGGTGATGGCACGCAGTTCGTCGAGCGCGGCGTCGTGGCCCGTTGCGATCACGCCGCCGTCTCGCAACAACACGGCGGGCTCTTCGGCGATGGCCGAGGCCAGCAGCGCAGCGATGGCTGCATCGGGTTGCAGGGCGGCGTGCAAATCGGCCAGCAGTGCCGAGCCTTGCGGCGCCAGGGTGCGCAGCGCGGGCAGGGCCTGCAGCGAATGGCCCAGCCCGGCGAGTTCACGTGGCCGCACCTGGCGCAGGGCGATGCGCGAGACGATGCGTTCGACGTCGCTGACGCCGCGCAGCGCATCGCGCAACCGGTCGAAGCCCTGCGCGACCAGCTCGGTGATTGCGTCGTGCCGCGCAACGGCCTCGTGGCGTACCCGCTGCGGATGAGTCAACCAATGGCGCAGTGCGCGACTGCCCATGCCGGTGCGGCAGACGTCGATCAGAGACAGCAGGGTCGGACTGCTTTCGCCACGCAGGGTCTGGGTCAACTCGAGGTTGCGGTGCGTGGCGGGAGGCAGGTCGAGTAGGTCGCTGGCGCTCTCGACGCTGAGCGTTCGCACATGGGCCAGGGCCTGGCGCTGCGTGTGCTGCGCAAAGCTCAGCAAGGCGGCTGCGGCGCCTTGTGCCAGCGGCAGGTCCTGGGCGTTGAACCCGGCCAGGCTCGCCACCTGCAATTGCTCGCACAGCTTGCGCACGCCGAGCGCAGCATCGAACTGCCAGGCCGGACGCTGCGTGATCGCCAGGCCGCTGGCGGCGACCGTGGCGGGCAGGCTGTCGCGGTCGGCGCACAACAACTCGGCGGCGTCCAGCCGCGCCAGCCAGGCCGGCAACTCGCGTTCGCTGCATTCGGTCAGGCCCAAGCGGCCACTGGCCAGGCCGAGCCAGGCCAGGCCGAAGCCGGCGCCCTTGGCAGCGCCTTTGCCCGCTTCGCGGGTGATCGACAACAGCAGCGCGTCCTGCCGTTCGGCCAGCAATTCGTTGTCGGTGATCGTGCCGGGTGTCACGACACGCGTGACCGCGCGCTCGACCGGGCCTTTGGCCGTCGCCACGTCGCCGACCTGCTCGGCGATCGCCACCGCCTCGCCCATCCGGATCAGCTTGGCGAGGTAGCTCTCGAGCGCATGCACCGGCACGCCGGCCATCACCACCGGCTCGCCGGCCGACGAGCCGCGCGCGGTCAGGGTGATGTCGAGCAGGCGATTCGCCTTGCGCGCATCGTCGTAAAAGACCTCGTAGAAGTCGCCCATGCGAAAGAAGACCAGCGCCTCCGGGTGCTCGGCCTTGATGCGCAGGTACTGCTGCATCACCGGTGTGTGGCCGGCGAAGTCCTGGGCGGTCGAAGGCGCAGCGCTCATGCGATGCCGCTCCGCGTCACGGCATCGACGTGAGCTTCAACCAAGCGCGCGACCTCGGCGGCATGGGTCGTGATCATGAAGTGGCTGGCCCCCGGTACCGTGACCAGGGTGGCCTTGGGCAGCCACTGGCTGATCAGCTCGTTGCTGCGCTGCACCGCGGGATGGCCGAGGCCGCCGCGCAGGACCTGGGTCGGCGCTGCGATGCGCGAGAAGGCCGCGGCGTCGCAGCGGTCGTCGTAGGCCGTCAACCAGTCGTACACGTTCGCGCCGGTGGCCCGGATTGTGAATTCGCGCACTCGTGGGGGCATCGAGTCGAAGAAGCCGGTGCCGCCGTAGAAGTCGATCACGCGGCGCGCCGCCTCGGCCTCGCCCCCGCGCCAGGCGGCGATGTAGGCGTCGCTCATGGTTCGGAACTGAGTCACCAAGGTGTGTTCACCAGCGGCTTCGAGCACACCCGGCGCCGGTGGCTCGATCACAGTCAGGCTGAGCGGATCGGGCGGGTTGCGCATGGCCCAGGCCAGCGCGACCCAGGCGCCGAAGGAGTGGCCGACCAGGTGCACCGGACCGCCGACGCGCTTCAGCACCGCGTCGAGCACCTCGACCTCGTTGTCGATCGACAGGTTCTGCAGACCGCGCCGCTCGGCCGTGCCGCCATAGCCGAGCAGGCTGGTCGTGACGAGACGGTAGCGTCCCTGCAAGGCGCCGAAGACGGCGCGCCACGCGGCGCCGGTCGCAAACGAGCCCGGTACGAAGACCAGGGTCGCCGGCCCGCTGCCGTGTTCGTCGTAGTCGATCGCCCCGCGCGGGTCGTCGATCATGCTGCGCTCTGCGAGGGGTCGGATGGTCAGGCGCTGGGCTTGCGAACGCGCACCGAAGGGCGTTTGGAGGCGGGAGGCGTCTCCGCGCTGTCGAGCAGGGCGGCGGCGAGCACGGTCTCTGGCGTGACAGCCGGCTGCAATTCGGCGACTTCGGCATCGGCCTTGATGATGCGTGTGTAGGGTGTCAGCATCTGCACCAGCTGGCCGTAGATCTTCGGGCAGCCGGCGACCACCTCGCGCTGATACAGGAAGTCGGACTCACCGGTGAAGTTGCCGATCAGGCCACCGGCCTCGGTGATCATCAGCGAGCCCGCGGCGACGTCCCAGGGGCTGAGCCCGGTCTCGAAGAAGCCGTCGTACCAGCCAGCGGCGACATAGCACAGGTCGAGCGCCGCGGCACCCGGGCGGCGCAGGCCAGCGCACTGCGACATCACCGCTTCCATCATCTTCATGTAGCGCCCCAGGTTGTCGCCCTTGCGGAACGGAAAGCCGGTTCCGATCAGGGCTTCGCCCATGCGGATGCGCTTCGATACGCGCAGGCGGCGATCGTTGAGGAACGCGCCGCGGCCCTTGCTGGCGAAGAAAAGGTCGTTGCGCGAGGGGTCGTAGACGACGGCTTGCTCGACCTTGCCGCGAAAGGCCAGCGCGATCGATACCGCGTACACCGGCAGTCCGTGGATGAAGTTGGTGGTGCCGTCGAGCGGATCGATGATCCACAGGTACTCGCTGTGCTTCGCCCCATGCTGGCGGCCCGATTCCTCGGCCAGGATGGCGTGGCCTGGGTAAGCGGTGAGCAAGACTTCGATGACGGCTTGCTCGGCCGCCTGGTCGACTTCGGTGACGAAATCGTTGACGCCCTTGGCTGTTATCTGCAGGCGTTCGACGTCGAGCGCGGCCCGGTTGATGATCGATCCGGCTGCGCGCGCCGCCTTGACGGCGATGTTGAGCATCGGGTGGAGGGTCTGGGTCATGGGAGCGGCTTCGCAGGCAGGGGCGGGGGATCGATCGGCGGGGAGAAAGAGCGGGCGGTGACAATCGCCACCGCGCCTGACGCGTGTGGCGTTCAGGGCGCACTGATTTTACCCGGCCGCGACTCTCACCCATGAGCCTGACCCGCTTCGTGCTCGTCAACACCAGCCACGCTGGCAACGTCGGCGCCGCCGCGCGTGCGATCAAGGTGATGGGTTTCGACGATCTGGTGTTAGTGGCGCCGCGCTACGACGACGTGCTCGGTCACGACGAAGCGTTGGCGATGGCCAGCGGCGCGACCGATGTGCTGGCCGGCGCGCGCGTGGTGGCCACCCTGGCCGATGCGCTGGATGGCATTGCCCGGGTTTGTGCGACCGCTATGACGCCGCGCGACTTCGGCCCGCCGACTGCGGCGCCACGCCAACACTTCGCCGCCCTGTCTGCCGCGCCGCCCGCGATCGCCTTCGTTTTCGGCGGCGAACGCTTCGGCCTGTCGAACGACGACGTGTACCGCTGCCACCAGTGCTTGTCCATTCCCGCCGCGCCGGGCTACGGCTCGCTGAACCTGGCGCAGGCGGTGCAGCTGATCGCCTACGAATGGCGCCAGGCCCTCGGCGGCTACGAGGTGAGCGAGCGCACTGCCGCGCCAGCCGTCGCCGATGCGCGCGCGGTGCAGGGGCTGCTGGAACACTGGCGCGAGGTGCTGCTGGCGATCGGCTACCTTGACCCTGCGGCGCCGAAGAAGCTGATGCCGCGCTTGAACCAGGCCCTGAACCGCGCCCGTGTGACCGAGGAAGAAGTGCACATCCTGCGTGGCGTCGCGAGAGCCATCGCCGCCAGCAGGAAATAGGGCCCGCGCCTACACTGGTGCGCCCCTGTCTACCGCCATCACCATGTTCAGCCGCCTGCGTGAAGACATCGCCTGCATTCGTGAACGTGACCCCGCCGCGCGTTCGACGTGGGAGGTGCTCACCTGTTACCCGGGCCTGCATGCCTTGGTGCTGCACCGCTGGGCGCACGCCTGCTGGCGCGCCGACTTGCGCTGGCTCGGCCGCTTCGTCTCGCATCTGGCACGCTTTTTCACCGGCATCGAGATCCACCCGGGCGCCACTATCGGCCACCGCGTCTTCATCGACCATGGCATGGGCGTGGTTGTCGGGGAGACGGCCGAGATCGGCGACGAGTGCACGATCTATCAGGGCGTGACGCTAGGCGGCACCCGGCTCGAGAAAGGGGCGAAGCGCCACCCGACGCTCGGTCGCGGCGTGATCGTCGGCGCCAATTCGCAGGTGCTCGGCGGCTTCACCGTCGGCGACGGCGCCCGAATCGGCTCCGGCGCGGTGGTGGTCAAGCCGGTGCCGCCGGGCGCGACCGCGGTGGGCAATCCGGCTCGCATCATCCAGGCCGAGCTCGACAGCGCGCGCGAGGAAGCCGCCTCCCGTATGGGCTTTTCTGCCTACGGTGTGACCCAGGGCGACGACCCGGTGGCGCAGGCCATGAAGGGCCTGATCGACAACGCCGGCGGGCACGAGCACCAGATCGCACTGCTGTGGCAGGCAATCGAGAAACTGTCCCAGCGCTCGCGCGAGCTGCCCGGAGAGGAATGCGTCCCGCAGGATGCACAGACCAGCGAGTCGTTCGATGCGGAGCGGCTCAACCGGTTGGTGAAGTGATCTTCGGCGGGGGCGGCCGTGTCGTTGCGAATCGTTGAGCTCAAGCCCTTCATCCCTGCGCGTGACTTCGAGGTCGCCAAGCGCTTCTACGCGCAAGTGGGTTTCACGATGGCCTCCGAGGTCGACGGCGTGGCTTACTTCCATCATGGCGAGGCGAGCTTCCTGCTTCAGGACTTCTACAACAAGGAGCTGGCCGAGAACCTCATGCTCCATCTGCTTGTCGAAGATGTCGCGGCGTGGCACGCCAGGATCGAGCAGTCCGGGCTTGTCGCAAGCTATGGCGTTCGACTGTCGGAGCCCGTGCAACAGCCTTGGCGCATGCGCGACTTCACGCTGACAGACCCGTCTGGTGTGCTGTGGCGAATTGCGCAGAACACCGACTAGCAGCCCACACCCGCGGTCCCTCGCAGCTCGATAGCGATCTGGCAAACTGCAGCGGCGCCTGGGCGCTGCCCTGGCCTTCAAATACAAGGAGACAGTCCATGAACGGTGTTGTGATGCGGCTCGTTGCCGCCGTGGCCTTGGCGTTCGCGGCCTTGGGCGCCGGCGCCCAGGCGGTCGAGGTCGAAGGCGTCAAGTTCGAGCCGACGGCGCAGGTGGGCGGCGCGGCGCTGGTGCTCAACGGCGCCGGCGTGCGCACGCGTGCGATCTTCAAGGTCTATGCGGCCGGGTTGTACGTGCCACAGAAGGCCAACAGCGCGGCAGCGCTGCTGGCGCAGAAGGGGCCGCGGCGCATCGCCATTACGATGTTGCGCAATGTCGATGCCGATACTTTCTCGGGCGCGCTCGGCGAAGGCCTGCAGAAGAACCTCAGCGAGGCGCAATTCGCCGGTTTCAAGGCCCAGATCGACGCCCTGAACGCCAATTTCAAGGCGGCCGGCGAGGCCAAGAAGGGCGACGTGATCCACCTCGAGTTCGCGCCCGACGCGGGCACCCGGGTGGTGGTCAATGGCAAGGCGCAGGGCAGCACGATCGCCGGTGAGGACTTCTACAACGCCCTGCTGCGCATCTGGCTCGGCGACAAGCCGGTCGACGGTGACCTGAAGAAGGGCATGCTTGGCGCCTGAGGCGCCCGCGCTGCTTTCCTGCTTTCTTTAGCCGCGCGGCGAGGACTGCACCGGCGCCGGAAGGGGTTGCACCGGCTGGGTGCCTGCCGGTGCCCGGGTCACGCGGGTCTTGCCGCCGGTGGTGACAAGCACCACCGGGTCGCCGGCGACGAAGTTCTCGCCAGCTTTGGCCTGCACGATGGCGCGGCGCTCGCCGTTGCGCATCTGCAGCAGGATCTCGACCGCGTCTTCGCGCGTCGCGCTGCGCTCGATGGCATTTCCGACCACGGCGCCGGCAACCGCGCCAAGGACGCCGATGACGGCTTGTTCCTTGCCCGAGGACCGGCTCGAGCCGGCGAGACCGCCGACGACGCCGCCGGTGACGGCGCCGGCGCCGCTCTGGCTGCCTTCAACTGTGACGGGTCGCACCGACAGCACAGTGGCGTCCTGCACATTGGCCAGGCGTTGCGCGTCCCCGCGTTGCACGACATCGGGGCTGGTGGTGCTGCAGGCGGCGAGCACGGCAGCCATCGCGGTGGCGATGAGGGTCTTGGTCATCATGAAGGGGCTCCAATGTTGGCCAACGGCCAACGCCCGCGGTGTAACGCAGGTTGACGGGCCGTTGACCGTCGTTGGCAGTAAAGAAGTGTTGCCGGCGGTTCGCCGGCGGCTCAGGCGTGAAGTCTTGAACTGCGCGGCACGCTGGCGAGCAGGAACTCCATCTGGTCGGCCAAGATGCGGCGGCCGCGCAGGATCATGTCTTCGTGCAGGCTGGGCACGTAGGGCAGGTACATCAGGGTCATGCGCGCCTCTTCGGGCAGGCGGTTGCCCTTGCGGCCGTTGCAACTGCGGCAGGCCGTGATGCAGTTCATCCAGGTGTCGTGGCCGCCGCGCGAGGTGGGCACGATGTGCTCGCGCGTCAGGTCGTCAAAGGCGAACTGGTGGCCGCAGTAGGCGCAGACCTGGCGATCGCGCGAGAACAGCTTGTGGTTGGCCAGCGCTGGCGCCTGGCGCCAGGCCCGACTCGGCACCGCGCCGCGCACGGCGATGATCGGATGGACCTCGATCCGCGATTGCCGGCCGGTGGTGCGCTGGTAGCCGCCGCGCAGCACGCGGAAGGCATCGCCGAGCGTCCAGGCCACGCCGTCGCTGGCATAGATCACCGCCGCTTCCCTGGCGCTGATCCAGGCCTGCGGGCGGCCAGACACATCGAGCTGCAGAACGTCCACGTCAGTGTTGCTCCTGTACCGAAGAGTAAACCAATCGCCGGCCGCGGCTCAATGCCGGGGCATGCTGGGCGCGGCGCCGGCACGACAGAGCGTCACGTGGCGGCCGTTTTCGACGTCTCAGCGCTGCACCGTGGCCAGGCGCAGCGCGAGTGCCACGAAGACCAGCGCCGCCGCGCGATTGAGCAGCAGTTGTGCACGCGCCGAACGCGCCAGGGCCTGGCCGAGCGTGCCGGCGGTCAGCGCGATCGCACCGAAGACGAGCAAGGTCGCCAGCATGAAGACGAAGCCGAGCCAGAGCACCTGCAGCGCCACGCTGCCGCGATCGGCAGCGACGAACTGGGGCAGGAAGGCGAGGAAGAAGATCGACACCTTCGGGTTGGTCACGTTCATGACGATCCCGCGCCGGTAGAGCTGGCCGGCGTCAATGTCCGGCTGTGCGGCGAGAGGCGTGGCCGGCGCCCGCCAGGCCTGCCAGGCCAGGTAGATCAGGTACAGCGCGCCAGCCAACTTCAGCGCGGTGAATGCAAGCGTCGACGCCGCGAACAGGGTGGCCAGGCCGAAAGCCACAGCCGCAGTGTGGACCAGTAGGCCGCTGCAAAGGCCCAGCACCACCAACAGGCCGGCGGCCCGCCCGCGCATGGCCGACTGCATCAGCACGAACACGTTGTCCGGGCCGGGCGACAGCGCCAGCAAGACGGAAACGGCGAAGAAGGCCGCCGCCGTACCGGGTGCCAGCGTCGTCATGGTCGGAGCTTCATCGCCAAGTCTCCTCAAGCAGGCGCTTATCCGGCGATCGTAGACGGGCTTCTGGGCGCACCGTCGGGCCGGGTTTTCCCGTGACCTTGTAGGCGCGCAACCCTAAAAAAGCGGGGCCCCAGCGCGCACGCCGGTCACACAGTTCTGCAAAATAGAACGATCGTTCGATTTCTCAGTCTGGACCAAGGAAGCAACTTGAGCGCCGACACCGACACCCCGCGTCGCAGCGTCCTGCAAAAGGGCCAGCAGACCCGCGCCACGATCCTGGAGGCGGCCCTCGGCCTGGCTTCGCACATGGGGCTGGAGGGCCTGTCGATCGGTGCGCTGGCCGAAGTGACGCAGATGAGCAAGTCGGGCGTCTTCGCGCACTTCGGCTCGCGCGAGGAACTGCAGATCTCGGTCATCCGCGAGTACCACGCCAAGTTCGAGGAAGAGGTCTTCTTCCCGGCCATGCGCGAGGCGCGCGGCCTGCCGCGCCTGCGCTCGCTGTTCGAGCGTTGGGTCAAGCGGGTTTCGGTGGAGATCGACTCGGGCTGCATCTACATCAGCGGCGCGGTCGAGTTCGACGACCGGCCCGGTCCCGTGCGCGACGCGCTGGCCGAGATGGTGGTGGCCTGGCACGGCGCGCTCGAACGCGCGATCCACCTCGCCGTCGACGAAGGCCACCTGCTGCGCGACACCGACGCGACCCAGATGCTGTTCGAGCTGCACGGACTGATCCTGGCCCTGCACCACGACGCGCGTTTCCTGCGCCTGCCGGGCGCACTCGACCGCGCCCAGCGTGCCTTCGAGCACGTGCTGTCGCATTACGTCGCCCCTGCTGCGCCGCGCGCGGCGCAGCGGCGCCGCTGAATTCATTGCATACGTCAAAGGGAGTCCACGATGGCCCAGTACACCCCACCGCTGCGCGACATGCAGTTCGTGCTGCACGAATTGCTCGACGCCGTGCCGCAACTGAACGCGATACCGGCACACGCCGACCTGGATGCCGAGACCATCAATGCGGTGCTCGAAGAAGGCGGCAAGTTCGCCGCCGAGGTGCTGTTGCCGCTGAACCAGAGTGGCGATCGCGAAGGCTGCACACTGGACAAGGCCACGCACGAAGTCAGCACACCGAGGGGCTTCAAGGAAGCTTACGCCCAGTACGTCGCGGGTGGCTGGCCCTCGCTGTCGACCGACCCGGCCTTCGGCGGTCAAGGTCTGCCGCACCTGATGAATCAGTGCTTCTACGAGATGCTGAATTCGGCCAACCAGGCGTGGACCATGTACCCCGGGCTGTCGCACGGCGCCTACGAGTGCCTGCATGTGCACGGCACGCCGGAGCAGAAGGCGCTCTACCTGCCCAAGCTGTCGAGCGGCGTCTGGACCGGCACGATGTGCTTGACCGAAGCCCATTGCGGTACCGACCTCGGCATGTTGCGCAGCAAGGCCGAGCCGCAGGCGGACGGCAGCTACCGCATCACAGGCAGCAAGATCTTCATCTCCTCGGGTGAGCACGACCTGGCCGAGAACATCATCCACCTGGTGCTGGCCCGCCTGCCCGACGCGCCTGAAGGCAGCAAGGGCATCTCGCTCTTCGCGGTGCCCAAGTTCAACGTCAACGCCGACGGCTCGCTCGGCACGCGCAACGGCATCGCCTGCGGCGCGCTCGAAGAGAAGATGGGCATCCACGGCAACGCCACCTGCCAGATCAACCTGGACGGCGCCATAGGCTCCTTGGTTGGCGCGCCGAATAAGGGCCTGTCGGCCATGTTCGTGATGATGAATGCGGCGCGCCTGGGCGTCGGCAACCAGTCGCTCGGTCTGACCGAGGTGGCCTACCAGAATGCGGTGACTTACGCCAAGGACCGCATCCAGATGCGCAGCCTGTCGGGACCGAAGGCACCCGACAAGCCGGCCGACCCGATCATCGTGCATCCCGACGTGCGCAAGATGCTGCTCACCGCGCGGGCGTTTGCCGAAGGGGCGCGCGCGCTGTCGATGCACACCGTGCTGCTGCTCGACATCGAACTGAAGCACCCCGACCACGCGCTGCGCCAGGCGGCGGCCGACGAGGTGGCCCTGCTGACGCCAATCGTCAAGGCCTTCTTCACCGACAACGCCTGGCTCGCCACCTCGCACTGCATGCAGGTCTACGGTGGCCACGGCTACATTGCGGAATGGGGCATGGAGCAGTACGTGCGCGACGCGCGCATCAACATGCTCTACGAAGGCACGAACACCATCCAGTCGCTCGACCTCCTCGGGCGCAAGGTGCTAGCCGACAACGGCAAGAAGCTCAAGGCCTTCGGTGCGCGGATTGCCGAGTTCATCGAGGACGAAGGCACCAACGAAGCGATGCAGGAGTTCGTGAACCCGCTGGCCGACCTGGGCGACAAGGTGACCAAGCTGACCACCGAGCTCGGCATGAAAGCCTTCGCCAACGCCGATGAGGTGGGTGCGGCCGCGGTGGACTATCTGCGCGTGGTCGGCCACCTGGCCTTCGCCTACCTGTTCGCCCGCATGGCCAAGATTGCGCTGGCGAAACAGGAATCGGGCGACCCGTTCTACACCGCCAAACTCGCCACCGCGCGCTTCTACTTCGCCAAGCTGCTGCCCGAGACGGCGATGCTGATCCGCAGCGCACGAGCCGGTGTGGCGCCGCTGATGGCGATGGAAGAAGCCCTTTTCTGATCCACAGGATTTCCAGGAGATGTCAATGAGTCGATTCCAGGTTCGCAAGGTGGCCGTGCTCGGCGCCGGCGTGATGGGCGCGCAGATCGCGGCCCATCTGGTCAATTGCAAGGTGCCGGTCGTGCTGTTCGACCTGCCGGCCAAGGAAGGCCCGAAGTCCGGCGTCGCCATCAAGGCGATCGACAACCTGAAGAAGTTGAAGCCCGCGCCGCTCGGAATTCCAGAGGACGCGGCCTTGATCCAGCCCGCGAACTACGAGGAGCACCTGGCGTTGCTGGGCGAATGCGACCTGGTGATCGAAGCGATCGCCGAGCGCATGGACTGGAAGCTCGACCTGTACACGAAGATCGCGCCGCACGTGCCGGCGCATGCGCTGCTGGCCTCGAACACCTCGGGCCTGTCGATCACCAAGCTCTCGGCCGCGTTGCCCGAAGCGATCAAGCCGCGCTTCTGCGGCATCCACTTCTTCAACCCGCCGCGCTACATGGCCCTGGTCGAGCTGATCGACACGCCGACCACCGAGCCGCGCGTGCTCGACGAGCTCGAAGCCTTCGTCACCACCTTCCTCGGCAAGAGCGTGGTGCGGGCTAAGGACACGCCGAACTTCATCGCCAACCGCGTCGGCATCGCCGGCATGCTGGCGACGATCAAGGAGGCCGAGAACTTCGGGCTGTCGTACGACGTGGTCGACGACCTGACTGGCAAGAAGCTCGGCCGCGCCAGCAGCGGCACCTTCCGCACGGCCGACGTGGTGGGTCTGGACACGATGGCGCACGTCATCAAGACCTTGCAGGACAACCTGGCCGACGACCCCTTCTTCCCGAGCTATGCCACGCCGCCCGTGCTCGCGGGCCTGATCCAGGCCGGAGCGTTGGGGCAGAAGACCGGCGCGGGCTTCTACAAGAAGGTCGGCAAGGACATCTTGCGTCTCGACCCCGCCAAGCAGGACTACGTACCGGGTGGCGCCAAAGCCGACCCGATTGTCGAGCGCATGCTGAAGAAGCCCGCGACCGAGCGCCTGAAGCTGCTGCGCGAATCGACGAACCCGCAGGCCCAGTTTCTGTGGGCGATCCTGCGCGACGCCTTCCACTACGCCGCGGTGCATCTCGAAGACATCGCCGACAGCGCGCGCGACGTCGACTTCGCGATGCGCTGGGGCTTCGGCAGCAAGCAGGGCCCGTTCGAGCTTTGGCAGGATGCCGGCTGGCAGCAGGTGGCCGGCTGGGTCAAGGAGGACATCGAAGCCGGCAAGGCGCTGTCGAAAGCTCCGTTGCCAGCCTGGGTCTTCGATGGACGCACGGGGGTCCACACGCCCGAAGGTTCCTGGTCACCGAGCAAGAAGACCTATGTGCCGGTGAGCAAGCTGGCGGTCTATCAGCGCCAGCACTTCCCCGAGGCCGTGCTTGGCTCGGCCGCCATCGCTGCGCTGAACAGCGGCACCGAGATCTACAAGAACGACGAAGTGCGGGTCTGGACGCTCGATGGCGAAGTCCTGATCGTCAGCATCACCGCCAAGCTGCACCTGATCAGCCCGACCGTGAGCGAGGGCCTGCAGAAGGCCCTGGAACTCGCCGAGGCCGGCTACCAGGGCCTGGTGATCTGGTCACCCGACGATGTGTTCTCGGCCGGCGCCAACCTGGAATCGCTGATGCCGGTGTTCATGAAGCTCGGCGCCAAGGGCATCGACCCGGAGATCCAGAAGCTGCAGGCCCTGTTCCTGCGCATCCGCTATGCCCAGGTGCCCGTCATCAGCGCCATCCGCGGCATTGCGCTGGGCGGCGGCTGCGAACTGGCGGTGCATTCGGCGCGACGTGTCGCGGCGATGGAGAGCTACATCGGCCTGGTCGAGGTGGGTGTCGGCCTGCTGCCGGGTGCCGGCGGCCTGACCTACATCGCGCGCCGCGCCGCCGAGATGGCCGCTGCGGGCAATGCGAATGCCGACATCTTCGCCTTCGTCAAGGACGGGTTCACCAATGCCGCGATGGCCAAGGTCGGCACCAGCGCGATTGAGTCGCGGAAGCTGGGCTATCTGATGGACAGCGATGTGATCGTGCCGCACAAGGACGAGATGCTCTTCGTGGCGACGCAGCAGGCCCGGGCGATGTTCGCCGCGGGCTACCGGCCGCCGGCGAAGCGGCTCTTCCCGGTGGCAGGACGCAGCGGCATCGCCACGATCAAGGGCCAGCTCGCCAACATGCGCGACGGCGGCTTCATCAGTGCACACGACTTCCACATCTCGGCCCTGATCGCCGACGTGGTCTGCGGCGGCGAGGTCGATGCCGGCTCCCTGGTCAGCGAGGAATACCTGATGGCGCTCGAGCGCAAACACTTCTGCGCCTTGCTCGAACACCCGAAGAGCCAGGAACGGATCATGGGAATGCTGTCGACCGGCAAGCCGGTGAGGAACTGATCATGAGCAAACAAGTGCAAGACGCCTACATCGTTGCCGCCACGCGCACGCCGATCGGCAAGTCGGGCCGCGGGTACTTCCGCAACACGCGGCCCGACGACCTGCTGGTCGCTGCCGTCAGGAGCGCCTTGGCCCAGGTGCCGAACCTGGACCCGAAAGCGATCGAGGACGCGGTCATTGGCTGCTCCTTCCCCGAAGCCGAGCAGGGTATCAACATGGCCCGCGTGGCGATGGTGCTGGCGGGGCTGCCGCACTCGGTGGGCGGCGTCACGGTGAACCGTTTCTGCGCCTCGGGCCTTACCGCGCTGCAGATGGCCGCCGACCGCATCCGCATCGGCGAGGCCGACGTGATGATCGCCGGCGGGGCCGAGAGCATGAGCATGGTGCCGATGGGCGGCAACAAGCCTTCGTTCAATCCGGCCATCTTCGCCAAGGACGAGAACGTCGGCATCGCCTACGGCATGGGCCTGACGGCCGAGAAGGTGGCGACGCAGTGGAAGGTCACGCGTGAGGCGCAGGACGCCTTTGCGCTGGCTTCGCACCAGAAGGCGCTGAAGGCGATGGCAGCAGGCGAATTCGCCGACGAGATGACGCCGATCGAGATCATCGACCGCTTCCCGAACCTCGTCACGGGCGAAGTGAACACCAAGACGCGCACCGTCAACCTCGACGAAGGCGCGCGCCCCGACACCTCGCTTGAAGGCCTGGCCAAGCTGAAGCCGGTGTTCGCCGCAAAGGGCAGCGTCACCGCCGGCAACAGCTCGCAGACCAGTGACGGCGCGGGCGCGCTGATCGTCGCCAGCGAGCGGGCGGTGAGGCAGTTCGACTTGAAGCCACTGGCGCGCTTCGTCAGCTTCGCCGCGCGCGGCGTGGCACCCGAAGTGATGGGCATCGGCCCGATCGAAGCGATACCGGCGGCGCTGAAGTACGCTGGCCTGTCGCTGGCCGACATTGACTGGATCGAGCTGAACGAGGCCTTCGCGGCGCAGGCACTGGCAGTCATCAACACTGTCGGCCTCGACATCACCAAGGTCAATCCAATGGGCGGCGCGATCGCTCTGGGCCACCCGCTCGGCGCCACCGGCGCGATCCGCGCAGCGACGGTGGTGCATGCGCTGCAGCGGCATCAACTGAAGTACGGCATGGTCACGATGTGCGTGGGCATGGGGCAGGGCGCGGCCGGCATCCTCGAAAGGGTCTGAGATGAGCATCAAGACCGCCATCGTCAGCGGCGTCGCGACGATCGAGATCGCGCGCCCAGAGAAGAAGAACGCGCTGACCGTCGCGATGTACCGGGCGATGGCCGAGGCCCTAGATGCGGCGCGCGCCGAGGCCGGCGTGCGTGCGGTGCTGATTTCGGGCCAGCCGGGGATCTTCACCTCGGGCAATGACATCGAGGACTTCATGTCGCGCCCGCCGGGGCAGGGCAGCGACGCGCTCGATTCGCCGGTGTTCGGCTTCATGCGCGCGTTGACCGAGTGCGACAAACCGGTGGTGGCGGCGGTCACCGGCGCCGCGATCGGCATCGGCACCACGATGCTGCTGCACTGCGACCTGGTTTACGTGGCCGACGACGCGCGCCTCGCGATGCCCTTCGTCAGCCTCGGCCTGGTGCCCGAATTTGCCTCCAGCCTGCTCGTGCCGCAGTTGATGGGCCACCGCCGCGCGGCGGAGAAGCTGCTGCTCGGCGATCCGTTCACGGCCGAGCAAGCGGTGGAATGCGGGATCGCTAACGCGGTTCTGCCGGCGGGCGAGGTGCTCAACCACGCGCGCCGCATCGCCGAACGTTTCAACACCCTGCCGCCCGGGGCGGTGCGCGAGGCCAAGCAACTGCTGCGGGCGCCGCAGCGCGAGCAGGTGCTGGCGACGATCCGCACCGAGGGCGGCTTGTTCGCCCAACGCCTGCGCAGCCCCGAGGCGACCGAGGCCTTCCAGGCCTTCTTCCAGAAGCGCAAGCCCGACTTCTCGAAGTTTTGAGCATGAGCCTGACCGCCAAGCTGCTGCTGTCGCCGGTTCTGGTGGCGCAGGCGATGCTGACGCGCGGGCGCCTGCCGAGGCTGCCGGAAGCCGAGGGTGCGCGCGAGGGCGAGGTCGGGCGCGGGCCGCTGCTGCGGCTGCTGATCGTAGGCGACTCTTCCGCCGCTGGTGTGGGCGTGAAACGGCAGACCGATGCGCTGGCCGGGCACCTGACGCGGGCGCTGGCGACGCAGTGCGCGGCGCGGGTGCGCTGGCAGTTGTTGGCGCGCTCGGGGATCACTAGCGCGCAGTGTCTGCAGATGCTGGCGACGGAACCATTGCGCGACGCCGATGTGGCGGTGGTGGTGCTGGGCGTCAACGACGTGGTCGACCAGGTGCCTTCGCAGCGCGCCCTGCGGGCACGCGAGTCGATCGCCAACCGCCTGCGCAACGCCCATGGCGTGGCCCATGTTGTGTTCGCGCCGCTGCCGCCCGTGCACCGCTTCCCGGCGCTGCCGCAGCCGCTGCGCTGGGTCGCCGGGGCCGACGCGCGGCGCCACAACCGGGCGGTGGCCGCGTGGGCTGCCAGCCGCGACGACGTTTCGCATGTGCCGATCGATCTGCCGCTGAACCGCGGCGTGATGGGCGACGACGGCTTCCACCCGGGTGAAGCCGTCTACCGCGTCTGTGGCGTTACGCTGGCGGAACACATCGCCAGCGCGGTCTGGCCGCGCCTGGCCGGTGTCAGGCGGCGGCCGGCTTGATGCGTGTAAACGCCAGGTAGGCGAACAGCAACACCGCAACGCCGACCACCATCGACAAGGCTCCGACCACCGGCCCGAGCGCTTGGTTGCCGCGCAGCAGGAAGGTCAGTCCCACCAGCAAGGCCGGCACGCCCAGGTTGTAGAGCCAGAACTGGACCGTGGCGATGGGACCGCGCAGCACGTCTGGGTGGGCCCGCCCGATCAGGCCGAACAGGGTCATTGAGACCCAGCCGAGCAGGTTGATGTGGGCGTGCACAGGCATCAGGCCGTGGTTGCCGGAGGCCCCCATCACGATGCCGAGCGAGACGCCGACGACAAAGTAGACGACGGCAATGCGCAACCAGGTGCTGCTGCGAGCGGATTCGGTCATGCGGTTCTCCTCGATGTTGTTGTCGCGCGCCCCGACACGGAAGCGGCGCGGCGCATCGTCTGCCCGTTGCCGGGCAGTCGCATCGGTACTCACCCTAGCGCTTCAGCTGGCCGCGTCGTAGGCCGTTCGCAACCAGCTGACGAGTTGGGCATCGACCTCGGAGGCCGATGACAGCCGCACCGTGTACTGGCACATGCCGCCGGGCGGCAAGGCCTTCAGGCGCGGGTGGGCGGGCAGCGCCTTGGCGTTCAGCCCGAGCTCGATCTGGTCCTTCGTTGCCGGCCCCAGCATCGCGAACTGCTTCTTGCGCCGCAGGCTGAGGTAGGCCCTCTTCGGCGCGATGTCGAATGCACCAAAAGCTTCGATCCTGGCCATCACCTGCGCGTGCAGCGGGCGCAGCGCCGCCTTGTTGCCGCCGTAGATGGCGTCCAGCGGGTCGGCCTCGGCCACTCCAGCCGTAGCGGGCTCGGCCTTCGCCGCATGCGCCAGCGTGTTGGCGTCGCCGTAACCCAGGCCGTAGCGTTCGATCAGCATCGCCCGCACTTCGCCGTGCTTGGCCAGGCCGCTCTGGGCGATGACGGCGCGCAACTGGGCCAGCGACTGGCCGGTCTTGGCCTCGATGTTGCGCAGCTGGGTGGCGAGCGCGGCTTGCGGGTCGGCCATGGTGCGGTCTCCTTACGTAGGACGGGTGAGCGGACTACAGCGGCCAGTGTTCGCTGCGCGTCCGTTTGGGCAGCACGAACTCCATGTTGGCGAAGGCCAGGTACATCAGCCGGATCATCAGCGGTGGGCGGCCCGTCTCGGCGATGGCCTTCAGCGACTTCAGGATCATGTCGCCGCCCGATTGCATGCTCTTCGCGGTGGCGGTGCCGAGCGGCAAGTCGAACACGCGCAGCGTCACCTCCACCCCGCCGGGCACTTCCTTCAGTTCGTAAGCGACACGACAGACCGGGTCGTCGTGCTGGGTGAAGCGGTGCGTGTGCACGAAGCGGTGCGGCGGGTCAAATTCGACGACCTCGCCGACCACCAGCACGTGCTTGCCACTGCCGGTGCGCATCTGCAGGCGCGCGCCAGGCACCAGGCCTGAGGTGTGCAGCCAGGCATTGAAGACGGCGCCCTGGGCTTCGTCGGTCTTGGTCAGTTCGCGCCAGACGCGCTGGATGTCGGCCTGGATGACGATGCGGAACATCGCCTCGATCAGCTTGTCGGGTTCAGCCATGGGTGTTTCCTCGTTGTCTTCGTTTGAGCGGCAGAGGGGTGACCGCTGCGCCCTCGGCGCTGTACTTCAGGCGCGTCAGGCGCGCCGCCCAGTAGGCGCTGAATTCGCTGGTCCAGCGCTCGTGGATCCACTGGATCGGCGTCGGGTTGAACCAAAGCAGCTTGTCGCGGCCTCGCCGCTCCGAAATCACCAGGCCGGCCGCCTCGAGTGTGGCCAGGTGCTTCATCACGGCGAAGCGGCTGAGCTCGCCATCGAAAGCCTCGCAGACGCGGTTCACATTGCAGCCCGGCGCTTGCTTCAGCACGTCGAGGATGCGGCGTCGCGGCTCGGAAGCCAGGCCGAAGAAGACGGCATCAAGTGCATCGGAGTCGGGTGCCTGGCTCATACATGTGCCAATATGGTCACATAATGAACGGGTCCTGTCAACCGCGAGGCAACTCAGGGCTTGACTTCAGGCGCGTCCTTGGGCACCGGCCGCGGCCGGCCGTTGCGGTCGATTGCGACATAGGTCAGGTTGGCCTCGGTCACCTTGACGAACTGAAGGTCGGCCGGGTTGCGTTCGGCATAGACCTCCATGTGCACGGTGATCGAGGTGGTGCCGATGCGCTCGACGCGGGCATAGAAGGACAACAGGTCGCCTACCGAGACGGTCTGCTTGAAGAGAAACTGGTTCACCGCCACCGTGGCGATGCGCCCCTTGGCGATGCGCGACGGCAGCACGGCGCCGGCCATGTCCACCTGGGCCATCAGCCAGCCGCCGAAGATGTCGCCGTTGCTGTTGGTGTCCGCCGGCAGGGGCATCACTCGCATCACCAGTTCGCTGCCGTCGGGCAGGCGCGGTGGGGCCATCACGCTGGCGGGGTGGGCGGTTGCGGTCATGGCCTTGGGCTTGCGTGGGCAGGGGCAAGCATTCTTCCATGACACTGGGGCCATGCGCCGTTCCGCCACTGCCGCCCCGCCTCCAGCATCGCTTGCCACGCCCACCGCTGCCGCCACGGCACGCAGCCCCGGCCTGTCCACCGTGCGCAAGTTGCTGCCCTATGTGTGGCAGTGGCGCTGGCGCGTCGGGGTGGCGCTGGCTTGCCTGGTGGCGGCCAAGCTGGCCAACATTGGCGTGCCCCTGGTGCTGAAGTCCCTGGTCGACGCGCTCGACCTGAAGCCGGGCGACCCGCGCGCACTGCTGGCGGTGCCGGTAGCACTGCTGCTGGCTTATGGCGCGCTGCGCGTGTCGGTGACCCTGTTCACCGAACTGCGCGAGTTCCTTTTCTATCCGGTGGCGGCGCGCATCGCCCGCAAGGTGGCGCTGGAGACCTTCGAACACCTGCTCGCGCTGTCGCTGCGCTTTCACCTCGAACGCCAGACCGGCGGCGTGTCGCGCGACATCGAACGCGGCTCGCGCGCGATCCACGCGCTGCTCAACTATTTCATCTACAACATCCTGCCCACCCTGGTCGAGATCACCCTGGTGATCCTGCTGCTGGCCGGCAAGTTCGACGGCTGGTTCGCGGCCATCACGCTCGGTGCCCTGGTCGGCTACATCGCCTACACGATCACCGTGACCGAGTGGCGCACCCACTTCCGCCGGGCGATGAACGAGCAGGACAGCAAGGCCAATACGCGCGCCATCGATGCGTTGATCAATTACGAAACCGTCAAGTACTTCGGCAACGAGCGCTTCGAGCAGGGCCGCTACGACGAGAACCTGCAGCGCCTGGAGAAGGCCTCGATCAAGTCGCAGACCTCTCTCTCGCTGCTGAACCTCGGCCAGAGCCTGATCATCGCCGTGGCCGTGACCCTGCTGGTGTGGCGCGCGACGCTGGGTGTCGTCGACGGCAGCCTGACCCTGGGCGACCTGGTGCTGGTGAACGCTCTGATGATCCAGCTCTACATCCCGCTCAACTTCCTCGGCGTGATCTACCGCGAGATCAAGCAGTCGACCGTGGACATGGAGAAGATGTTCTCTCTGCTCTCGACGCACCGCGAGATTGCCGATGCCCCGGATGCCCAACACCTGGTGGTGCAGGAGGGCAGGGTGCGCTTCGACCGCGTCAGCTTCTCCTATGACCCGGCGCGCCGCATCCTGGACGAAGTGAGCTTCGAGATCCCGGCCGGCAAGACGGTTGCGGTGGTCGGGTCGTCCGGCGCGGGCAAGTCGACCCTGGCCCGGCTGCTGTACCGCTTCTACGACATCGACAGTGCAGGCGGCGGGACCATCACCATCGACGGGCAGGACATTCGCCAGGTGACCCAGGCCAGCCTGCGCGCGGCGATCGGCATCGTGCCGCAGGACACGGTGCTGTTCAACGACACGGTCGAATACAACATAGCCTATGGCCGCCCGGGCGCAGGCCGCGCCGAGGTGGAAGCCGCGACGCGCTCGGCCCACATCCACGACTTCATCGCCGCGGCGCCCATGGGTTACGACACCATGGTCGGCGAGCGTGGCCTGAAGCTCTCTGGCGGCGAGAAGCAGCGCGTGGCCATCGCTCGCACCCTGTTGAAGAACCCGCCGATCCTGATCTTCGACGAGGCGACCTCGGCCCTGGACTCGGCCAACGAACGCGCGATCCAGGCCGAGCTGAAGAGCGTGGCGCAGGGCAAGACCGCGCTGGTGATCGCGCACCGGCTGTCCACCGTGGTCGACGCCCACCGCATCGTGGTGCTGGACCACGGCCGCGTGGTCGAGCAGGGTTCGCACGCCGAACTGCTGGCACTGGGCGGGCGCTATGCTCGGATGTGGCAATTGCAGCAATCGGGCCACGGCGAACAATCCCCGGGCAATGGACACCAAGTGGCTTGAAGACTTCGTCAGCCTGGCCGAGACGCGCAGCTTCTCGCGCTCGGCGCAATTGCGGCATGTCACGCAGCCGGCCTTCTCGCGCCGCATCCAGGCCCTGGAAGCCTGGGCCGGCGTCGACCTGGTCGACCGCTCGATCTACCCGACACGCCTGACGCCGGCCGGCGAAACCTTCCATGCTCAGGCGCTGGAGATGCTCGGCGCGATGCAGACCACGCGCAATCTGATGCGCAGCCACCAGGCCAGCGGCAGCGACATGGTCGACTTTGCGGTGCCGCACACCTTGGCCTTCGCCTTCTTTCCGCATTGGCTGCTTGAGCTGCGCAGCAGCTTTCCGGATTTGAAGAGCCGCCTCATCGCGCTCAATGTGCACGACGCAGTGCTGCGCCTGACCGAAGGCCACTGCGACCTGCTGATCGCCTACCACCATGCATCGCAACCCCTGCAGCTGGCGAGCGAGCGCTACGAGATGCTGAGCCTGGGCCAGGAAACCTTGGCGCCTTACGCGCGCGCCGACAGCGAGGGCCGGCCGCTGTTTCGCCTGCCGGGCAGCGCGGCGGCCCGGCTGCCCTTCCTGAGTTACGCCGCAGGTGCCTACATGGCGCGTCTGGTCGAGCAGATCGTCAAGCATGCGTCGCAAGCGCCTCAGCTCGAACTGGTCTACGAGACCGACATGGCTGAGAGCCTGAAGGCCATGGCGCTGGAGGGCCACGGCCTGGCGTTCCTGCCGGCCAGCTCGGTACGCAAGGACGTGCGTGCGCGGCGCTTGGTCAGCGCCGGCGAAGGGGCGGGCTGGGAGTTGACGATGGAGGTGCGCATTTACCGCGAACGCCCCGAAGTGGCGCGCGTGGTCAAACCTGGCGCGGCGGCGCTCTGGGAACATCTGCGCTCGGGCGCGGGTTAACCCGTCTCGCTGGACTACATTTCAGCTTCTGCGCGGTCAGCGGCATTCCTACAATCCGCGTTCAGGTGTTCTCTCCAACCCTCTTGCAGGAGTTCTCGCGAATGAAGAAGACTATTTTTGCCCTGGCCGCGATGCTGGCCACGGGCGTCGCTTTGGCCCAGGCCAGCGACACGCTGAAGAAGATCAAGGACAGTGGTGCAGTGACGATGGGCGTGCGCGAGTCCTCCGGCGCCCTGAGCTACACGCTGGGCGACGGCAAGTACGCCGGCTTCCATGTCGACGTCTGCTCACGCGTGCTGGCTGACGTGCAGAAGGGCCTGGGTTTGGCCAAGCTGGACGTCAAGTACCAGCCCGTGACCTCACAGAACCGCATCCCGCTGGTACAGAACGGCACCGTCGACATCGAGTGCGGTTCGACCACCAACAACGCCACCCGCCTGAAGGACGTGGCCTTCGCCGTCACCACCTATGTCGAGGAAGTGCGCATCGCTGTCAAGGCCAACTCGGGCATCACCTCGATCGCCCAGTTGAAGGACCGCAACGTCGCCACGACCACCGGCACGACGTCGGTGCAGTTGTTGCGCAAGCACGAGCGTGGCGCAGGCATCGACTTCAAGGAAGTCTTCGGCAAGGACCACGCCGACAGCTTCCTGCTGCTCGAATCGGGCCGCGCCGATGCCTTCGTGATGGACGGCCAGATCCTGGCTGGCAACATCGCCCGCGCCAAGAACCCGGCCGACTTCCGCATTGTTGGCGAGGTACTGTCGGTGGAGCCGATCGCCATCATGATCCGCAAGGACGACCCGGCTTTCAAGAAGGCGGTCGACGACAGCATCAAGGCCCAGATCGCCAGCGGCGACATGGCCAAGGCCTATGACAAGTGGTTCATGCAGCCCATCGCGCCGAGCAACACACGCGTCGGCCTGCCGCTCAGCGACGCCACCAAGGCGGCCTGGGCGAGCCCGAACGACAAGCCTGTCGAGGAGTACATGAAGAAGTAGGACCTCGGCCCCCAGGCAAGCCCTGAGGCCCCATGGCGCGGGGCTTGCTTATGCTGCGGCAGCGCGGCGTCGGTTTCGACCGCGCCGCGCTTTTTCTTTTCTGGCAGACATCGATAACAACCGGAGATGCCGCGATGACGTGGGACTGGCAGGTTTTCCTGCAGGACACCGGGGGGGACCAGACTTACCTCAACTGGATGCTCAGCGCCTGGGGCTGGACGCTCTCGGTGGCCGTGTGCGCGCTGGTGGTGGCGCTGACGGTAGGCTCGCTGATGGGCATCCTGCGCACCACGCCCAACAAGTGGCTGGTGGCCCTGGGTAACGGCTGGACCGAGCTCTTCCGCAATATCCCGCTGTTGGTGCAGTTGTTCCTCTGGTACCACGTCATCCCGTCGATGTTCCTGGTGCTGCGCGGTGTGCCGAGCTTCGTCCTGGTGGTGATTGCGCTGGGCTTCTTCACATCGGCGCGCATCGCCGAGCAGGTCAAGGCCGGTATCCAGACCCTGCCCAAGGGCCAGACCTATGCCGGCCTGGCGATGGGCCTGACGTTGCCTCAGACTTACCGCTACGTGGTCCTGCCGATGGCGTTTCGCATCGTCATTCCGCCGCTCACCAGCGAGTCGATGAACATCGTCAAGAACTCCTCGGTGGCCTTTGCCGTCAGCATCACCGAGCTGACGATGTTCGCGATGCAGGCGCAGGAGGAAACCTCGCGCGGTATCGAGATCTACCTCGCCGTGACCGGCCTGTATTTCATCTCGGCCTTCGCCATCAACCGCCTGGCGCTCTTCATCGAGCACCGCGTGCAGGTGCCCGGCATGATCGGGGGCAAGTGACATGAACTTGAACCTCGACTTCACGTTCCTGAACTGGCAGGTCATCTCTAGCTTCGTCGTCAAGGGCTTCTTCTTCTCGATCCAGCTGACCGTCATCGCGATGATCGGCGGCATTGCGCTGGGCACCCTGCTCGCACTGATGCGCCTGTCGGGCAAGAAGTGGCTGGTGATGCCGGCAGCGTTCTACGTCAACACCTTGCGCTCGATCCCGTTGGTGATGGTGATCCTGTGGTTCTTCCTGCTGATCCCGCTGCTGATCGGGCGGCCAATGGGCGCGGAGTTGAGCGCGATCATCACCTTCACCGTCTTCGAGGCGGCGTACTACTCCGAGATCATGCGCGCGGGCATCCAGAGCGTGCCCAAGGGCCAGGTCTATGCCGGCTATGCGGTGGGCATGACCTACCCGCAGTGCATGAAGCTGATCGTGCTGCCCCAGGCCTTCCGCAACATGCTGCCGGTGCTGCTGACGCAGACCATCATCCTGTTCCAGGACACGTCCCTGGTGTATGCGATCGGCGCCTATGACCTGCTGAAGGGCTTCGAGGTCGCGGGCAAGAACTTCAATCGCCCGGTCGAGACCTACCTGGTCGCGGCGGTCGTCTACTTCGTGATCTGCTTCAGCCTGTCGATGCTCGTGCGCCGGCTGCAGAAGAAGATCCAAATCATTCGCTGAACGAGGAGCGTGTTGTGATCAAGATCAAGGACGTCAGCAAGTGGTACGGCACCTTCCAGGTGCTGACCGACTGCAGCACCCACATCGAGAAGGGCGAGGTCGTTGTCGTCTGCGGCCCGTCGGGCTCAGGCAAAAGCACCCTGATCAAGACCGTGAATGCGCTCGAGCCGATCCAGAAGGGCGACATCGTCGTCGACGGCATCAGCATCAGCGACCCGAAGACCAACCTGCCCAAGCTGCGCGCGCGCGTCGGCATGGTGTTCCAGCACTTCGAATTGTTCCCGCACCTCACCGTGACCGAGAACCTTACGCTGGCGCAGATCAAGGTGCTGGGCCGCAACCAGGACGAAGCCAAGACGCGCGGCCTGAAGATGCTCGACCGCGTCGGCCTGATGGTGCACAAGGACAAGTTTCCGGGCCAACTCAGCGGCGGCCAGCAGCAGCGCGTGGCGATCGCTCGTGCACTGTCGATGGATCCGATCGTGATGCTGTTCGACGAGCCGACCTCGGCGCTCGACCCCGAGATGGTGGGCGAGGTGCTCGACGTGATGGTGCTGCTGGCCAAGGAAGGCATGACGATGATGGTCGTGACACATGAGATGGGCTTCGCCAAGCGTGTCAGCCACCGCGTGATCTTCATGGACCACGGCAAGATCGTCGAAGACTGCAACAAGGACGACTTCTTCGGCAACCCCGATGCGCGTTCGCCGCGCGCGAAAGAGTTCCTGTCGAAGATCCTGCAGCACTGAGCTGAGGTTCCTCGCGTGCGGGCGTCCGCGCTGGCCGAGCCGCAGGGTGCTGGGCGGTTCGCTTCGATGCGGCGGCCTTCGCTGGCCAAGAAGTCGCGGCGCTTCAGCGCTTAGTCCAACGGGGCCGGAACGGACGGAAACAAGCGAGCTGCGCGCGATTGCTCCCTCCGCTCGTCTCCAGGGTTAGGCATTCGCACATGGAGACCAACATCGTGGTGCCGTTCTTCGGTGGTTGTGCATGCGGCGCGATTCGCTACGAATGCACGGCACCGCCGCTTCGAATGGGGAACTGTCACTGTCGCGATTGCCAGCGGGCGAGCGGCAGCGGCTATTCAGCATCATTGATCATGTCGGCAAGCTCAATGCGCTTGCTCCGTGGCGAGTGCCAAGACTACCGAACCGAGGCCGAGAGCGGAAACATCGCAGTGCGCGAGTTTTGCGGTGTCTGCGGCACGCCGTTGTTTGCGCGCAGCCTGGCGAGGCCCGACTTTCTGGTGGTGAAGGCGGCAAGTCTCGATGACCCGAGTTGGTTTGCGCCGGAAGCGGACTTCTGGGTCGAGAGCGCGCAGCCGTGGGACCACATGAATCCAAGGATTCCAAAGTTTGCCAAGAATCGTCCGAGGTGAGCAAGCCCAAGTCGGGCTCTAAGGCGCACAAGTCCGATCATGGCGCCTGGCGCAACATGGTTTTCACATGAACACCTGGACCGGCGTGAATGCTCGAAACTTCGAGTCCTCAGCGAGCGGAACTACACCGCCACAGCTGCCCTGATCGGCGCGTGCGGCTCGTAGCCCTCGACAGTGAAGTCTTCGTACTCGTAATCGAAGATCGACGCCGGCCGGCGCCCGATCACCAGGCTCGGATATGCACGCGGCTCTCGTGCTAGTTGCGTCCGAACCTGTTCGTGGTGGTTGCTGTAGATGTGGCAGTCGCCCCCGGTCCACACGAAGTCGCCGACCTGCAGGTCGCACTGCTGCGCCAGCATGTGTGTCAGCAAGGCGTAGCTGGCGATGTTGAACGGCACGCCCAGAAAGATGTCGGCGCTGCGCTGATAGAGCTGGCAACTCAGCTTGCCGTTCGCGACATAGAACTGGAAAAAGGCGTGGCAGGGCATCAGGGCCATCTTTGACAGCTCGGCCACGTTCCAGGCGCTGACGATGATGCGGCGCGAGTCGGGGTTGGTCTTGAGTTGCTTCACCACCTCGGTGACCTGGTCGATGTGGCCGCCGTCGGGCGTCGGCCACGAGCGCCACTGCACGCCGTAGACCGGGCCGAGGTCGCCGTCGGCCTTCGCCCACTCGTTCCAGATCGTGACGCCGCGCTCCTGCAACCACCTGGCGTTGCCGTCGCCACGCAAGAACCACAGCAACTCGAGGATGATCGACTTCAGATGCACCTTCTTCGTCGTCACCAGCGGGAAGCCCTCGGCCAGGTCGAAGCGCATCTGGTGGCCGAACACGCTGCGCGTGCCGGTGCCGGTGCGGTCGGCCTTGTCGACACCATGCTCGAACACATGGCGCATGAAGTCTTCGTACTGCGATCGGATCGGGTGCGGCATGCCGACAATTATCCCGCGCTCTGGGCCTCCAGATCGAACTGCATCGCGGCCAGGCGGGCGTAGAGGCCGCCCTGAGCGATCAGTTCACCGTGGGTGCCGGTCTCGACTACGCGGCCGTGGTCGAGCACGACGATGCGGTCCGCGCGTTGCACCGTCGCCAGGCGGTGGGCGATGACCAGGGTGGTGCGCCCGCGCATCGCCGATTCGAGCGCCGCTTGCACCATGCGTTCGCTTTCGGCGTCCAGGGCGCTGGTGGCTTCGTCGAGCAGCAACAGCGGCGGGTTCTTCAGCATCGCGCGGGCGATGGCGATGCGCTGGCGCTGGCCGCCCGACAGGCGCACGCCGCGCTCGCCGAGGTAGGTGGCGTAGCCCTCGGGCAAGGCGCTGATGAAGTCGTGCGCGAAGGCGGCCTTCGCCGCGGCGATAACGTCGTCGTCGCTGGCGTCGGGGCGGCCGTAGCGGATGTTGTCCATCGCGCTGGTCGAGAACACCACGCTGTCCTGCGGCACGATGCCCACGCGCTGGCGCAGCGTGGCCAGGGCCAGTTCGCGCACCGGCACGCCGTCGATCGCGACCGTGCCGTGCTGGGTGTCGTAGTAGCGCAGCAGCAGTTGCAGCACGGTGGTCTTGCCGGCGCCGCTGGGTCCGACCAGGGCCACCGTTTCACCAGGGCGGATGTGGAGGCTCAGCTCACGCAGGGCGGGCTGCAGCGGTCGCGACGGGTAGTTGAAGCTGACATCGCTGAGGTGCACCGACGAGCCGCCGTGGGCCGGCGGCAGCGCTCGCGGATGCGCGGGTTCGACCACCGGCGACGTCGTCGCCAGCAGCTCCATCAGGCGCTCGGTGGCGCCGGCCGCGCGCAGCATGTCGCCGTAGACCTCGGAAAGCACGGCCACGCTCGACACCAGGATCAGCACGTAGACGACGGTCTGGCCCAGGTGGCCGGGGCTGATCTTGCCGGCCAGCACCGCCTGCGTGCCCTGGTACAGGCCCCACAGCAGCGCACCGAAGGTGGCGGTGATGATGAAGGCCACCAGCAGGGCGCGCACCCGGGTGCGCTTCCTTGCGGTGTCGAAGGCGTTCTCGGTCGCCAGCGCGAAGCGCGCCGCTTCGCGCTGCTCCTGGGTGTAGCTCTGCACCACGGGTATCGCATTCAGCACCTCGGCGGCGATGGCGCTCGAATCGGCCACCCGATCCTGGCTGGCGCGGGAGAGCTTGCGCACGCGGCGGCCGAAGTAGGCGCTCGGCAGCACCACCAGTACGAGGATGCCGAGCACCTGGGTCATCACATAGGGATTGGTGATGACCAACATGCCCAAGGCACCGATGCCCATCACGGTGTTGCGCAGGCCCATCGAAAGGCTCGATCCGACGACGGTCTGCACCAGAGTGGTGTCGGTGGTCAGGCGCGACAGCACCTCGCCGGTCTGCGTGGTCTCGAAGAACTCGGGACTCTGTTCGATCACGTGGGCATACACGGCATTGCGTAGGTCGGCCGTGACGCGCTCGCCGAGCCAGCTCACCATGTAGAAACGCGCCGCGGAAAAGAGTCCGAGCGCAGCACCCACCGCGAACAGGGCTGCGAAGTGGCCGCGCAGCGCCATCACGCGCTGGCCCGGATCGGCCGCGATCAGGCCGCTGTCGATCAGCGACTTCAGCGCCACCGGCAGCACGAGGGTGCTGGCGGCGGCCAGTACCAGGAACAGGACGGCCAGCGCGATGCGGCCGCGGTAGGGGCGCAGGAAGGGCAGCAGGCCGCTCAGCGAACGCGGTGTGGCCGCGGCGCTGCGCGAGGTGTCTTGGGGCATGGCAGGAAGTCTATGCGGCGCAATGCAACCCCCCGTTCGCGTGATCCGGGGCTGGTTCTTGGTGCCGTTTTGCACGCCCTGGTTACTTGCCGCTGTGGTCGAATAGTGGTCCGCGGTCGTCGACATCCTCGCGCCACATCATGTCCATCTCCCCTTTCCGCTCTGCTCGCTGGAGCCACCGCGCCCAACACGCCGTCACCGCGCTCGGGCCGCTGGTCTGCACCATGCTACTGACGGCCCTGGTGGCCTTGATCGCCCTGGTGGTCACCCATGCCGGTCTGACCTTGGCCGGCGGTGGCGATCGCCTGCTGGCGTCTGCAGGCGCGCTGTTGTGCGCGCTGCTGATCACGCCACCGATCGCCTGGCCCTTGTTGCGCCTGGTGTGCGAGCTCGAAGCAGCACGCGCCCAGCTCGATGTGCTGGCCACGCGCGACGAACTGACGGGCGTGCACAACCGGCGCCAGTTCCTGGTGCTCGCCGATCGCGAGTGGTCGCGTTGCCGCCGCTATGACATGGCCGCGGCCCTGTTGATGGTCGACGTGGATCTGTTCAAGCGCGTCAACGACGAGAACGGGCATCTCGCCGGTGACCTGATGCTGCGCGAGATCGCGCGTGCCGCGGGCGACACCCTGCGCCAGCCCGACCTGCTGGGCCGCTTCGGCGGCGAGGAGTTCGTCGTCTTCCTGCCGCATGCCGACCCGCTCGGCGCACTTGACGCTGCCGAGCGCATCCGCGAGCGCGTGGCGCAGTTGAGTCTGGAGTGGAAGGGCCAGGTGATCCGGGCGACCGTCAGTGTCGGCGTCGCCGCGCTCGATGCTTCGCACGATTCGCTGGCCTCGCTGATCCAGGATGCGGACCAGGCGCTGTACGCCGCCAAAGACGCCGGGCGCAATTGCGTGCGCACCCTGCCTGATCTGCCGCGGCGCAGCGGCGAGTCGTACCCGGCACTGTCGCGCTGAGATCCGGCGCTACAGCCGCAGCGGCGCGGCGTAGCCGGTCATCTCGAGATAGCCCAGGCCGACGCGGCTTCCCGTCGCGTCGAGCAGTTCGCTCAGCCCCTCCCAGTAGACCGTGCCGGTGCTGGCGCGGTTGTCGAGTTCCTGCGCATCGAGCAGGGCGCGCACTTCGAACGCCCCTGCCGGCGTGTGCACGCGCCAGCGCACCGGATAGCGCGCACGGGTCGCGGCGCTGGTCCAATGGGCGAGCGGCTCGAAACGAAGTTCGTTAGGGGCGAAGACTTGCGCGGTGCCGCTGCGCGGGCGGTGGCTGCCGCCGGCCCAGACGGCGCTGCCGTCGGCGCGGCGCAAGCGAAAGGCTGTGAGCGCGCCGCCATCGGCGAAGTTGATGCCGATCCAGTCCCAGCCGACGGCGCCATCCGGCAGCACCGACTCGCTCCACTCATGGTCGAGCCAGGCCCGGCCGCGCACCGCACGCGATTTACCTGCTTGCATCAACTCGCCGCTGACGTTCAGTTGCGTCTGGCTGTAGTAGTGGCTGGCGTCTTGCGGCGCAGGTCCCTTGCGGCTGAAACCGGCATCGCCCTGCAGCAACAGCGGCTGGGTCGGCGCCAGTACCAGGCGCAGGGCGAAGCCTGCGCCTTCGTCGCCGATCCGCGCCTGGTAAGCATCACCAGCGCGCTCGAGGCGCCAGTCGCCGATGTGCACCCGCGTGTCGTTCAGCGATGCCGCCGCGCGCTTCGCGCTTTGATCGCCGCTCCAGCGTGCGAGGCGTTCGGCGTGGCGCAGACTCCGTGCGGCCAGGTCCGTCAACGCTGCGTGCGCGAACAACAACTGGCGTGCGGCGAAGCGGCTCTCGAGCTTGGCGGCCAGACCAGTGCGGCTACGGAAGAAGGTGAGCTGGAAGCCGTAGGCCGGCGCCTCGACCCCGGTCTCAGTGTCCTGCAACCATCCGGTGGCATACCACCACTCGGTGCGTGTGTCGGGGTGGGCGCCGTGGTCGCGCGGCCACACGAGTGCGCGTGGCGTGACACCGTTTTGCGCCTGAACATCGGCGTGCCCCGCAGGCCCGAGGCCACCGATCCCGGCGCAAACCAGCAGCGCGCGGCGCGGAATCACCAGTCCTCCTTTACCGCTGCCACCGCGTCCTGCGAAGCGGCGGCGCGCGCGCTGATCGCGGCCGTCGCGCTGCCGGCCAGCAGCACCGCGGCGGCCAGCGCCGCGAGCCGGCCCCAGGGCAGCAGCAACTCCATCGTCCAGTGAAAGCTCTGCGGATTGACCACGTGCACCAGGACCACAGCCACCGCCAGGCCGAGCGCCAGGCCGGCGAGCGCGCCGGCCGCCGTCCAGGCCGCACCTTCGCCGGCGACCACGCCGACTATCTGCGCCCGCGTCAGACCCAAGTGGGCGAGCAGGCCGAATTCGCGTCGCCGCGCCAGCACCTGCGCCGAGAAGCTGGCCGCGATGCCGGCCAGGCCGATCGCGATGGCCACCGCCTGCAGGTAGTAGGTGACGGCGAAGCTGCGGTCGAAGATGGCGAGCGAGGTTCGGCGCAACTGCGTCGTGGCAGCGAAGTCGAGCAAGGAGGGTTCGTCCGCAAGGGCCCGCACGGCGCGCTGCACCGCCTCGCTGGGCACACCCGGCGCGAGCCACAGCGCCAGGTCGTTCTGGCGCGTGTCGCCGGTCAGGCGTTGATAGGTCTGGCTGTCGATGGCCAGGCTGCCGAACTGGCGCGCGTAGTCGCGCCAGACGCCGAGCACGCGCACCTTGATCGACGCTGCGTTGCTTGTGGCCACGGGCAAGTCCAGCGTCGAGCCCGGTTCAGCGCCGTACAGCGTGGCCATCGCTTCGCTGACGTAGACGCCCGGCATCTCGGCATCGGCCGCCAGCGCTGGGCCGAGCAGCGGCAGGTTGCGCGCCGGCTCGGGCAGGGGTCGTGCGATCAGGCTCACCGCCGGTCGCGCCGGGTCGAACACCAGGGCGCGCGTGCGCGAGGCTTCGACGCGCTGCACACCGGGCAGCCCGGCGACAGAGGCCGCAAAGCCTGGCGGCAGAAAGGCCTGGTCGCTGGCGGCACTGCTGGCGGCGCTGCGCACATAGAGGTCGGCGGGCAGCACCTGGTCGAGCCAGCGTGCCACGCCGTCGCGAAAGCTCGCCACCATGACGGTCAGCGCTACCGCCAGGGCCAGGCTGGCGACGACACCGGCCACGGCCACCGTTGCAGCGTCGCGCTCGTGGCGCGCGCGCTGCAGGGCCAGCAGGGCAAGCGCTGAGTCTGGCGTGGCCGTACGAGAGAGCAAGAGGTCGATCAGGGCCGGCACGCAGGCGATGCCTCCGAGCAGTAGCAGGGCCACGGACGCATAGGCCGCGACGGGCAGGCCGCCGACCGGCGGTGCGAGTGCGAGCAGGCCGCCGGCCACCAGCAGCAGTGGGCCGCGCCACCACGGCGCGGCGCCCCGGTGTGAGCCACCGAGACCCTTCAGGGCCTGCGCCGGCGCCAGCGCCGCGGCCTGACGCGCCGGCAGCCAACCGCCGATCAGGGCCGCCAGGCTTCCGAGTCCCGTGAAGGCGAACGCCGCGGGCCAGGAGAACGCAAGCGCGGGTGCGATGCCCGGAAAGTAGCCGCCGCCCAGATCGCCAGCCAGCCATTCCAGTGCGGCGCGGGCCAGCAGCGTTCCGGCGCCGACGCCGATGACGCTGCCGGCGACACCGAGCAGGGCGCACTCGGCCAGCACCAGGCGCCCTCGCTCGCCGCCCGACAGGCCGAGCACGCCGAGCAGGGCGAGCCCCGGCGTGCGCTGCGCGACGGCCAGCGCCAGCACCGAGAAGACGAGGAAGGCCCCGACGAACAGGGCCACCAGGGCCAGCACCGTGAGATTGACGCGATAGGCGCGCGACACATTCGCCACGCGCTGGGCCGCGTCGTCGGCCGCAGCGAGGCGCCAAGCTGGCGGCAGCCCAGGCAACAGCGCCTGCGCACTGGCGCCTGCGGCCAGGCGCAGATCGATGCGGGTCAGGCGGCCGTCGAAGCCGAAGTGCGTCTGAGCGCCGGCGATGTCGATCACCGCCAGCGCTGCGCCGCCCGCGGCCACCTGGCCGGCCACACGCAGTGCGACGGTGGCCAGCCCATGCTGCACCTCGAGCTTGTCGCCGGGCTGGACTCCCAGCCGCTGCAACGCGCTGGCATTCAGGAAGACGGCGTCCGGGTCGAGCGCGACCAGGCGTTCGTTGCCCTCGGCCGCACGGGCCAGCAGTGCGGGGGCGACCGCACCGACCTGAAGCGCATCGACACCGACCAGCTTGAGCGCAATGCGCTGACCGTTGCGGGCGATCGCATAGCTGTCGACCTCGACCACCGGGCTGGCCAGGCTGACCTCCGGCTGCGCCCCCAGCGCCTCGGCCAGCGCGTCGTCGCAGCCCTCGCGCCGGGTGCAGACGAGGGCCGCGTCGGGCTCGCCATTGGCGGCACGCACGGCGGCCGAGAACTCTGACAGCGCCGACTGGTTGATCAGGTGCACCGAGAACGCGAGGGCCACCCCGAGGGCGACGGCCAGCAGCGCCAGCGCCTGGCGCAGCGGGTGCGCGCGCCATTCGGGCAGCGTCAGCGTGCGCAGCAGCCGCCAGGTGTTCATGTGCTCACCTGGCTGCCGCTTCGATGCCGTGCGCCGAGAGGCGCAGCACCCTGTCGGCGCGCGCGGCGGCGGCTCTAGAGTGCGTGACCAGGACGCAGGCGGCGCCCTCGGAGCGCACCTGGGTCGCCAGCAACTCGATCACGCGCTCGGCGGTGTCGGGATCGAGGTTGCCCGTCGGTTCGTCTGCCAGCACCAGCTGCGGTCGATGCACCAGGGCGCGCGCGATCGCCACGCGCTGCAGCTGGCCGCCCGACAGGGTGCGCGGCAGGCGCGCGTCGAATCCCGCGAGGCCGACGGCCGCCAGCATGTGCTGCACGCGGGCTGCGTCGGGCCGGTCCAGTAGCAGCAGCGGCAGGGCGATGTTCTGCGCCACCGTCAGGTGCGGCAGCACATGGAAGGCCTGGAACACGAAGCCGACATTGGCGCGGCGCCAGTGCGCGAGGGCGCGCTCGTCCAGCCCCTGCAAGGCACGGCCGGCCAGCTCGACGCTGCCCGCGCTGGGCGCGTCGAGGCCGGCCAGGGCGTTCAGTAGGGTCGACTTGCCGACCCCCGATTCGCCCAGGATGGCGACGACCTCGCCGTGTTGGACCTCGAACGACACGCCCTCGAACACCGGCGCAGCGCCGTAGTGCTTGGCCAGCCGATCGACGCGCAGCAAGGACAGGCTCATGCAGCGCGCCAGCGCTCGACGATGGCGGCCACCGACGCCAGCACCCCATCGCCGTCGCAGGCCACGATTTCGCGTTGCATCCCACGCAGCCAGGTCAGCTGCCGCTTGGCCAGCTGGCGTGTGGCCGCGATGCCGCGCTCGCGCACCGCCGCGTGCAAGGCCTCGCCGGCCAAGCCTTCGTCGAGCGCGGTCCAAGCCTGTCGATAGCCCACGCAGCGCATCGACGGTAGGCCTGCGTGCAGGTCGCGTCGTGCGCGCAAGGCTCGCACCTCGTCGAGTAGGCCCTGCGCGAGCATCGCGTCGAAGCGCGCTTCGATGCGTTGGTGCAGCCAGGCTCGCGCCACGGGCTCGAGCGCGATCAATGCGGCCGGTTGCGGTGCGCGGGGCGCGGTGTGAAAGCTCGACAGCGTGCGTCCGCTGCTGCGGAAGACCTCCAACGCGCGCCCGATGCGCTGCGCATCGGTGGCCGGCAGGCGCGCAGCGCTGACCGGGTCGACGCGCGCGAGTTCGGCATGCAGCGCTGTCCAGCCGCGCGCAAAGGCCTCGGCTTCGATCGCGGCGCGCAGGGCCGGGTCGACCGCAGGCAGGGCATCGATGCCGTCGCTGAGGATCTTGAAGTACAGCATCGTGCCGCCCACCAACAGCGGCAAGCGGCCGCGCGCATTGATCTCGCCGATCAGGCGCGTGGCGTCGGCAGCGAACTGCGCCGCCGAGTAGGTTTCGCGCGGATCGATCAGGTCGATCAGGTGGTGCGGCACGGCGGCCTGCTCGGCCACGCTCGGCTTGGCGCTGCCGATGTCCATGCCGCGGTAGACCAGGGCCGAGTCGACGCTGACGATCTCGAGCGGCAGGCGTTGCGCCAGCGCCAGCGCGATAGCGCTCTTGCCGCTGGCGGTCGGCCCGGCGAGGCCGATCCAGGCCGGCCGGTTCATGCCGCTTTCGCGGCTTGGCCGTGCCGCTGCACCAGCGTCCATGCGACGGCCGCTGTCAAGCTGCCCCAGAAGGCGACGCCCCAAGCCATCGGGGCGAGCGTGCCGTCCATGGCACGGCCGAGCCACAGGCCGACGGCGAAGGCCGTCAGTGCCAGCAGGCAGCCCGACAGCGCTGAGGCCACGCCGGCCATCTGCGGGAAGGGTCCGACCGCGCCGGTCTGGCCGCAGGGCTGGTGGATGCCGTGGCCGAAGGCGAACAACCACTGCGACGCGAGCACCATGGTCACGCCGGCAACGGCCGGTACCAGGGCGCAGGCCAGCATCCCCAGCGCGCCCGAGAGGGTGAACAGAGCGCCGCGCCGAACTGCGCCGAGCAGGCCCAGGCGCAGCAACCAGCGCCGGCAGAAAAAGGTCCCGATCAGGTAGAACGAGGAGCCCGAGGCCATCGCCAGGCCGTACTGTGCCGGGCTCAATCCGAGCACCTCGATGTAGACGAAGGACGAGGCCGACAGCAGCGTGAACAGCCCGCCGTAGGTGGCGGTCGTCAGCAAGGTCCAGGCGCGAAAGCCAGGGTGCGAGAGGATCTGCTTCGCGTTTGCGAACAGGGTCGGGGCATGCAGCGCGCGCGGATTGCGCAGCACCAGGGTCTCCGGCAAGACGCGCCAGACGAAGACCAGCACCACGATCGCAAAGCAGGCCACCGCAGCCAATGCACTGCGCCAGCCGAAGGCCATCGCCAGTACGCCGCCGAGCAGCGGAGCGCCGATCGCCAGCACGCCTAATCCCGACATGCCGAGCGACATCACGCGCGCGCCCTGATGCGGCTCGTACAGGTCGCGCACCATGGCGCGTGCGCAGACCACGGCGGCGGCCATCGTCGCCCCTTGCGCGGCGCGCCAGACGATCAGCCACGCGATGTGCGAGGCCAGTGTGGCGCCAATGCTTGCCAGGACCAGCATCACGAGGCTGCTCAGCAAAACCGGCCGGCGGCCGAAGCGGTCGGCCAGCGGACCCCATGCCAGTTGCGACAAGCCGAAGGCCAGGATGAGTGCCGACATCGTCAACTGAGTGGCACTCATCGGCGCCGCCAGGTCGCGTGCCAGTAGGGGCAGGGCCGGCAGGTACAGGTCGGTGAGCACCGGCTGCAGGCCGAGCAGCAGGGCCAGTGCAATGGCTGCGATGTGAGGTGCCAGCACGACAGCGTTTGCCCGCGCTGCGCCCGCTTTTCCGACGCCGCGGCGCGCTGTCAAATCAGTCATCTGCCGAGGGTACCAGCCGGTCCTGTCCTACAAGGAGAGCCCTGCGCTTGCGCTAGGATGAATTGCCAACAACCCTGGAGACCGCACATGACGACATCCCCCATTCGACGCGCCCTGGCCACCGTGCTGGCCATCAGCTTGAGCTTTGCCGGCATGGCCCAGGCAGCCCCGGTGACGGTCGCTGCACCGGCACTGATCGGCACCGAACAGGCTGCCGCTGCACAGCCCGGCCGAGCGCTGCTCGAACAGACCCTGTCTCGCGCCGATGTCGTCGCCGGACTGCAATCGCGTGGCGTCAGCGTCGACGCAGCGCGTGATCGCGTGGCGGCCCTGACGGATGCCGAAGCGGCCCAGGTCGCTGCGCAGATCGATCAAGCCCCCGCGGGCGGTAATGCGCTGGGGGTGATCGTGACCATCTTCGTGATCCTGCTGATCACCGACATCCTCGGCTTCACCAAGGTCTTCCCGTTCACGCGCACGATCCGCTAGGCGTTCGAAGATCGTGATTCCGCGCCGGGCCTGGTTGCTCGGCGCGCTCGCGTCTGGCCTCGGCGGTTGCGCGGTCTTCGCCGATCCGCCGCAGAGCGCCGCGTTGGCGCTATCGCCGCCAGCCGGCCTGGTGCCGCAAGCAGAGTTGCGTGCGGTGCCGTTCTTCCCGCAGACGCCGTACCACTGTGGCCCGGCGGCGCTGGCCACCGTCCTCGTCCACGCCGGCCTGCCGGCCACGCCCGAACAGCTCGCGGACGCCGTCTTCTTGCCTTCGCGCGAAGGCGCTCTGCAGGCCGAGATGCTGGCTGCGTCGCGCCGCTTCGGTGCCTTGGCCGTGCAGCTGTCGCCGCAATTGGTCACCCTGCTGAGCGAAATCGCGGCCGGCAATCCGGTCCTGGTGCTGCAGAACCTCGGTCTGGCCTTCGCGCCGCAATGGCACTACGCGGTCGTCGTCGGTTACGACCTGGGCGCGCGCGAGCTCGTGCTGCGCAGCGGCATCAACGAGCGCGAGCGCATGGGTTTCGTGCTGTTCGAGCGCACCTGGGCGCGCGGCATGCACTGGGCCTTCGTGGCCTTGCCGCCTGGGCGGCTGCCGGCCACGGCGACCGAAGTCGATGCCGTCCAGGCGGCAATTGGTTTCGAGCGTGTGGCCGCACCAGCGCTGGCACTGCGCGCCTACGACAGCATCGTCACGCGCTGGCCCGGCAATGCGCTCGCCGGCCTGGGCCAGGGCAACACCCGCTTCGCCGGAGGTGACCTGACGGGCGCGGCTCAAGCCTTCGAGCGCGTGGCCTCGCAGCATGACTCTGCCGCTGCCTGGCACAACCTGGCGGTGACGCGGTTGCAGATGGGGCAGCGCGAGGCGGCTCGCCAGGCAGCCTGGCGGGCATTGGCGCGCGCGCGCACCGACGAGCCGGCCTGGCTGGCGGCCGCCGAGGCGCTGTCACGCCAATTGCAGGTCGCGCCGTAGCGCGGTGAACCCCGTTCAGCCGAAGCGTTCGTCGCTGCGCAGATAGCGCCACTGGCCGACCGGCAGCTTGCCGAGCACTACGCTGCCGATGCGCACGCGCTTCAGGCCCAGCACTTCGAGGCCGACCAGTTCGCACATGCGGCGGATCTGGCGCTTCTTGCCTTCGCGCAGCACGAAGCGCAACTGGTCTTCATTGGCCCAACTGACCTTGGCTGGCTTGAGCGGCTGCTCATCGAGGCTGAGGCCATGCCCGAGCAGGGCCAGCTCGCGCTCGGAAAGCGGTCCGGGCTGGGTGCGTTGCACCCGCACGAGGTACTCCTTCTCGACGCGCGAGTCTTCGCCGATCAAGGCCTTGGCGATGCGCCCGTCCTGGGTCAACACCAGCAGGCCGACCGAGTCGATGTCCAGGCGCCCGGCGGGGGCCAGATGCCGCAGGTGGCCTGGTTGGAACGCGATGCCTCGATCTTCGGGCCAGCGGTTCTCCGGCTTGACCAGGACCACCGCGGGCTCGTGCCCGTCTTCGGCCTGGCCGCTGACGTAGCCGATCGGCTTGTTTAGCAGGATCGTCACCCGCTGCGCCTGCTCGTTGCGGGCGCGCGGGTCGATGTCGATGCGCGCGTCGGGGCCGATGCGCTGACCCAGCACGGCCAACTTGCCGTCCACGCGGACCCAGCCCGCCGCAATCCAGTCGTCCGCTTCGCGTCGCGACGACAAGCCCATCGCGGTCATGCGCTTGGACAGGCGCTCGCCTTCGGCGGTAGCGGTATTGCGCGATGTGGGGGTCGGCGACGGCGACGGCGGCGGGCGCCGGGGCGCGTCGCGGCGCATGGCAGGGGCGGGGCGCTGCGGTGCCGGCGGGCGTCGCGCGGGCCCCGCATTGCGTGGCGCGTCGTCGGGCCGCGCCACGCGCTCGCGCCGAGGCGGCGCTGCAGTCCGGCGTTCTTCTGGCCTAGCCCCTTCGCCGCGGGGGGTGTCCATCGGGCCCCGACGTGCCGCGCGCTGCGCCTGGGCCTCGGCCAGCGTCACTTGCTTGCGCGGTGCGGCGACCCCGCGCAGCGGGCCGCGGCCGGTGTCACGCCCGCGCGCGGGCTTGGCAGCAGGGTCCTTCTTCAGCTTCAGGGTGGCCATGGTCAGTTCAGGGCGCGCACGCCGAACAGTTCGGCGACCGCATCGCGGTAGGCCGCGTGGCCGACTGCATTGGTGTTGTGGTGGGTGCCGCCGTCGACCAGCACGAAACGCTTGGGCGCTCGCGCGCGCTCGTACAGGGCGCGGCCCAAGGTCGGCTGGATCAGCCGGTCTTCGCTGCCGTGCACCACCAGCAGCGGCGCCTTCACGCGCTCGATCTGCGCGCCGGCATCGAAGCGCTGCGTGATCAGCGGCGCTACTGGCAGCCAGCCCCACTTCATTGTCTCGACTACATCGGGGATCGAGGTGAAGCCGCCCTCGACGATCAGGCCGGCGGCATCGTCGACTTCGCCGGCCAGACGCACCGCGATCGCGCCGCCGAGCGAGTGACCGAACAGGTAGCGCTTGGATTGCGGATGGCGCGCCGCTAGCCATTGCCAGGCGGCGAGGGCATCCTCATGGGCCAGCGTTTCCGAGGGCAGGGCGGGCGTGCTCTGGCCGAAGCCGCGGTAGTCGATGCCCAGCACGGCGAAACCCAGTTCGTGCATTCGACGCATGCGGTGCGCGCTCGAGCGCACGTCCCAGCGTGCACCGTGCAGGTAGAGAAGCACCGGCGCGTCGGCGCGTGGCTGAGCGAGCCACAGTGCGTGCAGCTTGACGGGCGCAGCCTCCTCGCCGCTGGCCTCGGGCTGGCGCGAAGCGAACTCGATCCAGACCTCGTTCATCCCTTCGGCGGCTGCGGCACCGCCGGCCCAGGTGCGTGTGCTGGGCTGGAAGATCCATTCGCGCTGCTTCTCGTCGAGCGTGGCGCAGCCCGTCAGGGCCAGCAACAGCGACGCGAGCGCCGCCAAGGCGATGCGGATCGGATGCCGGGTGGCAAGGGCAGGGCGCAAGGGGCTCATGGGTCTCGATGCTGGCACAGGCAGAGCGTCAGAGCTTGTGAGTGGACAAAAGCAAACTGGTTTCAGTGCTGGCGATACCGTCGATGAGGCGGATGCGGCCGAGCACGCGGTCGAAGGCCTCCAGGTTCTCGGCGCGCAACTCGGCGACGATGTCCCAGCGCCCATTGGTCGAGTGCAGGGCTTCGACGGCCGGGTCCCCGCGCAGCGTGCGCAGCACCGCTTCGCCGCGGTTGCCTTCGACGGCAATGGTGGTCAGGGCCCGGATGCGATGTTCCTCGGCCTGCGGCTTCAGGCGCACTGTGTAGCCGGCGATGGTCCCGGCGGCTTCGAGCTTGGCCAGGCGGTTCTGGACCGTGCCACGCGCCACCTGGAGTTGCTTGGCGAGGGTGGCCACCGGCGCCCGGGCATTGCTGCGCAGCAGGGCAATGAGTTGCTGGTCTGTGTCGTCCATGAGCTAAATGCCATTCAAGCTTGACATTATGTCCAATTCATCTGGCGATCTGAGCAGGTTGTTGTCTTTTCTTTGGCTCCAAGCCTCAAGACAATCAGTTCCAAGAGATTCTGGAGACAAACCGTGGTCGACTACATCGGCGTTGCCGACATCCAGCGCCTGGTCCATTCGGTGGGCGTGGCGCATTTCATCGAGAGACTGGCCGACGAAATCGAGGCCGACTACGCGCGCTGGCCCGAGTTCGAGAAGTCGGCCCGCGTGGCCAGCCATTCCGAGGGCGGCGTGATCGAGCTGATGCCGACCAGCGACGGCCGCTTCTACTCCTTCAAGTACGTCAATGGCCACCCGAAGAACACCGCGGCCGGCCTGCTGACCGTGACCGCCTTCGGCGTGCTGGCCGATGTCGAGACCGGCTACCCGCTGCTGCTGTCGGAGCTGACCGTGACCACCGCCCTGCGCACTGCCGCGATGTCGGCCCTGGCGGCGCGGCACCTGGCGCGTCCCGGTAGCCGCTCGATGGCCCTGATCGGCAATGGGGCGCAGAGCGAGTTCCAGGCCATCGCCTTCCACCGCCTGCTCGGCATCCGCGAGCTGCGTCTGTTCGACGTCGACGGCGCAGCCACGGCCAAGCTCGAGCGCAACCTGCGCGCACTGCCGGAGCTGGCCGACCTGGCGATCGTTTGCTGCACCAGCACGGCGCATGCGGTGCGCGGCGCCGACATCGTGACGACGGTCACCGCGGACAAGAGGAACGCGGTGATTCTCGAACCGGCGATGATCGAGCCCGGCATGCATCTGAATGCCGTCGGCGGCGACTGCCCTGGCAAGACCGAGCTGCACGCCGACATCCTGCTGCGCCGCGATGCGCGCGTGATCGTCGAATACGAACCGCAGTCGCGCATCGAAGGTGAGATCCAGCAGCTGCCGGCCGACTTTGTGGTGACCGAGTTCGCCGACATCGTGTGCGGCGAGCAGCCCGGCCGGTTGACGGCGCAGGACGTCACGGTCTTCGACTCGGTGGGCTTCGCGCTGGAGGACTACTCGGCGCTGCGATTCCTGCACACCCTGCTGGGCGAGCAACGCGGTGCGCGCACGCAGATCGATCTGGTGCCGCAACTCGACGACCCGAAGAACCTGTTCGGCGGCACCCTGGGCCGCGCCCGGGTGGGGCTGCGCCGCGTGGCCTGAGGCGCTTCAGCGCCCGCGCAGAAATTGCGCGTCGAGTTCCTTCAGCGTCACCTGGCGCCAGGTCGGGCGGCCGTGGTTGCACTGGTCGCTGCGCTCGGTGGCTTCCATGTCGCGCAAGAGGGCATTCATCTCCGCCACAGTCAAACGACGATTCGCGCGCACCGCGGCATGGCAGGCCATGGTCGAGAGCAGCTCGTCGCGGGCGCGCTCGACCACACGGCTGGCATCGTGCTGCGCCAGATCGGCCAGCACGGAGCGCGTGAGCGCGATCGGGTCGGCATCAGCCAGCGCGACAGGATGAGAGCGCACGGCCAGCATGGTCGGTGTCAGCGGCGCCACGTCCAGGCCGAGGGCGAGCAGGGTGCTCGCATGTTCTTCGGCGATGGCCACTTCGGCCCCAGCGGCAGCGAAGGTGGCCGGGATCAGCAGGGGTTGTGCCTCGAGGCTGCTGCTGCCGAGCTGGCGCTTCAGGCGCTCGTAGGCGATGCGCTCGTGGGCCGCATGCATGTCGACGATCACCAGGCCTTGCGTGTTCTCGGCCAGGATGTAGGCGCCAGCGAGTTGCGCCAGGGCGTGGCCGAGCGGCCAGTCTTCGCCGGGATCTACCGCAGGTGGGTCGGTAGGCGCCAGGTAGCCCGGGGGCGCGACCTCGCGCACCTGGAGGGTCGCGGTCTGCTGCAGGGCCAAGCCGCTTTGCACGGGTTGCGCGTGCTGCAGCGGCTGCCACGGCCCCGCCGCCAGTGACAGCGGCGCCGCAGCGGCGGCGCCGCTCGCGCCGGCGCGCGGCAGCGCCAGAGCGTTCTCGACCGCGTGCCGCACCGCCTGATGCACCTCGCGCGCATCGCGAAAGCGCACTTCGATCTTGGTCGGGTGAACATTGACGTCGACGCGCGCCGGATCGACCTCGATGAACAGCACGAACACCGGTTGCCGCGCACCGTGCAGCACGTCTTCGAACGCGCTGCGCACGCCGTGGGCCACGCCGCGGTCGCGCACATAGCGGCCGTTGACGTAGGTGTACTGCTGATCGGCGCGCGCCCGCGCCGCGTCCGGCACGCCGACGCGGCCGTATAGCCGCAGTGGCCCGGCCTGCGCCGAAAACGCCACGCTGGCGAGCATGAAGTCCGAGCCCATCACGTCGGCCAGGCGTGCCGTGCCATCGGTCGCAGCGCGCCACTGCGCGACAAGGCGGCCGTCGTGCCAGACCGCGAAGCCGACATCCGGCCGCGCTAGCGCGTGTCGGCGCACGGCATCGACGCAATGCGCCAGCTCCGTGGCATCGGTCTTGAGGAACTTGCGCCGTGCCGGCGTGGCGAAGAAGAGTTCGCGCACGTCGACACTGGTGCCGACGGCGCGGGCCGTCGGCGCCATCTCGCCGCTGCGTGCGTCGAGCCGCGTCGCGTGCACTGCGTCGGCGGTGCGGCTAGCGAGGCTCATCTCGGACACCGAGGCGATCGCTGCCAGCGCCTCGCCGCGAAAGCCCATCGTCGCCACATCTTCCAGATCGGCCAGGCTGGCGATCTTGCTGGTGGCATGCCGGCGCAAGGCCAGAGCCAGTTCCTCACGCGCGATGCCGATGCCGTCGTCCTCGACAACGATCTGGCGCACGCCGCCAGCATTCAGCCTGACCGTGATCTGCGATGCGCCGGCATCGAGGGCGTTGTCGACCAGTTCGCGCACGACGGAGGCTGGCCGCTCCACCACCTCGCCGGCCGCGATCTGGCTCACCAGTTCATCCGGCAAGTCGCGAATGGGGCGCCGGCTGGCTCTAGTCTCGGCGCGCTGTGCGGCAGTCATGGCCGAATTGTCGCAGGCGGGAGTGCCGAGATAATCCGACCCATGCCTGAAGCCCTCCAGTTCCTGCTCGACTTCATCCTGCACGTCGATGTGCACCTGCAGACGTTCGTGCAGAGCTACGGCGCCTGGGTCTATGCCCTGCTGTTCCTGATCATCTTCGTCGAAACTGGCGTGGTGGTGATGCCGTTCCTGCCGGGCGACTCGCTCCTGTTCGTCGTCGGCGCACTGTGCGGCGTGGGCCTGATGAATCTGCCCCTGTCGATGGCCCTGCTGATCGGCGCTGCGATCCTCGGCAACCAGACCAACTACACCATCGGCCGGGCCGTCGGGCCGCGAGTGTTCCAGTGGGAGCAGAGCCGCTTCTTCAATAGGCGCGCCTTCGAGCAGGCGCACGCCTTCTACGAGCGTTACGGCGGCATCACGATCGTGCTGGCGCGCTTCATGCCCTTCGTGCGCACCTTCGCTCCCTTCGTCGCCGGCGTGGCGCAGATGACCCGCAGCCGATTCACGTTCTTCGACGTGACCGGCGGGACACTGTGGGTGGTGAGCCTGGTCGGTGCGGGCTACTTGTTCGGCAACATCGGGTGGGTCAAGGAGAACCTGAGCAAGATCATTTGGGCAATGATCCTGATCCCGGGCCTGATCGCCATCTACGGGGCCTGGAAAGCGCGGCGCGCGCAGCCCTCAGTCGGTGCCGACGGCCCGCGCTAGGGCGACGTACTCGGCGACCGGTACCTCCTCGGCGCGGCGCTGCAGATCAAAGGTGCCGCCGAACGCGCGACTCTCGAGCCAGCGGCCGAGGGTGTGACGCAGCAGCTTGCGTCGCTGCGAAAAGGCCACCTGGACCATGCCTTCGAGCAGCTTGTCGTCGACGGGTGCCGGTGCCGGCCAGGGCAGCATGCGCACGATGGCCGAGACCACCCGCGGCGGAGGCTCGAAGGCCTCCGGCGGGACGTCGAACAACGACTCGATGTGATAGCGCCACTGCAGCATCACGCTCAGTCGGCCGTAGTCCTTGCTGCACGGAGCGGCGGCCATGCGCGCGACGACTTCCTTCTGAAGCATGAAGTGCTGGTCCTGCACGACGGTGGCGACAGGCAACAGGTGAAACAGAATCGGTGTCGAGATGTTGTAGGGCAGGTTGCCGACGACACGCAGCTTCTGCCCGCGTACCTGCGCCATGGCGGCGAAGTCGACGCCCAAGACATCGGCCTCGATGACCTCGAGCGCTGCATTGCGGCGCAGGCGGGCGGCCAGGTCGCGGTCGAGCTCGACCACTGCCAGGCGCGCGCAGCGCTCGAGCAGGGGCAGGGTCAGCGCGCCGAGGCCAGGTCCGATCTCGACCAGGGCCTCGCCAGGTCGCGGATCGATCGCGTCGGCGATCGCATCGATGACGCCATGGTTGGTGAGGAAGTGCTGGCCGAAGCGCTTGCGCGGCTGGTGCTTCACCGCACGCCCGATATCAGGTGGGGGCGTCGCGGAACTCGACGTAGGCGCGCTCGCGCACTTCGCGCACCCACTCGGCGTAGGCCGCTTCGAACTTGCGCTCGCGCAGCGCAGCGCGCGCCTGGTCGCGCAGCTGCTTGGTGTCGAGGGCCACGTTGCGCCGTTCGACGACCTGGATCAGGTGCACGCCGAAACGCGAGGTCACCGGGGGCGAGATGCCGCCGATGGCCAGGCGTCCCATCGCCTCTTCGAACTCGGGCACGAACTGGCCCGGCGCGGTCCAACCCAGGTCGCCGCCACCGACGGCGCTGCCGTCGAGCGAGTGTTCGCGTGCCAGGTCTTCGAAGCGCCGCGTGCCGCTCTCGATCTGGCGCTTGAACTCTGCCAGACGCTCTTGCACCGCCTGGGCACTCAACTGCGGCGATGGCCGCAGCAGGATGTGGCGCGCGCGGGTCTGCGCGACGCGAAAAGCGGTGCCGTCGCTGCGCTCGATCAGCTTGAGCACATGGAAGCCTGCGCCGCTGCGCAGCAGGGTGGGCGCCACTTCGCCATTGGCGAGCGGACGCACGACCTCGAGGAACACGTCGGGCAGACGGTCGGCCGGCTTCAACCCGATTTCGCCGCCATTTTCCTTGTTGGCATCTTCCGACATCGCCCTGGCCACGGTGCCAAAGACCTCACCGCCGCGGATACGGGCCAGTGCGGCCTCGGCGCGCGCGCGGCGTTCGGCCACCACGGCCTCGCTGGCGCCTTCGGGCACGCCGACCAGCACCTGGGCGATGTTGTACTGCACCTCGCCGGCCATCGCACCGCGCTGCCTCTCGATGAACTCGTCGACCTCGGCGTCGGTGATGCGGATGCGCTGCGCCACCTCGCGCTCGCGCACGCGCTCGATCAGCAACTGGTCGCGGACATTGGCGCGAAAGCGCGCCAGGTCGAGGCCGTCACGTGCAAGTTGCTGGCGCATCTGCGCCATCGTGATCTGGTTCTGGGTGGCAATGTTGGCCACTGCGCGATCGACTTCGCCGTCATCGACGCGCACCCCACTGTCACGCGCATGGCTGAGCATGGCGCGGTCCTCGATCAGGGACTCGAGCACCTGGCGCCGCAGTTCGGCTTCGGGCGGCAGGCGCTGGTTGTTGCGCTGAGCCTGTGCGCGCGCAAGGCCGACACGCTGGTTGACTTCGAAGGCCGTCACCAGTTCCTGGTTGACCACGGCCGCGATGTGGTCGCCCGGCTGGATCCGGTTTGCCGGTGCGGCGGCGGCCGCCGCCGCGTTGGCGCGGGTGGGTTGCGCCAGTGCCGGCACCAGGGCAGCGCAAGCCAGCATCGCAGCGGGGATCAAAACGTTCTTCATCGAGGCATCGGGGTCATTGCGTGTAGTCCCGCACGGGCGGGTCGCGGCGCTCTTCGCGCAGCAGCGTATAGCCGGGGATATTGTCCTTCAAGACCTGCAGCGGGTTGGAACCCAGGCGTGACAGGCCCACCAACTCCAGCTGCAGCAGCAGACGGGTGGTGGCTTCGGTGCGCCCGGTGGACACGCGCTCGGCGACGACTCGGCCGATCCAGCAGCCTGCGTCGTATTCAAAGCCGGCCAGAGAGTCGGTGATCCGGCTGTCCTTCACGGAGTAGTTGACGCGGCCGACGCCGTACAGCGTGCCGCGGCAGCCGCCGCGATCGTTGCCCTGGGTACCGCTGTCGGCACCGCGGTACACCGGCCACTGCCAACCGATGTCGAGCTGCTCGCTGGCGCCACGCGCCAGGCGGTAGCTGGCCGCCAGCGTGCGCATCGGGCCGGGCGTGAAACGGGCGCTCAGCACGGAGCGGGTCACGCGGTCGATCTCGGGGCTGTACTGCAGTGCGGCGTCGAAGGTCCAGCGCGCGGACAGATGGGCGCTGCCCACCAGGAGCAGGTCTGAAAAGCGTTGCGTGAGCGGGACGCCATCGGGCGTGATCTGCTGGTCGCGCAGCAGGTAGCGCTGCGCCAGGCCCAGGCGCAGGGCCTCGGCGCCGCTGTCAGGGTGGAGCAGGCGTGTGGTCACGCCGGCTGTGACCTGGTGGCTGTCGGAAACGCGATCGACACCCGAGAACGCGTTGTCGCTGAACACCGAGACGGTGTTGAAGTCCTTGGCCGCGGTGTCGAACAGCGGCAGCGAGTCCTGTTGACGCAGCGGCGTGTTGACGTACAGCACGCGCGGCTCAAGGGTCTGGCGCAGCGGGCGGCCGAACCACGACGCGTTGCGCTCGAACACCAGCCCGCTGTCGATGCTGAACGTGGGGATCGCGCGCGAGGCGCTGCGCCGCCCGTCGCTCATCGGCGTGTCGGTGCGGTAGCTTGCCAGGTTGAGGGCCAGGCGCGGCATGAGCCAGGCGCCGGGTGTGCGCCAGGTCTGGCTGACGTTGCCCAGGACATGGGCGCGCCACCCTTCGGGCCGGGCCGTTCCGGCATCGTTGCCGGCGAGCGTGAAGCGATTGACCTCGGTCTCGAATTCCAGCATCAGCCCGCCGTCCCAGCCAGGCAATCGGCCGGCGCCATGCCATCCCAGCTGCGGCAGGCGGTGGTAGGGGGCCGAGATGAGGGCCTGCGGGTCGGTGTCCTGCAGCACCTGCCAATGCTGGCTTCGGGCATAGAACGTGGTCTGCAAGCCGGCGAGGGGCAGCTCGCGCTCGACGTAGGCGGCCAGCGGGAGCAGGCGCGGGGTGAGCGAGCTGAGGATGTGTGGGAAATCCTTCCAATACGCGTCGTCGGACACGCGCTGACCGGAATGGCCCCAACGCAGACCGCCCTCGGCACCGCCGAAGGCGCGTCCCAGCTGTTGCCACTGCAGCGAGTGGCGTGCGCTGTCGAAAACGCGATCGGTGGGCAGCCAGCGCGCCTGCACCTCACCGCGGTGCTGCGGCTCGAGGTAGCGAAACTCGCTGTCCATGGCCAGGCCGCGACGCGAGAAGACCACCGGGGTCAGGGTGGCGTCGCGCTGCGGGGCGATGTTCCAGTAATACGGAACCTGGATCTCCAGGCCGCTCTTGTTGTCGAGGTTGATCGACGGCGGCAGCCAGCCCGACTTGCGCGCGTCGGTGAGCGGAAAGCTCAGCACCGGCGCGGCCAGGATCGGCACGCCCAGGAAGCGCAGGACGGCGCCCTCGGCGATGCCCTCATTGGCTTCGAAGTCGAGCCTGACGCGGTCGGTGCTCAGCAGCCACGCCGGCGTGCCGCCACCGTCGACCGTGCAACTGGTGTAGGTGGCGCTGCTCAACAGCGCGCGATCGCTGTCCAGGAAGTCGATGCGCGAGGCCCGGCCCCCCGCGCCGGTGCGGGCAAAGAAGTACTCGGGTTCGAGGAAGTAGCCCTCGAAGCGTTGCAGCCGCAGGTTCAGTTCGGGGCCGGAAAAGCGGTCGCCAGCGGCAGTCTCGATGCGCACCTTGCCGCGTGCACGGGCGCGGTCCTCGACGTTGTCGTAGGTCAGCGAATCGGTGCGGATCGTGATGCGTCCGCGCTGCAGTTCGACGTCGCCCTCGGCCGCGATCTCCAGATCGGGGCGGCCCCGGACCTGTGCTGCCTTCAAGACCACCGGGGCATCGCGCTCGGCCGTGCTCGCTGGTCTGGCAGCGCTGGCGGCGGGCGCCGGCCCCGCGGCTGTCGACTTGCTCGTCCCTTGGGCCTTGACGCCAACGGGCGACAACAGCAGGGCGGCGGCCAGCGCCAGGGGGGAGAGTTGGGGCATGAGGTGTCGCGCGAGGGGCGACAGGCACGGTTTGTAGAATGAAAATTATCCATGACAGGGTCTGCCGCACGCGGCGACCCTGATCCGAGGCCACTCACGCATGATCGACAACGACCCCACCAGCGCAGCACGCCCGAATGAGGCCGGCGTGGCCTGGGCCGATCCGGACAGGCAGCGCGCGTTCGAACGTTGGCTCGCGCCGTTAGCCTCGGCCCATGGCCTGCGCATCGACACCTTGCGTCCGGCATCGGCCGACGCGAGTTTTCGGCGCTACCTGCGCCTGGATTCGGCCGATGGCAGTAGCCTGATCGTGATGGACGCGCCGCCGCCGCAGGAAGACGTGCGGCCCTTCGTCCACATCGCGGCGCTGATCGGCAAGGCTGGCCTGAATGGGCCGACGGTGCTGGCCAGCGACGTCGAGCGCGGCTTCCTGCTGCTCAGCGACCTGGGCAATGGCCTGTACCTCGATGCCTTGCGCGAAGCATCTGCCGCCCAGGCCGACGCGCTGATGCGGGATGCGACTCGCGCCCTTGTCCAGTGGCAGCTGCATGTGCCGGCTGCCGCGCTGCCGCCCTTCACCGATGCCCTGCTCGAACGCGATCTGGCGCTATTTCCCGAGTGGTGTGTGCAGCGCGAGTTCGGCGTCGCCTGGACCGCTGCTCAGGAAGAGGCCTGGCGCAAGGTCTGCGCCCATCTGGTGTCCAGCGCGCAGGCGCAGGCCAAGGTGGCGGTGCATCGCGACTGGATGCCGCGCAACCTGATGCTGGCCGATCCAAACCCGGCGATCCTCGATTTCCAGGACGCAGTGGCCGGCCCGATCGCCTATGACATGGCCTCCCTGCTGCGCGATGCCTTCATCTCCTGGGAAGAGGAGCGCGAGATCGACTGGGCCGTGCGCTACTGGGAGTCCGCGCGGCGGGCGACCCTGCCGGTCGCTGAGGACTTCGGCGAGTTCTGGCGCCAGCTGGAGTGGATCGGTCTGCAGCGGCACCTGAAGGTCCTGGGCATCTTCAGCCGCCTGAAGCACCGCGACGGCAAGCCCAGGTACAGCGAAGACCTGCCGCGCTTCTTCGCCTATGCAACGCGGGTGGCGACGCGCTACCGCGAACTGCGGCCGCTGCTGGCGCTGATCGAGCCGTTGTCGGGCATGAAGCCGGTCGTAGCGTTCTCGATGCGCTGAAGTTGCGGGTCTGTCGGGCGGCAACCCGGCGGCCGCTGGGGCCACTCACCCTGCAGCCGGCTTCAGCACCTGCTGGACCATCGCCTGCGCCAGCGCCTGCTCCGACAGCATCACCTCGACGTCGAGATCGCGCGCCAGCAGTGCCGCCTCGTCTTCGTTGTGGCAGCGCACCAGCACGCGGATGCCGGCGTTGAGCGTGCGCGCGGTGTCGACCATCGCGCGCACCCCGACCAGGTCGGGAATGGCGATGACCAGCCATTGCGCTTGCGCGATGTGTGCCTGCACGAGGGTTTCCGGTTCGGTGGCGTTGCCGCAAACGGCCGCCTGGCCGCGTGCCCGTAGCGCTTCGACGCGGTCACGGTTGCTGTCGGCGACGACGCAGGCGATGCCCTGGGCGGCCAGGGCCTGGGCGATGTGGCGGCCGACACGGCCGTGACCGACAAGCACCACCTGGCGCGCCAGGTAGCGGCTGTCGGTGTTGGCCGGCAACTCGGCCAGCGGGTCGTCGCGCGCTTCGAGCCGTCGCGCGGCAGCCGAGCGCGACAGGATCGCGCGACGCGCCGGTTCGAGCAGGGCGAACAGCAGCGGATTCAGCGCGATCGAGATCAATGCGCCGGCCAGGATCAGGCTCTGTCCTTCGGGCGGCAGCAGTTTCAGAGAGACGCCCAGCGCCGCCAGGATGAACGAGAACTCACCGATCTGGGCCAGGCTGGCCGACACGGTCAGGGCGGTGTTCAGCGGGTAGCGCAGCAGCAGTACCAGCCCGGCGGCGGCGATCGACTTGCCGAGCACGATCACCGCCACCGTCGCCAGAACCTGCAGCGGTTGCCGCAGCAGAACCTGCGGGTCGAAAAGCATCCCGACAGAGACGAAGAACAGCACCGCGAAAGCGTCGCGCAGGGGCAGCGACTCCTCGGCCGCGCGGTGGCTGAACTCGGACTCTCGCAACACCATGCCGGCGAAGAAGGCACCGAGTGCGAACGAGACGCCGAACAGGGCCGCCGAGCCGAAGGCGATGGTCAGTGCCGCGACCACCGTGCACAGCGTGAACAGCTCGCGCGAGCCGGTCTTCGCCACCTGCCAAAGCACCCAGGGGAACAGGCGCCGCCCGACCACCAGCATCAGCGCGACGAAGGCGGCTACCTGCAGCAAGGTCTTGCCCAGCGTCAGCCAGAGGGCGTTGCCGACCACCGCCTCGTCGCCGGCCCTGAGCACACCGGCCAACGCCGGCAGCAGCACCAGCACCAGCACCATCGCTAGGTCTTCGACGACCAGCCAGCCGATCGCGATGCGGCCATTGCCCGACTCGAGGATGCCGCGACTCTCAAGCGCTTTTAGCAGCACCACCGTGCTGGCGACCGACAGCGCCAGGCCGAACACCAGACCCGCCGCGAGATCCCAGCCCCAGAGATGCGCGACACCCATGCCCAGCGCAGTGGCGACCACCATCTGCACGACGGCACCGGGCAAGGCGATGCGCCGCACCGCCAGCAGGTCGTCGAGGGAGAAGTGCAGGCCGACGCCGAACATCAGCAGCATCACGCCGATCTCGGCCAGCTGGCCGGCGAGCTCGACGTCGGCGATGAAACCCGGCGTGTGCGGCCCGATCGCGATGCCGGCCAGCAGGTAGCCCACCAGGGCAGGCATCTTCAGGCGCGTGGCGACGAAGCCGAACAGGAGTGCGACGCCGAAGGCGCCGGCCAGGGTGCTGATGAGGTTGATGCTGTGGGGCATGCGGTCAGTGGCAGTTTCAGTGGGCGCTCAGCATTCGACGATGTTCACCGCCAGGCCGCCGCGCGCAGTCTCCTTGTACTTGGTCTGCATGTCGGCGCCAGTTTCGCGCATTGTCTTGATGACCTTGTCGAGCGACACATGGTGCGTGCCGTCGCCGCGCAGGGCCATGCGTGCGGCATTGATCGCCTTCACCGAGGCGATCGCGTTGCGCTCGATGCACGGGATCTGCACCAGGCCGCCGACCGGGTCGCAGGTCAGGCCCAGGTGGTGCTCCATGCCAATCTCGGCCGCATTCTCGACTTGCTCGGTGCTGCCGCCCATCACCGCGGCGAGCGCGCCGGCGGCCATGGAGCAGGCCACGCCGACCTCGCCCTGACAGCCGACCTCAGCACCGCTGATGCTGGCGTTTTCCTTGTACAGGATGCCGATCGCCGCGGCGGTCAGCAGGAAGTCGATGACGCCCTGTTCGTTGCTGCCGTGTACAAAGCGCGTGTAGTAGTGCAGCACCGCCGGGATGATGCCGGCCGCGCCGTTCGTCGGCGCCGTGACCACGCGGCCGCCGGCGGCGTTCTCTTCGTTGACGGCCAGCGCGTAGAGGTTGACCCAGTCCATCACCTGCAGCGGATCACGCAACGCCGCCTCGGGATTGGCAGTCAGGTCGCGGTACAGCGGGGCGGCGCGTCGCCGCACCTTGAAGCCGCCGGGCAGCACGCCGTCGGTCTTGCAGCCGCGCGCCACGCAGTCCTGCATCACGCGCCAGATCTTCAAGAGGCCGGCGTCGATCTCGGCATCGCTGCGCCAATGATGTTCGTTGGCGCGCATCAACTGGGCGATCGACTTGCCGGTACTCGTGCTGAGGGCCAACAGGTCGTCGCCGCTGTGGAAGGGGTACGCGAGCACGGTGGTGTCGGGCGCGATGACCTTCTGCTTCGAGCCGTCGGCCGCGACCTCGTCGCTGACCACGAAGCCACCGCCGACCGAGTAATACGCCCGGTTGGCGAGTTCGGCGCCGTCGGCGTCGAAGGCAATGAAGCGCATCCCGTTGGCGTGAAAGGGCAGGGTTTCGCGCCGGTGGAAGACCAGGTCGACCTTCTCTTCGAAGGCGATGGCGTGGCCGCCGTGCAGGGTCAACTGCTGCTGCGTGCGCATCGCGTCGAGCAGCGCCGGAATGGCCTCGATGTCGACGCTGTCGGGTTCGTGCCCCGCCAGGCCGAGCAGCACTGCCTTGTCGCTGCCGTGGCCCTTGCCGGTGGCCCCGAGCGAGCCGTAGAGCTGCGACTGCACGCGTGCGGTCCGGGGGAGCAGGCCGTCGTGCGCCAGGCGCAGCGCGAACAGCCGCGCCGCACGCATCGGGCCGACCGTGTGCGAGCTGCTCGGTCCGATGCCGATCTTGAACAGGTCGAAGACCGACACGGCCACCGCGCGGCTCCTATTCGCCGTAGGCCGACATCGGCACGCAGGAACAGAACAGGTTGCGGTCGCCGTAGACGTTGTCGACGCGGCCGACCGGTGACCAGTACTTGCCGCGGCGCAGGCCGGGCACCGGGAAGGCCGCCTCTTCGCGCGTGTACGCATGCGGCCAGTCGGTCTTGAGCAGGGTCTCCGCGGTGTGCGGCGCGTTCTTCAGCGGGTTGTCTTCGCGCGGCCAGGCGCCGCTCTCGATGCGGCGGATCTCGTCGCGGATGGCGATCATCGCGTCGCAGAAGCGGTCGAGCTCGGCCAGCGGTTCGCTTTCGGTGGGCTCGACCATCAAGGTGCCGGCGACCGGAAAGCTCAGGGTCGGCGCATGGAAACCATAGTCGATCAGGCGCTTGGCCACGTCTTCGGCGCTGACACCCGAGCTGTCCTTCAGCGGCCGCAGGTCGAGGATGCACTCGTGCGCGACGCCGCCGCCCTTGAGGCCGGCCACCTCGCCGCTGTAGTGGATGTCGTAATGGTCGGCCAGGCGCGCGGCGACGTAGTTTGCCGACAGGATGGCGATCTCGGTCGCCGCGGTCAGGCCTTCGGCGCCCATCATGCGCACGTACATCCAGCTGATCGGCAGCACCGCAGCGTTACCGAGCGGAGCGGCCGAGACGGCGCCGACGGGCGTCTCGATCCCCGTGGCGCTGGTGTGGCCGGGCAGGAACGGGACCAGGTCCTCGACCACGCACACCGGGCCGACGCCGGGACCACCGCCGCCATGCGGGATGCAGAAGGTCTTGTGCAGGTTGAGGTGGCTGACATCGCCGCCGAATTCCCCCGGCGCCGCCACCCCGACCAGGGCGTTCATGTTCGCGCCATCGACATACACACGCCCGCCGTGGCGGTGCACCAGGGCGCAGAGCTCCTTCACATGCGGGTCGAACACGCCGTAGGTCGACGGGTAGGTGATCATCATCGCGGCCAGGTCCGCGCTGTGCTGTTGGCACTTGGCACCCAGGTCCTGCATGTCGACATTGCCCAGCGCATCGCACTTGACGACCACCACGCTCATGCCGGCCATCTGCGCGCTCGCCGGGTTGGTGCCGTGCGCCGATTCGGGGATCAGGCAGACGCTGCGCCGGCCTTCGTCACGTGAAGCGTGCCAGGCCCGGATCGCCAGCAGGCCGGCGTACTCGCCCTGCGAGCCGGCGTTCGGCTGCAGGCTGATGCCGGCATAGCCAGTGGCCTGGCACAGCCACTCGCACAACTGCTCGTTCAACAGCGTGTAGCCGGCGAGCTGGTCGGCCGGCGCGAAGGGGTGCATCTGGGCGAACTCGGGCCAGGTGATCGGGATCATCTCGCTCGTCGCGTTCAGCTTCATCGTGCAGGAGCCGAGCGGGATCATCGTGCGGTCCAGCGCCAGGTCCTTGTCGCTGAGGCGGCGGATGTAGCGCAGCATCTCGGTTTCGCTGTGGTGGCTGTTGAACACCGGGTGCGCGAGGAAGGGGCTGCTGCGGCGCAGGGACAGCGGGATCAGCGGTTCGATGCCCTTGGCGTAGCCGTCGATCGACGGTCGCACGGCACCTTCGGGCGCGAACCACGACCACAGCGCTTCGATGTCGGCGCGCGTCGTCGTCTCGTCCAGCGCGATGCCCAGTTGACGCGGCGAGAGCCGGCGCAGGTTGGCCCCGGCGGCGATGGCGCGGGCGGCGATGGCGTCGGTGCGCTCGCCGCTCTCCACGCTGATGGTGTCGAAGGCGTGCGGCGTGACCACATTCAGGCCCATCGACTTCAGGCCGTGGGCCAGGATCGCGGCGTAGCTGGCCACGCGCTGGGCAATGCGCTTGAGCCCTTGCGGGCCGTGGTACACGGCGTACATGCTGGCAATGACCGCCAGCAGCACCTGGGCCGTGCAGATGTTGGAGGTCGCCTTCTCGCGCCGGATGTGCTGCTCGCGCGTCTGCAGCGCCAGGCGGTAGGCCGGCGCGCCGTGCACATCGACGCTGACGCCGACGATGCGCCCGGGCATCGAGCGCTTGAACTCGTCGCGGCAGGCCAGGAAGGCGGCGTGCGGGCCGCCGGCACCCATCGGCACGCCAAAGCGCTGAGAGTTGCCGACCACGATGTCAGCGTCGAACTCGCCCGGCGGGACCAGCAAGGTCAGGGCCAGGAGGTCGGCGGCGACGATGAAGGCCGCCTGTTTCGCATGCGCCTTCGCGACGAAGGGCCGCAGGTCGTGCACCAGGCCGTCGGTGGCCGGGTACTGGGCGATGACGGCGAAATAGTCGTGCTGCTCCATCAACGCGGGCGCAAACCCGACCAGCACTTTCAGGCCCAAAGGCGCGGCGCGGGTGCGGATCACTTCGATCGTCTGCGGATGGCAGTCCCCTGCGACGATGAGGGTGTCGGACTTCGACTTCACGCTGCGCTTGGCCAAGGTCATGGCTTCCGCCGCGGCAGTCGCCTCGTCGAGCATCGAGGCATTGGCGATGGCCATTCCGGTCAGGTCGCAGACCATGGTCTGGAAATTCACGAGCGCTTCCATCCGGCCCTGCGAGATCTCGGCCTGGTAGGGCGTGTAGGCGGTGTACCAGGCCGGGTTCTCGAGGATGTTGCGCAGGATGACGCCGGGCGTGAGCGTGCCGTGGTAGCCCTGGCCGATGAAACTCTTGAGGACCTGGTTCTTCGATGCCACGTCGCGCAACTCGGCCAGGGCGGCCGCTTCACTGGCCGGCGCCGGCAGGGCCATGCCTTTTGCTCGCGCGATCGAGCGCGGTACCACGGCTTCGATCAACGCCTTGCGCGTGAACTCCGCAACCCCGGCAGCGATGACCGACAACATGTGCCGTTCGTCTTCGGCCCAGGGGCCGATGTGGCGAGCGCGGAACTCGCTGGCGTTCTCTAGGGCGTCGAGCGGCTGGGTGGCGGGCATCAGCATGAGCGCTTTCCTTGGGATCGGAGTTCAGAGGGTCTTCAACAGCTTGTCGTAGCCGGGTGGGTCGAGCAACTGGTCGAACTGCTCCATGTGCGTGACGTGGACCTTGAACATCCAGCCGTTGCCCATCGGGTCGCTGTTGGCCAGCGACGGATCGGCGCGCAGGCCCTCGTTGACTTCGACCACTTCACCCTCCACGGGCATGAAGATGTCGGCCGCGGCCTTGACCGATTCGACGACACCGACGACATCGCCCTTCTTGTAGGTCTTGCCGACCTCGGGCAGTTCGACGAACACCACGTCGCCGAGCGCGTCCTGCGCGTGCAGCGTGATGCCGACGACGGCGGCCTCGTGGTCTTCGATGTTGATCCACTCGTGATCGGGGGTGAACATGGTCGTCATCGGTGCGCTCCTGGTTGTCGGGTGGGAAGGGGGGTCAGCGGACGTAGCCGGGCGGTACGAAAGGCAGCGGGGTCACGCGCATCGGCTGGCGCTTGCCGCGCACCTCGGCGTAGACCTCGTGATTGGCGACGGCATGGTTGGCGGCCAGGTAGGCCATCGCGATCGGCTGGTTCACGGTCGGCGCCAGCGTACCGCTGGTCACATGACCGAGCTTGTGGCCGAGCGCATCGACCAGGATCGCCCCCTCGCGCACCGGAATGCGCTCCAGACCGAGCAGGCCGACGCGCTTGATCTGCACGCCCGTCGCGAGCTGGCCGGCGATCTTGTCGACGCCCGGGTAATGGCCTGCGCGCGCGCCGCCGGGGCGGCGCACTTTCTGGATCGCCCACGTCAAACCGGCTTCGATCGGCGTGGTGTGTTCGTTGATGTCGTGGCCATACAGGCACAGGCCGGCTTCCAGGCGCAAGGTGTCGCGCGCGCCCAGGCCGGCCGGTTTGACCTCGGGCTCGGCCAGCAGCGCCCTGGCCAGGGTCACCGCAGCTTCGGCCGGCACCGAGATCTCGAAACCGTCCTCGCCGGTGTAGCCGCTGCGCGTGACGAAGCATTCGGCACCGACCAGCGTGAAGGTGGCGCCGGTCATGAACGTGAGCTTGGAGACGCCATCGGCCAGCCGCGCCAGGGCCTTCACGGCCTTCTGCCCCTGCAGTGCGAGCAACGCACGTTCGGGCATCGGCACGACCTGGCAGCGGTGGCTCAGGTGCGTGACCATGTGCCGCGTGTCGGCATCCTTGCATGCGGCATTGACGACGATGAACAGATCGTTCGGTCGGCGCGCGATCATCAGGTCGTCGAGGATGCCGCCGGCGGCATTCGTGAACAGCGCATAGCGCTGCTTGCCGACGGCGAGATCGACCACGTCGACCGGTACCAGGGTTTCGAGTGCTGCGGCCGCTTCTGAACCCGTGAGACGCAACTGGCCCATGTGCGAAACGTCGAACAGGGCGGCCGACTCGCGGCACTGGCGGTGTTCAGCAATGATGCCGCCCGGGTAGTTGACGGGCATGTCGTAGCCGGCGAAAGGCACCATCTTGGCGCCCAGTTCGAGGTGCAGGTCGTACAGCGGCGTGCGTTTCAGGTCGGCGGCCATGGCTCATTCTCCCGAGGGCTTCGATGCCACCACACTGTAGATGCAGTGACGATCCGTGGGCCCTCGCTGTCCGCTTTACCTGAGAGATTGGCGGGGCCGCTCTTCGAGCGAACAGTCCGCTTGCCCCTTCGGTGGGCTGCGTCGAGCGCAGCCTCTCTCCAGTGAGGTCACGCCTGCGATACCGCAGGCGTTTGCCAGTCCTTTTGCCTGAGCGTTACGCCGCGGTCATTTCGACCCCGGCTTCGCCTTCGGCGGCCCATGCGAAACGGGCTCTCTCCTGGCGGGCGGCAGTGTAGCAGCGCACAGCGACCGCGAACGCGCCGAGGCATTGGTCTAAGCGCTCGACGTCGGATCCGGATCACATCCCTGCGTAGTTCGGTCCGCCGCCGCCTTCGGGTGTGACCCAGACGATGTTTTGCGTCGGGTCCTTGATATCGCAGGTCTTGCAATGCACGCAGTTCTGCGCGTTGATCTGCAGACGGTCGACTCCATCGGAGGTCTTGACGAACTCGTAGACGCCGGCCGGGCAGTAGCGACTCTCGGGGCCGGCGAATCTGGCCAGATTGGTGGCGACGGGCACCTTGGCGTCGATCAGGGTCAGGTGCGCCGGCTGGTTCTCTTCGTGGTTGGTGTTGCTGATGAAGACCGACGACAGGCGGTCGAACGTCAGCACCCCGTCGGGCTTGGGGTAGGCGATCTGCACGCACTCGGCGGCCGGCTTCAGCCGTGCGTGGTCGGGCTCGTGGCGGTGCAGGGTCCAAGGCGCCTTCTTGATGCCCAGCTTGGGCAGCAACCAGTGCTCGATGCCCGTCATCAAAGCACCGACGAGGTTGCCTTTTTTAAACCACTGCTTGAAGTTGCGCGCACCATTCAGCTCGTCCCACAGCCAGCTGGCGCGGAAGGCCTCGGGATAGGTCTTCAATTCGTCGTGCCGACGATCCTGCTTGACGACGGCTTCGTACAGGGCCTCGGCGCACAGCATGCCCGTCTTCATCGCCGCATGGCTGCCTTTGATGCGCGCGGCGTTCAGGGTCCCCGCGTCGCAGCCGATCAGTGCGCCACCGGGGAAGACCAGTTTGGGCAGGCTGAGCAGGCCGCCCGCGGTGATCGCGCGCGCCCCGTAGCCGATGCGCTTGCCGCCTTCGATGTGGGCGCGGATCGAAGGGTGCGTCTTCCAGCGCTGCATCTCCTCGAACGGCGAGAGCCAGGGGTTCTGGTAGTCCAGCCCGGTGACGAATCCCAGCGTGACCTTGTTGCCTTCGAGGTGGTACAGGAAGCCGCCGCCGTACGTGTTGTTGTCCATAGGCCAGCCGGCGGTGTGCACCACCAAGCCCGGCTTGGCCTTCGCGGGGTCGATTTCCCACAGCTCCTTGACCCCCAGGGCATAACTCTGCGGGTCCTTGCCGGCATCGAGCCGGTAGCGCGCAATGAGCTGCTTGCCCAGATGGCCGCGTGAGCCTTCGGCGAAGACCGTGTAGCGCGCGCGCAGTTCCATCCCGAGCTGGAAGCCTTCGTGTGGCTCGCCGTCCTTGCCCACGCCCAGGTTGCCGGTGGCCACGCCCAGAACCTGGCCTTCGGCGCTGAAGAGCAGTTCGGCCGCAGCGAAGCCGGGGAAGATCTCGACGCCCAGCGCCTCGGCCTGCTCGCCGAGCCACTTCGTCACCGCGCCAAGGCTGACGATGTAGTTGCCGCCGTTATGCAAACAGTCGGGGACGAAGAAATCGGGCGTGCGCCAGGCTTTGGTCTCAGCCAGCCACAGCACTTCGTCGCCGACGACACGCTGGTTCAGCGGCGCACCGCGCTCGCGCCAGTCGCTGAACAACTCCGTCAGCGCGCGCGGATCCATGACTGCGCCGGACAGGATGTGCGCGCCCGGCTCGGAACCCTTCTCGAGCACGACGACCGAGATCTCCTTCCCTTCGAAGGCGGCGAGTTGCTTGAGCCGGATCGCGCAGGCCAGGCCGGCAGGCCCCGCGCCGACCACCACCACGTCGTACTCCATGGCCTCTCGCGGGCCGTGTCGAGCAAGGATTTCCTGGGGCGTCATGGGGGCAGGGGGCAGTGGGAGAGCGGGGAGGATTCTAAGAGCGCGTGCTATCGTGAAGCAGCATCTCAGCCAGGGGAAACACATGGCGTATCAAATCGATCTCTCCGGCCGCGTGGCGCTCGTTACGGGCGCTTCGAGCGGCCTGGGCGCGCAGTTCGCCAAGACCCTGTCGGCGGCGGGCGCCGGTGTGGTGCTCGCGGCGCGCCGCATCGAACGCCTGAAGACCCTGCGCGCCGAGATCGAGGCCGAGGGCGGCGAGGCGCATGTGGTCGGTATGGACGTGACCGACAACGACAGCATCCGGGCGGCGGTCGCGCATGCCGAGACCGAGATGGGCACGATCGACATCCTGGTCAACAACTCGGGTGTCGGCAGCACGCAGAAGCTGACCGAGGTGACGCCCGAGGACTACGACTTCGTGATGAACACCAACACCAGAGGCGCCTTCTTCGTGGCGCAGGAGGTGGCCAAGCGCATGATCGCGCGCAGCAAGGGCGCGGCGCCGGGTACCTTCACCGGCGGGCGCATCGTCAACATCGCGTCGATGGCCGGGCTGCGCGCCTTCGGCCAGATCGGCGTTTATGCGATGAGCAAGGCCGCGGTGGTGCATATGACGCGCGCGATGGCGCTCGAATGGGGTCGCCACGGCATCAATGTCAATGCGCTGTGCCCGGGCTACATCGACACCGAGATCAACCACCACCATTGGCAGACCGAGGCCGGCCAGAAGCTGGTGCAGATGCTGCCCAGAAAGCGCGTCGGCAAGCCGCAGGATCTGGATGCGGTGCTGATGATGCTGTGTGCCAACGAAAGCCACTTCGTCAACGGCGCGGTGATTTCGGCCGACGACGGTTTCGGGATCTAGTCCTTGCGTCATCTCACCCCACTGGAGGCCCGCGTGCTCGGCGTGCTGGTCGAGAAGCAGCACACTGTCCCGGACACCTACCCGCTGTCGCTGAATGCGCTCGTCGCCGGTTGCAACCAGAAGACGGCCCGCGCGCCGGTGATCGAGGCCAGCGATGCCGAAGTGTTGACCGCCGTCGATGGACTGAAGGGCCTGAGCCTAGTGTTCGAGGGCAGCAGCAGCCGGGTCGTCAAGTTCGAGCACAACCTGGGTCGCGTGCAGGGCGTGCCGGACGCGGCCGTCGCCGTGCTGGCGGTCCTGATGCTGCGCGGCCCACAGACGGCCGCCGAACTGCGCCTGAACTGCGAGCGCCTACACCGCTTTGCCGACATCGGAATGGTGGAAGCCTGTCTGGCCGAACTGGCCGAGCGCTTTCCGCCCCGCGTGCTGAAGCTGCCGCGCGCTGCCGGTGAGCGCGAGGTGCGCTGGGCCCACCTGTTGTCCGGGGAGGTGGCGCTTCCCGCGACGCCCGCATTGGGCGATACCCCGATGGGGGTCGGCGCCGGGGAGCTCGCTGCCTTGAAGGCCGAGCAGACGCGGCTGGCCGCGGAAGTAGCGGACCTGCGAACTTTGGTGCAACGCCTGGCGCGCGAGCTGGGCCTCGACCTCCCCTGAACCGATGGCAGGTGCTGGCATGCGATTCGATCTGCCGCAACAGAAGAGGCTGACGCATCAGATGCGGATGCCGATCCGCTGGGGAGACATGGACGCGATGGGCCATGTCAACAACACGCTCTACTTTCGCTACATGGAAGTGGTGCGTCTCGAGTGGCTGTTCGAGATCGGCGCTTCGCCCAACCCGAGCGGCTTCGGCCCGGTGATCGTCAACGCCTTCTGCAACTTCATCCGGCAACTGGAGTATCCCGGCGAGGTGCTGGCCAAGCACTACGTGGCCAACGCGGGGCGTTCGAGTTTCGACACCTACATCACCTTGGAGCGGGCCGACGCGCCGGGCCTCGTCTACGCGGAGGGCGGCGCCAAGACGGTCTGGACCGACTTCAAGGCGCAGAAGTCGGCGCCGATGCCGGACTGGCTGCGCTCGCTGGTGGATCCGGCGCAGGGCTGACATCGACCCTCGGCGCGTCTGCCGGCGGGGTTGTCGGCAGCGGGAGCGGCGGCGCCAGCCTGGCCACGGCCTGGCCCAGCTCAATTACCGCCAGTGCGTAGTAGCTCGACCAGTTGTAGCGCGTCACTGCATAGAAGTTGCTCGTGCCGGCAACGTAGCTCGGGGCCGCGGATCCGTTCTGCAATTCGACCAGGGCCAGCAGCCCATCGTGTGCCAGGGCTTCGGGCGGCAGTACGGCGCCGCGCTCGACGAATTGGGCAGGGCTGAAGCTCGGCACGATGTCGGGCACCAGGAGGGTGGCGCGGTCGACGACCGCGACCGGTGGCGCGACCGGGTAGTGCGTCGGCACGCCGCGCAACCAGCCGAAGGCGGCCAGGTAGTGCGCGACGCTGCCGATGACGTCGGCCGCGTTGTCGCTGCGCGTCAGCTCGATGTGCCCGTCTTCGTCGAAATCGACTGCATAGCGGTTGATGCTGCCGGGCATGAACTGCGGCAGGCCGACGGCCCCGGCGAAGGAGCCGGTCACGCTGCCCGGCTCGCGCCCTTCGCGCTGACACCACAGGAGCAGCTCCAGCAATTGCTCGCGGAAGAAGGGGCTGCGATCGCTGCGCCCGGTGGGGAAGTCGAAGCTCAGCGTGGCCAGCACATCCAGGGTGCGGAAGGTGCCGGGGATCCGGCCGTAGAGCGTCTCAACACCAACGATGCCGACGACGATCTCGGGCGGCACGCCCCAGCGCGCCTCGGCACGCGCCAGCCAGTCCTGGTTGGCGCGCCAGAAGGCGACGCCAGCGGCGATCCGACTGCGCTCGATGAAGATGGCCCGGTAGGCGGCCCAGTTCTTCGCGCTGCCCGCGGGCGGGGGCATGATCAGCCGCGTCGCTGCGGCCACATGGCGTGCCTGCGCCAGTTGCTCACGCACCCAGGCCGGGTCCAGTTCAGGGTGTTGCGCGGCGACCTCGTCGACAAAGCGCATCACGTCGTCGCGTTGGCCATAGCCTGCGGCGGCTGCATCTACCGGCCTGGACGGGGATGCGGCGCCGAGGGTGAATGCAGCGACCAACGCCGCAAGCAAACGTGCCGCCAGCGCGCGGCCGAACTGGAATCTCATCCGACGATTATCGCGGCCGCGTTGCGGCCGCCGCACTGACGAAGGCACGCCACCACGCCGGGTCGGGTCGGGCAACGCTGCGACGACCATAGCGTTGCTCGTCCAGCGCCTCCAGCTGCGTCGCCAGGCCCTCACCCGCGCTGCCGAATTGTTCGCGCACGCGCAGTGCCAGCCGGCGTGGCGCCTCGTGCCCCTCGGCCGTCACGCCCAGCGCGGCCAGGCGCTTGACGAGCCGTGCGCGCAGACGCTGCCAGGGGTCGCGCCGGTGTCGATCCCACCAGGCCCAGGCCGCACCGACGAGGCTGGCGCCACTCAACAGGCCGATCAGCAGGTAGGCCAGGTCTTCCCAGGTTGGGGAACGCACGCCCAGACCTTTCAGCAGGTCGAACTGCTCCGAGCGCGAGTAGTTCAGCACCCACTGGTTCCATTGGTTGTTGAAGCTTTCCCAGGCGGCACGCCAGCGCGCCACGAGCGCCGGGTTCATCGCCGCGATGGCACCAGCGACGGCGCCAGGCTGAGCGCGCAGCGCGCGGCTGGCCACCACGCGCTCCGGCGCCACCGCCGCCGTCGGGTCGACGCGCACCCAGCCGCGTCCTTCGAGCCAGACCTCGGCCCAGGCATGGGCGTAGCTGTTGCGCACGACGTGATAACCGTCCTGAAGGTCCGGGTCGGCGCCTTGGTAGCCGGTGACGATGCGCGCCGGCACATCGAGTGCCCGCATCACGACGACGAAGGCGGTCGAGAAGTGCTCGCAGAAGCCCAGCTTGCGGTCGAGCCAGAACTCGTCGATCGAAAAGCGGCCCTCGTTGTCGTCGCCGTAGGTGCCTGGCGTCAGTGTGTAGGTGAAGCCACGGCGGATGTGCAGCATCACGGCGTTGACCAACTGCTCGGGCGTGGCGTTGGCATGACGCGGCTCGTTGCGCAGGGCGGCAGCCCAGGCCAGGGTTCGCGGGTTGTAGCCGGGCGGCAGGTCGGTGTAGTCGCGCAGCGATAACTCGTCGCTCACCGGACCGTGGCGGTGATCGAGGTAGGCGCGCGCGCTCAGGCGCAGGCGCTCGGTGACCGGCCGCTCTGCGGCCCATTGCAGGTCGCCGCGCATGAAAGCGCGCAGGCCGTCGATCCGCGGCCCGTCGGCATCGCTGTTCGGCGTGGCTTCGAGCAGGGGCAGCAAGGGCAAACGGTTCGGCTCGAGCGTCATCTCGTAGCCCAGCGCCGCACCCTGCACGCGCAACTGGGCACCGCGCCGCGGTGCGTTCGAGTAACTGGGCTCGAGCCGGGTCCACTCGGTGCCATCGAAGCGCGCCAGCACGGGGCCGCGCCAGTACAAGGCGCCCGGTGGTGGCCGTGCACCGCCGTCGAAGCGCACGCGAAAGGCGATGCTCTCGTCCAGCGCCAGTTCGGCGATGCCGCCCATGCGCAGGCTGCCCGAGATGCCGGTCTTGGCCAGGGTGTCCTGCGGCACGGCCCAGAGCGGCGCCATGCGGGGGAAGAGCATGAAGAGCACCACCATGATCGGCGCGCCCAACAGGGCCGCCTTGGCCGCCACCGCGCCGGCGCGTGCGAGTGGCGGGCGGCCGACCGGCATGTGAGCCAGCACCAGGGCTGTCAACAGACCCCAGACCGAGACCAGCATCGTCGCGGCGACGGCCAGAGACTGCGAGTAGAGGAAGTTGGTCAGGACGATGAAGAAGCCGAGGAAGAACACCACCAGGGCATCGCGGTGCGCGCGCAACTCCAGGGTCTTCAGCACCATCAGCACGACCAGCATCGTGATGCCGGCGTCCTTGCCCAGCAGGGTGCGGTGGCTCCACCAAGTCAGGGCCATCGCCAGCACCAGCACGCCGATCAGGGGCCAGCGGCCCGGCAGCGCGGCATTGGCCACCGCCAGGCGTGCACGCCAGAGGATGACCAGGACCGTGAGCAGCGGACACCACCAGGGCAGGTGCGAGAAGTGCGGGGCCAGGGTCCAGCCGATCACGGCGAGCAGGAACAACACGTCGCGCGCGTCGCGCGGCAGGTGCGACCATCCCGGCCACTTGGGCAACCAGGTTGCAGGAATCGCCGCGCTCATGACCACAGCGCCAAGGCATCCAGGCTGCGCCGTTGCTGCGCGCTGCCGCTGCCCGGGGTGATTTCCACGCCGGGCAGGCGCAGGCCATGCGACACGCCGGCGGCCTCTGCCGCCAGCACCCATGCCGCCAGTCGCGACAGGCGCGGTTCGGTGCCGGGCAGCTGCGCCAACTGCCAGTCGAGCCACAGCTCCTGCTGCAGCGCACTGCTGGCCTCGCGGCTCACCAGCTCGCCGTTGCGCGCGGCCTTCTTCCAGACCACGCGTTTCAAGGCATCGCCGCGGCGGTAGGCACGCACGCCTTCGAACTCGCCGCTGTCGCTGGCCTTGCGCTGGGCAGCGTCGCCCGCCGCCGCAGGGGCTGCGGGCAGAGGCGCCAGGGGCCGCTCGGGCGCGGGCCAGGCCAACACCTGCGCCGCCGGGCGCCATACGGTCCAGGCTCGGAACAGGCCGAAGGGGTAACGCGTCTCGGCGCGCAAGGTCGGCACGTCGTGCAGGCCGCGCTGCGGCGGCCGCAGCGTCAGGTGTGCGCTGGACTGGCCACCGGCCGGTACATCGACGAAGACGTCATGGCTGCGGTCCACGCCATCGAAACCCAGGCCCACGCCGTGCTGCAGGCGCGACGGGCTGTTCAGCACCACTTCCAGCGGCAAGGCCTCGCCAGCGAACCCGGGCTGGGGCGGCTTCAGGTGCAGGGTCAGGCCGCGCAGGGTGTTGTGCGTCAGGTGCATCGACACGAAACCGGCGCCGGCCAGCAGGAAGGTCAGCACATAGCCCAGGTTCAGCTGGTAGTTGATGGCAGCCAGCAGCATCACCATCAGCACGGCGGCGAAGACGAAGCCGGCCCGCGTGGGCACGATGTAGATGTTGCGCTGGGTCAGGGTCCAGCTGTCGGTACGCGGGTGGCGTGCCACCCACCAGCGGCGCACGCGGTCGCGCAGGCGAGCGATCACAGCACCGCCACCGCCTTGACCATCGCCATCACTTGCTCGGCTGCGCCGCGGCCCGCACCGGGAACGGCGCGCAGGCGGTGTGCGGCGGTCTGCACCAGGACGGCCTGGATGTCGTCGGGGGCGACATGGTCGCGGCGGTCCATCAATGCATGGGCCTTGGCCGCACGCAGCACCGCGATGCCGGCGCGCGGCGACAGGCCCTCGACGAACCATTGGCCGCTGCGTGTGGAGGCGATCAGGGCCTGCAGGTAGTCGAGCAGGGCCTCGCCGGCATGCACCGCCAGCACCGCCTGCTGGGCGGCGCGCAACTCTGTCGGAGTCATCACTGGCTGCAGGCCGTCGACCAGCGCGCGCCGGTCTGCGCCGGCGAGCAAGGCGCGTTCGCTGTTGCGGTCCGGGTAGCCAAGGGTGATGCACATCAGGAAGCGGTCGAGCTGGCTCTCGGGCAGCGGGTAGGTGCCGATCTGGTCGGTCGGGTTCTGCGTGGCGATCACGAAGAAGGGCTTGGGCAGGGCGCGGGTTTCGTTCTCGACCGTGACCTGCTGTTCCTCCATCGCCTCGAGCAAGGCGCTCTGGGTCTTCGGCCCGGCGCGGTTGATCTCGTCGGCCAGCAGCACCTGGGCGAACACCGGGCCGGCGTGGAAGACGAAGCTCTCCTTGCTGCGCTCGAAGACGCTGACGCCGACCAGGTCACTGGGCATCATGTCGGCGGTGAACTGCACGCGCCGGAAATCCAATCCGAGCGAGACCGACAGCGCATGCGCCAGGGTCGTCTTGCCGACGCCGGGCACGTCCTCGATCAGCAGGTGACCGCCGGCCAGCAGGCACGCGATGCAGTCCTCGATCTGCGCTCTCTTGCCGACGATGACCGTGCTAATCTGATCGGTGAGTCGCGCCAGTTGCTGCGTCAGCGCAAGCTTGTCATTTGCCATGCGCGGCACCATAACCGAAAACATTTCGCTGCCATGACCACTGCCTTCTTCAGCCATGCCGATTGCCGTGCACATGACATGGGCCGCGGCCATCCGGAGTGTCCGCAGCGCCTGGATGCCATCCGCGACCACCTGATCGCCACCGGCCTGACCGACGCGCTGGACCTGCGCGAGGCCCCGCTGGCCGAGCTGGAGCAGATCGCGCGTGCCCACAGCCAGGGTTTCGTCAACCAGTTGCAGGATTCGATCGGCACCCTGGCGGCCGGAGAGCACCTGGCGCTCGACCCGGACACGAGCGCCGGCCCGGGCACCTGGCAGGCGGTCATGCGCGGTGCCGGCGCTGCGCTGGCCGCCACCGACGCGGTGATCGATGGCAACGCCGCCAACGCCTTTTGCGCGGTGCGGCCGCCCGGGCACCACGCGACACGCAGCCAGGCGATGGGTTTCTGCTTCTTCAACAACGTCGCGGTGGCCGCGCGCCATGCACTGGACGTGCGCGGACTGGAGCGCGTGGCGATCATCGACTTCGACGTCCACCACGGCAATGGCACCGAGGACATCATCGCTGGCGACGAACGTGTGTTGATGGCCAGCATCTTTCAGCACCCGCTGTATCCCTACAGCGGCGCGGTGCCCAAGGGCACGAACATGGTCAACGTGCCGATTGCGCCGTACTCTCGTGGTGACGTGGTGCGGGCCGCGATCGACGAGATGTGGATGCCGCGGCTGGAGGCGTTCAAGCCGCAGATGCTGTTCATTTCGGCCGGCTTCGATGCGCACCGCGAAGACGAACTCGGCCAACTCGGCCTGGTCGAGGCCGACTACGCCTGGATCACGCGCCGCTTGCTCGACGTGGCCGAGCGTCACGCGCAAGGCCGGATCGTGTCCTGCCTCGAAGGCGGCTACAACCTGGGCGCCCTGGCCCGCAGTGTCGCGGCCCACCTGCGCGTGCTGGCAGGCGTGGCCTGATGGCGGCCGAGCGCTGGGCCGCCCGGAGCCGGCCGTGCATCACCTCGGGGGATCGACCGACCTGTCGGGCGAGGGGTCCACGTGATCGCACCCGCTGAGGATCTGGACGCCTGGCTGGCCGCGCTGACGCGACCCAGCGTCCTGATCGAACTGGCCGTGCTGGCGGCCTGCCTCGGTGGCGCTTGGCTGCTGGTGCGTCTGGCGCGCCTGAGCCTCGACCCGCAGCATCGCCCGAACAGTGTCTGGTTCGGCGAGCGCATCGTCGACGGCGTCCTGTTCCCGGTGGCCGCGCTGCTGCTGGCCCTGGCAGCTCGCAACTTGCTGGCCTCGTCGGCGTTGGCCATTGCGCTGCTGCACCTGGCCGTCCCGATCCTGGCCTCCCTGGTGCTGATCCGTGTCGCGGTGCGTGTGCTTCGGGTCGCCTTCCCGAACTCGCAGACGGTGCGAGTGCTCGAACGCACGCTGTCTTGGCTGGTCTGGGGCGCGATGGTGCTGTGGGTGACCGGCCTGCTGCCGGTCGTGCTGAACGAACTCGAAGCCATCCACTGGAAGCTCGGCGGCACCGATGTCTCGCTGCGCAGCCTGATCGAAGGCGCGCTCTCGGCGGGCGTGGTGCTGGTGGCGATGCTGTGGCTCTCGGCGGCCATCGAGTCACGCCTGCTGGCAGGGGCGACGCACAACCTGTCGGTGCGCAAGATCGCCGCCAACGCCACGCGAGCCATGCTCCTGCTGGTCGGTCTGCTGCTGGCGCTGTCAGCTGCCGGCATCCCGCTCGGCGCGCTGAGCGTGTTCGGCGGGGCGCTCGGCGTCGGCCTGGGCTTCGGCCTGCAGAAGCTGGCCGCCAACTACGTCAGCGGCTTCGTGATCCTGGCCGAGCGCAGTCTGCGCATCGGTGACATGGTCAGGGTCGACAACTTCGAAGGCCGCGTCACCGACATCAACACCCGTTACACCGTGATCCGCGCCTTGAACGGCCGCGAATCGATCGTGCCCAACGAGATGCTGATCACGCAGCGGGTCGAGAATTCTTCTCTCGCCGATCCGCAGGTGCAGATTGCAACCACCCTGCAGGTGGCCTATGGCACCGACCTCGACGCCTTGCTGCCACGCTTGGCAGCGGCAGTTGTCGCAGTGCCGCGTGTGCTGAAGACGCCTGCGCCGCAAGCGCAACTGGCCGGTTTCGGTGCCGATGGCCTCGATCTCTCGGTCGGCTTCTGGATCGGTGATCCGGAGAACGGTCAGGGCAATGTGCGCAGCGACGTCAATCTGGCTCTGCTGCGCTCACTCGATGCCCTGGGCGTCAGCATTCCGTTCCCGCAGCGCGTGTTGCACCAGGTGAGCAGCGTCAGCGAGCCGCCACGGAGTGCGCCGCCGTCCAGCGCTGCAGCTTCTCCCGGGCTCCGTTGAACGCCGGATCCATCGCGGTGTCGTGGAGGGAGGCCTTGGCACACAGCTCGACCACATAGCCGTTCGGATCGCGGAAGTAGATGGAGTCGATGAAGCCGTGGCGCGAGATGCCGCGTGTCTCGATGCCTTCGGCGCGGCCCTTGGCCAGCATCGTGGGCAGCACCGGCGCATCGACTTCGAGCGCGATGTGCAGGTCGAAGTCGTGCTGCGCCTTGAACTCGAAGGGCAAGTCTCCGGCTTCGAAGAACGCAATGAAGGAGCCGTCGTCGAGGCGGTAGAAGGTGTGCAGGGTCTCGGTCGCGCGACCGCTCATGGTTTCGTTGATCTCCAGCGTGCTGGCCAGAGGCAGGCCGAGGAAATCCTCGTAGAAGCGCCGCGTCGCTTCCGAGTCGCGGCAGCGGTAGGCGCTGTGGTGCAGTTTGCGGATCATCGTCAGACGCACTCCATCGATTTGCGATCGAGCGAGGCCGCGTAGCCGTCGATCGCGCCATTGACGGCCTTCCAGTTCGGCAGCGCTTTCATGCGCGCCAGCCAGCGTTGCAGGTTAGGGTAGGCGGCGTAGTCGCCGCCGAGCACTTCGCCCAGGGCGACGAAGGACGCCGCGTAGTAGTCGGCGATCGTCATCGCATTGCCGCAGACGTAGGCGTTGCCGTTGCCCAGGATGTGCTCGTCGAGCACCTTGAGCCAACCTTGCGCACGCTCCTTGCCCCATTGCAGGGTCGCCGCCTGCGACTCTTCGCTGCGCCGCTTGTGGAACGGGAAGATCTGCGGATAGACGAAGCCGTAGGCGAAGTCGCGGCAGAGCTGGGTGTTGACCCAGTCCATGCGCTCGTTGACCCGTGCGCGCTGCTGGAGCCCCTTCGGGTACAGCGGCGAGTCGACCTTGTCGGCCAGGTACTTCAGGATCGCCGAACTCTCGGTCAGGCGGAAGTCCCCGTCCTCGAGGACGGGAACCAGATGGTTCGGGTTCACCGCCAGGAACGGGGCCTGATAGTGCTCGCCGGTGAACAGGTCGACGACCTGCATCTCCAGCGGCACCCGGTTCTCTGCAGCGAACAGCATCACCGGGCGGCTGGTGGTCGATGCCGGATGGTGGTAGAGCTTCATCGAGTCTCCTTGTTGCCTTGTCGCTCACGCGGCGGCGGGTGAACGCACGATGTTCGAGCATGTCGATCGACTTGGCAACCTCGGGCGGCCAGGGACCAGCCCTTCCTCAGGCGGAACCTTTGTCAGGGGCGGCCTACGCCTTCTGTTCGAGCTGGCTAAGCAGCGGAATCGCGCCCTCGCTGCCGCTGCCGATCAGACCGACCTTGCCGTACACGCCGAGCTTGTGTCGCGTGTCGGCGATGTCGAGGTCGCGCATCGTCAGCTGACCGATGCGGTCGGCGGGGGTGAAGGCGCCGGCGCCTTTTTCCATCGTCAGGCGTTCGGGGTGGTAGGTCAGGTTCGGACTGGTGGTGTCGAGGATCGAGTAGTCGTTGCCGCGGCGCAGTTCGAGGGTCACTTCGCCGGTCACTGCACGCGCGACCCAGCGCTGCGCCGTTTCGCGCAGCATCAGGCATTGCGGGTCGAACCAGCGCCCTTGGTAGAGCAGGCGGCCGAGGCGGCGGCCGTTGCTGCGGTACTGCTCGATCGTGTCCTCGTTGTGGATGCCGGTCACCAGGCGCTCGTAGGCGATGTGCAGCAGGGCCATGCCGGGTGCTTCGTAGATGCCGCGGCTCTTGGCCTCGATGATCCGGTTCTCGATCTGGTCGCACATGCCCAGGCCGTGGCGGCCGCCGATGCGATTGGCCTCCTCGAAGAGGCCCACGGCGTCCGCGAACGTGCGTCCGTTCAGCGCTACCGGTTGGCCTTCCTCGAAACGCACGCTGACCGTCTCTGCCTTCACCGCGACGTCGTCGCGCCAGAAGGCGACCCCCATGATCGGGTTGACGATGTGCATGCCGCTGTTCAGGAACTCGAGGTGCTTGGCTTCGTGCGTCGCGCCGAGCATGTTGGAGTCGGTCGAGTAGGCCTTCTCGGTGCTCATCTTGTAGTCGAATCCGGCCTTGACGAGGTACTCGCTCATTTCGGTGCGGCCGCCGAGCTCGTCGATGAAGCGCTGGTCGAGCCAGGGCTTGTAGATGCGCAGACCCGGATTCGCGAGCAGGCCATAGCGGTAGAAGCGCTCAATGTCGTTGCCCTTGTAGGTGCTGCCATCACCCCAGATGTTGACGCCGTCCTCGCGCATCGCGACCACCAGAGATGTGCCTGTGACGGCACGGCCGAGCGGGGTGGTGTTGAAGTAGGTGGCGCCCCCAGTGCTGATGTGGAAGGCGTTGCACTGGATCGCGGCGATCCCCTCGGCAACCAGCTGCCAGCGGCAGTCGATCAAGCGCGCGATGTCGGCGCCGTAGGCTTGCGCCTTGCGCGGGATCTCGTCGTAGTCGCTCTCGTCGGGCTGGCCCAGGTTGGCCGTGTAGGCGCAGGGGATCGCACCCTTGGCGCGCATCCAGTGCACCGCAGCGCTGGTGTCCAGGCCACCGGAGAAGGCGATGCCGACGCGTTCGCCGACGGGGAGGGATTGCAGGATGTGGGTGGACATGGGATCTGGGCTCGGTCGATGGCCGATTGTCGCAAGGTTGTGCGTGGGGCCCGGCCGCCCGTGGACGGCTCAGGCCACGGCGACCGGGATGTTCCCGATCCTCGCCGACCACTCCTTGGGCCCCGTGTTGTGGACGCTGGTGCCGGTGGAATCCACCGCCACCGTGACTGGCATGTCCTTGACCTCGAACTCGTAGATCGCCTCCATGCCGAGGTCGGCGAAGCCGACGACCCTGGCGGACTTGATCGCCTTGGCCACCAGGTAGGCAGCGCCGCCGACGGCCATCAGGTACGCACTCTTGTGCTTGCTGATCGCCTCGATCGCGACCGGCCCGCGTTCGGCCTTGCCGATCATTGAGATCAGGCCGGTTCGGGCGAGCATCATCTCGGTGAACTTGTCCATGCGGGTCGCGGTGGTGGGGCCGGCCGGACCGACCACCTCGTCGCGCACCGGGTCGACCGGGCCGACGTAGTAGATGACCCGGTTCGTGAAATCCACCGGTAATGGCTCGCCCTTGGCCAGCATGTCCTGGATGCGCTTGTGGGCGGCATCGCGCCCGGTCAGCATCTTGCCGTTCAGCAGCAGGGTGTCACCAGGCTGCCAGCTCGCCACCTCGGCCTTGGTCAAGGTGTCGAGGTTCACTCGCTTGCTCTTCTTCACGTCGGGCTGCCAGTGCACGTCGGGCCACAGCGAAAGGCTCGGCGGATCGAGGTATACCGGGCCCGAGCCATCCAGCGTGACATGAGCGTGGCGGGTGGCGGCGCAGTTCGGGATCATCGCCACCGGCAGGCTGGCCGCGTGTGTCGGGTAGGTCGCGATCTTGATGTCGAGCACGGTGGTCAGGCCACCCAGACCCTGCGCGCCGATGCCCAGCGCGTTGACCTTGGTGTACAGCTCGATGCGCATTTCCTCTGTCTTGTTGGCCGGGCCACGTTCGAGCAGCTCGTGCATGTCGATCGGATCCATCAGCGATTCCTTGGCCATCAGCATCGCCTTCTCCGCCGTGCCACCGACGCCAATGCCGAGCATGCCCGGCGGGCACCATCCCGCCCCCATAGTCGGCACCGTCTTCAGCACCCAGTCGACCACGCTGTCGCTCGGGTTGAGCATCACGAACTTGCTCTTGTTCTCGCTGCCGCCGCCCTTGGCCGCGACCGTCACGTCGACCTTGTCGCCCGGCACGAGCCGGGTGTGGATCACCGCCGGGGTGTTGTCCTTGGTGTTCTTGCGCGAGAACAGCGGATCGGCGAGCACCGAGCCACGCAACTTGTTGTCGGGATCGAGGTAGGCCCGGCTCACGCCTTCGTTGACGGCGTCCTCCAGTGTGCTGCTGCCGAAACCCTCCCAGCGCACGTCCATGCCGACGTCGAGAAAGACGTTGACGATGCCCGTGTCCTGGCAGATCGGGCGCCGTCCTTCGGCGCACATGCGCGAGTTGGTCAGGATCTGGGCGATGGCGTCCTTGGCGGCGGGACCCTGCTCGCGTTCGTAGGCGCGTGCCAGGTGGGCGATGTAGTCGGCCGGGTGATAGGTGCTGATGTATTGCAGCGCGGCGGCGACGGTCTCGACGAGATCGGCACGGCGGATCGGGGTGGCGGTCATGGCGGGTGAGGGCGTTCGTGGTGGCGAATCCGGATTGTGCCGCCGGGCCGTGCATCCGATCGACCGGGTGCGGCGTATGGAACGAACAGACCCTGGGCCATCGGCCTGCAAGGTCGCCAGCAGCCACTGTCCTTCTCAGCCTCTAACCACCAGGAACACCGACCATGAAACCCAAGTCCCACCTGCTGCGGCTGTTGCCGCTTGCCGCCGCCGCGACCGCGGCGTTCACCAGCGCTTCGCTGCTTCCCGTGCAAGCCTCGAGCCACCGCGAAGCCCCTTACATCACGACCCAGCCCAAGGTCGACGGCACCGACTTCTACATGTTCGGCAGCTACGAGGCCGGCCGCAGCGACTACGTCACCGTCATCGCCAACTACCAGCCGTTGCAGGCGCCCTACGGCGGTCCGAACTACTTCTCGATGGACCCTAATGCGTTGTACGAGATCCACATCGACAACGACGGCGACGCCAAGGAGGACCTGACGTTCCAGTTCCGCTTCAAGAACAAGTTGAAGGGCATCACGCTGCCGATCGGCGACAAGATGGTCGCCATTCCGCTGATCCAGGCCGGCGGTGTGACGGCGCCGAATGCGGCCAGCCTCAACCTGAACGAGCAGTTCACGGTCGACGTCGTGCGCGGTGATCGTCGCGGTGGTCAGCGCGCCGCGGTGACCAATGCCACCGGTGGCAGCGCGACCTTCGACAAGCCGGTCGACAACATCGGCACCAAGACGATTCCCGACTACGCCGGCTATGCCGCCCAGCACATTTACAACGTCAACATCCCCGGCTGCAGCACGCCCGGCAAACTGTTCGTCGGCCAGCGCAAGGAGGCCTTTGCGGTCAACCTCGGGACGATCTTCGATCTCGTCAATGCTCCGGTGGGCGTGATCACCGATCCGGCGCTGATCAACGCCGCGCCGAACACGATCGACGATGCCAATGTCACGTCGCTGGCGATGGAAGTGCACAAGAGTTGCCTGACCAAGGGCAGCGAGACCGTGATCGGCGGCTGGACTACGGCCAGTCTGCGCCAGGGTTCGATGCTCAACCCGAACCCGAAGCAGGGTCACCAGACGACCGGCATTGCCGGCGGCGCCTGGACCCAGGTGTCGCGCCTGGGCATGCCCCTGGTTAATGAAGTCGTGATCGGCTTGCCTGACAAGGACCGCTTCAATGCCAGCAAGCCCAAGGACGATGGCCAGTTCGCCGACTACGTGACCAACCCGACCCTGCCGGCCTTGCTCGAGATTGCGCTCGGCCTACCGGGCATCGCGCCGAAGAACCTGCCACGCAATGACTTGGTCACGACGTTCCTGACCGGCATTGGTGGCGTCAACAAGCCGGCCAATGTCGTCGCGTCGGAGATGCTGCGTCTGAACACCGCGATTCCCGCGGTGCCCTTCGCGCAGCAGAACCGCCTGGGCATCGTCGGCAACATCCTGGCCGGTGGCAGCGACAACGCGGGCTATCCGAACGGACGGCGGCCCAAGGACGACGTCGTCGACATCTCGCTGGTGGCGGTGATGGGAGGCCTGTGCGTGGCCAACGGCAACAACAACGCGCTCGGCTTCGGCGCTGCCTGCAACCCGGCTGCCGTGCCGCTCGGGGCCACGGCGTTCAAGCTGCACGATGCAGTCGACCAGGCGGTCGTGCCCTTGTTGCCCGGTTTCCCCTACCTGTTCACGCCGACCCCCGGCGCGAAGTGAGGAGCTCAGCATGAAACGCATCACGAGATTCCTGGTGCCCACGCTGCTGGCGCTGGCGCTCGGCGCCTGCGGTGGCAGCAGCGAACCTGTCGCGGTAGCCGATCCGCTGGCTGAAGTGCCGGCCAGCGCCAGCAAGTCCAGCGCCGGGATGGCCGGGTACATGGGGGCTCTGGCGGCAATGCCCAGCGACAGCCGTGAACCGGTGGCTGTCGACACTTTCAACCCACCCAAGCCGGAGGACACGGAGCCTGAGGCGGTAGGGGGCTGATCGAATCCGCTGACGCAGCGCCCGCCGGGTTTGGCCCGGCGGGCGTCCTTCCTTGTAAGGGCGAGTAAACCACTTGTTTCGATCAACGATCGCTCGCGCGGCGCGTTGCACGTCTGTGGCGGCAACAGTCCGCCTACCTGGAGACACAAATGCATGCAACGATGCGCATGGCGCTGGGGGCCTTGGTTCTCACACTGCTGTCAGCTTGTGCCAGCCGCCCGCAGGCGACGAATGCGCCGGTGTACAGCCCGTCTCGCGGTGGCGCGGCGAACGCGACCGTGGCCTATGGCGTGGTGCGCAGCATTGATCCGATAGGGACGGCGGGTGAGCAGCCTCAGGGCGGCGGTGCGGTGCTCGGCGGCATCATCGGCGCGGTCGTCGGTCGCCAGTTCGGCGACAGCAACTCGGGCAAGAACGTCGGCACGGTGGCCGGCGCGGTCAGCGGCGCGCTGATCGGCAACGAGGTCGAAAAGAACACGCGGCGCGAGCAGCAGGCCCTGCGTGTCACGGTGCAGCTCGAGCGCGGTGGTGTGCGCAGCTTCGACTACAGGAGCCTCGGAGACCTGCGCGTCGGCGATCGGGTGCGGGTCGAGGGCAATCAGCTGTACCGCGTTTGATGCAGGCGTGGACTAGAATCATGCCCATCTCAACGCACAAGGGCGAGAAGGGCATGTCGGTTATGACACCGCGAACTAGCGACACCGTGCCCACGGTGTAGTCGCACGCGCTCGTCTATCCACTCGTTTCCCACCCCTTGAAAAGCGCGGTCTTGTACCGCGCTTTTTGTTTTTCGAAGGTGTTGCCATGATCTCGATTCAGCTGCCCGACGGGTCCAAGCGTGAGTTCGCGCAAGCGGTGACGGTGGCGGAGGTCGCCGCATCGATCGGCGCTGGCTTGGCGAAGGCGGCGCTGGCCGGCCGCGTCGACGGTCGACTGGTCGACACCAGCCATCACATCGACCGCGATGCAAGGCTGGCTATCGTCACCGACAAGGATGCCGACGGCCTGGAGTTGATCCGTCACTCGACAGCTCACTTGCTGGCCTATGCTGTCAAGGCCTTGTTCCCCGACGCGCAGGTAACGATCGGCCCGGTGATCGAGCACGGGTTCTACTACGACTTCGCCTACAAGCGCCCGTTCACGCCGGAAGACCTGACGGCGATCGAAGCGAAGATGGCGGCGTTGGCCAAGCTCGACGAAAAGGTCGAACGTCGCGTGCTGCCGCGCGACGCGGCCGTGGCCCACTTCAAGGCTCAGGGCGAGCACTACAAGGCCGAGATCATTGCCGGCATCCCGGCCGACCAGGACGTGTCGCTGTACCGCGAGGGCGCCTTCGAGGACCTCTGCCGCGGCCCGCACGTGCCCTCGACGGGCAAGTTGAAGCACTTCAAGCTGATGAAGGTGGCCGGCGCCTACTGGCGCGGCGACCACCGCAACGAGCAGCTGCAGCGCATCTACGGCACTGCCTGGGCGACGAAGGAAGAGCTGCAGCAGTACCTCACCATGCTCGAGGAAGCAGAGAAGCGTGACCATCGCAAGCTCGGTCGCGAGCTCGATCTGTTCCATCTCGACGAGCACTCGCCCGGGACTGTCTTCTGGCACCCCAAGGGCTGGACGGTTTGGCAGCAGATCGAGCAGTACATGCGAGCGGTCTACCGCGACAACGGCTACCAGGAAGTGAAGGGGCCGCAGATCCTGGACCGCTCGCTTTGGGAGGCGACGGGGCACTGGGACAAGTATCGGGAGAACATGTTCACGACGGAGTCGGAGAAGCGCGACTACGCCCTGAAACCGATGAACTGCCCAGGCCATATCCTGATCTTCAAGCAGGGCATCAAGAGCTACCGCGACCTGCCGCTGCGCTACGGCG
>JAZKIW010000027.1:30656-31135 GCA_040384625.1 Pseudomonadota bacterium | reverse complement strand
AGAACCTCAAAACAGGTGAGTCAATCTCGGAAGTGCCGGAACTGGCGATCAGCGCGCCGCCGAAGCCGAAGATCCTTGCGGTTGGTCCGCAGGCAAGAGTTGCGGCAGCATCTCAGCCGGCAGAAGTGGTCAATCCGTTTGCGCATCCGCGGACCCTGGTCTCCGACTTCACCGTCGCGGAACAACTCTTGAAGCACCAATTGCGTAGGGTCTTGGGCAACTCGTTGCTGTCTCTGTCACCTTGCGTCGTCATCCATCCGCTTGGGTCACCAGCCGGAGGGTTCACCCAGGTTGAGCGCCGAGCCTTCCGAGAAATGGCACTCGGTGCAGGTGCCTCACAGGTGCACGTATGGACCGGGCGGCCACTCACCGATCATGAGGTCCTGTCCAAACAGCCGCCCCCGAGTGGCGGCGAGTGGGAGTGACGAGTGGGGCCTAACCCTTCGCTCGAGCCGACTCGCACCGGCGTGGGGGGGGGG
>JAZKIW010000027.1:0-30577 GCA_040384625.1 Pseudomonadota bacterium | reverse complement strand
TGGTTCTTATCCTCCGCCTCGCGGGCCAAGCGCCACACTGCGCTCGTGGCTCAGCTCCAACGTTGGGCGTCTCCCTGTTGACTCGAGTCAACGGCTCACTTAGAGCGTACACGCATCGAATGGGCTGACGGAGCCCTCGTTTCCGACAGATGCGGAGCAAAGCGTTCTCTGGGGTCCCATTCAGATGGATTCCGACTGGCGCACGCAGTCTGACGACGCTCGGTCTGTGTCGCGACGTGGTGCCCGGCTTCCCGAGCCAGCGCGACGGTTCTAGTGCAGCCGCCTGAAGAGGTTTGGGTCCATCGCGTTACCTTGGAACGGTGCCCGATGACCAAAGCGATGCTGATCCACACCCCCACGCTCCACAGCTTCGTCCGCGATCCCGGGTGACCGGGCTGGCCGCGACCTTCAACGAATTCCAACAGCTGTTTTCGCTCGCTCAGCGTTGTGGCGCCAGCTCTCGGCAGTGACCATTGGCCGATGGATGGGCTTGCGCAAATCACTCGCGCAAGCCAGCGACAACCTGGAGACAGCGATGGCTTTGTCACCCCCTGCACGTGCTGCCAGGCCCCTCCAGCGCAGTTGATATCGGACCGCGTCCTTCGTCTGATCCCCAGATCGGGCGGTGTCGCGTGCTCGGGCGACGACTGTCGTTGCGGGCCAGGCAAAGGAGCGCCTGTCGAATCGCTCTGCTGAGAACGAGTACGGAGACGTTGATGCCCACAAGCAAGCGTGTGAGATATGCGGCTGCGGCCGCAGTTGCCTTGGCAGTCGGAGTGTTCAGTGCGTGCGGCGGAGGGGACGATGACGAAGCCAGAGGCCAAGGCAGCCTTGAGGTCTACGCCGAACTGCAGCAGTCCGGTATCGCGGCCATCACGCAAATGCAAAATGGTCAGCTGATCATCGGATACCACCCGTTCTATCTGACGCCGACCTCAGTGCAGGTCGCGACATTGAACGCAGATCGCAAGTCGAGCACACCGTATCCGCCTGCCGGCTCAGGGCTCCTGCAGAGTTGTAGGAACCCCGATGGCAGCTTCCTGGCGCCGGTCAATGGCCGGTACGACTTCTGCATCGATTGGGTGCTCGGCTTCCACGCGGATGCCAACGGCATCCTTTGGATTCTCGATTCGGCCAAGTCCACCGACCGCGCCGATCCAGTTCACCCGAGGCCTGCAGCGCTACACGCGAAGTATGTCGGGTGGGACACCAAGACCAATACGCTGCACAAGGTCATCGACCTCGACTCGGTGACCATTCCGCAATCTCAGCACAACGACTTTGCCATCGACCTGACGCACGGGGTGCTGATCGCTGCAGACGAAGCGATCGGCGAGAACTCGAATGGCGTCGGAGACTTGGCGGCCCTGGTCGTCACCGACATCGCGACGGGCGTCAGCCGCCGCCTGCTCCAGGGCACTGCGCCGGTGATGCCGAACGGCGACCCGATTCGGTGGGTGGCGCAGGCCGGGCAACAGGCAGCAGCGTGGGGACTGCGGGTCGGTGTCGACGGCATCGCACTGGACAAGAACCACGAGTGGTTGTACTTCGCGCCGCTCAGCGGCTACGAGATGTACCGGGTGCGCATGACTGACCTGTTGAACGTCGCTCTGAGCCCCGCGCAGCTGCTCGCGAAGATCGAGTTCTATGCCAACAAGCCGTACAACGGTGGGCTGACGATCGACGCGAACAACAACCTCTACCTGACCGAGGTGGGCAAGCACCGTATCGGCATCATCCCTGCAGACACGCGTGAGTATCGCGAGTACGTCTCGCACCCGAACATGATCTGGCCCGATGGCGTAACCTACATCTCCGACGGTTTCATGTACTCGGGTGCCGCTCAATTGATCCAGACTGGCGCCTTCCAGAGCAATGCGACGCCAACCGGTACCGCCAACAACGCAGCGCCTTACCGGATCTACCGCTTCCGGCCGGAGGCGGCAGGGACGCCTGGTTCCTGAGATCCGCGACAGGCGCAGCCCCGCAATAATGGCTCATGCAGCTCGATGATCTCAGTCTGTTCTTGCGTCTGGCGCACGTACAGTCGTTGAGCGAGGCCGCGCGGCAGCTGGACCAAACGCCTTCTTCGGTCAGCGCCAGGCTCAAGCGGATGGAAGAGGAGTTGGGCGTTCGCCTGGTCGAGCGGACGACCAGGTTGCTGCGCCTGACTCCCGAGGGAGAGCGGTTTGCGCAGACCTGCGAGAGCATTACTTCAACCTGGACGCGCGGCCAGAGCCTCCTTCGCAACGATGCTCGTGCAGTGGAGGGTCGCATCCACATTGCGGCCCCCACGGACACGAGTTCCCAGTTTCTGGGCGGATGGATCGGTGACTACTTGAGGGTGCATCCCCGCCTGGAGGTCACCTTGCGAGTCGGCGATCGCATGCACGACCTGCCGCGCGAGGCTGTCGACATTGCGATCCGATACGGTGAGCTGAGCGACTCGTCGATGGTCAGCCGATTGCTGGTGCGCACAAACCGCGTGCTGGTCGCAGCACCGGCCTACCTCGACCGGTCGCCACCTTTGCTCGTTCCGGCCGACTTGGCGAACCATCGCTGCCTGGCCTGGTTGTCACGCGATCAGCCCAAGGTGCAATGGAGTTTCTTCACGCCCGAAGGGACGACCGAGACCGTCGTCGTGAAGCCCGCCCTGTGTGGGGATTCGTTGCTCGTGCGCCAATGGGCGGTGAGAGGTGAAGGCGTCACCTACAAGGCCAGGGTCGACGTCGCTGCCGACATCCAGGCGGGCCGGCTGATTCACTTGCTCAGTGATCACGAGGGCGAGACCGTCCCGATCAGCGCGGTCATGCCCAGCAGGCGCCTTGTGCCGACCCGTGTCCGCGCCATGGTCGACCACTTGGCCCAGCGATTCGCGGAGCTGTAGAAGGCGCGGTGACTAGTTGAGCCATGGCGCCTGGGCGTCGGTCGACAGTCCGTAGCGCGCAATCGCCTCCACGCAGGCGCTCGCATCGGCCTCACCGCGCGCGCGCAACGCGGTCAGCGCAGCCAACACCACGTGGTAACGGTCGACCTCGAAGAAGCGACGCAAGGCAGCACGCGTGTCGCTGCGGCCGAAACCATCGGTGCCCAGTGTGGTGAAGGGCGCGGCCAGGTACGGCGCAATGAGCTGTGGCCAGGCGCGGACATAGTCCGTGGCGGCGATCACCGGCGCGTTGCCACCCAGGCACTGCTCGACGTGGCTCCTGCGCGTCGGCTCGGCCGGATGCAGCCGATTGAAACGCTCGACCTCACGCGCCTCGCGTGCCAGTTCGCTGAAACTCGTTGCACTCCAGACCTCGGCGGCGACGCCCCAGTCCGACGCCAGCAGCTCGGCGGCAGCGATCACCTCGCGCAAGATGGCGCCCGATCCGACCAGCCGGACCGCCCCCTTGGCAATCGCCGGCCCGGCCGGGTGGCGGTACATCCCGCGGATCAGGTCGGCCTGCACCCCAACAGGCAAGGAGGGCTGCGGGTAGTTCTCGTTCATCAGGGTGACGTAGTAGAAGACGTCTTCCTGCCGCTCCAGCATCTGGCGCATCCCGTGATCGATGATCACCGCGAGCTCGCCCGCAAAGCAAGGGTCGTAGACGCGGCAGTTGGGCACCGTGCTGGCCTGCAGCAGGCTGGAGCCGTCCTGGTGCTGCAAGCCCTCGCCGCCCAGCGTCGTGCGTCCCGCCGTGGCGCCGAGGAGGAACCCGCGCGAGCGTTGGTCGGCCGCGGCCCAGATCAGGTCACCGACACGCTGGAACCCGAACATCGAGTAGTAGATGTAGAAGGGCAGCATCGCCTGGCCGTGCACCGAGTAGCTGGTGGCCGCGGCGGTCCAGCTGCTGATGGCGCCGGCCTCGCTGATGCCTTCCTCGAGGATCTGCCCGTCGGTGGCCTCGCGATAGCTGAGGACCGAGCCGATGTCTTCCGGCTCGTAGGTCTGGCCATTGAACGAGTAGATGCCCACCTGCTTGAATAGGTTGGCCATGCCGAAGGTGCGGGCCTCGTCGGCCACGATCGGCACGATGCGCGGGCCTAGGGTGCCGTCCTTGAGCAGCCCGGTGAGCATGCGCACGAAGGCCATGGTCGTGCTCATCTCCTTGCCCTCGGAATTGACTGCGAAGTCGCCATAGCGTGCCAACGGCGGCACCGGCACTGGTGGTGCGGCCGCCCGACGCGTCGGCGTGAACCCACCCAGAGCCGTGCGGCGCGCATGCAGGTAGCGCATCTCCGGGCTGTCGTCAGCCGGTTTGTGGAAGCACAGCGTGGCCGCCTGCTCGTCCGTCAACGGCAGTTCGAACCGGTCGCGGAAAGCAATCAGGTCCTCGCGCTCGAGCTTCTTCTGCTGGTGCGTGGTCATGCGGCCCTGGCCGGCCTGGCCCATGCCGTAGCCCTTCTTGGTCTGCGCCAGGATCACCGTCGGGCGACCCCGCGTGGCCATCGCGGCGTTGTAGGCGGAGAAGATCTTGACCAGGTCATGGCCGCCGCGCTTGAGGCGATCGATCTGCTCGTCGGTGAGCCCCTGGGCCAGCGCAGCCAGCGCTGGGTCCTGGCCAAAGAAGTGGTCGCGGTTGTAGCGGCCGTCCTTGGCGGCGAAAGTCTGGAACTGGCCATCGACCGTGCTCGCGAACGCCCGTGCCAGCGCGCCCGTCGTGTCTCGCGCAAACAGGCCGTCCCAATCCGAACCCCAGACCAGCTTGATGACGCGCCAGCCCGCGCCGGCGAACAGCGCCTCCAGCTCGTCGATGATGCGACCGTTGCCGCGCACCGGGCCGTCGAGCCGCTGCAGGTTGCAGTTGACCACCCAGACCAGGTTGTCGAGCTGCTCGCGCGCGGCCAGCGTCAGCGCACTCATGCTCTCCGGCTCGTCCATCTCGCCGTCGCCAAACACCCCCCAGACCCTGCGCCCGGCGGTGTCGAGCAAGCCGCGGTGCTGCAGGTAGCGCATGAAGCGCGCCTGGTAGATCGAACTGATCGGCCCCAGACCCATCGAGCCGGTCGGGAACTGCCAGAACGCCGGCATCAGCCAGGGATGGGGGTAGCTCGACAACGACTGCAGACCTTGCTGGCGCGCCGTGATCTCCTGGCGGTAGTGGGCCAGGTCGTCTTCGCTGAGTCGGCCTTCAAGGAAGGCTCGGGCGTACACCCCCGGGGCGCTGTGCGGCTGATAGAAGACGAGGTCGCCCGACTCGCCGCCTCGGAAGAAGTGGTTGAAGCCGACTTCGAACAGATCTGCCGCGCTGGCGTAGCTCGCGACGTGGCCGCCGAGTTCGCCATGCGCTCTGTTGGCGCGCACCACCATCGCCAAGGCGTTCCAGCGCATCAACGATGCGAGCCGCTCCTCGATCGCCAGGTCACCGGGAAATGGCGGCTGACGTATTGCAGGGATGGTGTTGACGTAGGGCGTGCCCAGTGCCGGTTGCCAGCCGACGGCAGGGTCTCTCGCCGCCTCGACCAGCATATCGATGACCTCGCACACGCGCTGCGGGCCCGCGGCCTGCAAAAGGGAGGCGAGCGCATCGCGCCACTCGGCGCTCTCCTGTGGATCGCTGTCACTGAAGTCCGCGGCGCGCGCGAGCTGCGGCTGGATGGACGAGTCACTCATGTTTGCCTCCTGGCTCAGAAGCCCTCCAGCACCACCTTGCCACGCGCCTTGCCGCTCTCGAGTAGCGCGTGTGCCCGTCGCAGGTTCGCCGCATTGATGCGCCCGAAGTTTTCACCCAAGGTGGTGCGCAGCTCCCCGGCATCGACGAGCTGCGCCACCTCGGCCAGCAGCTTGTGCTGTTCCTGCATGTCGTGGGTGGCAAACAGGGATCGCGTGAACATCAGCTCCCAGTGCAGCGACACGCTCTTGCGCTTCAGCGCACCGACCTCGATCGACCCGGGTGCCGGGTCGTCGATCAGGCCGAACCGGCCCTGTGGCGCGATCAGTTCTGCGATGCCGGTGAAGTGCTTGTCGGTCTGGGTCAGGCTCACGACGAAGTCAGGTGCAGGCAGGCCCGTTCGCTTGTATTCGTCCGCGATCGGCTTGGCGTGGTCGATGACGTGGTGGGCGCCCAGGTCGAGCACCCACTGCGCAGTCTCGGGGCGCGACGCCGTGCCAATTACCGTCAGCCCGGTCAGACGTCGGGCAAGTTGAACCATGATGGAGCCGACGCCGCCTGCGGCACCGATGATCAGCAGCGAGCGGCCCTTGGGGCCCTTGGAACGGGTACCTCGCTCGATGCCCAGCCGATCGAACAGCATCTCCCAGGCCGTGATCGCGGTCAGCGGCAACGCTGCGGCCTGCGAGTCGGTCAGTGACGTCGGGGCCCTGGCGGCAATGCGCTCGTCCACCAGGTGACGCTCGGCGTTGGCGCCCGGCCGGTCGATGGCACCGGCGTACCACACGCGGTCGCCCGGTTTGAAGAGCTCGACCTGGTCGCCCACCGCGCGAACCGTCCCGACGGCGTCCCAACCCAGGATGCGCCACCCGCCGTCCGGCGGCGGCGAGTGCCTTCGGATCTTCGTGTCTACGGGGTTCACGGCCACGGCCTTCACCTCGACCAGCAGGTCGCGCGACTTCGGAACAGGCTCGGGCAGGTTGACGTCTTGAAGCGATTGGAGGTCCGCGATGGGGAGCGGGTTTTGGTAGGCAACGGCCTTCATGGAGATCCTCATCGATGGCGGGAGAGCGCACGTGCGCGCGCCACGTCAGGCACTGTGCCCGAAGTCCCACACTGGATCGAGTGCAGCAGCCCAGAAACACCTTCCTGACCGGCTTGAAGGTCAGCTGACGCGCGGGTCTGACTGATTGGCGCCTGAGTGCTCAGCGCCGCGGCGATTTCAGGCGCTGTCCCGCTTCGCGCTCGCGCGCGATCTGACGCGCAAAGTCCTCCGGCGTGCCGCCGCCGGGCAGGTTGCCGGTCGAGTTCAGGCGATCGCGCAGCTCGCTGTCGGCGACCAGCGCATTCAGCGCCGCGTTCAACAGCGCCAGACGCTCCGGAGCAATGCGTCGCGGTGCGAAGATCCCAAAGGTCGAGACCAGGTTGGCACTGGCAAATCCCAACTCGGCCAGCGTGGGCACATCGGGCAAAGCCGCGGCGCGCTGCGGCGACCCCAGAGCCAACGCCTTGAGGCGCCCTTGCTTGACGTACTGGATCTGCTGCGAGGCAAGGTTCGATGACAGGAGTTCGAACTGCCCGCCGAGCGCATCGTTGAGCTGCTGGCCGCCACCCTTGTAAGGCACGTGAGTGAACTCGACCTCCGCGGCCTGCGACACCTGCTCGAGCACCATGTGGCCGACGGTGGCCTGGCCCGAGGTGGCCCAGCGCAGCTGTCGTGGCGCGGCACGCGCCAGCGCCAGCGCCTGGCCGAAGCTGTCGGCCGCGAAACTCGCTGCAGCGAGCACCAGCACCGGCGTGTGCATCACGGCCATCACTGGCTGGAAGTCGCGCAGCGGGTCGTAGGGCAGGGGGGAAAACAGCGGCGCATAGACCAGCGGGCTGATCGCGCTGAAGCACAGCGTGTGGCCATCGGCCGAGGCTCGGGCCAGCGCTTCCATCGCCACCGCGCCGCCTGCCCCCGCGCGGTGCTCGACGATCACCGGCATGCCCAAGCGCTCGCGCAGGCCCTGTGCCAAGCGCCGCGCGACCTCGTCGCTGACACCGCCGGGCGGGTAGGCGACCAGCAGCCGCAGCGGTTGGCTCGGCCAGCCGCCGGCTGCCGTGACCAAGCCTGCACACGGCAGCACGCCGGCCGCCGCCATGCCCAGCACGTCACGCCGCCGCATGATCGACCGCGATCTGGCGCGCCAACTTCAGGAAGGATTGTGTGGCGCCGCTCAGGTCGGCGTCGCGGTAGACCAAGGTCAAAGGCGCGTCGAGACCCGCGGTCTTGGACAGCGGACGGTAGACCACCGACTTGGCATGGACGCCGCGCATCGAGGCTGGGACCACCGAGAGCCCGACACCGGCGGCCACGAGGTTGAGGTTCGTCATCATGCGCTCAACCTCGGCTGCGATGCGCACCTCGACACCGTGGCGCGCGCATTGCGCCAGCAGGTTGGCGTACAGGCCGGGCGCGCCCGCCTGGCGCACCAGGATCAAAGTCTCGCCTTCGAGTGCGCGCAGGGTCACGGGCGTCGTGCGTGCGCGCGCCACCTTGGCCAGTCGATGGTCCAGCGGCATCGCCACCAGGGTGGGCTCGGTCAGCAGGGCCTCGAACACCAAGCCCTCAGGGTTCGACACCGGGACGCGCAGCAATGCGGCGTGCATGCGCGAGCGGGCCACCGCGTCGGTCAGCCCGGCGGCGCTGTCTTCGCCGAGCTTGAGCACGATGCCGGGGTAGCGGCGACGGCAGGCGCGCAGTACCGCGGGCGTGAACGCGTGCGCGGCCGCCGACTGCGTGAAGCCGAGAGACAGCACGCCCTGTTCACCCTTGGCCAGCAAAGACATGCGCTCGCGCATATCGCTGAAGTCGTTCAGCAGGCGCTGCGCCTCGGCGAGGAAGTGCTGCCCGGCTTCGGTGAGCGACACGCCCTTCGGGTGGCGCTTGAGCAGGCGCAGGCCGAGCTGCTGTTCGAGGGACTTTATCTGCTGGCTGAGCGGCGGCTGCTGGATGCCCAACAGCGCCGCGGCGCGTGTCATGTGCCCGGCTTGTGCGACGGTGACGAAGTAGCGGAGCAGACGCAAGTCCATACGATGAACATATCAGGAGACTCATCTCAGTATATTGGACACGCAGTCGTTCGGTGGCTAACGTGCGGCCTTCCCTGCATCGACAGGGCTGCCATCACAACACCGAGGAGACCTTGCCCATGCCGCGCCACTGTTTCGCTATCGCCTTGCTGCTCGCCTTCGCGGGCCGCGGCGCCATGGCGCAATCGCAGGTCATCGTGTTCGGCGTGCTGGACGCGGGTGTAGCCCGCCTCGGCGCCGACGGCGCACCCACGGACACCCTGCTGAACACCGATGGCAACACCTCGAGCCGCTTCGGCATCCGCGGCAGCGAGGATCTGGGTGGCGGCTACAAGGCCAACTTCTGGATCGAGTCGGCGGTCAATGTGGCCAACGGCACCAGCGGCGCCACCAGCCCCAACAACAAGGACTCCGTGAGCGGCGGCTTCACCTGGGGCCGCCGCGCGACGATCGGGCTGCAGGGGCCGTGGGGCGAGGTGCGCCTGGGCCGTGACTACGTGCCCAGCTTCGGCAACCTGACGACGTCGATGCATCCGTTTGGCACCAACGGCGTGGGCAGCTCGGGCCTGCTGTTCTATCCCGTCAACACGGGCGGCACGACCGCGCGCACCAACGTGCGCGCATCCAACTCGATCGGCTACCACCTGCCGGACAACGCCGCCGGCGTTTACGGTGCGCTGATGGTCGCCGCCGGCGTGCGCCAGACCGGGGGCACAACCACTGACGGCGACTTCACGGGCGTTCGCGTCGGCTGGCGCCCGGGCGACTGGAACATGGCCGCGGCCGTCGGCAAGACGCGCTACGCGACCGGCGACTACACGCAGTCGAACGTCGGCGTGAACTACAAGCTCGGCCCAGCCAAGCTGATGCTGCTGTGGGGTGAGAACAAGGTGGGCGCAACGCGCACGCGCGCGCAGATGATCGGCACGCAATGGCAGGTGACAGCCAACGGCGAGCTGCGCCTGGCCTACACCACGCTGGAGGCGAAGAACGTGGCCAACGACGCGACGCACATCGCCATTGGCTACCTTCACGACCTGTCCAAGCGCACCGCGCTGTACGCCAACTGGGCCCGCATCGACAACGACGGCGTCGGCCGCCGCTTCAACGTCGGCGTCGCGCCGATCACCCCGGGGGGCAGCAGCTCGGGCGTCGAGGCCGGGGTTCGCCACACCTTCTGAACATGCGCTGCTTACCCGTGAAATCTGCCTCGCTCTGGTTGTCACCGCTGCTGCTCAGCGCCTGCGGCGCGTTGCCCGGTGCGCCCGATGCCGTCGAGCAAGCTGCACCGGTGGCGCAGGCCTGCCCGGCGGGCATCGACGCACAGACCCGTTGCCTCGCGGGCCGCGATAGCGCCGGCGCCTACTACCTGATCGCGCTGCCGAAGGACTGGAGCGGCCACTTGGTGCTGCACGCCCATGGCGGGCCGGACCTGGGACCACCGACCGCCCAGCGCGTGGAGGCGGATCTACAGCGCTGGTCTGTGATGCCGCGTGCGGGTTATGCCTGGGCGGGCTCCAGCTTCCGCCAGGGCGGCGTGGCGGTGCGCGCGGCGGCCGAGGACACCGAGCGCCTGCGCAGCATCTTCGTACGCCACGTGGCCAAGCCCCGCCTGACGGTGCTGCACGGCCAATCGTGGGGCGCCAACGTGGCCGCCAAGGCGGCCGAGACGTTCACGGCCGGTAAGCCCTACGACGGCGTGCTGCTGACCAGCGGCGTGCTGGGCGGCGGCACGCGCTCGTACGACTTTCGGCTCGACCTGCGCGTGGTCTACCAGTACCTGTGTGCCAACCACCCGCGACCCGACGAGCCGGCTTATCCGCTGTGGCAGGGCCTGCCCGAGGGCGGCACGATGACGCGCGCGGACCTGGCACAGCGCGTTGACGCCTGCCTCGGCGTCCAGCGGCCGGCGGCCGAGCGCAGCGCCGAACAGGCGCGCAAACTCAAGACGCTCGTCGACGTGATCCGCATCCCCGAGGGCCAGGTGATCGCGCATCTGGCGTGGGGCACCTTCCACTTTCGCGATATCGCGACCCATCGCAGCGGCGGTGGCAATGTTTTCGGCAATGTCGGCGTGCGTTATAGCGGTTCGCCCGACGACGCGGCCTTGAACGCCGGCGTGCTGCGCTATGCCACGGACCCCGCGGCGCTGGCGCGCTTCGCGGCCGATGCCGACCTTGATGGGCGCATTCCTGTGCCCGTGCTCACGGTGCACGGCATTCACGACGCGACCGCCTTCGTCGAGCTGGAGTCGGCATTCGCCGCCACCATGGCCCGCGCCGGACGCGCCGATGCGCTGGTGCAGACCTTCAGCGACGACCGCGAACACAGCTACCTCAGCGACGCAACGTATGTCGGCTTGTTGGCCAACCTCGAGGCGTGGCTCGCGCAGGGCCGCAAACCCACGCCGTTGTCGGTGTCCGAGGCCTGCCACGCGGCGCGCGTACGTTTCCCGTCGAGCTGTCGCATCGTGCCGGACTTCCGTCCGGCGCCGTTGGAAGCGCGCGTGCCAGCACGCGCGCAGCCCTGAATCACACGAAGGAGTCCCCATCATGTTGCGTAGACCGTTGATCGCTCTCTCGCTGGCCCTTCCACTGGCCCTGGCCACTGGCCTGGCCGGTGCGGCCGAGCCGTTGAAGATCCTCTTCGTCGGCAACAGCTTCACCTATACGCGGCCGCCGGCGCTGCAGTACAACGTGGAGAATGTGGTGGACCTCAACGAGGCCAATGCGCTGGCACTGCCCGAGGGCAACGACCCCGCGCTGCCGCAACCTTGGGGTGGCGTGCCCGGCATCTTCAAGGCGCTGGCCGATCACGCACGCATCGCCACCGACGTGCGCCATTCGCTGCGCGGCGGCGCCACACTGCGTGGGCACCTGCTCAACACCAACCCGGCCGGCTGGGACATGCGCGCGAACATCGCGTCGGCGCGCTGGGACGTCGTGGTGCTGCAAGGCAACAGCACAGAGGCGGTGGACCGCGTCGGTGGCAACTTCGCGCAGTTCAGCGCCTACGTCGGCAAGCTACAGCGCTTCCTGATGGTGGGCGACGCTCACACCTACCGCGAGTCGCAGCTCTATCCGGGCGGGAGTAACGCACTGCGCAGCCTGCCCGCCAACCCGAACGCCAACCCGCAAGCCATGGTCTACCTGTACCAGACGTGGGCGCGGCCGGACTTGGTCTACCCTGCCGGCGCGCCGTACGCCGGCGAGTCGATCGAGGCGATGACCGAGGATCTGCGCCGGGCCTATGCCGCGGCGGCGGTCAACAACGGCGGCATCGCGGGCATCGTGCCGGTAGGCGAGGCTTTTTTGCGCGCGGTGCAGGAAGGGGCGGCGGTGCGCAACCCGTACGAGCCGACGCCGCGCGACGTCGACCTGTGGTGGCACGAGGACCAGTTCCATCCCAGCGTACACGGCGCCTACCTGAGCGCGTTGACAATGTTCGGCGCCCTCACGCGCATCGATCCCGCCTCATTCGGCGCCGCGGAACGAGCGCGTGTCGACCTGGGGCTGTCGGCGCGGGCCGCGCTGCAACTGCAGCAGGTGGCGTCGCAGCAGCTCAAGGCCTCAGGCTACGTGCTCGAGTGGCGGCCGTGCCTGCAAGCGGCGCCGTTTTCGCGCGTGGCGGGGGCCTGCACGCCGGGCTGAAGGTCGCCGACACGCACCTCGCCACCGCGCCCGATGGGCGGTCTCATTCTTCACCCAAGCCGAGCTCCGTCGGCTTGGCAACCCAAGCCCATCGTCGCGCCTCGCGGGCAAGCCCCTTGCCATTCCGGCGCGGCTATCAGGCTTGCCCTGGTCACATCCCGAGGTAGGCCCGCTTCACTTGCTCGTTGCCCAGCAGTTCCTCGCCTGATCCGTTCAGCACGGTTCGGCCGGTCTCCATGACATAGGCGTGGTCGGCGATTGACAGAGCCGCTCGGGCGTTCTGCTCGACAAGGAGAATCGTCTTCCCCTGCGAGCGGAGTTGACGCACGGTGTTGAAGATCTCCTGAACGAGCAACGGGGCGAGACCCATCGATGGTTCGTCCAACAACAGAAGCTTCGGGCGACCCATCAATGCCCTGGCGAGGGCAAGCATCTGCTGCTGCCCGCCGGACAGAGTCCCCGCTGACAGGCGCCGCTTGGTCTCGAGCACTGGGAAGAGGGCGAACATCTGGGCCAGATCGGAGGCGACCTCACTGTCTCGGCGGATGTAAGCACCCAAGCGCAGGTTGTCTTCCACGCTCATAGGCCCAAACACCTGGCGCCCCTCTGGGGATTGGCACACACCGCGCCGAACCCGCTCCTGGGCGGTCATGCCTGTCATGTCTTCGCCGAAGAGCAGGGCCTGGCCGGACGTCACCGGCTGAACCCCCGAGAGCGCGCGAAGCAAGGTTGTCTTGCCGGCACCGTTTGCACCTATCAAGGCGACCAACTGGCCCTCCTTGACTTCAAGGTCAATGCCGTGCAGTGCCTGTATGCGCCCATAGTGGCTCGTCAGACCGCTCACCTTGAGCAGCGTCCTGGGCAGCCCGGATGCGGGACCTGTCTGGTGTTGCATCGAAGTCCCCTAAACGACGGTGCCGAGGTAAGCCGCCACCACGTCTGGATTCGCGCGCACTTCGGCGGGGGTACCTTCAGCCAATCTCGTGCCGTGATCCATGACCAACACGCGATCGGACAGCTCCATCACCAGCTTCATGTCGTGCTCCACAAGCACCACAGTCACGCCTTTGTCCGCGATCTTGCGGATCAGCAACCCGATCTCGGCGGTCTCCGTGTTGTTCAGACCTGCAGCTGGCTCGTCCAAGAGGAGCAACTGCGGCCTGGCCGCCAGCGCCCGGGCAACCTCCAGGCGTTTGAGTGCGCCGTACGGAAGCTGGTTCGCGTCGGTGGCGACGTATCGACCAACGCCGACGAACTCCATGAGCCCTGCCGCTTCTTCGCGGCATTCATTGTCCGCCTGGCGCAACGAGGGTAAGCGGAGCAGGCCCGCGACGATGCTGCTGTTGAGCCGCAGGTGTGCCCCCACCATCACGTTCTCGAGCGCGCTCATGTTCATGCAGACCTGCAGGTTCTGAAACGTGCGGCTCATGCCACGCCGCGCCAGCTGCTCTGGTGGCAGGTTCTGCACCGAAGTCCCGCCAAGCTGGATCTCGCCTGCAGAAGGCGTGTAGACGCCGGTGATCAAATTGAAGAGCGTCGTTTTGCCCGCGCCGTTGGGGCCGATCACTGAGTAAACGGCGCCTGCATCAACGGAGAACGATACGTCGCTGACTGCATTGACGCCGCCGAAAGACTTCGACAGCCCATCCACCTTCAACATCACGCTCGGCCTCGCGCTAACTTGGTCCTCAGCGTCGGTAGCAGGCCGCGTGGCAGGAAGATCATCGTCAGCATGAGGATCACTCCGAACGCGACGGTTTCCCAGCCTTCGAACGACGACAAGAGTTGAGGCAACATCGTCAGGATCGCCGCGCCGATGATCGAACCGTAGATCGACGCCATCCCACCCACAACAACCATCGTCACCAGTTCAATCGAGTGGAAGAAGCCAGCAATGCCGGGCGTCACGAAGCCGGTGTAGTGCGCGCTCAGGCTGCCAATCAGACTCGCCAGGACGGCGGAGAGTACGAACACCCTGTTCTTGAACGACGCGCTGTCCACCCCGGCGACCCGCGAAGCCACTTCGGACCCGTGGACTGCTTGAAGGGCGCGCCCGGCAGGTGAGTTGATCAGGTTGAGCGCCAGCAGCGTGACCACGAAGAGCAACACGGCCACGACAACGTACCAGGCGCGTTCGCTGGCGACCTCGAACCCGAGGAGCCCCAGCGGGACGACCGACATGCCGTCAGGGCCTCCCGTCAACTGAGACTCGTTGACGATCACGATGGAGACGATGATTCCGAGGCCGAGGGTCGCCATCGCAAGGTAGTGCCCCTTGAGGCGCAGGATCGGCCTGGCCACGATCGAAGAGAGGATTCCGGTCGCGACGGCGGCCGTTGCAAGCGCAGCCACCGGTGGCCACCCGTAGTGGCCGGTGAGGATGGCCGACGCGTAGGCGCCAATCCCCATGAATCCTGCGTGACCGAGGCTGATCTGCCCGGTATAGCCGATCAGCAGATTGAGGCCGATGGCGACGCAGGCACTCAAGCCAATGCGAATGGCGACGTCGTAGTAGTAGCTGTTGGGCAGGACGACCGGCAGCAGGATCAGAACGGCGGCAAGGATGGCCAGGCTGACAGTGGTGACCTTCATGCGATCAAACACGATCGGTCGCCTTCTTGCCGAACAGGCCCTGTGGCATGAAGAACAGGATCAAGAGGATCAAGACGAAGGCGGTCGCATCCTTGTAGGCGGAGGAGATGTAGCCGGCCGTCATCGCCTCGGCGATGCCGAGGATCAGGCCGCCGGCGACGGCGCCCATGCCGCTGCCCAGTCCTCCCAAGGTGGCTGCGACGAACCCTTTCAGGCCGAGCATGATTCCGATGTCATAGCTGGTGTACGTGATGGGTGCGACAAGCACGCCACCCGTCGCCCCCAGGGCGGCCGCGAGTCCGAAGGAGAGGAGCAGGATCAACTTGGTATTGATCCCCACCAGGCGTGCTGCCAGCCCGTTGTACGAAGTCGCCAGCATCGCCTTGCCTGTCATGGTCCTGCCAAAGAACCAGGCCAGTCCCAAGACGATGAGGACACCGACGCCAATCACCCACAGGCTCTGGGGCAGCAGCGTGGCGCCTCCGATGTGAAGCGGGGTTTCGCCAGAGAAGTGCGGCAACGTGTGACTACCCTTGCCCAGGAACACCTGCAGAAGGCCACGCAGGGTCAGAGAAGCACCGATAGTGATGATGATGAGCGATACCACTTCAGCGTTCCCGGCGGGCTCCACAGCCAGTTTCTCAACCAGCAGGCCCACCACGGTGGTGATCAAGATGGCCAGCACGATCGCAATGGGCAGAGGCAGTCCTAGGCTGGTCAGGACAGCCGCGGCCATGCCACCGATGGCGATGAATTCGCCCTGTGCGAAGTTGATGACGCCGGACGCGTTGTAGATGAGTGCGAAGCCGAGAGCGGCCAGCGCGTAGGTGGCACCTACTGTGAGCCCTGAGAACAGGAACTGCAGGAACTGGGACAACACGACGAGTCTCCGGTTGGGTGCGCGGCCGTGGGCCTTGGGAGCGAAGCAAAGGCCTTTGAGCAGACGCCGCCGCGGCCTAGCCGCGACGGCTACGGCGAAGCTACTTGACCACCGTCCATGAGCCGCCTTTGATCTCGAGCAGCCGGAAGGAGGAGAGGTCCAGGCCCATGTGGTCGGTGGGCGACATGGTGAAGATGCCGCTCGTGCCCACGAGCCCCTTGGTTTGCTCGATGGCGTCGCGAACCTTGGCCTTGTCGACGCTGCCGGCGCGTTTGAAGGCGTCCAAGGAGATCAAGAGCGCGTCGTACGCATAGCCGCCAAAGGTGGAAGGGTTCTCTTTCCAGCGCAGCGCGTACGTCTTGGCGTAGTCTGCTGCGACCTTCTGTTGAGGGTCGTTGGTCGCCAGCTGATCCACGATCAACAAAACGGGAGAGGGCAGGCGGACGCCCTCGGCAGCTTGGCCGCTGAGGCGCTTGTATTCATCAGAGGCGACGCCATGCGACTCATAGCGCGGCAAGTTCATGCCCAGCTGCGCATAGTTCTTGGCCACGATCGCAGGCCCCTGACCGAAACCGAAGACGAAGAGAGCCTGCACGCCGGGTGCACTTTTGATCTTGGTCAGTTGCGTCGTGACGTCGGTGTCTTTGCCGCCGTAGGTTTCGTCGGCGACCAAGGTGATGCCGTACTTGGCAGCGACGGCTTGAGTCTCCTTGCGGCCCGACTGACCAAACCCACTGGTCTCTGACAATAGGCCGACCTTGGTGAAGCCGCGCTTCTTCATGTCGTCGAACACCTTCTCCGCGGCCATGCGGTCGGTGTGGGGTGTCTTGAACATCCACTTCTTGGTGGGCTCGACGATCACGACAGCGCCGGCGAGCGAGATGAACGGGATCTCTGCCTTTTCCACCAGGCTCGCCATGGCCATCGTCGACCCGGTGGTCGAACCGCCGAGGATGATGTCCACCTTGTCGTTTTCGATCAGGCGCTTGGCGAAGCCGTTTGCCTTGGCAGCTTCCCCGCCATCGTCGTAGTGGACCAGTTCGAGCTGGCGCCCGAGCACGCCGCCCGCAGCATTCACCTTCTCGACGAACAACTGCAGCGTCTTCAACTGCGGGTCGCCCAAAAAGGCGGCAGGTCCCGTGACCGACAGAACGGATCCAATTCGGATCGGGTCGGCCGACCATGCCGAGGAGCAGGCCAGGGCTGCTGCGGAGGTCAACGCCGCCTTGATAAAGATCCGCTTGAGCATGGGAAGTCTCCTTACGAGAAGTGGCAGTGACCGCAGAACCCGGTCGGATGTGGGGCTGGCTCAGCTCGTGGCGTCTGAGGCATGAGCGCCTGGCAGAACCCTGGGGCTGTCCAAGTGAAGGTGCTCCGATCTGACATAAATCGACCGACCGGACGGTCGGGAATGATATGGATGAAGATCGCAGGGCGCAACAGTGAATCGGGCCAGGGAAACCCTGATCTGCTGGCGCTGTGTCTCTCGCCCTCGGTGGCCCAGCAAAACCGGCTGCACTGGCCATGCGCCCATGCGGCAGCGGCCCAAGAGGGCGCTGCGCCTATCGTCGCGCGAGGGTCAGGTGGTCGAGGGCGCGCGTTTACGCGCCGTCTTCTTTGCGAGCGGGATGTCAGCCACCCCGTCGAGGCCCTTGGAGATCAGGGCAACCACGACCGGCGCAATGGATGCGTGTGTCAGTCGGCCGTTCGGCTTGAGCCAAGTGAACATCCAGTTGAGCATGCCGAACAGAAGCATGGCCACCGGTTTCTCCAGGCCCGCCTCCCGCAGTTGCGGCGCCTGAACAGCGATGGCCTCGGCGAAGCTCTTGACGACCAAGCGTTCCTTGTTGAGGACACGCTCGCGGTCGCGCTCCTCCAGAAACCTCACATCCTCTGTCAGTACCCGGTGCGAGTTCTGGGCATCGGAGTACTCGATGAGGAACCGCGTGATCAGTGCTTCGAGGCGATCTTCGGGTGCCAGGGTCGCGTCGCGCTCGACAGACCTGACGAGATCGACCAGGCGTGAGACGTGCTCATCCGCGATGCTCACGAGCATCTCGTCCTTGTCGCGGTAGTAGTGATACAGCGTCGCCTTGGACAAGCCGCTGGCCTCGGCCACGTCATTCATCGAGGTACCCAGGTAGCCCCTGCGAGCGAAGAGCGACGCGGCGCTGGAGAGAATCGTCTCCCGCTGGTCCTCGTACTTTGCGCCCCGCGAGCGCGGCGTCTTTGAACTCGGCATCGCTAGTGACCTGGTAGTTGGCGCGACCCAGTGTTCTGGCGTTGCGCGCGGCTCGCATCGCGGGCAATCGCACGACCGCAAGCCATTCTAGTGGCGCACTTCGCGCACCTCTTCGCGGCGCGATCGCGGCCGCCTTCATGTCTCCACCCAAGGGTTTTCACGACTTCAATCGGCAAGCTGAGTTGGGGAATATACGACCATATTCGACCGACCGGTCGGTCGAGAAGTGAAGAGAGCGGGACACCCAAACGGCCGAGGACGAACGGCCACATCCAGGAGACAGGCATGTACAGGCACTCGAAAACTCGGTTCTCTCCCCTACTGAAGGCCGGAGTCGGCGCGTCGGCGTACCTGCTCTTGTCAATGCAGGTCGCCGCGGCGCCAGGCGCCGCAGCCTGCAACGCACTGCTGACGCAGGCGAGCCAGCTCGGCTTGAGAAGCACGACCATCACTGGAGCCCAGTACCTGACGCCCGCCACCGGCGCCTACTGCGAAGTCACGGCCACGGTCGCTCCATCGCATGACGTGCGCATCCGTCTGCCTGACACCTGGCAGCAGCGATACCTCCAACTGGGCGGCGGTGGCTTCGACGGAAACATCTCGAACCTGAGTGGGCCGTTCGCCTCCAATGGCCGCGACCCCGTTGCCAACGGGTATGTCGTGGCGGGTGACAACGGCGGACACCGCAGCGCCGAGTTTCCTGGGCCAACATTCGCCGCCGACCGGGGCCTGTCGTTGAGCTACGCGACGGCGAAGATTCACGACACCACCACTGTGGCCAAGGCGCTGATCCAGAGCTACTACGGACAGCAGTCCAAATACCGCTACTTCACCGGTTGCTCGAACGGCGGGAAGAACGCCTCCGTCGCAGCGGCCAACTTCGCTGACTATTTTGACGGTGTCATCGGCGGTGACGGCGTTTGGGGCCATGCCGACGATGACGTCGGTGGCAGTGACATGGCAGGCCTGACGTCCAAGTGGGCGCGCAGCGTGCAGACGGGCGGGTTGCCCGCGGCCAAGGGCCTCGCGCTTTACCGCAAGACCGTCGAGGCCTGCGACGCTCTGGATGGCCTATCCGATGGGGTGGTGTCAAACGTGCGGGCCTGTCCGTTCGCCAAGATTGCAGAGGCCATGCGGTGCACCGCTGGCGACGACGGCACGTGCTTGACGGACGCGGATCTGACCAAGGTTGAGGTTCACACTTCACCGCTCATGCTCGATGGCCGGGTCATTGGTGCGCCCTGGTCAGCCTCGGCAAACTTGGCCAATGTCGCTGGCGCCGGTCTTCCTTCGGGATTCCTGGCTCTCGCCTTGAGGTCGCCGGCACCCATCGACCCGATGACCTATGACGTCGCGTCGCAGTTCACTGGCGTTGCCGCGGCCCTTGACGGGGTTTACAGCATGACCGGTGACCTGGATGGCGTCGTCAAGTTCCTGCGCAAGGACAAGAAACTCTTCCTGTATCACGGGTGGGAGGACACGACCGTGCCTTCCTACGTCAGCGTCAACTTCTTCAGTGCTTTGCAGGAGGCAGATGGCCAGGCAAGCCGAAATGCGCGTCTGTACATGGCACCCGGCGTGGGGCATTGCGCCGGCGGCAGCGGCGCCGACTCGATCGACCTGCTGTCGATGATGAGCCGGTGGGTAGAGAACAACGCCGAACCAGGGAGCCCAGCCAATCCGGCCATCGCGTGGAAGCGTGCACCGAACGGTCCTGCAGAGCAGAGTGCGGCGCAGTTCAGTCGACCGCTGTGCCCATTTCCGCAGTTTGCCTTCTACGTTGGCAGAGGCGACCCAGCCCAAGCCTCCAGCTACGTTTGCCGGCCGGGGCTGCCGGCCTCGACGAACAGCTTTAAGCGAAAGGCCGGCTGACAGCGCGGAGCATCAGACGTGTACGCACAATTGATCGACACGGGCGCGCAGCGCTTGCGCGACCTCGACGACCTTTCTCCTCAGGAGCGCACCTTCCAGGAGCGCATCGATGCTGGTGTAAAGGTCGAACCCAAAGACTGGATGCCAGAGGCCTACCGCAAGACGCTGGTGCGACAGATCTCCCAGCACGCGCACTCGGAGATCGTCGGCCAGCTGCCGGAAAGCAACTGGGTCACCCGTGCGCCGACGCTGCAACGCAAGGCCATCCTGCTGGCCAAGATCCAGGACGAGGCTGGCCATGGCCTCTACCTCTACAGCGCCGCAGAGACCCTGGGCGTGTCGCGCGACGAAATGCTGGAGGGGCTGCACAGCGGCAAGGCCAAGTACTCGAGCATCTTCAACTACCCAACCCTGAGCTGGGCAGACATGGGCGCCATCGGCTGGCTGGTGGACGGCTCGGCCATCATCAATCAGATCCCACTTTGCAGATGCTCTTACGGGCCGTACGCGAGGGCCATGATCCGCGTCTGTAAGGAGGAGTCGTTCCACGCGCGCCAGGGCTACGACATCATGATGGCACTGTGTCGCGGAACGTCCGAGCAGAAGGAAATGGCGCAGGACGCCCTGAACCGTTGGTGGTGGCCCGCCTTGATGATGTTCGGCCCGCCGGATGCCGACTCGGTCAACAGTGCGCAGTCCGCCCAGTGGCGGATCAAACTCTTTTCGAACGACGAGCTGCGTCAGAAGATGGTCGATCAGACCGTGCCGCAGGCCGAGTTTCTGGGGCTCACGATTCCGGATCCGGATCTGCGCTGGAACGAAGAGCGCGGCCACTATGACTACGGCACGATTGACTGGACCGAGTTCCACAACGTCCTCAAGGGCAACGGCCCGTGCAATCGGGAGCGTCTGAGAGCACGAGTCAAGGCCCACGAAGACGGGCGTTGGTTCCGGGACGCTCTGGTGGCGCACGCCGACAAGCACGCAACACAGGACCGCCGAGCGGCGTAGTCGCGCGTCGACCAATCTGAATGCGGTGCTGCTCATGCGCCGCCGGCGCAGCCGCACAGGGAGCACTGAAATGATCAAGGACTGGCCCCTATGGGAGGTCTTCATTCGCAGCCAGCACGGACTGGCCCACAAGCATGTGGGCAGCCTGCATGCAAGCGACGCCGAAATGGCAATCAACAACGCGCGAGACGTCTACACGCGGCGCAACGAAGGTGTTGGCATCTGGGTTGTCAGAGCCGTTGATATCGCCTCCAGCAGCCCAGGCGACAAGGCAGCCCTGTTCGAGCCTTCGAACAGCAAGGTGTACCGCCATCCAACGTTCTTTCCGATGCCTGAAGAAGTGAAGAACCTCTGATGGCCGCACCGCAATCACTCGATGATCAGGACCGCAAGTTCGAGTACCTCTTGCGTCTGGGCGACTCCACCTTGGTGCTCGCACAACGCTTGAGCGAGTGGGTCGGCCGGGCACCTGCGCTCGAAGAGGACATGGCGCTTGCCAACACCGCGCTTGACTTGTTGGGTCAGGCGCGCATGTGGCTGACCTATGCGGGCGAAGTCGAGGGGCGGGGTCGCGACGAGAACCAGCTCGCGTACCTGCGGGACGCCCACGCCTTCCGCAACGCGCTGCTGGTCGAGCTGCCCAACGAAGACTATTCGGACACGCTCGCGCGACAGTACCTGTTCGACAGCTGGCACCTTCTCTTGCTGCAAGCACTGAGCGGTTCTGGTGACGAGCACATGGCCGCAATTGCCGAGAAGGCCCTGAAGGAGGTGACCTACCACCTCCGACGCAGTCGCGACCTGGTCGTTCGGCTGGGCGATGGCAGCGACGAGAGTCGGCGTCGACTGCAGAACTCGTTCAATGACCTGTGGATGTATACGGGCGAGTTGTTCGAGGTCGACGAGGTCGACAGGTTGCCCCATGGTCATGCGCGGTCAGCCGACGCATCGACCCTGCGCGAGCGCTGGCTTGAGGAACTGCATGACACCTTTGCCCATGCCACTTTGGCGCTACCAGATCCAGATGCATGGATGCAGCGCGGTGGTAAGCAGGGGCGCCATACCGAGCACATGGGCTATCTGCTCGCTGAAATGCAGTTCCTTCAGCGGGCATACCCGGGGGCGCGCTGGTGATCGCGATGTCGTCCTGTGCTTCTGTCGAGCAGGTGTGGGCCTGGCTCCATGAGATCGAAGATCCGGAAATTCCGGTGATCTCCATTGTCGATCTGGGGGTGGTGCGGGAGGTTCAGTTCGAAGGACACACCTGTCGGGTCGCCATCACGCCTACCTACTCTGGGTGTCCGGCAACTGAAGTGATTGCGCAGAGCGTTCGCGACACACTTGCCCGCCACGGCTTGAGCGACGTGCGACTGGAGACGCGCATCGCGCCTGCCTGGACGACTGACTGGATCAGTGACGGTGGTAGGCAAAAACTGCGCGCCTACGGTATTGCGCCACCCATTGGCCTCGCGAGTGAGGCGAGCATTCGCGTTGAAGAGATCGGGCGTGGCCCCGTCGGTCGAGCCTCACCAGACCAGGCGCCGAGAGGCCTTGCGTGCCCACAGTGTGGATCGACTCGCGTGGCGATCATCAGTCAGTTCGGTTCCACGCCCTGCAAGGCACTGGCTCGATGCAGCGACTGTGCCGAGCCGTTCGACTACTTCAAGTGCCATTGACCACGGCTGATAAGCAGGATGAGCAAGTTCTACCCACTTCAGGTCGCGAGCATTCGCCAGGAAACTCGCGACACGATCATCGCTACGCTGGCCGTGCCGCCAACGATGCGAGCGCGCTTCGCATTCACGCAGGGCCAGCATCTGACGCTGCGCGCACGCGTCAATGACGAGGAACTGCGCCGCTCTTACTCCATCTGTTCAGCCACGCAGGACGGCGATCTGCGCGTCGCCATCAAGCGAACAGCCGGTGGGCGCTTCTCCTGCTGGGCGAATGACACGCTCAAGGCGGGGGTGACGATCGACGTCATGCCGCCTGCGGGCCACTTCAACCTCCCGCTGGTGCCAGAACGTGCGCGGCGATACCTTGGGGTGGCAGCCGGCAGCGGTATCACGCCGATCTTCTCGATCGTGAAGACGACGCTCGCGGCGGAGCCGGCGTCGACGTTCACCCTTGTCTACGGCAACCGCTCGTCCTCTACGGTCATTTTTCGAGAGGAACTCGCGGACCTGAAGGATCTGTACAGGGACAGGCTCAACATCGTCCATGTCATGAGCCGCGAGCAGCAGGATATTGACCTGTTCAACGGGCGCATCACACGCGAGAAGTGTGACGAGCTCTTCGAGCGTTGGATCAACGTCCATGCACATGACGCGGCGTTTGTCTGCGGACCGGGGGCCATGATGAGCGCGGTGTCCGAGGCCCTGCAGGCGCGCGGTATGCCGAAGGCGGCGATCAAGGTGGAACTCTTCGCCGCCAGCATCCCGAAGTCCGAGCACATCCAACACCAGCGACCGGTCGTTGGCAGACAGGAGTGCGATGTCACCGTCATCATCGATGGCAGCCACCGCTCCTACACGATGGCCAAGGACACGGAGTCGGTGCTCGATGCGGGTCTGAAGCAGGGCATAGACATCCGCTATTCATGCAAAGGCGGTGTCTGTTCCACCTGCCGCTGCAAGGTCCTGGAGGGCAAGGTCGAGATGGACGCGAACTATGCCCTGGAGGACTACGAGATCGCTCGCGGCTTCATTCTGAGCTGCCAGGCTTTTCCAGTGACCGACCGGATCGTCCTGGACTTCGACTCAGACACCTGACACAGATGAAGTACCAGAACCTCCTCTTCGATGTGGCGGACGGTATCGCCCGCATCACGCTCAACCGTGCCGATAAGTTGAACAGCCTCAGCGCAGCGATGCACGAGGAGCTGCGCGACGTGCTCGATCAGGTCAAGGCCGAAAGCAGCGTGCGGGTGCTTGTGATCACCGGTGCCGGACGGGGCTTCTGTGCTGGCCAAGACCTGAATGAGCGTTCGGTCGCGCCAGGCGCTGAGGGTGTGGACCTGGGTTCTTCGATCGAGCGGTACTACGCGCCGCTGATCAGAACGCTGCGGGCACTCCCGCTGCCTGTGATCTGTGCGGTCAATGGCATTGCCGCCGGCGCCGGGGCCAACATTGCATTGGCATGCGACATCGTGGTGGCTGCACGATCAGCCGCCTTTGTTGAGGCCTTCTGCAAGCTCGGCTTGATTCCGGACAGTGGGGGCACGTACTTCCTGCCCCGACTGGTAGGGCACGCCCGTGCGACTGGACTGGCCATGCTGGGTGAGAGGCCCAGCGCAGAACAGGCTGCGGCCTGGGGCCTGATCTGGAAATGCGTCGACGATGAGCAACTTGCTGACGAGGTGGAGTCCTTGGCTAGACACTTTGCCTGCGCACCGACGCTCGGTCTGGCCCGCATCAAGCAGACGCTGCAGGCCAGCGGCCTGAACACACTGAACGCACAGCTGGACTTGGAGCGCGACTGCATGCGTGAACTGGGTCGAAGTGCCGACTACCGCGAGGGCGTCTCTGCCTTCCTCGAGCGGCGGTCGCCGCGATTTGTCGGAGCCTAGTCGTGGTTCCAGCCTTGGGCCACGAGTCAGTGGTCGCGGTGATTGGTGCCGGCGCCATGGGCACAGGGATCGCGCAGGTTGCGACCCAGGCGGGACACCCAGTTCGGCTTTTCGACACTCGATCCGGTGCAGCGGCGAGGGCCGTCTCCGACATCCGTGTCAGCTTGGCTAAGTTGGCCGCCAAGGGCAAGATCGACGCGACGGCGGCCGGTGCGGCGGGTGACAGGCTGTCTGTCGCGGACTCGACGAGTGACCTGGCGGATGCATCGCTGGTCGTGGAGGCCATCGTCGAGCGGCTTGACGTCAAGACGGAGCTCTTTCTTGAGATTGAGCGCATCGTCAGGGACGATTGCATTCTGGCGAGCAACACCTCGTCGATCTCGATCACGTCGATCGCCGCCGGCCTGCGGCGTCCACAGAGGGTTGTCGGCCTGCACTTCTTCAACCCGGCCCCGCTGATGGCCTTGGTGGAAGTGGTGAGTGGCCTGAGCACCGATCCAGTCGTTGCGGAGGCGGCTTACCAAACGGCCAAAGCGTGGGGCAAGACCCCGGTGCATGCGAGATCCACACCTGGATTCATCGTCAATCGCGTCGCTCGGCCGTTCTACGCCGAAGGGCTGAGACTGCTGAGCGAGGGGGCCGCGGACGTCGAAACCATCGACGCGGTCATGCGCGAGGCCGGAGGGTTCCGCATGGGGCCATTCGAGCTCATGGATCTGATTGGCAATGACGTCAACTATGCGGTCACCTGCTCGGTGTTCGATGCGTACTACGGTGACCCTCGCTTTGCGCCCTCGGTCATCCAGCAGGAGCTGGTCAACGCCGGACACCTCGGCCGCAAGAGCGGACGCGGCTTCTACGACTACTCACTTGGCGCCAAGGGCGCCTCCCAGAGCAGCGAGCCCCCGGCAGCGCTGGTGGGCAGGGTGACAGTCTGGACCTCTAATGCGCTGGGCGCAGCGCTCGCATCGCGCCTCAGGCACGCCGGTGTGCAGGTCGATGAGCGCAGGGTCGCTCACAGCGATGGGCGCACCGCGACTGTCGACCACACGGTCATGGCATTGACTGATGGTCGCAGCGCCACACAGCGCGCGGCCGACATGCAACACGAGGCACTCGTGCTCCACGACGTGGTGCTGGATCCGGTGAAGTCTGGACGCATAGCCATCGCAGTTGCCGACCGGTGCTCTCCTTCGGGTAGACAGGCTGCGACGGCGATGCTTCAAGCGGCTGGGTTTGTTGTGTCGCGTCTTGACGATGTGCCCGGCATGGCTGTGATGCGAACCGTGGCGATGCTGGCCAATGAGGCGATGGAGGTCGTCCACCACCAAGTCTGCGACGCTGTCTCTGCAGATCTGGCGATGTGCAAAGGGGTCAACTACCCGCGCGGGCCACTTGCTTGGGCGGATGAGATCGGACCCCGTCACGTTCTCCGGGTTCTCGATCATTTGGCCCTGGCCTACGGCGAGGACCGCTACCGAGCCTCGGCGTTGATGCGACGGCGAGTGGCCGGTCGACAGCCCTTGCTTGGATAACCGATCGCCCCGCAGTCATCGATTCACTTGAGCAGGACCCTCATGCCCCGACTGTTTCCAACCCCGGACGAACTCGACCCGATCGAGCGCGCGAGCCGCGACGAGATCAATGCGCTACAGCTCCAACGGATGAAGCTGACGCTTAGGCGTGCCTACGACAATGTGCCGCACTACCGTGCCGCATTCGATGCCAAGGGCATCCGTCCAGATGACCTGAAGGACCTTCAGGATCTCCACCGGTTCCCGTTCACCCAGAAGAGGGACCTGCGCGACAACTATCCGTTCGGCCTGTTCGCAGTGCCGCGCGAGCAAGTCGTTCGAATCCATGCCTCGTCGGGGACGACTGGCAAGCCGACCGTTGTCGGCTACACGCAGGCCGACATCGACACCTGGGCCGACCTGGTCGCGCGCTCGATCCGTGCGGCTGGCGGGCGGGCCGGCGACCTGTGCCACATCTCTTACGGCTATGGCCTGTTCACCGGTGGTCTCGGTGCGCACTACGGCGCGGAGAGGCTGGGCTGCACAGTCATCCCAATGTCCGGCGGCCAGACCGAAAAGCAGGTCCAGCTCATCTGTGACTTCAAGCCCGACATCATCATGGTCACGCCGAGCTACATGCTCAACATCATCGAAGAGATGTTGCGCCAGGGGCTCGATGCTTCTGAGTGTTCGTTGAAGATCGGCATCTTTGGCGCCGAACCTTGGACCGATGCGATGCGTCGAGAGATCGAGGCCCGCGTGGGCATCGATGCGGTCGATATCTATGGGCTCTCCGAGGTGATGGGACCTGGCGTTGCGAGTGAGTGCGTGGAGAGCAAGGATGGGCCGGTGGTGTGGGAAGACCACTTCTACCCGGAGATCGTCGACCCGGAAACCGGCGAGGTACTGCCCGATGGGGAGGAGGGCGAACTCGTGTTCACCTCGCTCACCAAGGAGGCACTGCCAATCATTCGGTATCGAACACGAGACCTGACTCGGCTGTTGCCACCGACCTCTCGCAGTTTCCGGCGCATCGGCAAGATCACGGGCCGGTCGGATGACATGCTGATCATCCGGGGCGTGAACGTCTTTCCGACCCAGATCGAGGAGTTGATCATCAAGAGTGACAGTTTGGCGCCCATCTACCAACTGATCGTTACGCGGGATGGACACCTGGACAAGCTGGAGGTTCTCGTCGAGGCGCGACCGGGGCTGTCAGAGCATCTGAGCACGTCAGAGACCGAAGCGCTGGGTAGGCAGCTGGAAACTTCCATGAAGACTTTCGTCGGCGTCAGCAGCAAGGTCCGAGTGCTCCCTACTGGCGGCGTCGAGCGCACGTCGACCGGGAAAGCCAAGCGGGTCATCGACAAGCGGCCGAAGCTGGTCTATGAGCAACCAGTGGGTACGATCTGAATGAACAATGCGTACTTGTGCGATGCCATTCGCACACCCTTCGGTCGCTACGGCGGCGCCCTCTCGTCCATTCGCGCCGACGATCTTGGTGCAGTCCCGTTGCGCGCACTGATCGAACGCAACCCGGACGTCGATTGGAGTGCCGTCGACGACTTGATCTATGGATGCGCCAATCAGGCAGGTGAAGACAACCGCAACGTCGGCAGAATGTCTGCGCTGCTTGCCGGCCTGCCGGTGGAAGTGCCAGCGAACACCATCAACCGGCTGTGCGGCTCGAGCCTCGATGCCGTGGGGATCGGCGCTCGCGCGATCATTGCTGGCGAGGCGGAGCTGATCATCGCAGGCGGCGTCGAGAGCATGACGCGCGCGCCATTTGTGATGGGCAAGGCTGACACTGCCTTCACTCGGAGCGCAAGAGTCGAGGACACCACGATCGGTTGGCGCTTCGTCAACAAGGCCATGAAGGAGCGGTACGGCATTGACTCGATGCCTGAGACGGCCGAGAACGTGGCACTTCAGTTCAACATTTCGCGTGCCGACCAGGACCAGTTTGCGCTGCGCAGCCAGCTGCGCTGGACCGCGGCGCATGAGGCTGGCTCCTTCAAGAAGGAGATCACTCCGGTGCTGGTTCCGCAGAAGAAGGGGGACCCCAGCCGATTCGACACGGACGAACATCCCCGTCCTGATGCCACCATTGAGCAACTGACAAAGCTCAAGGGCGTCGTGCGTGCTGAAGGAACGGTGACGGCGGGCAATGCGTCAGGCGTCAATGACGGCGCCTGCGCACTGTTGATCGCTTCTGAGGGGGGTGCCAAGCGGCATGGGCTGAAGCCTCGTGCGCGGGTGCTGGGCACAGCAGTCGTTGGACTAGAGCCAAGAATCATGGGATTCGGTCCGGCGCTGGCTACAAAGAAGCTGCTGGCTCGGCTCGGCTTAGCCCTGTCGGCATTCGACGTGATCGAGTTGAACGAGGCATTTGCCGCGCAGGCTCTGGCGGTTACACGCGACTGGGGTCTGCTCGACGATGCCGCCCACGTCAACGCCAACGGCGGTGCAATCGCTATCGGGCATCCGCTGGGCGCCTCAGGCGCGCGCCTGGTCACCACGGCGCTGAATCAGCTCGAACACATCAGGGGCCGCTACGCTCTTTGCACGATGTGCATTGGCGTTGGCCAGGGCATTGCGCTGGCAATTGAGCGCGTTTGACAGGCTAAGGAACTGGTACCGACATGACTTCGACATCAACCCTACAGAGTCTGATTGCCGGCCGCTGGGTCGGAAGCAACCCAAGCGCTGAGTTGACCAGCGCCATCGACGGACGAGTGATCTATCACCTGCATGCAGACGAGATTGACTTCGCCGCTGCAGCCGCGCACGCGCGCAGTGTTGGTGTGCCAGGGTTGCTGGCATTGGACTTTCAGCAGCGCGCCCAACGGCTGCGGGCCTTGGCCAAGTTCCTCACCGATCGCAAGGAGGAGCTGTATGCCATCTCCGCGCACACCGGGGCGACGCGCGCGGACAGCTGGATCGACATCGAAGGGGGCGCTGGAACCCTGGCCGCGTACGCAGCCATCGGCACGAACGAGTTGCCCTCCGGCAATGTCCTGCACGAAGGTCCGGCGATTCCGCTTGGAAAGCGGGGGAGCTTTGCTGGTACGCACATTCTTGTGCCCAGGCGGGGACTCGCCTTGCACATCAATGCCTTCAACTTTCCGGTCTGGGGTCTGTTGGAGAAGTTTGCGCCGACCTTCCTTGCTGGCACGCCCTGCATCGTGAAGCCTGCGAGCGCGACGAGCTACCTGACCGAAGCGCTTGTGCGGATGATGGTCGAGTCGGGCTTGCTACCCGCCGGAAGCTTGCAGCTGATCATCGGAGGCATAGGCGACCTGCTAGACCGGCTCGACGGCCAGGACGTCGTGACCTTCACCGGCAGCGCCGATACAGCGGCGAAGCTGCGTACCCAACCCAATTTGGTGAGGCAGGGCGTCCCCTTCAACGCCGAGGCCGACTCGTTGAATTGCGCCATCCTGTCGCTCGATGTGAGCCCCGACGATCCGGAGTTCGATCTGTTCGTCAAGGAGGTCCACCGCGAGATGACGGTGAAGGCGGGGCAGAAGTGCACCGCGATTCGGCGCGCCCTCATCCCTCGCCGACACCTGGATGCTGTTGTGCAACGCCTGCGGGCACTGCTGGCGAAGACGGTCGTCGGCGATCCAGCTCTCGCCGACGTCACGATGGGTGCCCTGGCATCCAAAGCCCAGCAACGGGACGTCGCTGAACGGGTCAAGGAGCTGACTCGCAGCGCCACCGTGGTGTTCGGCGAGCGTGACGGCTTTTCCGTGCGGGGGGACCGGGTCAAGGAGGGTTCCTTCTTCGCACCGACGCTGATGCTGTGCGACTCGCCTCATGACGCGGCTGCGGTTCACGACATCGAGGCATTTGGGCCGGTCAGCACCCTCATGCCCTACGACGACCTCGACGAAGCCGTCGCCCTTGCGGCCAGAGGGCGTGGCAGTCTCGTCGGAACGTTCGTGACTCGCGATCCGGAGCTGGCCGCTATCGTCGTTCCGCGTGTCGCCGCACATCACGGGCGAATCTTGATACTGGACAGTGCTGCTGCCGCGGAGTCCACTGGACACGGCTCGCCGCTGCCGATGCTCAAACACGGCGGGCCCGGACGTGCGGGTGGTGGCGAGGAGTTAGGGGGCAGGCGGGCGGTCGAACACTATCTCCAGCGAGCAGCCGTTCAGGGTTCGCCAACTATGCTGTCCGCCGTAACCGGCGAGTACGTGCGTGGCTCAAGGACCTACGACGCCGATCTGCACCCGTTTCGCAAATACTTTGATGACCTTGTGATCGGAGACTCGCTTCTCACACACCGGCGCACAGTCACGGAAGCGGACATTGCAAACTTTGGCGGCCTGTCCGGTGACTACTTCTACATGCACTTCGACGAGGTTGCCGCGAAGGACACGCAGTTCGGTCGCAGGATTGCCCATGGCTACTTTGTGCTGTCGGCGGCTGCCGGGCTGTTTGTATGGCCCGGCGTCGGGCCTGTGCTCGCGAATTACGGCCTCGACACACTCCGGTTCATCAAGCCCGTGGGCATTGGCGACACGATTCGCGCACGGCTGACCTGCAAGCGCAAGATCGACAAGCCCACCAG
>JAZKIW010000026.1:0-3648 GCA_040384625.1 Pseudomonadota bacterium | reverse complement strand
CCACTGGGGTCGGTCAAGCGCTCATCGAGCGCGCCCGCCGCCTGCTCGCGGATGTCGACGCGACGCTTGATGAAGTGGCGCGCCAGGTCGAGGGCCGCGCCGGCCGCGTGCGGCTGGGGGCGTCCACCGGCGCGCTGGCATGGCTTCTGCCGCAGGCCCTCGCAGGCATGGGCCGTGATCATCCTGGCGTTGATGTGCAGGTGGCCGTTCTGACCTCGCAGGAGGCCTTGTCCCGCGTACAGGAAGGCACCCTGGACATCGGCTTGGTAGCGCTTCCGCAGGCGGCCGCCAAGGGTGTGCAGATCGTGCCCTGGCGGCGCGACCCGGTGATGGCCTTTATGCCGCACTCATGGACGGTGCCGCGCACAGTCACGCCGGCCTGGCTTGCCGCTCGCCCGTTGATCCTCAATGACGCGAGTACGCGCCTGCATCGCCTGACGAGGGACTGGTTCGCCGCCGCCGGCGAACAGCCGCAGGCACGCATTGAGTTGAACTTCAATGACGCCATCAAGAGCCTGGTGGCGGCCGGCTATGGCGCCGCGTTGCTGCCGCGCGAGGAGGGTTCGTCAGGGCTGGATGCACGCATGGTGATCTCATCGCTCACGCCACGCCTTTGGCGGCCGCTGGGCCTCGCTTACCGGGCCGGTCGGCCGGAACCCGCCACGCGGCATATGCTAGCGGCCCTGGCGGCAATCCGGCAGCGCTGAGCATCAGGCCAACGCCGGTGTCGCACAGCGCTGCGCGAAGAACCCGCAGCAGGTCTACTGCTTCTGCCGACCAAAACACTGCCTGAGAACCTCCATGCGCTCATCCACACTGCTCTTCGTTCTCTCTCTGGTCACGGCGTCCGCCTGGGCGCAGCATCAACACGGCAGTCCTTACAAGGACCTGCAGGGCCGAGACATCAAGGCTTTGTCGCCAGAGCAGGTCCTGGACCTGCGCGAAGGGCGGGGCATGGGTGCGTCGCTGCCGGCCGAACTGAACGGCGTGCCGGGGCCTCTGCACGTCCTCGAACTACAGGAGCAGCTCAAGGTGACCCCGGAGCAGCAAGCAGCCCTGCAGCGCATCACCGCGGAGATGAAGGCATCGGCGCAACGACTGGGGCAGCAGGTCATTGCGGCCGAGGGCGACTTGGACCAGGCTTTCAAGGCCGGCGTCGCAGACGAAGGTGTCATCCGAACCGCGACGGGCCGCATTGCCTTGCTCAACGGCGAACTGCGCGCCGCACACCTGGTGGCCCATTTGAAAGCCAGGCGCTTGCTGACCGACCACCAAGTCGCGCTTTACAACGAGGCCCGGGGCTATACGGCTGCGACGAACGGCCACAAACACTGACCGAGCTCCACACGGAGGAGCCGACCTTTCGGGCAGGAGTTCGCGACTGAAGCCGTGAAGGCGACCAGAGTGCCACCACAGTGCGGGTTGAGTGTGACTCGGCTGTGATTTGAAGACTTGGTCATGCAGTTGCGGACAGCCGACTTTGCTAGCGGCAGCATGGGCGCTCGACTCCTTCATGAAACAAGGCCATGATCCGTTTGAACCACCAGACTACTACTGGGGCGTCTCGGACGAGACCCGCTTCTTGCCCTGGCTGATCGACCGCGAGCGCGACCGCTGCGTTCGTGCTGTGGAGGCCTGCCCAAGCACGTCGATTTGACGGCAAGGGTTCAAGCGAGGTGCTCACGGGTGAGGGCATGCCGGACGAGCCACACGCGCCGCCCTTTCGGGCGGTCGGCGTGGGCAAGACGGTGAGCTTGGGCTGGTGATCTATCGGGTCGCGGCCGCCAGTGCATGCCAAGGCGCAGCGGATCACGCGCTCTTTTGCCCCGGCAGTGTCTTGGCGTCGCGCGGGATTGGATTCGCAGCTTCCGTGGTCGCTATGGCTGGCGACGCCGCTGCTTGCTGGACGGCCGATTGGGCCGTGGCGGACTCGGTCTCCTTGGCCAGCGTGCGGACCTTGAGGCGGGCCGGTTCGCGCGTCGCTTCGGGTAGGCATGCCAAGGCAAGCTGACCGCTGCGTTGCAATGCATGGATCGGCACGACGATGAGGCAGTGTCCGAGCCAGCGCAGCAACTCGCCGATGCGCCTGTCGCGTTGCTGGCGCGCCTTGTACGCGCGCAGCGACTGCTTGCAGCACAAGTACAGGGCCAGGTGTCGCCGCTTCATCTCCGGGTCGGCCTCGAGCTGCGCCATGAGCTCGGTGGCGATGGTCGAATCGCTTCGCACGCGTCGGTAGAAGCTGATCCAGATGCGCTCTTCTTCGCGGTCGATGCCGGAACGCTTGTTTCTGACTTTGGGCTGATCAAAGGACATGGTGTTGCTCCGGACAGGGAAGAACACCTGCTCCCGGTCCGGGACGAGGGTGAGCCCCCCGGGGGTTGCGATGGAACGTGTCGCCGGTTGGATGACCGGGCACACGGACGAGGTCCACACGAAGGGTGCGTGCGGGCAGGGCACTCGGGTTCGCTCCCCAGGAAGTCGAGCAGCCCGACAGGCCGGGCTCGACTTCGAGGGGATGCGAACACAGGGCTTCTTTGCGCGATCTCACTCGAGCTTCTCAGCCGGGCGATCACTTGTTTGACCAAAGGCCGGACATCCCCGGTGACTTGAATCGCCAGGCAGGCATGCGTCGGAAGCCCGGTGCGCCTGCACCGCAGGAGCCGTGCAAGGTCTCATCAGCGCCGCAAGCGGCGGCGTGCGCCGGGTTGACATCCGGGCACGCCCGGAGCCTCCCAGCAGCACGCCCACCGGGCGCAGCTCTCTTGTCGCGGGGACAGCGAACATGGTGTTCTCCTTCAGCGAGTGAAAGGGAACACCCCTCCCTGGCGGGGAACCTGGTGTTCCCCGTTCGGGAAGCTCCAGCCGAGGGGGCGGAGCGGCGCGTTGGCGACGCCTGGTGGCGCGCCATGGGTGAAGGACTCGTTCGAGAGAAGCCCTTCTCTCAATGCCGCTGCGACGCCAATGCCCAGGGCATCGACGCGCAGTGCAGATGTCACCGATCCCCCTGAAGGTGGATCGGCAACAAACCAGGCTCTGCCGATGGCCGAGCCGATCGCACAAGCACTTGCAGGCTTGAACCGGGCTGAAGCCCGGCGACCAAGAGGCAGGTAACGACTGCGACGCCAGCGAGGCTGGACTTCAGGGAGACCGCAGCCTCCGTTGAAGGCTGTGCAGACGCGATGTCTGCGGATAGCCCCGAAAGTGTTCTGCCACGGAGGTTCCACTGCAAGAGGCGTGATCGCCCTTGGCAAGAAGCCACCCGCACGTGCGGCTTTCGCCGGGCACTTGACAGTGGCGAGACCGAGGCTCGACAGACCAATCTGAGTGGCTGCCGAGTCGGGCCCATCTGATGTTGCGATGCACCATAATCGCGCCGAATTTTCTGGATGAGGCGGGTCGGAGTGACGAATCTCTCCACTGTCTCGTGCCCCCTGTGGCTCGGCCGCCATCGATCTGGCTGCCTTGGGCCCGGGCCGAACTCAAGAACACTGGCTGCCCCGATCTGGCGCGGCCGGTACGCCCTCAGCGCTTTGCATCGGAGCCGCATGACCACGATTGCCACGATTCCCTTGTCCGCCGTGCGTGCCACGGCGCCACGCGGTCCGGGGCGCAGCGATGTCCGCTGGCCTGTCGCCGACGTCGAAGCCT
>JAZKIW010000025.1:0-23588 GCA_040384625.1 Pseudomonadota bacterium | reverse complement strand
AACCACCGACACGCGGATTTTCAATCCGCTGCTCTACCAACTGAGCTACCAGGCCTTGGAGGCGACCCGAATTATAAGGGCCGGGTTCAGGCGGTCCCGCCGCGCTTGTTGCGCGTCAGGTCCACGCCCAGTTGCTTCAGCTTGCGGTACAGGTGGGTGCGCTCCAGGCCGGTCTTTTCGGCCACACGGGTCATCGAGCCGTTTTCCTTCGCGAGGTGGAACTCGAAGTAGCACTTCTCGAAGGCGTCGCGCGCTTCGCGCAGCGGGCGGTCGAGCTCGAAGCTCTGCTCGCTCTGCAGCCCCACGGGCGTCGGCGCCAGGTGGGCGTGGCCGCCCGGCGGCGTTGCAGCGTCGTGCAGGTAGGGCATGTCGCTGCGCGGCGGCCCGAGTGCGGCGGCGAGTGGCGCGGCGGACGAGGCCGGCGCACCCGGCTGCGCCGGCAGCATGGCGGCCCGGGAGCCGGGCTTCACCAGGGCCTGCTCCACCGCGCGCAGCAGCTTTTGCAGCGTGATCGGTTTTTCGAGGAAGGCGATGGCGCCGAACTTGGTGGCTTCGACGGCGGTGTCGATGGTGCCGTGGCCGCTCATCATGATCACCGGCATCGACAGCTGGCCGCTCGCGCCCCACTCCTTCAGCAGCGAGATGCCGTCGACGTCGGGCATCCAGATGTCCAGCAATACCAGCTCGGGCTTGAGCCGCTCGCGGATGGCACGCGCCTGCGCGGCGTTTTCGGCCAGCTCGACGGCATGGCCCTCGTCGGTGAGGATTTCCGAGAGCAGTGCGCGAATGCCGAGTTCGTCGTCGACAACAAGGATGGTGGCCATGAAAGCTCAGTGCGCCTGCGCTGGCGCAGGCTGGGTGGGGTCGACGCTCGGCGCAGCGGCGAGATTGGAAAATGATAACGAAACTTGCGCCCCGGCCGGGCTGCCCTCCGCTGCGCCGCTGCGGTTGCCGATGCGAACCCGCGCCCCATGCTCGTCGGCGATCTTCTTCACCACCGCCAGACCCAGGCCGGTGCCCTTGGTCTTGGTGGTCACGTAGGGCTCGAAGGCCCGCTTGAGCACCTTGTCGGCAAAGCCGGGCCCATTGTCGTGCACGGCCAGGCGCACGGCGCGCAACTCACCTGTTTCATTGCGTACCGGCTCGGTGGCGATGCGCACCTGGCCGTCGGCGCGCTCGGCCACGGCGTCCAGGCCGTTCTGCACCAGGTTGTGGATCACCTGGCGTAGCTGCGTCGGGTCGCCGACGATCCAGCACAGGCCCGGCGCGCAATCGGCCACCAGGCGGTGCTGTTCGATGGCCTCGCCGTACAGCGCCAGCACGTCGCCGACCAGGGCGTTCAGGTCCAGCGGCACCAGCTTGGCGGCGGGCAGGCGGGCGTAATCGCGGAACTCGTTGACCAGCTGTTTCATGGCCTGGACCTGGGTCACGATGGTGGCGACCGAGCGGTTCAGCAGGTTGGCGTCGTCGGGCAGCAGCTTGGCGGCGAGCTTGTGCTGCATGCGTTCGGCCGAAAGCTGAATCGGCGTCAGCGGGTTCTTGATCTCGTGCGCCAGGCGCCGCGCCACTTCGCTCCAGGCCGCTGAGCGCTGGGCCGACACCACTTCGCTGATGTCGTCGAAGACCAGCAGGCGCGCGTCGTGCGGCAGGGTCGCGCCGCGCAGCAGCAGGCTCAGCGTGTCGGCCCCCGGCAGTTGCAGCTCGAACGAGTCCTGCCAGTGGTCGCGCTCGCCGGCCTCGGGGCTGGCGCGGTGCAGTTCGAAGCGCTGCCACACCGCCAGCGCCAGGGCTTCGAGGCCAGGCACGTCGGCCAGGCCGCGCCCGCGGTAGGCCGACAGGGGCAGTTTGAGGATGCGCGTTGCGCCGGGGTTGACGGTGTCGATGAGGCGCTGGGCGTCGAACACGATGACGCCGGCGGTCAGGCTATCGAGGATGGTCTGCAGGTGGGTGCGCGCGCTCTCGAGCTGGGTCACGCCGCGCTGCACTTGCTCGCGGGCGTGTCCGAGCTGCTCGGTCATCGCGGCGAAGCTGCGCGTCAGGCCACCGATCTCGTCGCGCGAGGTCGACACCGGCTTGGCCGTCAGGTCCCCGGCCGCCACCTGCTTCACGCCTTCGGCCAACAGCAGCAGCGGACGCGCGAGCTGGGTGCCGAGCACGGCGGCCAGCAGCACGGCGCCGAAGACGGCCAGGATCAGGGCCAGCGTCAGCGTGCCGATGTACATCTTGCGCAGTCCGTCGCGCGCCAGCGCGCGCTGCTGGTACTCGCGGTAGGCGCTCTGCACCGCCAACGCATTGCGCGCGACCGCGGTCGGCACCGGCTGCTCGACGAGCAGGAAGCGCTCTTCGCTGCCGAGCAGGATGTCCGAAGAAGGCAGGCGCGCCAGTGCGCGCACACGGGCGCGCGGCTCCGCCCCGGGGGCAAGTTCGTCGTCCAGCCCTTCGATCTGGCTCACCACGCGCTGCACGCGCGCCTGCCGCAGCATGGCTGCGTTCGGCCGCTCCGGCATGGTGACAGCGGTGCGCCCGCTGGCAGTGACGAGCAATTGGCCGCCGACGCCGACCAGGGCCACGTCCTGCGCGGCGAGCTGTTCGCGCAGGCGCTCCATGGCCAGCGGGGCCGGCACGCCGCGGTTCTCGCCTAGGCGGTCGGCGGCGACCCGGGTCTTGGCGCCGAGGTCGCTGACCAGGGCCTCCAGGGTGCCGCGCCCGAGGTCTAGGCCGGCGTCGAGCGCGCCCTGGACACGGGCGTCGAACCAGACCTCGATGCTGCGCGACACGAACTGGTAGCTCACGGTGTAGATCAGCACCCCCGGCAGGACGCCGACCAGGGCGAAGATACCGGCTAGGCGGATCAGCAGCAGGGTGCCGAACTTGCCCTGGCGCTTGCGCACGACAAGGCGCAGCGCGGCCAGCAGCACCACTAGGCCCAACAAGGCGGCAACGGCCAGGTTGAGCCAGAACAGCCAGACGAACTGACGCTCGTAGAAGGCGGGCGCTTCGCCGGTGAGCGCCACCACGAAGGCCAGCACCAAGGCCACGCCGGTGGCCGCCACGGCCACCACCAGCCAGCCCCAGCGCGCCGACTTGGTCATTTCGACCCTTCGGAGCCGAGGCGGACGGTGCGCTCGATCGCAAGCGACCACTCGCTCGCGCCGCCGATACCGCTGAGCCCGATCTGCATCGGCCGCGGCAGCTGGGTGGTGTCGAGGCGCCAGCTGAACTCGACGTAGTTGCGGCTGTCGGGATCGACATCGCGCGCGTCGGCGATGCGCCAGCCCGAACTGCGGGCGATCGCCCCCAACGCCTCGGCCAGACTGCCGAAGCTCTGCCCGAGCCCGCCCTGGCTGATGCGCCAGGTCGAGGTCAGGGGTTGGTAGCTCAGGCGCCACTCGCGCGTCGCGCGCGCGACCCGGTCGTCGCGCCAGTACCAGCGCGGACGCCACAGCGAGGCCTGGGCGGTGAAGTAGAGCGGCACGCCGCGCAGGGCGGCCGACTCGACCGCGGCGGGCAGGGTCACGCGCAGCTGGTAGTCGAGGCTCACGGCCGCCTCGTCGCGCGCGGCGCGCAACTCCAGCACCTCGACGCCCTGGGCCCGCGCGGCCGGCGCGGCCAAGGCCAGCAGACCCAAGGCCAAGGCAGCCAAGGCCAGCCCCAGCCGCAGGCGCCGCGTCAGGCGGTGCTCGAGGAGCTGGCACACCGCGGCGAGGCTGGGCATGGAGACGCTCAGGGTTTGTGGATCAGGGCGTAGAAGAAGCCATCGGCCGTGGCGGCCGCTGTGAGGGCATTGTCCGGCAGGGGCAGCAGGTGACCGGGGGAGGCAGGGTCGAGCCGGGCGGCGCCTGGCCCCAGGCGTTGCAAAAAAGCGTCGATCTGCTGATTGCCCTCGGCGGGGAAGACCGAGCAGGTGGCATAGACCAGGCGCCCGCCGGGGGCCAGCAGGGGCCACAGCGCGTCGAGCATCTGGGCCTGGATGCGGGCCAGTGCCGCGATGTCGTCGGGCCGGCGCAGCCAGCGGATGTCGGGATGGCGGCGCACGATGCCCGAAGCGCTGCACGGGGCGTCGAGCAGGATCGCATCAAACGGCCGGCCATCCCACCAGGGTGCAGGCTGGCGCGCGTCGCCCACCTTCAGCGAGGCGCTCAGGTGCAGGCGCTTCAGGCCGTCCTGCACGCGCGTCAGCCGCTGCGGGTCGCTGTCCAGGGCCAGCAGCTCGAGCTCCGCCAGTTCGAGCAGGTGGGCCGTCTTGCCGCCGGGGGCGGCGCAGGCGTCCAGCACCCGCGCGCCGGGCGCGAGGCCTTCGCCCAGCAGCAGGGGCGCGGCACGCTGCGCCGCAGCATCCTGCACCGACACCTCGCCTTCGGCGAAGCCGGGCAGCTGGGTCACCGGGCAGGGCCGGGCCAGCACCAGGCTGTGGCTGCCCGTGACCTGCGCCGCCTGGCCGGTGGCGGCCAGGCGCTGGAGGTAGGTCGCTGACGTGCCGCGTCGGGCGTTAACGCGCAGGGTCATCGGCGGGCGCCGATTGGCCTCCTGCAACAGGGTCTGCCAGTGCGTGGGCCAGTCGTGCTTCAGGCGCTCGATCCACCACAGCGGATGGTTGAAGGCGCCGACCGGCTGGTGTTCGGCGGCGGCGACCAGAGCCTCGCGCTCGCGCACGAAGCGGCGCAGCACGGCATTGATGAAGGCCACCGCGGCGGGCGTGCGCTGACGCGCCGCGTGCGCCGCCTGGTCGACCAGGGTGTGGTCGGGGTAGGCCGCGCGCTCGCCGTGCGAGGGCGGCCAAAGCAGCGCGAGCGCGCTGACCAGCAAGGCGTCGACCGCCGGCGGCGGCGCCTTGCTGGCCACCACGCTGCGCACGGCCTGTGCGCCACCGAGCCGGCGCAGCACATCGAAGGACAGCGCCTGCGTGCCGGCGCGCGCAGAAGGCGGCACCTTGGCCAGCAGATCGGTCAACGAGCGGCCCTCGCCCACGCCCTGCACCATGTCGGCGCAATGGGACAGCAGGTGTGACAAGGCGATCGGTGCGGGCGCGGCGTCGGGAGTCACGCGGCCAGTCTAGGGCCTGCAGGGGGGCGGCCGAAGCGTCACAATCGCCGGCCCGGCTGTACCCAGGATCCCACGATGCCCAATCCGACGATGCCGATCTTTCGCAACGAGGACGACCTGGCCCGGCTGCCGGCGTCGGAGCGCATCCGCTACCGGCTGGTGGGCGCCGACTGCCGCTACCACGCCAACGACAACATCGCCGCCTTCATCAAGGACGGCGAGATCGACGAGCTGAAGGCCGAAGTGCAGCAGCACATGCAGGGGGTGCTCGAAGCCCTGGTGATCGACACCGACAACGATCACAACACAGGCGACACCGCCAAGCGGGTGGCCAAGATGTTCATCGACGAGGTCTTCCGCGGCCGTTACGTCAAGCCGCCGACGGTGACCGAATTTCCGAACGCGTCGCGCCTGAACGAGCTGATGATCGTCGGCCCGGTCAAGGTGCGCAGCGCCTGCTCGCACCACCTGTGCCCGATCCTGGGCAAGGTCTGGATCGGCATCATGCCCAACGAGCACTCGAACCTGATCGGCCTGTCGAAGTACGCGCGCATCTGCGACTGGATCATGAGCCGGCCACAGATCCAGGAAGAGGCCGTGATCATGCTCGCCGACGAGCTTCAGGACCGCGTCAAGCCCGACGGCCTGGCCATCGTGATGGAGGCCGACCACTTTTGCATGCACTGGCGCGGCGTCAAGGACGACGAGTCGATGATGACCAATTCGGTGATGCGCGGCGCGTTCCTGAAGGACTCGAACCTGCGGCGCGAATTCCTCTCGCTGCTATCGAAGAAGAACGGGAACTGAGATGCTGGTACGCCTCATGTACGCCAGCCGCGCGGTCGCGGCCGTGGACCAGGAAGAGCTGGTCGCGATCCTGAAGAAGAGCAAGGCCAACAACCCGAAAGCGGGCATCACCGGCGTGCTGTGCTTCTCCGAAGGCATCTTCATCCAAATGCTCGAAGGCGGGCGCAGCGCGGTGAACCAGCTGTACAACCGTATCGCCAGCGACGTGCGCCACCACGATGTGGTGCTGCTCAACTATGAAGAGATCGCCGAGCGGCGCTTTGCCGGCTGGTCGATGGGCCAGGTCAACATGTCGCGCCTGAACCCGGCCCTGCTGCTGAAGTACTCCGAGTGCGCGCGCCTGGACCCGTATGCGGTGAGCGGCAAGGTGTCTGTGGCCCTGTTCGACGAACTGGTGGCCACCGCCTCGGTCATGGGCCAGGGCTAGCGGCGGCGCACTTCGCGCTGTCGATGAAGAGCTCGAGCGAGAAGTTCGTGTAGGGCGTGCCGCCCACGTGCGGCAGCGGCACCCACCACAGCCACCAGTCTGCGGAGCGACGCACCTGCACCGGCAGCCTGTCAATGCGGCAGGCGCCGGTCGACAGGCTGGCGCTCGTCACCTCGCGCGCCCAGCCCGCCTGCCAGCGCGACAGGCTTTCGAAGCAGGCCTGCCAGCCCGCGCGCGCCGCGGCGTCGTACGGCGCCTGGCGCTCGAAGCGAGCGCAATTGCCTGCCGCCGCATCGGTGAAGTCAACACTGCCGTAGGGCGCGGAGATCCGGCCATGCGCCAGCGCGCGCCCGCTGGCGTCGCGCAGCACCAGCTCACCGGCATCAAGCGCGGCCCACCGCCGCTGCGGCGTTTGGAGGGCGATGTCGTTGACGGCGACATGCACACTGGCATGCGTGTGCGCATGCCACCAGCCCCAGCCGAGCACGGCGGCCGCAGCCGCCGCGAAAAGGACAATCAGGCGAGCGCGTCGGCCCAAATCGTGCGCGCCCAGTTCCAGGCGTAGCTGCCTTCGATCTCAGTCGGCCCGGGCGAGACGCCACCCGATCCGGCCACCGTCTTGAAGGTCTTCTCCGCCGCCACGTACTCGTGCACGCTGGCGACGTGAATCACGTTCTTGGCATCGGTGAAGCTGTAGCAGGTGTTGGTCAGCATGGGCGCCGGATTCACTTCCCAGCCCGCCAGCTCGGCGACGATCGCCGCCGCCGCCACCTTGGCGTGGCTGTTGGCCATGTGGCCGCTCTTGGGCATGCCGGCGGCGAGCTGGATCGAGTCGCCGAGCACATGCACGTCCTTGGCCGCTGTGCTCTCGAAGTTGAGCCAGTTGACATGGCACCAGCGGGCATTCGCATTCGCCAGCCCGGTCTGGACCGCGATCGCGCCGGCGCGCATGGTCGGCAGCACGTTCAGCACATCGGCCTTGACATCGCCCTGGACCTCGAACTTGACCGTGTTGCTGCGCGCATCGACTGCCGTGGCCTTGTGCTGGCCGCGGTATTCGACCATGCCGGGATACTGCTCGGCCCAGACCTTCTTGAACAGCGCGCCCTTGCTGGTCACGTCAGGGTTGGCGTCGAGGATCAGCACCTTGCTGCGCGGCTTGGCGGCCTTGAAGTAGCTCGCCACCTGGCAAGCGCGCTCGTAGGGACCGGGCGGGCAGCGGTAGGGTGCTTCGGGGATCGTGATCGCATAAGTGCCGCCATCGGGCATGGCTTCGAGCTGGCGCCGCAGCGCCAGCGTCTCTGGGCCGGCCTTCCAGGCCTGCAGGATGCGGCCCTCGGCATTCGCCGCCTGCGCGCCCGCAATCGAATCCCACATCAGGTCGGCGCCAGGGGACAGCACCAGCTTGTCGTAGGCAATGCTGGGGCCCGAGGCCAGTACGGCGACCTTCTTCACCGGATCGATGCTGGCGACCCTGTCCTTGACCACACGCACACCGTGGGATCTGGCCAGGGCCGTGTAGGGCACGGTGATCTCGGCCAGGGTCTTGCTGCCACCCAGCACCAGGTTGCTGATCGGGCAGGAGATGAAGGCATCGTCGGGCTCGACCAGCACGACGTCGATCTTCTGATTTGAGAACAGGCGCAAATACTTGGCCGCGGTAGCACCGCCGTAGCCGCCGCCGACCACCAGCACGCGCGTCTTGGCCGGCAGCGAGCCTCCCGAGCCCGCGCAGCCGGCCAACGACAGCATGCCCAGCGCGCCTGCACCCTGAAGCCACACTCGTCTTTGCATGCTGGCCCCCTTCACTTCTTCTGCGCCGCGAAGTACGCGGCGAGCTGATCGATCTGCGCATCGCTGTAGCCCTTGGCCAGCTGATGCATCACGGTGGCCGGGCGGGTGCCGGCCTTGAAGGCCTTCATCTGCTCGACGATGTAGGCAGCGGGCAGCGCCGCCAGCCCGGGCACCGACGCACCCTCGACGGCGCGGCCCATGGTGCCGTGGCAGTTAGCGCAGGTGGCGGCGAGTGCGTTCAGGCGCAGCGCGGCGGCATCCTGCGCCGCTGTGGGCAGGGACGCGGCGAGCAGCAGGACGGCCCAGGTGACACGGACAGGGAGCGACAACAAGCGCATCACGATCATCTCCAGTCTGGACACTTCTAGCGCGGCCTCAATGGCGTGCCGGCTCGACTTCAATGTACTGGCGGCCCAATTCCGGGGGCACCGGGGAATCCAGCAGCGTGCAGGTCAGGCGCAGCGCATCGGCCGCCACCGGGTGCAGTACCGGGCCATCGGTCAGCACACGCGCGGCCTCGAACCAGCGCCGCACCAGCACCGGTCGCAGCAGCCAGGGCATCGACTGCAGCACACGCAGCGCGCGCAGCGTGGCGTCGATGTCGTGCTGCTCGCGCGCGGGCAGCTTGAAGCGCTCGTACCAGGGCGCGATCACGCTGTCGTACCAGGTCTGCCCGGTCGAATCGTGGCCGGTCAGGTCCAGCGTCAGGTCCGGCGCTGGCACCATGTGAGACAGGAAAGCACTGAACAGGCAGACCTTGAGTGCCTGCGCGTCGTCGAGTTCGGCCAGATCCGTCTCAGCCGCGGCCGGTGCCGCCACGGCGCTGCCGGCCAGCAGGTGACGCAACGCGACCCAGCGCAGCTGGTCCATCTGGGTCACGATGCCGTCGGCCGTCATCAGGCGCCGCGCGGCGCCGATCAGGGCGTGGCGCGGCTCCACCGGACCTGGCGCGAGCTGGCGCGCAAACGCCTCGAACCAGGGCAGCCGGTGCGGAGGCGTCAGGGCCTGCACGTCGTCGAGCAGGCGCTCGGCATCGGGCAAGCGGCCCGCCTCGTCGAACCACACCGCGCGTTCGCGCCGGCTATCGGGGGCGAGCATCAACGCCAGCGTGGCAGCCTGCCACTGAGCGGGCTCGCGCAAGGCCTGCAGGCGCGCAATGCGCTCACGCAGGCCGGGGTCGCTCCGGTCGGGGCGGGGCGCGCGCACGTGCACCAGGTTTACCGAGCGCGGCAGGGTCGAATGCGAGGCCGACATGTGTGCCATTGCAACACGAACCGGGTCGCTTGAGGAGCCGAAGCCCACCCGGGCTCGAGGGTGGGACGGCCCCTCAGTCGAGGGCGGCCGCGCCGGCCCGCCAGCGCGCATGGCCGCTCTTGCGCAGCACGCAGGCAGGGCAGTCGCCGCAGCCGTAGCCCCAGGCGTGGCGCCGCTCACGCTGCCCGAGGTAGCAGGTGTGGGTGTGTTCCGTGATCAAGGCGTTCAGGGCCGCGCCGCCGAGCTGCTCGGCCAGGGCCCATGTGCCTGCCTTGTCGATGAACATCAGCGGCGTCTCGAGGGTCATCGGTGCCGCCAGGCCGAGGCTGAGCGCGACCTGGAGGGCCTTCAAGGTGTTGTCGCGGCAGTCGGGGTAGCCCGAGTAGTCGGTCTCGCACATGCCCGCAACCAACACCGACGCGCCACGCCGGTGGGCCAGGGCCGCGGCCAAAGTCAGGAACAGGAGGTTGCGACCGGGAACGAAGGTGTTGGGCAGGCCATTGGCCTGCAGCTCGATCTCGCGCTCGTTGATCAGGGCGCTGTCGCCGAGCTGGGCTAGCACACTCGCGTCGATCAGGTGGTCCTGGCCCAACCGCGCCGCCCAGCGCGGGAACTGCGCCCGCAGTTCACGCAGCACGGTGCTGCGGCACTCGAGCTCGACGCGGTGGCGCTGGCGGTAGTCGAAGCCGAGCGTCTCGACATGGGCGAAGCGCTGCAAGGCCCAGGCCAGGCACACCGTCGAGTCCTGCCCGCCGGAGAGCAGGACCAGCGCGCGGCGCGGATCGCTCATCTCGCCTCAGCCGCGAACCTGCCCATCACCCAGGACGATCCACTTCAGCGAGGTCAGCCCCTCGAGCCCGACCGGGCCGCGCGCGTGGAACTTGTCGGTGGAAATGCCGATCTCCGCGCCGAGGCCGAACTCGAAGCCGTCGGCGAAGCGGGTGCTGGCGTTGACCATCACGCTGGCCGAGTCGACCTCGCGCAGGAAGCGCATCGCATGCGGGTGGTTGGCAGTCAGGATCGCATCGGTGTGGTGCGAGCCGTAGATGTTGATGCGCTCGATCGCCTCGTCGAGCGAATCGACCAGCTTGATGCTGATGATCGGCGCCAGGTACTCCTCGGACCAGTCGGACTCACTGGCGTCGACCAGCTTCGCCCCCGGCACCGCGGCGAGGATCGCCTTGGCGCGCGGACCACAGCGCATCTCGACGCCCTTGGCTGCGAACACGGCGCCGATCCGTGGCAGGAAGGAGTCCGCGATGGCGCTGTGCACGAGCAGCGACTCGGCGGCATTGCAAGGGCTGAACTTCTGCGTCTTGGCGTTGTCGGTGACTCTGACCGCCATGTCGAGGTCGACCTCGGCATCGACGTAGACATGGCAATTGCCATCGAGGTGCTTGATCACCGGCACCTTGGCTTCCGCGCTGACACGCGCGATCAGGCCCTTGCCGCCGCGCGGGATGATCACGTCGACGAACTCCGGCATCGTGATCAGTTGGCCGACCGCGGCGCGGTCGGTCGTGGCCACCAGTTGCACCGCTTCGGGGGGCAGACCGGCCTCGACAAGGGCCGCCTGCACACGCTCGGCCAGGGCCAGGTTGCTGCGGATCGCCTCCGAGCCGCCGCGCAGGATCGCCGCATTGCCGCTCTTGATGGCCAGCGACGCGGCTTCGATCGTCACATTGGGTCGGCTCTCGTAGATCATGCCGAACACACCAAGCGGCACGCGCATGCGTCCGACACTGATGCCGCTGGGCCGGCGCTGCACCGCGCTGATCTCGCCCACCGGGTCGGGCATCGCCGCCAGCTGCTCGCAGCCTGTCGCGACGGTCTCGATGCTCTGCGGCGTCAGCTTGAGCCGATCGACCAAAGGCAGCGCCAGGCCCGCCGCACGGGCTGCATCAACGTCCTGGGCGTTGGCGCTCTGCAGCGCAGCGCTGTCGCGGCGCAGCCGCGCGGCCAGCGCCAGCAAGGCGGCATTGCGCGCGGCCGTGGGCGCGGCGGCCATGGCGCGCGAGGCCGCGCGTGCGGTCGCCCCCATGTGAGCCATCGTGGCCGCGGTGTCGTCGGAACTCATGCCAGCGATTGTCGGCGAAACGCCGCGCCAGGGTGCTAGGCGATCCAGGCCAGCAGAGCCAGCCAGCCGGCGAGCGTGGCCACGAAGGCCACCGTCGAGAAAACGATGGCCGCGGTGGCCTCAGCCTGCAGCGTGGCGTGGCGCTGAGCAAAGATCAGCGGGTTGCTGCCGACCGGCAAGGCCGCCAGGACCACCAGCACGGCTAGCGGGAGCCCGGACAGGCCGAAGCCCCAATGCGCCACCACCAGCACCAGCGCCGGCATGGCGACGAGCTTGAGCGCGCTGAGCCCGAGCGCCCGGCGCAGTTGGCCCTGCATGTCGTAGTAGGCCAGCGACAGGCCGATCAGCACCAGGCACACCGGCACCACGGCGGAACCGAGCACGAGCAGGGTTTCGTCGACGATCGGGTGCAGGCCGATGCCGCTCGCATTCCAGCCCAGACCGATCAGCACCGGCAGCATCACCGGATGGATCACGGTATTGCGCAAGGTGGCCGCCAGCGTGCTCGCCAGGGTCGAAGGCGCGCCGCCCTCGCGCCGTGCAGTGCGCGCCAGGTCCAGTTCGACGAGCAGGGTCGCCAGTGACAACAGGATCAATGCGTGCAGGCTGATCAGCGCCACATGGATCGACAGTCCGGCCTCGCCGAACAAGGCCGCGGCCAGGGGAATGCCCAGTTGCACCGAATTGCCGAAACTGGCGGTGAGCGCGCGCACGGCGGGCGCTGCACTGCCGTCGCGCTGAGGCGCACCGCGCCAGCGCTGCCAGACGTACACCGCCAACAGCAGTGCCGCGGCGGGCAGGAAGAAGGCCCACACGGTGCGCCACGGCAGGGCCGCGAAGTCGAGCCGCACCGTGGTGCGCAACAGCAGGGCCGGAATGAAGATGTACAGCGCCGCGTTGCTGAGCACACGCGTCGGGTCGCTGCTGTCGTTGCCGGTGCCGAGCCAGCGCATGCGGCCCACCGCCCAGCCGAGCGTGACGATGAACAGGATCGCCAGCAGTTTGTAGAAGACCGCGACTGTCATTGCATCAGGCGTTCGTTAACCTTTTCGCAGAAATGCCAAACCTCGCTCAGGCGATTGTGCCGGCGCGCCTTAGCATTCAATTCTCCAATTTTCGTTGCGCCCGACTCGGACGCTGAGGTCGCCCATGAACGCACAGCCGGCTCGAAGCACTGCTCAAAATTCTGAGGAGCGAAGGGCCGCGCGGCATCGGAGCCTCGTGCACGGGGCTCTGGCCGGCTTCCTGATCAGCGTGGCCTTGCCGTCGATGGCCTGGGAGCCGACGGCGCCGGTTGAACTGGTGGTGCCAGCAGGTACCGGCGGCGGTGCGGACCAGATGGCGCGCTTCATTCAACAGATCGTGACAAAGCATGGCCTGATGAAGCAGCCGCTGACGGTGGTCAACAAGTCGGGCAATTCGGGGGCCGAAGGCCTGCTCGACGTGAAGGCGGCGCGCGGCAACCCGCACAAGCTGATCATCACGCTGTCCAACCTGTTCACGACGCCATTGGCCACCGGCACCGACTTCAACTGGCGCGACATCACGCCAGTGCAGATGCTGGCTCTGGACCAGTTCGTGCTGTGGGTCAACGCAGAGTCGTCGCACAAGTCGGCCAAGGACCTGCTGGACGCGATGCGCGCAGGTGCGCCGGGCAGCATCAAGCTCGGCGGCACGGGCAGCAAGCAGGAAGATCAACTGATCAGCGTGTTGCTGGAAACGGCGGGCGAGACGCGCCTGAGCTACATGCCCCTCAAAGGCGGCGGCGATGTGGCCCGCTCGCTGGCCGAGCGCCAGGTCGACATCACCGTCAACAACCCGATCGAGGCCGCAAAGCTGTGGTCCGAGGGCAAGGTGCGGCCGCTGTGCGTCTTCGACGGCAAGAAGCTGGAGTACCACGGCAAGATCGCCGGCAACCAGACCTGGAACGACCTGCCGACCTGCATGTCGTTCGGCATCCCGGTGCAGTACCTGATGATGCGCGCGATCTTCATGCCCCCGGGCGCGAGCGCGGAGCAGGTGGCCTACTACGTCGATGTGCTGGACAAGGTCCGCGCACTGCCGGAGTGGAAGGACTTCATGGCCCAGGGCGCCTTCAAACAGACCAACATGAGCGGGGGCCCATTTGTCACCTGGCTGGACCGAACCGAGAATTTCCATCGCGTCCTGATGCGCGAAGCCAAACTGACCTACGCCAGCGCCCCGGCCTCGGCGGCGTCAGCCGCGGCGTCAAAGGGTGCGGCCGCGCCTCAACTCGCAAGCAAGGAAAAGCGCTAGGCCCCGGGCTGGCGGCGCGGTTCAGGCCGCCTTCTTGCGGGCGGTCTTCGCGCCGGCAGCCGGCTTCGCAGGGCGCGGCTCGAACTCGAAGATGACCTTGCCTTCCTTCTTGTCGTAGGCGAGATATGCCTTGAACTTGCGACGGGTCTTGTTGGAGACGAAGTTCTCAAGAAGCGCCGTCTTGCCGCTGGCCAGCAGGCGCGTCATCTCCTCGCGCGGCACCGGCTGCTGCAGGATGATCTTGCCGCTCTTGAAGTCGCAGGTCACGTGCGCACCGACTGCGTGCTGGCAGACATAGCTGCTGCCGTGCTCATAGACATGGCCCTGGCACTTCGGACAGGCGCCGAGGCTCTCCTGGGTTGAGAAGTCGACGGGTTCACCGTCGCCTTCGCCCTTCTTGTCGTCGCCGAAGTCGAACTCCAGCTTCCAGTTGTCGATCTCCTCATCGCGAACCAGGCGCATCTCGGCGGTGAAAGGCCAGCCGGCCTTGGAGCGGAAACCCTCCAGCGGGCCGATCTTCTTGTCGCGCAGAAAGGCGTCGGCCTCGGCCGTCTCGAAGGCCCGACCGGCGGGGATCTTGGTGATCGAGAACGTGCACTTCTCGCACGCAAAGCGGCGGTAGTTCTCCTTCACCACGCTGCCGCAGTTGGGGCACGGCGTCGTGAGCGTCGCGTAGTCGCCGGGGATGGTGTCGCGGTCGTACTCCTTGGCCTTCTTGACGATGCGCTGCGCCATGGCGGCGATCTCGGCCATGAAGGCTTCGCGCTTCAGGCGCCCGTGCTCCATCTCGGCGAGCTGGTATTCCCAGTTGCCGGTCAGCTCGGGCTTGGTCAGGTCCTCGATGTCCAGGCCGCGCAGCAGGGTCATCAGCTGGAAGGCCTTAGCCGTGGGCACCAGTTCGCGGCCGTCACGGTACATGTACTTCTCGAGCAGCAGGCCTTCGATCACCTGGGCCCGCGTGGCCGGCGTGCCCAGGCCTTTCTCGGCCATCGCCTCGCGGAACTCCTCGTCGTCGATCAGCTTGCCGGCGCCTTCCATCGCCGACAGCAGGGTCGCTTCGGTGTAGCGCGCCGGCGGCTTGGTCTTCAACGCATGGACGTCGATGCTTTCCGTGCGCACGATCTCGCCGGGCTGCACGGCGACCAGGTTGGCGTCGTCTTCCTGCGCCTCCTTGCCGTAGACCGCGAGCCAGCCCGGCTTCACCAGCACCTTGCCATTGGTCTGGAACTTGTACTCGGCGCCCTTGACCGTGACCGTCGAGATGCGAGTCGTGACCATCGACTCGGCGCTCGGGAAGAAGACCGCAAGGAAGCGCTTGACCACCAGGTCATAGAGCTTCGCCTCGATCTCGGTCAGGCTCTTCGGCGCCTGCAGGGTCGGGATGATCGCGAAGTGATCCGAGACCTTGGCGTTGTCAAAGACCCGCTTGCTCGGCTTGATGTAGCCTTCCTTCAGCGCCGTCTTGGCGTGCGCCGCCAGCGGCCGCAGCGGCGCGGGCAGGTCCTCCTTGGCCAGCATGGTGACGGTGTCCTTGACCACCTTCAGGTAGTCCTCGGGCAGGGCGCGCGAGTCGGTGCGCGGGTAAGTCAGCACCTTGTGCTTCTCGTACAGGGCCTGGGCCAGCGACAGGGTGGTCTTGGCCGAGAAGCCGAAGCGCGAGTTGGCCTCGCGCTGCAAGGTCGTCAGGTCGTACAGCAGCGGGCTCGACTGACTGCTCGGCTTGGCCTCTTCGGTGACCGCGGCAGGCTGGCTGCGGCAGGCTTGCGCGATGGCCTGCGCATCCGGCTCGTTCCACAGCCGATCTGCGCGCCGGTCGGCGTCCTCGTCCTTCTTGAACTTCGGGTCGAACCACTTGCCCTCGTACTCGCCGGCCTGCGCCGCGAAGCTGGCCTTGACCTCCCAATAGGGGCGCGACACATGCTTGCGGATCTTTTCCTCCCGCTCGACCACGATCGACAGCGTCGGCGTCTGCACGCGCCCTACGGTGGTCAGGAAGAAGCCACCGTCGCGCGAATTGAAGGCCGTCATCGCCCGCGTGCCGTTGATGCCGACCAGCCAGTCGGCCTCGCTGCGGCTGCGCGCGGCGTCGGCCAGGCCGAGCATCTGCTTGTCGCTGCGCAGGGCTTCGAAGCCGTCGCGGATGGCCTGCGGCGTCATGCTCTGCAACCACAGGCGGGTGATCGGCTTGTCGATCGGCTTCTTCTCGCCACCGGCGTACTGGACGATCAGCCTGAAGATCAGTTCACCCTCGCGGCCCGCGTCGCAGGCATTGATGAGGTCGGTCACGTCCTTGCGCTTGACCAGCTTGACCACCGCGTTCAGACGCGACTTCGCCTTGTCGATCGGCGCCAGGTCGAAGTGCGGCGGCACCACCGGCAGGTGCGCGAAGCTCCACTTGCCACGCTTCACGTCGTAGGCCTCCGGGGCCTTGATCTCGACCAGGTGACCGACAGCCGAGGTCACGACATAACGATCGTTCTCGAAGTGCTCGGCGTGCTTCTCGAACTTGCCCGCGCTCGGGGTCAGCGCGCGCACGATGTCCTGCGCCACGCTGGGCTTCTCCGCAATGATCAGTGACTTGCTCATGTTTTCCTGTTTTCCCTGGCCTGCGGTACCGCTGCGGTGGCAGCCGGACCGACCTACATACAATCGCCCATCTCTCGCGCGCACGCACACACGCGCGCGCACCCATGAATTCAATGTACCTAATGAAAACAGACACGCAAGCAGGGCCGATTCCTGGCACCGACCCCCACCCTGCCGCAACCCGCGGCACGAGCGCCGGCCGGCGCATCCAGGTGCGGCGCTCGGGCATCCACGGCAAGGGCGTGTTCGCCCTCAGGCCCCTGGCCAAGGGTGAGACCGTGATCGAGTACACCGGCGAGGTCATCAGCTGGAAGGAAGCGCTGCGCCGCCATCCGCACGACCCGAAGGATCCGAATCACACCTTCTACTTCCACATCGACGACCAGCATGTCATCGACGCCAAGCACGGCGGCAATGCAGCGCGCTGGATCAACCACGCCTGCAGCCCGAACTGCGAGGCCGACGAGCAGGAGGGCCGGGTCTTCATCAAGGCCCTGCGCAAGATCGCTCCGGGCGAAGAGCTGTTCTACGACTACGGCCTGACGATCGACGAGCGTTACACGCCGAAGTTGAAGAAGCAGTACGAGTGCCGCTGCGGCACGCGCGGCTGCCGCGGCACGCTGCTGGCACCCAAGCGGTGAACGCGGGCGCACGCCGAGGCCCCGACAAGCATGGCTGATACGGGCGCTGCCGCGGCCCCGGCGCCCCATCTGCAATGGCGCGCCGAAGCGCTGTGGCAGCAGCTCGAGCCGCACCTGCCGGGCCTGTCGATCGAGGTGCTGGCCCGCACCGAATCGACCAACACCGTGCTGCTTGAGCGCGCCCGTCTGGGCGGCGGTCGCCACGATGCGCCCGTGACGACGCCCGGCGAACTGCTGGCCCAGCACGCGCGCGGACGCGACATCGATGTCATCGGCGACGAGGGTGGCCCGTTCGGTCGCCGCGCTGGCGACACCCATCCGACCCTGCTGGTGGCCGAGCACCAGACCCTGGGCCGCGGCCGCCAGGGGCGGTCCTGGCAAGCCAGCGCCGGCGCGTCGCTGACGTTCTCGCTCGGCCTGCCGCTGGCGCCGCGCAACTGGTCGGGCCTGTCACTGGCCGTGGGTGTGACGCTGGCCGATGCGCTCGAGCCCCCCGACCCGGGCCTCCAGCCGCGCCTGCAACTGAAGTGGCCCAATGATCTGTGGCTGGCCGATCTGCCGGCGACACCCAACGTGGGACGCAAGCTCGGTGGCGTCCTGATCGAAACCGTGGCCGTGGGCAAGCAGCGCATGGTGGTGGTCGGTGTCGGCTTGAACATCGCCGTCCTCCCCCTGACGCTGCCGCGTGAATTGAGCAGCGGTTTCGCCTGCATGCAGGAGCTCGATCCCGCCCTCAGCGCGCCCGAGGCCCTGCACCGTGTTGCGCTGCCGCTGATCAAGGCGCTGCGCCAGTTCGAGCGTGAAGGCTTTGCCGGCTTCGTCTCGGCTTACGCGCACCGTGATCTGCTGCGCGGCCAGCACGCGAGGGCGCAGGATCCGACGCAGATCGATGCCGTGCTCGACGGCACGGTCGAAGGTGTGTCGGCCAACGGTTCTTTGCTGCTGCGTGTGGGCACAGGGCTGCATCTGGTGTCGAGCGGCGAGGTCAGTGTGCGCATGGTCCCGAGCCCGGCCGGCTGAAGCGCATGCTGCGAACCCTGGTTGCCCTGCTGCTGGTGGCCAACCTGGCCTTCTGGGCCTGGAGCGGCGGCGCGCTGCAGGCGATCGGTTTGGGGCCGGCGCAGGAGCGCGATCCGAGCCGGGCAGCCCAGCAGATCCGCCCTGAGGCGGTGCGTGTGCTGCCGCCCGGCCCTGCCGCGGCGACAGCCGCACCTCCGGGCCCGGCGAGTGCGGCCAGCGGCGTTGTCGGCAGCGCCTTGCAATGTCTGGAAGCCGGCCCGTTCGCGGCGGGCGCGGTCGAAGTCGCCGAACGGGCACTGGCCACCGCGGGCTTGCCCGAGGGCAGTTGGGTGCGCGTCACCCAGGACATCGGCGCGCTGCATGCGGTCGTACTCGGTCCCTACGGCAATGGCGACGCGCTGCAAAAGAAGCGCGAGGAGCTGGGCCGCCTGCGCATGCCTTTCGAGTTGCTCGACCTGCCCGCCGACGGCGCCCCCGCCACGTCCCAGCCAGGACTCGCCCTCGGCCGCTATGACAGCCGCGCGGCCGCCGACACGGCCTTGGCGGCCTTCAACCAGCGCGGCGTGCGCACCGCCCGGGTTGTGCAGCTTCGGCCTGCGGGCAGCGAGAACCGGCTGCGAGTGCAGGCCGCGTCGATGACCCAGGCCGCGCAGCTGCGCACGCTCGGCGCCCTGGCCTCGGGTGTCGGCTTCAGCCCTTGCGTGACCCCGGGAGCGGCAGCGAGCGGCGGCTGAGACGCGGGCCGAGCGCCAGCGTGGCGCAGGCGAGCGCCAGGAGCCAGAACGCGCCCACCGCTCCGCCGCCGCCGCCCCCATCGACGCGAGCCGGCCGGTCCGGGCCGCCGGCCACCGCTGAACGCAACTCGGGCGTATCGAGCACCGCGCCCAGGGCCGCCGGAGCGACGTAGCTGCCCGGCGACGCGGCATACAAGAGCGCCTGCGTCGCATCGAGGATGCCGGCACCGCAGGTGCTGGTGGTGCATACGCAGCGACCCGGGTTGTCGGCGCTGCACTGATCGAAGCCCGCAACGCCCGAGGTCACGTGCGGCCGAGCCGAACGCACCAGGCCTTGTTCGATCTCGACCAGGCTGAGGGCCGGATTGACCGACAGCATCAGGCTCACGGCGCCGGCCACGACCGGCGCCGAGAAGCTCGAGCCGAAGTGGTAGTAGTAGCAGTTGATGCCGACCTGCGTGCAATCGGCGGGCGCGGTGAGTCCGCCGTTGCCGATCGTCAGCACGCCGCTGTCGCCCAACAAGGCACCCCAGGCGCCGTCGTTGTCGTCGCCGCCGACCGTCGAGAGCGTCAGCGCAGCGCCGAAGTTCGAGTAGTTGGTCTTGAATCCATCGCGGTTCAGCGCGCCAACGCCGATCACGCGCTGGCAATTCGCCGGCCGCGACGGCGCGCTCCAGCCGTTGCCGGCGGCGGCCACCACCACCGCGCCACCACCCGGCGCCGCGCGCAACTCGTCGAGGGCCTGCTGGTACAGCGCGCCACAGACGGCACTGCCGCCGAAACTGATGTTGACGATGCGCGCTGGGTTCGGGTTGGCGGGCGCGAACTCGGCACAACCGCCGGCGCCATTGCTGCGCTTGCAGGCCGCCAGACCGGCCGCCCAACGCATGCCTTCGACGATGTCGACGACGTCGGCACCGCACTTGCCCGCCACGCGCACCGGCAGCACGCGGCCGTGCCAGTTGATCGCGGCGGCGCCGAGGTTGTTGTCGGTCTGCGCTGCCACGACGCCGGCGATGATGGTGCCATGCCATGAGCTGTCTTCGACGTCGCAGTCGCCATAGCGCACCGGGTCGGCGTTGCGGTCGGCCTGGCTGACCCAGTCGCCGGGGTCGCGCGGATCGGCGTCGCGGCCATCGCCATCATTGGCGTAGACGCTATCGCCGACGAAGTCGTATCCCGGCAGGATGGCGCCGCCGATGCAGCCCGGCCCGGAGTTGCCGAGGTCAGGGTGGCAGGTGATCCCCGAATCGATCACCGCCACGACGGCCGCCGCGCTGCCAGTGCTGCTGCCCTGCCAAGCGGACAGGAAGCCGGGCACGCCGCGCAGGCGCGACTCGATGGCGCTGCCGTTGCTGCCTTGCACTGGCTGCAGCCACCACTGGCCCGCTGTGCCGGGGAAGTAGGGGTCGGAAGGGGCGTTGCCTGCGGTCGCCTGGCGCCGTTCGCGGGTGTTCAGGGCAACCCAGGCGACTTCGGGTCTCGCGGCCAGCCGCGCTGCCACGCGCTCCGCCTGCTCTGTGCTCAGCGGCTGCGCAAAGCGCAGCAGTTGCGCGCTGGCGCCGACCGGGTCGCGGCGCGGCGCGGCATGCGCCCATTGCGGCAACTCACGCAGGACCGCGCCGTCGCTGCGCAGGTCGGCCAGCAGACGCTGCCAGCGCCCGGCTTCGCGCTCTTGCATGCCGGCATCCCGCGCCTGCGCTTGTTCACGCGCCAAGGCGACATGACTGGGCGCATCCCTCAACTGGACGATGAGGCCATGCACGGCGGCCGGCCGCGCCAACGAGCGGGGCGTTGCCGACGCGAGGATGGCTGCTGCGGCCAGCAACAACCCGAAGCCAGCACGAACAACCAACTGGCGCAGGGCTGAAGGCAATCGCATGGCCGCCATTATCCGTCGGCCGTTGCAGGTGTTTCGCGATGTTCAGCGCCGACGCGACAGCGGCACGACGAGCGCCAACACGGCGAGCAGCAGGCCGGCGAGCCAGGGCCACGACAACGCACCGCCTCCGCCTCCTCCGCCGCCGCCGCTCCCACCACCACCGCCGCCGCCACTGGCAGCGCTGACCACGAGCGCGAAGTCGGTCGCGGTGGCAAGGCCTCGGTCGTCGACGAGTGTCAACTGGACGACGACTCGGCCCGCGCCACTGGGGGTGAGCGTCGCAGTCTCACCATCGTCGGCGCCGCCGAACGCGCTCGCGATGCCGCCGCCGTCCACGAGGGTCCAGCGCCGCACCACGATGCTGCGCCCACCCGGCACCTGCGATCCGGCCGACGACAGCGTGACCGTCGCACCGGCCTCAGGCGCCGCGGGGCTGGCAGCAACGTTGGGTTGCAGCGCGGGCGCGCTGCCCAGCACGGCACGCACTGCGGCATGGGCGTCGAGCATGCCGGCGCCGCACGTGCTGGTCGTGCAGTAGCACTGCAACTGGTCGAAACCGCCGGGCGCCTGGCAGGTCGGCACTGGGCCGCTGGTCGGATCGTCCGGCACGCCGCTGGATGGGAAAGGCCGTGCGGTCGACTGCAGGGTCGCGAGCACCTGCGACGGTGTCAGTGCCGCGTCGACCGAGAACATCAATGCAGCCGTACCGGCCACCAGCGGTGACGAAAAACTCGTACCGACGCTGGCGTTGAAGCTGTCCGAGTAGGTTGGGCTGACTGGGCCCTTGGTGCCGCTGTCGATCGTCGTCAGGATCGGATACAGGCAGGCCTCATTGGCGCCGATGTTGACGCAGTTGCCGCCCGGGGCGGCGATCTTGAGGCTCGCCCCGAGGTCGGAGAATCCAACCTTGGTGCCGACATGGCGCAGGGCCGCGACGCCGATGACACCGTTGCAGTTGGCCGGCGAGCCGGCGGGGTGGCCGGCGCTGTTGCCGGCCGCGGCGACGACCACCGCGCCGGCCGCCAGCACGGCATCCACCGCCTGCTGCTCCGTCGTCGAGCACGCGCCATCGCTGCCCAGGCTCAGGTTGATGACCTTGGCCGGGTTGGTGTTTGTCGGCACACCGCTCACCGCAAGGCCTACGGCCCAGCGCATCGCTGCCGCAATGTCCGACGTGTAGCCGAAGCACTTGCCGAGCACACGCACCGGCATCACCCGCACATGGCCCCCCGCGCCGGCCATGCCGATACCGTTGTTGGTGGCCGCGGCAACGATGCCTGCGACCTGCGTGCCGTGCCACGAACTGTCGGACACCTCGCAGTCGGTGAATGTGGTGGTGGCTGCGTCGGCCGAGGTGATCCAGTCGCCGGGGTCGGCCGGGTCGCTGTCGCGAACGTTGCCGTCGTTGGCCACCAGCGCATCGCTGATGAAGTCGTAGCCGCCGATCAGCTTGCCGGCCAGATCGGGATGATTCGGGCGCACACCAGTGTCGAGCACGGCGACGATGACGCCGTGGTTGCCGGTGTGCACGTCCCAGGCCGCAGCCGCGTTGATCGGCGACTGCACGCCGCCCGCCGGCGCGCGCAGATACCACTGCCCCACCGCCGGGCCGCTGCCGCCGACCGTACTGAAGCGTGGGTCGTTGGGCAGCGCCACGCGGCGCATGCGGCGATCGGGCTCGGCGTATTCGACGTCCGGGTCCGCCGCCAGGCGCGACGCGAGCGCGCGAGCGTCGAGGCCGTGCGCGGCATCCGCTTGCACGACCTGCGCGCGATCGCCCACCGCCGCCCCGGCGCGCAACATCAGGCCGTGGCGTGAGCCGAGCGTGGCCGCGCGGTCGGCGAGCACGCGGGCGGCATCCGCCGCGGACGCGTTGGCCGCCAACGCATGGGCGCGCAGCGACGAGCCACCCTGCTTGAATTTGACGATCACACGCACATCGTTGGCGTCCGACAGCTGCGCCGGACGCGGCGACGCACGCTCGGCAACGGCGAACGGCGAGACGCACAGCGCAAGGAGCGCGAGGGCTGTGGCGACGAGTTGCTTCATGGGCGGCAGTCTAGGCGTTGGATAGGCCCGGCAGGTGTCCGGCTTGTGAAGGAGCGAGCCAACGACGGCGCGCGCGGCATGAAAAAAGGCCGCACGGGCGGCCTCTTTCCAATCGATGCAAGGGCACCGACTCATCGGCTGACCACGCGCACCATCTCGAGCACCTTGTTCGAATAGCCCCATTCGTTGTCGTACCAGGCGACGACCTTGACGAAGGTCTTGTCCAGCGCGATGCCGGCGTCGGCGTCGAACACCGACGTCATCGACTCGCCACGGAAATCGGTCGACACGACCTTGTCCTCGGTGTAGCCCAGCACACCCTTCATCGGCCCGGCCGCCGCGGCCTTCATCGCATTGCAGATGTCTTCGTAGCTGGCCTCCTTGACCAGTTCGACGGTCAGGTCGATCACGGAGACATCGGAGGTCGGCACGCGGAAGGACATGCCAGTGAGCTTCTTGTTCAGTTCGGGGATCACCACGCCCACCGCCTTGGCCGCGCCGGTCGAGCTGGGGATGATGTTCTCCAGGATGCCGCGGCCACCGCGCCAGTCCTTGTTGCTTGGCCCGTCGACCGTCTTCTGCGTCGCCGTGGTGGCATGCACCGTGGTCATCAGGCCGCGCTTGATGCCGAAGCTGTCGTTCAGCACCTTGGCCACCGGCGCCAGGCAGTTGGTGGTGCACGAGGCGTTGCTGATGATCGCCTGACCGGCGTAGCTCTTGTCGTTGACGCCATACACGAACATCGGCGTGTCGTCCTTGCTCGGCGCCGACTGGATGACCTTCTTGGCGCCGGCATCGAGGTGCTTCTGGCAAGTTTCCTTGGTCAGGAACAGGCCGGTCGCTTCGATCACCACATCGGCCCCGACCTCGCCCCACTTCAGTTCGGCCGGATCCTTGACGGCCGTCAGGCGGATGCGCTTGCCGTTGACGATCAAGGTCGTCCCGTCGACCGCGATCGTGCCCTTGAAGCGGCCGTGCACCGAGTCGTACTGCAGCA
>JAZKIW010000024.1:0-55547 GCA_040384625.1 Pseudomonadota bacterium | reverse complement strand
CGGAACTGTTGCCAGCGACTGGCGCCGTCGATCGCCGAAGCCTCGTAGTACGAAGGCGAGATCGTCTGCAAGCCGGCCAGCAGGGTGATGGCGACGAAGGGGATGCCGCGCCAGATGTTGGCGGCGATCACTGACAGCCGCGCGTTCCACGGTTCGCCGAGGAAGTCGATGTACTTGTCGATCAGGCCCATCTTCACCAGCATCCAGCTGATGATCGAGAACTGGGCGTCATAGATCCACCAGAAGGCGATCGCCGACAGCGCCGTCGGCACGATGTAGGGGAGCAGGATGACGGCGCGGAAGAAGGTCTTGAAGCGGATGTTGCGGTTAAGCAGCAAGGCCAGCCACAGGCCGAGCCCGAACTTGATGACGCTGGCGACGAAGGTATAGAAGAGGGTGTTGAAGAGCGCCAGGCGCGTGACCGCGTCGCCCCACAGGTACTGGTAGTTCTCCAGGCCGACCCATTCGCCTGCACGGCCGACCTTGGCATCGGTGAAGCCGAGCCAGAAGCCCAGCCCGAGCGGGTAGGTCAGGAACAGCAGCAGCAACACGGCCGCGGGCAGCATGAACAGCAGCCCGAGCGCATTGCGGTTGTTCTGGAGTCGTTCGAGGAAGCTCATCTCGTACCGGTGTGTCAAGCAGGCGCCGCGGATCCGGCTTGGCCGGTCCGCTGGCGTCGCCCCTCATCAAACTCTGTAGTAGCGCTCAGCCCGCTTCTGGGCGCGTTCCATCGCTTCCTTGGGCGTCTTCGAACCGCTGATGCCTTCGGCCACCATGTTGACGATGATGAAGTCGGCGGCTGCGCCCGCCGATGCATAGCCCAGCTTGCCCGCATAACCGGCCGGCCGCAGGTTCTTCACCGGATCGCGGTACGGCGTGTTCTTCGGATCCGAGGTCCAGATCGCCGCGCTGGCGTAGCCTGCCAGCGGCGTCGCGACATAGGCGCCCGAACCGGTGAGCCAGGGCTCGAACTGCTCCTTCTCCATCATGAAGCGCAGGAACTCCTTGGCCGCCTGCGGGTACTTGGTGTACTTCATGATCATCTGGTTGAAGAACAGATGCGACTCGGTGGGCACGCCCACCGGCCCAACCGGGAAGGAGGCGTGTTGGATGTCGCTCTGCAGTTCCTTGACCTTCGGATCGGTCGCGTTCTTCGCCGCGTAGTAGACCGAGATGCCGTTGTTGGTGACCGAGATCTGGCCGTCGAGGAAGGCCTTGTTGTTGTTCGGGTCCAGCCAGGACAGCGTGCCTGGAATGAATGTGGCGTACAGCTCCTTGCCGTACTCGAGCGCCTTGAGGGTCTCCGGGCTATCGATCACGACCTTGTTGTTCTGGTCGACCAGGCGGCCACCGAAGGCCCAGACCAGCCAGTTGCACCACAGGCCGTCGCCGGTCGCGTTGCCCAGCGCCATGCCGCCCGGCGTGCCCTTGGCGTGCAGGGCCTTCATCATCTTCAGGAAGTTGTCGGTGTCCTTCGGGAAGCTGTCGTAGCCGGCCGCCTTGAGCATGCTCTCGCGGTAGACCATCATCGAGCCAGCCGCGCCAAGCGGCAGGCCGATCCACTTCTTGCCGTCGGGCTTCAGGAAGGCCTGGCCGGCGGGGTACCAGCCGCCGTACTTCTTGCCGATGTACTCGGCCACGTCGGTCACGTCGAGCAGCTTGTCCGGGTAGAGGTTCGCGTCGTCGTTGGTCGACAGGATGATGTCGGGGCCGGCGCCGGTGTTGGCGGCCACGGCGGCCTTCGGGCGCACGTCTTCCCATCCTTCGTTGTCGACGCGCACCTCGATGCCGGTCTTCTCGGTGAACTTCTTGACATTCACCATGTAGGCGTCAATGTCGCCCTGCACGAAGCGGCTCCAGCGCAGCACGCGAAGCTTGGCGCCCTTCTCAGGCTTCAGTGTCAATGCGGCCTGCGCGTGCGCCGCCGGGGCCCAGATCGCGCCGGTGCCCAGGGCGGTCGTGGCGGCAACGCCGGCGGTGCCTTCCAGGAAGCGGCGGCGGTTGAAGTCTTTCATGTGCGATGTCTCCTTGCTTGTGGAAGGTGCCCTTGCCGGCACCGGGGCGTGAAAGTGAGGCGGCCTCAGGCCGCGAGCGAGCGGCCGCTGGCGGCGTCGAAAAGGTGGGCGCGCGACGGGTCGGGCTGCAGATGGATCGTGCTGCCGGGCTTGAAACTGTGCCGCTCGCGAAACACCACCGCCAGTTCCGCGCCGTGGTGACGGCATGAGACGAAGGTGTCGGCGCCAGTCGGCTCGACGACCACGACCTCGGTCGGGATCGTGCCGCCGCGCGTGCCGTCGACGAGCACCATGTGCTCAGGCCGTGTGCCGAAGATGACTGGCTGCGCGTCGCTGCCGCTGGTGTGTGCCGGCGCGCCGACACGCGTGCCGTCGGCCAGTTCGACCTGCACCGCGCCGTCGCTGCGACGCAGCGTGCCGGGCAAGAAGTTCATCGCCGGCGAGCCGATGAAGCCGGCCACGAACAGGTTGGCGGGCCGGTCGTAGAGCTCGAGCGGGCTGCCGGTCTGTTCGATCCGGCCGTCCTTCATCACGACGATCTTGTCGCCCATCGTCATCGCCTCGATCTGGTCATGGGTGACGTAGATCGAAGTCGTCGACAGGCGCTGGTGCAGCTCCTTCAGCTCGGTGCGCATCGCCACGCGCAGCTTGGCATCGAGGTTGGACAGCGGCTCGTCGTAGAGGAAAACCTGGGGATCGCGCACGATCGCGCGCCCCATCGCGACACGCTGGCGCTGACCGCCGGAGAGCTGGCGCGGATAGCGCTCCAGCAATTCCGTCAGGCCGAGGATCTCGGCGGCGCGCGCCACCTTGGCCTCGGCCACGCTCTTTTCGAGCTTGGCCAGCATCAGCGAGAAGGCCATGTTCTGGCGCACCGTCATGTGCGGGTAGAGCGCGTAGTTCTGGAACACCATCGCGATGTCGCGCTGCTTGGGCAGCACGTCATTGACGACCTTGTCGGCGATGCGGATCTCGCCGCCGCTGATCTGTTCGAGCCCGGCGATCATGCGCAGCAGGGTGCTCTTACCGCAACCCGAGGGGCCGACCAGCACAGTGAACGAGCCGTCGGCAATCTCGATATCGACGCCGTGCAGGATCTCGACTTCGCCGAAGCGCTTGGTGACTGAACGGATGCTGACGCCTGCCATCGCGAGGGGGTCTCCTGAAGATCGTGCCGCGGCGCGGTGGCGGTCGGTGGCTCTCGATGCAGTTGTATGATGACCTGAGGACCATGTCAATCAGCGTTTCAGCCCAGTCGCAAGCGACGCAGATCGACGACGCGGAGGGCCTTCGTCTGGGCACCGAACGCTTGTCGGATCGACTGGCGGCGAAGATCGCACAGCACATCGACAGCGCGGCGCTGCGGCCCGGCGACCGCCTGCCCACCGAGCAGCAACTGGCCGGCGCCTATGGTGTGTCGCGTACCGTCGTGCGCGAAGCCGTGCACCAGCTGAAGTCGCAGGGCTTGGTGCGGTCGCGCCAGGGTTCGGGGGTGTTCGTCACCACACCGCCGGCGCACCGCGCGCTGGCCTTCGATCCGAAGCTGCTTGAATCGCTCGACGCGGTGGTGCAGATGGTCGAGTTGCGGCGCGTAATCGAGGGCGAGATGGCGGCTCTGGCCGCGCGACGTGCCAGCCGCGCCCAGGTCGTCGATCTGAAACGCGCGCTGCTGGCCATCGACAGCGCCACCGACGCCGGCGAACTGGGCGTCGAGCAGGACCTGGCGTTCCACAGCGCGATCGGCAAGGCCACCGGCAACCCGCAGTTCGTGCGCCTGCTCGGCGTGCTGGAGGCCTACCTGCGCGACGCGATGACGGTCACCAAGGGCTACGAGTCGATGCGCAGCGACTTCATGGAGCAGGTGCGGCGCGAACACCGCGCCATCGTCGAGGCGGTGGCGGCCGGCGACGAGAAAGCGGCGCGGCGCGCCGCGACCCAACACCACTTGAACGGCGAGCAGCGCCTCATCACCAGCGGCGCGATCAAGCCGGCGCGGCGGCCGGAGCGGCGATGAAGCAGCCGCTGCTGGGAGTCATTGCCGACGACTTCACCGGCGCCACCGACGTGGCCGGCATGCTGGTGCAGTCCGGCATGGACACCGTGTTGGCGATCGGTGTGCCTGGGTTGAGTCCGGCGGCGGGCGCGGCGCTCGACGCCGATGCCGTGGTGGTGGCGCTCAAATCACGCACCGTGGCGCCGGCCGACGCGGTGCGCGACGCCCTCGCCGCGCTCGAGCGCCTGCGCGCGGCCGGCTGCCGGCGCTTCTACTTCAAGGTCTGCTCGACCTTCGACTCGACGCCACGCGGCAACATCGGCCCGGTCGCCGAAGCCCTGATGGCGGCCCTGGGCGCCGACTTCACGATCGCCTGCCCGGCCTTCCCGGAAAACGGCCGCAGCGTCTACCGCGGGCACCTGTTCGTCGGCGACCAACTGCTGTCGGACTCGGGCATGCAGAACCACCCTCTGACGCCGATGACCGACGCCAACCTGGTGCGCTGGCTGCAGGCCCAAACCGGCTTGCGTGTCGGCCTGCTGCGCCAGGACGTCGTGGCTGCGGGCGTCGGCGCGGTGGCATCGCGCATCGATGCGCTGCGCGCCGACGGCGTGCGGATCGCGATCGCAGACGCGATCGACAACGCCGACCTGCGCACCCTTGGCGCGGCCTGCGCCGACCTGCCCCTGCTGATCGCCGGCTCGGGCCTGGCGCTGGGCTTGCCGGCCGCCTACGCGGCGCGCGGCCAGGTGCGGCCCGACGCGCAGGCTGCGCCGCTGCCCGCCGTCGGTGGCCACGCCGCTGTGCTGTCGGGTTCGTGTTCGACGGCCACGCAGGCGCAAGTGGCGCATTGGCTGCAAGCCGGCCGCCCCGCGCTGCGCATCGACGCATTGCAACTGGCGGCCGGCGCCGCGCTCGGCGACGAGGCGCTGGCCTGGGCCGAAACACGCTTGCCGAAGGGGCCGGTGCTGGTCTATGCCACCGCCGATGCCGACACCGTGAAGGCGGCGCAGCAGCAGCTCGGCATCGAACGCGCCGGCGCGCTGGTCGAGCGCTGCTTGGCCGACATCGCGGCCGGCTTGCACGCGCGCGGCGCGCGCCGCCTGGTTGTCGCCGGCGGCGAGACCTCGGGTGCGGTCGTGCAGGCGCTTGCCGTGCAGCGCCTGCGCGTCGGCGCACCGATCGACCCCGGGGTGCCCTGGACCCAGGCCGAGGGCCGGCCGCTGCTGCTGGCGCTGAAGTCAGGCAATTTCGGCAGCGTCGACTTCTTCGCCAAGGCTTTGGCGCTGGTGTCATGAACACGCCGGGCCGCCCCAAGTGCGAGTGCTCCCGCCGGGCGGGACGGCGCGCAGTGCCAAGGGTGCTCCAGTGAGCGATCTATTGCGCCGTGAGCTCTGCCGCGTCGGCACGTCGCTGTTCGCGCGCGGCTACGTGCACGCCACGGCCGGCAACCTCAGCGCACGCGTCGACGGTGGCTTCCTGATCACGCCCACCGACGCCTGCCTCGGTTTCCTGGATGCCGAAAAGCTCGCCTTCGTTGACACCGCCGGCGTGCAGCAAAGCGGCGACCGCGCGAGCAAGACGCTCGCCCTGCACCGCGCCATCTATGCCGCCGACCCCGCCGCACGCTGCGTGATCCACAGCCACAGTACCCACCTGGTGGCGCTGACGCTGGCGGGGGTGTGGAGTGCGGCCGATGTGCTGCCGCCGATCACGCCGTACTTCGTGATGAAGGTCGGCCATGTGCCCCTGGTTGCTTACCGCCGGCCGGGCGACCCTGAAGTGGCGGCGCGCGTGGCCGCGTCGATCACCGAGGCGCGCGCGCGCGGCATGCCGATCCGCGCGGTGCTGCTCGATCGCCTGGGCCCGGTGGTCTGGCACGAGACCCCGGCCAATGCCATGGCGGTGCTGGAAGAGCTCGAAGAGACGGCCCGTCTGTGGCTGATGTCGAATCCGAAGCCCGCGCCGCTGACCGATCAACAGACCGCCGAGTTGCGCACGCACTTCGGCGCCCAATGGTAGAAGGACCCATGCCCCGCTTCGCTGCCAACCTGTCGATGCTCTACAACGAGCACGCCTTCCTCGACCGCTTCGCCGCCGCCGCGGCCGATGGCTTCACCGCCGTCGAGTACCTGTTCCCGTATGACTTCGCGGCCCGCGACCTGGCCGCGCGCCTGGACGAGCATGGCCTGCAGCAGGTGCTCTTCAACGCCCCACCGGGCGACTGGGACCACGGCGAGCGCGGCCTGGCCTGTCTGCCCGGCCGCGAAGACGAGTTCAAGCGCGCCATGGACAAGGCTCTGACTTACGCGGCCACGCTGCGCTGCCCGCGCGTGCACGTGGTGGCGGGCCTGGCACCGGCCGGCGCCGAGCGCGCGTCGCTGCGCGCCACCTATGTCGCCAACCTGGCCTGGGCTGCAGCGCAGGCCGCGCCGCACGGCGTCGACATCCTCATCGAGCCGATCAACACACGCGACATTCCCGGCTTCTTCCTGAACCGGCAGGACCACGCCCACGAAGTGATTGCCGATATCGGCGCGCCGAACCTGAAGGTCCAGATGGACCTGTACCACTGCCAGATCGTCGAAGGCGACCTGGCGAAGAAGATCGAGAAGTACCTGCCGGGCGGCGCGGTCGGACATCTGCAGATCGCGGGCGTGCCAGAGCGCCACGAGCCCGATGTCGGCGAGGTCCATCATCCCTACCTGTTCGATCTGATCGACCGCCTCGGCTACGGCGGCTGGATCGGCTGCGAGTACCGTCCTCGTGTCACGACCGCCGGCGGTACGTCGGCGGGCCTTGGCTGGTTTCAACCCTATCGGAGTCGACAGACATGAAGGTCCTCATCACCGGCGGCGCCGGCTTCGTCGGTGCGCGGCTGGCGCGCAGCCTGCTTTCGCGCGATGCGCTGGCCGGTCAGCGCATCGACTCGCTCGTGCTGGCCGACCAGTTCGCGCCACCACCCGATTTGCTGGCCGATAGGCGTGTGACGGCACGCACCGGCGCCTTGCTCGAGCAATGTGCCGAGCTGGGTGCTGAACGATTCGACGGCGTGTTCCACCTCGCCTCGGCGGTGTCGGGCGAGTGCGAGCTCGACTTCGACCTCGGCATGCGCTCCAACCTGGACAGCACGCGCGCGTTGCTCGAGGCGATCCGCAAAGCCGGCAACACGCCGCGCTTCGTGTTCTCGAGTTCGGGTGCGGTGTTCGGGCCCGACCCGGGGCGGCCGCTGCCGGACGTGGTGTCCGACGACACCCTGCCTGCACCGCAGACCTCGTACGGCACGCAGAAGCTGATGTGCGAGTACCTGATCGCGGACTGCACCCGCAAGGGCTTCATCGACGGCCGCTCGGCGCGCCTGATGACGGTCACGGTGCGACCGGGCCGGCCGAACGGCGCGGCGTCGTCGTTCTTCAGCGGCATCATCCGCGAGCCGCTGGCTGGCGTGGTCTCGGTCTGTCCGGTCGACGAAGGCGTGTCGCATGCCGTGTCGTCGCCAACCCGCACGGTCGAGGGCCTGATCGCGGTCTATGAAGCGTCGCGCGAGGCTTTCGGCGGCCGCCTTGGGCTCAATCTGCCAGCGCTCAACGTCACAGTGCGCGAGATGCTGGCCGCGCTGGAAAGCGTGGCCGGCCCGAAGGTGCGCGCGCTGGTGCGCTTCCAGCGCGACGAGCGCATTGCCACCATCGTCGCCAACTGGCCCAAGGGCGCGACCGCCGGGCGCGCCGCAGGCCTGGGCCTCTCGCCCGAGACCTCGTTCGCCGACATCGTGCGCCAGTACATCGCCGATTGCCGCGCGCGCCCGGATGCCGAAGTCACCTTGAAGGGATTGGGCGCATGAACCAGCTCGACCTGAAGAACCGCGTCGCCGTGATCACCGGTGGCGCCCAGGGCATCGGCTACGCCACGGCCGAGCGCATGCTGAGCTCGGGCGCCAGCGTCGTGCTCTGGGACATCGACGCCGGCTTACTGGCCGAGGCGAAGGCGTCTCTCAGTAAGCTCGGCCGCGTCGGCACCGCCCAAATCGAACTCACCGATGAGGGCGCCGTCTCGGGCGCCGCCGCGCAGGCGATCGCCGATTTCGGCCGCGTCGACATCCTGGTCAACAACGCCGGCATCACCGGCGGCAACGGCAAGACCTGGGAACTGGCGCCCGAGATGTGGCGCCGTGTCGTCGAGGTCAACCTGATCGCGCCCTACCTGACCTGCCGCGCGCTGGTGCCGCAGATGCTGAAACAAGGCTACGGCCGCATCGTCAATGTCGCCTCGGTGGCGGGCAAGGAAGGCAACCCCAACGCCAGCCACTACAGCGCCAGCAAGGCCGGCCTGATTGCGCTGACCAAGTCGCTGGCCAAGGAAACTGCGACCCAGGGCGTGCTGGTCAATGCGGTGGCGCCGGCCGCTGCCAAGACCGCGATGTTCGCGACGATGACGCAGCAGCACATCGACTTCATGCTCGGCAAGATCCCGATGGGCCGTTTCGTCGAGGTCCAGGAGATCGCCGCCGGCATCTGCTGGCTCGCCAGCGAAGACTGCTCGTTCACGACGGGTTCGGTGCTCGACCTGTCGGGCGGGCGAGCCACCTACTGACGCCGCCGCGCGGCCCTCGACTCACAACTGTTGCCAGCGCTCGATCAGTTCGCTGAAGGTCTGGCGCGATTCATCGTAGGCGGCAGAGAAATCGCGCGTGCCGCAGCCGCCGGTCTGGCGCACGAGCTGCTGGCCGGCGTCAGCGCCGAGACGGCGTGACAGGTCGATCAGCTCGAGCGTCTGGGCCTCGGGCGGCAAGGCGGGCAGGGCCGCGTGCCAGTCAGGGGCCGGTCGCCCGCGCGGGCAGAGCGTGTCGAGCGAGCTCAGCAGGTCGGCGCGGAACATCAGCTCGCCGGCCAGTTCACCCACCGGATCTTCATCGCCCGCATCGAAAGTCTGGGCCTGGAGGGACATGCCTGCGGCGACGCAGGACAGGGCGATCGCGGCGGCTGCGCGGCGGAGCGTGGGAAAAGTGGGGCGTCGCATGGGGTGGGGCCTTGTTCATGACGAGTCTAGGAGGCCCGGCCTCGCTTGCCACGCCCCTGTTCCCGGGGGCGCGCAACAGCGCGGCGCCTTGGCCTACAGTCCCTCGCCTGTCCTGACCCTGCGCACGGAGGCTTGACCGATGAAACGCAGCTACGACGTCATTCTTTACGGGGCCACCGGTTTCGTCGGCCGCCAGACCGCGCGCTACTTCGCCGACCATGGCGCGGGACTGCGCTGGGCCATCGCCGGGCGCTCGGCCGCCAAGCTCTCGGCGCTGCGCGGCGAATGGCCCGACGCCCCGCCCGGCGTCGTGGTGGCCGACGCCAACGACGCCGCCGCGCTCGACACGCTGGCGGCGCAGGCCCGCGTGGTGCTCAGCTCGGCCGGGCCGTTCGCCAAGTTCGGCAGCGAGCTGGTGGCTGCCTGTGTGCGGCACGGCACGCACTATGTCGACATCACCGGCGAAACACCCTGGGTGCGCCAGATGATCGATCGGCACCATGACGCGGCTGCGAAGGACGGCACACGCATCGTGCCCGGTTGCGGCTTCGACTCGGTGCCTTCGGACCTGGGCGCCTGGATGGTGGCTGGCGCGCTGCGCGAACGGCACGGCGAGCGCTGCGCCCGCATCAAGGCCTGCTTCTCGATCCGCGGCGGCCTGAACGGCGGCACCGCGGCGTCGATGTTCAATGCCCTCGACGAGGGCGCGCAAAGCGCCTTCGACGATCCCTTCCTGCTCAACCCCGCCGGCACTGCCCCAGCCGATACCACCTCGCACCGTGACCCTGCGGGTGCGCTGCGCGACGCCGACTTCGGGTGCTGGATGGCGCCCTTCATGATGGGCCCGATCAACACCCGTGTGGTGCGGCGCAGCGCGGCATTGCTGGCGGACAGCGGCTTGTATGCGCCCGATTTCCGCTACCAGGAGTACGCCCGCATGGGCCGTGGCGCGAGCGGTGCCTTGATGGCCACCACGGTGGCCATCGGCATGGCGGCCGGCCGCAGTGCGCTGGCCTTCGCGCCGCTGCGCCGACTGGCCGAGCGCGGCCTTCCCGCGCCGGGCGAAGGGCCATCCGAGCGTGCGATGGACCAGGGTTCGTTTCGCTGCGAGCTGATCGGCGTCGGCGAGCGCGGCAGCGTGCAGCGCGGACGCATCGCCGGCCGCGGCGACCCGGGGAACCGGGCAACGACGGTCTTCGTCTGCGAAGCGGCATTGGCGCTGGCGCTGGCGTTGGAGGCGAAGCGCCTGCCCGGCGGTACGCGCCTGGGAGGTGTGCTGACACCCTCGGTCGCCTTCGGCCAGGTGCTGGCCGAACGCCTGCGCGCAGCCGGCATGACCATCGACCCCTGATCAGCGTTCGGTCACGCCCAACTTGTCCAGCAGGCCGTTCAGCTCGTCGAGCGATCCGAACGAGATGGCGATCTCGCCCTGTTCGCCGCGCTTGGTCTTGCGCAAGACGCGGATCTCGACCGCGGCGGTGAGCCGGTCGGCCAGGGCCTCCTCGAGTCGCACGATGTCGCGCGGCTTGTCGCGGCGGATGCGCAGCAGCGGCGACTGGCGCGCATTGCCGCCGCCGGTGCGCGACACCAGGCGCTCGGTTTCGCGCACCGAGAGCTTCTTCGCAGCGACCTGGTTGGCGGTGAGGATCTGCTCGGCAGCATCGAGCGCCAGCAAGGCCCTCGCGTGGCCCATCTCCAAGTCGCCGACGATCAGCATCTGCTGCACGGGCGCGGCCAGGTTCAACAGGCGCAGCAGGTTGCTGGCAGCGCTGCGTGAGCGTCCGACGGCCTGCGCGGCCTGCTCGTGCGTGAGGCGGAACTCGTCGATCAGGCGCCGCAGGCCCTGCGCTTCCTCGAGCGGGTTCAGGTCTTCGCGCTGGATGTTCTCGATCAGAGCCATCACCGCGGCCGCTTCGTCGGGCACGTCGCGCACCAGCACGGGCACCTCGGTCAGGCCGGCGAGGTTGGCGGCGCGCACACGACGCTCACCGGCGATGATCTCGTAGCGATCCGGGCCCACCGGTCGCACGAGGACCGGCTGCATCACGCCCTGGCTCTTGATGCTCTCGGCCAGCTCGTACAGCGAGCCCTCGTCCATGCGCGTGCGCGGCTGGTATTTGCCGGGCTGCAGCTGCATCAACTTGAGCGTGCGGGGCGCACCTTCCTCGCGCGGCGCAGCGGGCGCATCGCTGACCTTGGGGCCGAGCAATGCTTCGAGGCCCATGCCCAGGCCCTTGGGTTTCTTAGTCACCATGGGGCGCGATTGTCGGCGATCGGGCCGCCTCGACCGCGCGGACCTTAGGCGTCTTTCAGTCCAGCCGCTCGTTCGCGCAGCAAGACCTGCTCGCGCGCGTTGCGCGTCAGGCCGGCGGCAGTTTCGAACTCGTGGCGCGCTTCGGAACGGCGGCCGAGCTTGGCCAGCAGGTCGCCGCGCACGCTGGGCAGCCAGTGATAGCGCGCCAGCGCCGGCTCGCTGCGCAAGGCGTCGACCAGTTCGAGGGCGGCTGCCGGGCCGTAGGCCATGCCGACGGCGACCGCGCGATTGAGCTCGACCACCGGCGAGGGCGCGAGTTGGGCCAGGGCATCGTACAGCGCCACGATCTGCGCCCAGTCGGTGGCCCCTGCCGTCGTGGCACGCGCATGACAGGCGGCGATTGCCGCCTGCAACGCATACGGCCCGCGCGCCCCGCCCTGTTGGTCGGCCAGCAGGGCGGCACGGTCGAGCGCGGCCAGGCCGCGCCGTATCAACAGGCGGTCCCAGCGCGCACGGTCCTGTTCGAGCAAGAGCACCGGGCGCCCCTCGGCGTCGGTCCGCGTGTGAAGGCGCGAGGCCTGGATCTCCATCAGCGCCACCAAGCCGTGCACCTCGGCTTCCTGCGGCGCCAGGCCGGCCAGCACGCGGCCCAGGCGCAGCGCTTCGTCGCACAGGGCCGGGCGCATCCAGTCATCGCCGGCGGTGGCGGCGTAGCCTTCGTTGAAAACCAGGTAGATGACCTCGAGCACCGAGGCCAGGCGCGCCGGGCGCGCGTCGGCCGCCGGCACCTCGAAGGGCACCTTGGCGGCGGCCAGCGCGCGCTTGGCGCGCACGATGCGTTGCGCGATCGTCGCTTCGGGCAACAGGAAGGCGCGTGCGATCTCATCGGTCGACAGGCCACCGATCAGTCGGAGCGTGAGCGCCACGCGCGCTTCGGTGGGCAGCACCGGGTGGCAAGCAGTGAAAACCAGGCGCAGCAGGTCGTCGCCGATGTCGTCCTGCTGGGCCTCGGCCAGTGCATCGACGAAATCCGGCACCACATGCGCCTGCAGGGCATCGAGGTCAGCACCGAGTTCTTGGTGCTTGCGCGCCTGCATCGCGGCATGGCGCAGGCGATCGAGGGCGCGGTGCTTGGCGGTGGCCATCAGCCAGGCTCCGGGGTTGTCGGGGACGCCGTCGGCAGGCCAGTGTTCGAGCGCAGCCACCAGTGCGTCCTGCGCCAGCTCCTCTGCCAGACCGACATCGCGTGTAAGGCGCGCAACGCCGGCGATGATCTTGGCCGCCTCGATGCGCCAGACCGCCTCGATCGCGCGGTGCGTCGCCGCCGCCGGGTCAGGCATGCAGCGATGCCGTCGACACCCGGCCTTCGGTGAGGGCCTTCAGGTTGGCCAGACCGGCCTCGAAGTCCTTGCCGATCATGCTGTCCATGTTGATCAGCACGCCCATCAGCTTGGACAGGTAGGGCGAGGGCCCGTGCATGGCCCAGGTGACGATGGTCAGGCCTTCGCCCTGAGCCTGGAGCGTGAACTCGGCGGTGTTGCGAGCCTTGAAGGGCTTGAGGAAATCGAGCTGCAACGTCAGCGCGTTCGGCGCCTGGGCGGCGACGATTTCCATCCGCCCGGAGCCCACCTTCCGGCCCTCCCATGCATAGGCCGCACCGACGCCGCTGGGCGCACCGCTGTAGCTGCCCTTGATGCCCGGCTCCTTCCTCTCCCAGGGATTCCAGTTGTTGAACGACCGCAGGTCGTTGATCAACGCGAAGATCCTGGCCGCCGGCGCCTTGATGACCGCGGTGCGCTGGATGCGGAAGCTGTCCGGCCGCGTCGCCGCGACGGCCAGCAACAGTGCCAGCAACAGCGCAATGGCGGCCAGCGCCACCAGCAGGAAGGTCTGGATCATGTTGCGCTCTTCAGTTGCTGCCCATCTTCATGTCGCGGAATCGCTCGACGGCGTGGCTGGGCGTGAAGTCGTCGAGTTCGTAGAGCTGGCGCACCTCGATCTCCGCAGCCCCGCCATCGACGGCCGGGTTGGGGAAGCGCCGCGCCCACTCCATGGCCTCGTCGCGCGTGCGCACCTGGATCAGGGTGTAGCCGGCCACCAGTTCCTTGCTTTCCGCGAACGGGCCATCGGTCAACGTGCGCCGCTCGCCGTCGTAGCGTACGCGCCAGGCCTTCGCGCTGGGTTGCAAGCCGGCGGCATCGAGCAGCACACCGGCCTGGGCCAGGGCCTCGTGGTAGCTCGCCATCTCGGCGAACAGGCTGTCCGGGGGCATCGTGCCGGCCTCGGTGTCGGCGGTCGCCTTGACCAGGATCATGAATCTCATGCTGCGGCCTCCATCGGTCAGAGCCCGACGATTTCCTTGAAGCCGCCCCAGAACATGCGCTTGCCGTCGAAGGGCATCGGAGCGGGCGGCCCCATCGCGGCGATGCGCGGGTCAGCCATCACCTGAGCATTGACCTTGTCGCGGTGCTTGCGCGACTTGAAGACGATCCACGAGAAGACCACGACCTCGTCTGGTTTGAGTTTCACGGCCTGCGGAAACGAAGTCGACTTGCCCGGCTTGACATCGTCGGCCACGCACTCGTGCACCTCGAGCGCGCCGTATTCGATCCACACCTTGGCGCATTTGCGCGCTATCCGCCGGTAGTCCTGGACCTTGTTCTTCGGCACCGGGATGACGAATCCATCGACATAAGCTGCCATTTCGGGCTCCTTCGGGTTGGGTTGGGTCAGGCTTCAATCACACGACGAACGAGGCCGGCCCGGATCGACACGGGGGGGCGCCCGTGGCGGACTCATTCGTAGCAAGGGGCCGTCTGGCGCACCTCGACTGTGGCCCACGCGGCCGCCGGGCACTCGGCGGCGATGGCCAGGGCTTCGTCGCGGGTGGCGACGTCGAGCAGGAAGAAGCCGCCGATCATCTCCTTGGCTTCGGCGAACGGCCCGTCGACGACGCGCCGCTGGCCCTCGCGCATCTGCAGTCGCTGGGCACTCTTGGTCGATGCCAGCGAGTTGCTGGCCTGCAGCACGCCGCGCGCCTGCAGCGATGCGGCGAACTGCAACATCTGGTCGTAGGCCTGCTTGCCGGCCTCCGGGCCGCGCTCCTGGCGCTGCCCGGTCGGTTCGATGATCAGCAGCATGTAAGACATGAGGCTCCCTTGGATGGTCTTCGAAGCGGCGTATTCAGCGCGAAGGCCGCGCCGCCGTCAATGCCCGCGCAAGCTCTGCACGAAGGCCTGCCCGGCCGGCCAGTCGCCCAGGCCGGACTCGCCATTGATGTGGCCTGCGGCACCGATGCCGACCTGGCTTGCGCCCCACTCGCGCACCAGGCGCGCGCTGCGCTCGGGCGTGCTGTAAGGGTCGTCATCACTGGTCACGGCCAGCGCGCGAAACGGCAAGGGCCGGCGCAGGATCGGTCGCCAGGGTTGCAGGTTCGGCGGCATGTCCTCGCGCTCGATGTCGGGTGGGGCCACCAGCAGGGCGCCGCGCACGCGCGCCTTGTGCTGCGAGTGCGCGGCCCAGGCAGCCGCGAGGTGGCAGCCCAGGCTGTGTGCCACCAGCAACGCCGGGGTTTCGCTTTCGAGCAACACCTCTTCGAGCCGCGCCATCCAGTCGCCGCGTTTGGGCCACAACCAATCGCTCTGCTCGACGCGGCGCCAGCCGTGCAGGCGCTGCCAGCGACTTTGCCAGTGGTTGGGCGCGGAATCGAGCCAGCCCGGCAGCAACAGAATCCGACACTCGGTCATGGGTGTTGCCTTATCCTTCCATTCACATCCGTACGGATTCTGAGTCCATCATGAAGAAGCACATCGTTTTCGTCGACGGCCAGGAAGGCACGACCGGCCTGCGCATCCACGAGTACCTCGCCGCGCGCAGCGACATCGAAGTGCTGAAGATCGACGCCGACAAGCGCAAGGACACGACTGAGCGCGCGCGCCTGCTGAACGCTGCCGATGTCGCCTTCCTGTGTCTGCCCGACGCGGCGGCGCGCGAGGCGGTGGCCCTGGTCAGCAACCCAGCCACGTGCGTCATCGACGCCAGCACCGCGCATCGCGTCGCGCCGGGCTGGGTCTTCGGCATTCCCGAACTGGCCACGGGCCAGCGCGAGGCGCTGCGCAAGGCCAAGCGCATCGCCAATCCGGGCTGCCATTCGACGGCCTTCATCGCTCTGCTGCGCCCGCTGGTCGATGCGGGCATTGTGGCGCGCGACCTGGCGCTGACGGCGACCTCGATCACCGGCTACTCGGGTGGCGGCAAGACGATGATCGAGGAGTACCGCGCGGGCGGCAATCCGAAGCTCGAATCGCCGCGCCCCTACGGGCTGAAGCTGAGCCACAAGCATGTGCCGGAGATGATGGCCTACACCGGCCTGACGGTGAAGCCGGTGTTCATGCCGATCGTCGGCAACTTCTACAAGGGCCTGGCGGTCAGCGTGCCCTTGCAGCTCGCGCAACTGAAGGCCGGCACCGACGGCGCGGCCCTGGTGCGGGCCTTCGAGCGGCACTACGAAGGCGAGCGTTTCATCCGCGTGATGCCGCTGGGCGACGCGATGGTGGCCGAGCCCAACTTCTTCGACGTGCAAGGCGCCAACGACACGAACCGCATCGACCTGTTCGTGTTCGCCGATAACCAGCAAGCGATCCTGATCGCGCGCGAGGACAACCTCGGCAAGGGCGCCAGCGGTGCAGCGGTGCAGTGCATGAACCTGCACCTCGGTTGCGACGAGGGGCTGGGCCTCTAGCGCTGGCCGCCCGGTCCCGCGGGCTTCCCGGGCGGCTCGGCCGCCGCCGATCCGCGGCGCAGATTGTCGATCAAGGCGTACCAATCGATGCGTCGCGTGGCGACCATCACCGACGCCAGCACCGCGAACAGCAGCAAGGAGCCGAGCACCAGCGCGTCCTGCTCCAGTTGCAACAACAGGAAGAGCGCGCCGTACAGCGCGGCAATCGCCACCCCGAACACCGAGCCCGCACGCCATCCGTGCAGCACGAAGCTGCCGTAGAACGCGAGCAGCAGGGTGCACGCCGCGCTCGCCGACAGGTAGGCCCAGTGGAAGGCGATGTGCTCGCCGAGGCTGACCAGGAGCAAGAAGAACATCGCCACCGCGCTGCCGAAGAGCAGGTACTGCAACGGGTGCACGCGCACACGGCGCAGCACTTCGACCAAGGCGACGCCGACAAAGGTCAGCGCGATGAACAACAGGCCGTACTTGGTGGCGCGATCGCTCAGCACATAGGTGCTGACCGGGTCGATGAAGCGCACGCCGAAGCTCTCGATGCGGTGCGCGTTGCCGTCTGCAGCCGTCGGCCTCGTTTGACCGGCGACCGGGCATGACGCGGCGCCGGCCAGCAGGTCGCGCGGTGCCGAGGTGGCCAATGCGCTGAGTTGCCACATCGCGACAAAGCCTTGGTCGCCCACCTGACGCTGGCTCGGCAGAAAGCGCCCGGCGAACGACGGGTGGGGCCATGCCGATCTGAGCTCGACACGCGTGTCGTCGGCGATGGGCGCGAAAGACAGCGCGCCGGTCCCCGCCAGCACCAGCGAGACCTCGGCGCTCAAGGGCGCCGCCGGCAGATCGGCCGTGGCCGGCAGCAAGGCATGGAACCCGCGCGCCAGAATGGCGTGTCCGGTGCCCGGCAGCACGGCAAGCTTCTCGCCCGCCGCCTCGATCGTGGCGCTGCGAATGCCGCGAGCGTCACCCACCGCCACGAAAAGCGCGGCCGCGTCGCAGTGCAACTCAGAGCCCGCATGCTCTGCAGTAGGCCGCAACGCGGCGAGATCGGTCCAACGGGCATGGAGTTTGGCGGTGACCGCGTAGGCGTTCACTTTGAAGATGCCGCGGTAGCGCGGCTCGATGGCGGCTTCGGCGCTCACCGTGAGCGCGGCCGGTGCGGACGCCAGCACGAATTCGCGCCGCTCGACGACGGCCTTGCGCTCCTTGCCCTCGCCCTTGAGGACGCTCCAGGTTTCGCTGCAACGGCGCTGCAGCGCCGGGCCGACCAGCAACTGCTGTGCGGCCAGGCTGTCGGCGACACCGCGCTCGGCCTCGCGCAAGCGCTCTTCCCGCTCGCTGACGAGGGTGCTGACCGATTGCAGCGCCATCGTCAGCGCCAGCAAGACGCCACCGACCGCGAGGGCTTTGCCGAGAGCGGGGAATTTGGGCACGGGTTGCTCCTGACACGGGGACGCCGCGGATCGCGGCATGCCCGTCAGGATGGCTGGCCCGTGCGGATGTTTTGTGCGCTGGCGGTGAAGTCGGCGTGAAGCCCGCGCCGCACGGCCCTCGGAGCCGCCGGCATCGAGCCTTCAGCCGTGCTGAGGAGCCACGCGGTAGTGGTAAGCGTAGCCGTCGGCAAAGCCCAGGCGCTTGTAGACGCTACGCGCAGCATCGTTGTCGCTGTCGACTTGCAGGTAGGCGCTGCGCGCGCCCTCGTCGCGGGCCTGCGCCAGCAGGCGTGCGCACAGGCTGCGCGCCACGCCCTGGCCGCGCACCGACTCGGCGGTGAACACGTCGTAAAGGCCCACCAGGTCGGCTTCGCGCGCGAACTGCCCGCAGGCCAGCAGCACGCCATCGGCCTGGCGACGAACGGCCAGCGCGCGAAAGGGCACCGGAGACAACTCGAGCCGCTGCGCATGGGCCTGGCTTTGCGACAGCGGCGAGCCCCGCAGTTGCCCGACCCCTTGCGCGAAAGCGCTGTGGCCGAGCGCCTGCCACTCGAGCCCGGATGGCAGCGCCTCCTCGGCCAGGCCGTCGAGCGAGGCGCGCACCATCACCCGCGTGTCGTCGATGCGCGACCAGTTGCAGGTCTCGAGCTGCGCGTCGAGATCGCGAGGCTGGGTGAACGGGGTGATGCGCAGCACCGCCGGCAAACGCACCTCGTCGAACACTGACATGGCCAGCGCGAGCTTGTCTTCGAGCGGCAGCCTGCCCATCGCCACTGCATTGATGCAGCGCGCGCGCTTGGCCTTGCCGGGCGAGAAGCGGATCAGCCAGCCGTCGAGCCAGCGCTGCTGTGGCGGTGCACTGGCATTGAGGCCGGCATCTTCGATGCGCGACAGCAGCAACGGATCGAAGGCAGGAGCCAGGCGAGCGCCACTGATCACGCCAGTGCCTTGACCCGCTCGACCATTTCGCGCGCGAACGCGACGTAGGCCAGCGCGCCCTTGGACGAGGGGTCGAAGACCACACCGGCCTGGCCGTAGCTGGGCGCCTCGGCCAGGCGCACGTTGCGCGGGATCACGGCCTTGAACACCTTGTCGCCGAAGTGCGCTTCGAGCTGGGCGCTGACCTGCTGCTGCAACGTGATGCGCGGATCGAACATCACGCGCAAGAGGCCGATGACCTGGAGCTGCGGATTCAGGTTGGCATGCACCTGCTTGATGGTGTTGACCAGGTCCGACAGGCCTTCGAGCGCGAAGTATTCGCACTGCATCGGCACGACGACACCGTGCGCGCTGCACAGGCCGTTCAACGTCAGCAGGCTCAGCGACGGCGGGCAGTCGATGAGCACGAAGTCGTAGTCGTCCTGCGCTGCGCGCAGGGCGTCGCGCAGGCGCTCGTTGCGCCGCTCCAGCGCCACCAGCTCGACCTCGGCGCCGGCCAGCTCGCGGTTCGCTCCGAGCACGTCGTAGCCCCCCTTGGCACTCGGCTGCCTGGCCTCGGCGATCGTCGCCGACTCGAGCAGGACATCGTAGATGCTGAGTTCGAGCTTGCGCTTGTCGATGCCCGAGCCCATCGTCGCGTTGCCCTGCGGGTCGAGGTCGACCACCAGCACGCGCTGTCCGACCTGGGCCAGGCCCGCGGCCAGGTTGACCGTCGTGGTGGTCTTGCCGACCCCGCCTTTTTGATTGGCGATGCAGAAGATGCGCGTCATGCGCGCAAGTCTCGCATCAATCTCGAACGAGCCGGATGCCGAAGCCGATCAGGAACACGCCGGCCAGGCGTTCGAGCCAGCGCGCCGTACTGCGGTGTGCGCGCACTTTCGACGCCACCGCGTTGGCAAAGGCGCAGAGCAGCAGGCAATACGCCGCGGTGATGAACGCGATGGTCGCGGCCATCACGGCAAACGTCGGCAGCCCGAGATGCGTGGCCGGATCGATGAAGAGCGGAAAGAAGGCCATGTAGAAGACGATGGCCTTCGGATTGAGCAGGGTGATGAAGAAGGCCTGCCGGGCGTAATTTCGAGGTTCGATCCGGATCGGCGAGGCACTGCCCTCGCCGCGCGAAAACAGCAGGCGCAGGCCGATCCAGGCCAGGTAGGCCGCACCGGCGTACTGCACGGCCTTGAACGCCAGCGGGTGCGCGGCGAGCAGGGCCGCCACGCCGGCCACGGCCAGCCACAGGAGCACCTGGTCGCCGACGATGAGTCCCAGCGTGGCAGCCGCGCCGGCGCGAAAGCCTCCCTTGGCGGTCGAGGTGAGCAAGGCGAAGGTGCCCGGCCCCGGCAGGGCGAGGAAGAGCAGGATCGCAGCGCAGAACGCGCCATAGTCGGTGACGCCGAACATGGTGCGCCGGAGGTTACCGCAAGCCCCGTGCGGGCCTGACGCACAATCGCGGCCGATGACGAGCCCTGACGCCCCCCAAGAAGAGGCCCCGCCCCCAGTGGCGACGGCCCTCACCGAGACGCTCGCGGCGGTTGAGCCGCCGCTGGCGCCCGACCCCGCAACCATGATGCCGGCCGACGCCGCGCTAGGCGGCCCGGACGCGCCCGCCGATGGCGTGCCTGCCGCCATCGTCGCCGGGGCCCAAGCCCAGGACGCTGCGCCCGGAGACACGCCGGTCGCGCCGGTCGCGCCGGTCGCGCCGGACCTGTCACCTGCGGCCACCGGCGCGCGGCTGGCGACCTTGTTTCCGGCGCTGTTCGTCGGGCCCGATGGAAGAGGCACCTGGAGGGCCATCAAGCTGCGCATCCACGCCGACATCCAGGCACGCGCACCGGGCGAGTTCAGCAAGCGCACGCTCGGCATCTTCTTCTCGCGCTACACCACGACGACGGCCTATCTGAAGGCGCTGGCCGCGCCGGGAGCGCAGCGCTGCGACCTCGATGGCCAGCCGGCCGGCGAGATTGCCGAGGAGCACCGCAACGCCGCCGCCGAGGAGGTGGCCCGCCGTCAGGCCATCGTCGCCGAACGGCGGGCGGCGCAGCGCAAGGCGCAGGTTCCGCAGCGTGCGCCGGCACCGGCGCCTGAGGGCGGTGAGGCGCCAGCCAGAGCACCGAGGCCGGCGCGTCCACAGCGCGACAGCGCCGCGCCACGTCAATCGGTGGATCGGCCCGAGGGCCCGGCACGTGAGCCCCAAGAGCGCCCGCCGCGCCAAGAGCGCCTGCCGCGACGCGAGCCCGCGCACGCCCGCCCTCACGACCGTCGCGATGACCGCCCCGAAGCGCGGGCCTCGCGCGGAGCAGCGCGACACGACGCACCGCCGAGCGCTCGCGACGTAATACCGGCCGCCACCCTGCCTGCCGACCCGGCCCAGCGTGATCGTGCGCTGCTGCTGCGCAGCTTCGAGTCGAGCCCCCTGAGCAAGGCCAACTTCTGTGCCTTGAAGCGCATGAGCGAGGCCGATCTGGACACCCAGCTCGCACAGGCCCGCGCCGAGCGCGGCTCGCGCTAGCCGCGCTGGCTCACATCAAAGCCAAGCCGCCTCGAAAGCGGCGCGCTGCACCGGGTAGGCACTCAGCGACTGCGCAAGCTGGCCAGCGTGAGCCGCGTGCGTGTCGACCAGTTCGGCCGGCACGCCAGGCGTGCTGCGAGTCGCCGCGCGGGCCAGCGCCGCATGCAGTTCGAGCGTGGCCAGCGCGTGAGTGCAAGGCACAGTCAGTGCGGCCCGGGCCAGCGCCAGCGTCTCGGCGTCGACGCGGCCGAGAAGCGCCTGGGCATCGATGCGCCAAGCTAGCCCGCGGCAGTGCAGTTCGGCGTTCATGCCGCGGGTCTCGCTACCAGGCAGTTCGGCCAGCGCCGCTTCGGCATTGCCGCGCGCCAGTGCCAAGGCGCTGCGCGCATGAGCGCGCCGCACCTTGACCCGCTCTTCGCTCGGCCCACCGGCGGCGTCTAGCCGGTCGAGCGCGTTCGCCGCGGCGGCCGGCCGGCCGAGCAGCAACTCCATCTGCGCCAGCGCGACCCACATCTCGCTGGCCGGATTGACCAATTCGCGCAGCGACGCGTCGTCGATCGCGGCCAGCAGTCGGCGCGCCACTGCGTCATCACCCACCAGGGCCAGCGCCGGCATGACACAGGTTGCGACGATGATGTGCACCGATGGCTCGTCCTGGGCCAGTGCATCGTCGACCGCCAGCCGCGCCAGGTCGTACGCCCGGCCAAGATCACCCAGCGCATGATGTGCGCCGACCATCGCCACGCGCAGCATCGCGCGCAGTGCACCGGCCTGCAGCTGCGGCTGCAGGCCCAGGGCACGCTCGGCGGTGGCCAGCGCGCGCGCGTGCTCGCCGCGCGCGTCGTACAAGCAAGTCAGGTTGTAGAGCGCGATGCGCCCGGTGCGGCTGAAGCCGTGGCGCTCGCAATCACCGACGGCGGCCTGCAGTTCGGCTTCGGCGCCCGCGTCATCGTCCAACTGCAGCAGCTGGATGCCGCGACGGTAGCGGCTGCGCGCGGTCGCGTGCGTCTCGCCAAGGCGCAGCGCCAATGCGAGTTGCGCGTCGGCGTACGCCAATGCCGCCGCATGACGGCCAGCGTTGTGCTCGCTGACGAAGGCCATGTCGAGCAGCGCGATGCGGTCGGCGTCGGGCAGTGCCGGCAGCGCCAGCGCCGATTGCACGACCGACATCGCCTGGCTCGACCGCGCCAGGTTGTGCAGCGCGACGCTGCGCTGCATCAGCAACTGGGCTTGTTGACGATCATCGGCCGCGCCTTCCACGGCGGCGAGCTCGGCCAGCGCCTGCTCATTGGCGCCGTGGCCGGCCAGCGCCCGGCAGCGCAGCAGCTGCGCTTCGACCTGCGCGTGCGGGGCCAGGCTGCGCGCCGCGATCAGCGCACCCAGGGCGTCGGCATGCTCCTGCAAGGCGGCGCGATCGGACAGTTCGTTGCCGGCCCAGATCAGGCGCCGGTACAGCTCGAGCGCCTGCGCCGGCTCGGGCCCATGCGACAGCGCACGGCGCCAGTGCGGCAGTGCCTGCGGGAGCACATGCAGCCGCTCGGCGTGGTCGCCCGCGGCGATGCGGTACGGGATCGCGCGCGCCAGGTCGCCGCTGGCCTCGTGGTGAGTGGCGATCGTCGCGGTCGATGCGCCGCTGGCCTCGGCCCCCAGCGCGAGCCGGCGGTGGACCATCCGGCGCCGCGTCTCGCCCAGCCCGATGCTGACCGCCTGCTGGACCAGATCGTGGGCGAATGCATAGCCGCCGGCGGGATGCTCGTGCAGCAGGTTCGCGTCGACGGCGTGCTCGATGGCCAGCACGGCGTCCAGTTCTGACAGTGCGCAGGCCGGGGCGAGCAGCGCGGGCGCAAACGGCTCGTCAGCAAGCGCAGCCGCTTCGAGCAATCGCCGGCTCGCCGCCGGCAGCCGCTGCACGCGCGCCAGCACGGTGTCGTGCACGCTGGCGGGCATCGGCAGTTCGCGATAGTCCTCGGTCGCGGCATCGAACGGCGTTCGCCAGCCGCCGTGGGCGTCGCAGGACAGCAGGCCCAGTTCGACCAGATGGCGCAGCGTCTCGGCCAGAAAGAAGGGGTTGCCGCCGGTTGCGCGCAGCAGCCGCGCGGCAAAGCGCACGGGCTGGCTGGCCCCCGACAGGTTGCGCACCAACTCGACCACCGCGTCGCCCGGTAGCGGCGTCAGCTTCAGGTGCGTCGCCCCGGTCGACGCGGCCAGCGTGCGCAGCGCCTCCGCCGCCGCAGCGTCGAGCTCGGGGCGCAGCACGATGATGATGCGCGCGCCAGGCGTCGGCGTTTCGGCGCGGCGCGCCGCGATGAAGCCGAGCAGGCTTCGGCTGGCCGCATCGGCGAGGTGCCAGTCGTCGAGCACGACAGCATCGACGTCGCCGTCCGACAAGGCCTGCCAGGCGGTGGCGCAGGCCTCGAAAAAGCGCGCGCGCTCCTCGTCCGACCGGATCGGCGGCGGCCCGATGCCCAGCTCGGGCATCAACCGGGCCAGTTCGTGCCCAACCCAGGCCGGCAGCTGCGCCAGCTGCGGCCCGGCGAGCGCGCGCAGGGCGCGAGTCAACGACGCGTAAGGCAGTTCGCCGTCGCCAGGCCGGCAGCGCGCCAGCGCATACGGGCCATGCGCCGATGCGACGTCGATCGCCAGCCGCGACTTGCCGACCCCGGCTTCGCCCTCAACGACGATCGGCCGGCCACTGGCCCAGGCGCGCTCAATTTGTGCCGCTTCGTCGCTGCGGCCGACGAACGGCAAGACTTCGGGCACCGGCCGGTGCCCCTGCGCAGCGGCGCGCGGCGCGCCTGGCACTGGCACTGGCACTGCGGCTGGCGCCGCACCGCGCAGCACCTGCGCCAGCGCCTCGGTCTCGGGCATCGGCACCAGGCCCAGCTCGTCGTGCAGCAGGGCGCGGCAGCGCTCGTACTGGGCCAGGGCCGCTTCGCGCCGCCCCGCGGCGGCCAGCAGCCGCATCGCATCACGGTGCTGCTGTTCCTGCAGCGGGTCGTCGGCCAGCAGCGCTTCGACGCGGGCCAGCGCGCCGGCCGCGTCCCCGGCGGCCTCGCACGCCACGGCTGATTCGCGCAGCGCGCGCCGCCGGGCCTCTTCGAGTTGCGTCCGCTGGTGCGCCAGCCAGTCGTCGAAAGCATCGGCATCACCGAGCGCAAAGCCGTCGGCCACCGGACCGCGCCACAGCGCCAGCGCTTCTTCGTGCCGCCCGTCGGCCAGTGCTTTGGCAAAGCCTTCGGCGTCACAGGTCAGCGCAGGACCCGCCACGAGGGTGTCGCCGTCGGCGTGGACCGCATCCGCGACGCCGGCTTCACGCAAGCGCGCGAGTTCGCGGCGCAGGTTGCGTCGGGCCACCGGCTCATCCAGCGCCGGCCACAGCCAAGCGGCGACGCGAGCCCGCGGCAATGAAGCCGGATGGCGCGCCAGCAGCAGCAGCAGGGCCAGCGACTTCTTCACCGGCAGCAACACCGGCCGGCCATCGCGGGCAAGACCGACCGGGCCGAGGATCGTCAGCGCGAGCATGCCAAAGATGATGCCAGACGCCTGCGCCGCAACGCCCCCGCAACGGCGGCTCGGCACAGTCGTCGGCACTCAGTACCCAAGGGGCGACCATGCAAGCAGGATCGATGGCAAACACACTTCGTCGGCTCGCCGTGATGGCCGGACTCGCGATCGCCATGGCGCTGACCGGCTGCGGCGACGACCTCGCCGAGGCCGAGGCCGGGGTCGAGACGCCGCCGCCGGTGGCCGGCGCACCGGTCGAGATCCGGCTGTTCGTGCTCGGCCTGGACGCCCAGCCGATCGAGGGTGTGCGGGTCGAAGCGGTCGGCGGCAGCGAGGTCACGACCACCGACACCCAAGGCGCCGGCCAGATCGTGCGCCCGAGCGCAGCGCGCACCCTGCTCAAGTTCAGCAAGCCCGGTTATGCCGACATGTTCGAGTCGGTCGCGATCCAGCCCTTGATGACCGGGACCCTGGTCAACGTGCGAATGGTCGCCCGCGCGGCAGCACAGACGCTGGACGCCGACGCCGGCGGCACGCTGGTCGGCGCCGACGGCAGCCGGATCGTGCTGCCCGGTGCCGCGCTGGTCGACGCCATGACCGGGGCCGCGATCACCGGCACGGTCGAGATCGCGATCACCCCCATCAACGTCAGCGGCGACGCGATCGACGCCTTTCCCGGGCGCTTTCGCGGCGTCGCGGCCGACGCCAGCCAGCCGATGATCGCGACCTACGGCACGACCGAGTTCGTGCTGACACAGAACGGGCGGCGGGTCGACCTGGCGCCCGGACGCAGAGCAGACATCCTGCTGCCGATCTATACCCCGCAGCACACGCCGGGCGTGGGGGTGGCGGCGGGCGACGTGATCCCGCTGTGGTCGCTCGACGAGACCACCGGGATGTGGAAGCAGGAGGGTACGGGCACGGTGGTCGTTGCCGACGACGCGCCGACCGGCTTTGCGCTCAGTGCCAGCGTCGGCCACTTCAGCTGGTGGAACTGCGACATTGCCGAAGAAACCGGCACCGTCGATGTCGACATCGATACACCCGACGTGGATCCCGCCGACCGCGACCCGAACGGACCGCCCGACGACGGCGGGCCGCCGCCGGACACGCCGCCCGAGGACATCCTCGACTACTGGGAAAAGCGCGCCGACCCGAACCGCTACATCGTGACGCCACGCCTGATCCGCATCGACGGCAAGAGCTCGGATGCGCTGCTGCGCAAGGCCGGGATCGACTTCGAAGCAGCGTTCGGCGCGGGGGGCCAGGGCATCCAGGTCGACCGCAAGCGCGCGCTGAGCGTGTCCTATGCCGGGCCGCGCGGGCTGATCGTGCCAGCCGGGCGTCCCGTCTCGCTGACTGCGTGCGCGACGGTCAAGCGCGGCGGGCCCAGCTATCCGTCGGTGCTGGCGTGCGGCACGGCGAGCGTCACGGTCGCGAGGAACACCACCGCCACCGTGAAAATCTCAATGAAGGTCGACGACCCGCGCAACCTGCCGGTGATCGTCTCGCAACCGTTTTCGACGAGCGTCGAAGAGGGGCAGACGGCCACCTTGACCGTAGGTGCGGTCCGTGCCCAGGGCGGCACAAAGGACATCACCTACCAGTGGTCAAAAGACGGCGTGCCGATCGCCGGCGCCGTAGCGGCCAGCACGACCACGCCCGCGCTGACGCTGGCCGACAACAGCGCGGTCTACAGCGTCGTCGTCTCGGCGCCTACCGGATTCACGACCAGCGTGCCGGTGCGCGTGCTGGTCAGCGCCCCGCCGCCGCCGCCGCTGCCGCCGGCGCAGGGCGACCGCTTCGTCAACGCGGTGACCGGCAGCGATGCCAACCCTGGCACCGCCGCGGCGCCTTACCGCTCGATCTCATTCGCCCTCACCGCCACGCCCGTCGGCGGCGTGACCTGGCTGCAGGATGGTGAGTGGAACGGCAGTGTCGACCCGGCGCTTGCCACCCCCAGTGGCACTGCCGGAACAGGCCTGAACTGCACTGGCAGCTCCGGCGTCGGCGCTGACACGATCCGGCTGCGCGCAGTTCACCCGGGCGGCGCGACCGTGCGATACGACTCGAATCGCGGCATCTGCCTGCGCCAGGGCGAAGTCCACGGCGTGCGCGTCGCGAACGCGCAGGGCGTGGCCCGGATCGGCTTGTACATCCGCGGCCCGGGCACGTCGACCTTGAGCGCGGTGGCGCTGGACGGCGCGTCGATCCGCATCCTGGACGGTGCACGGGTCGACATCACGCCCGACGGCCTGGCCAACTACGGCCACACCGGCACGCTGCGCACCACGCTGCTGCAGGCACAGGACGCCGGCACGCTGGTCACTGTCCACGGCGGCGCGTTCGACGGGCTGACGCAGTTCGGCGTCACCGGCACCAGTGGTGGCTGCGTGCTCGCCGGGCTCGCGGTGATTTCGGGCGCGACGCTGGTGCTCGACGGCGTCTCGCTGCGCGCCGACCCGTCGGCCACGGCGACCGAAGCCAACCCGTCGTACGGCGTGCACGCCTGCAGCGGCGGCACGCTCGAGCTGCGCGGCGCGAGTCGGGTCGAAGGCTTCACCGTCGGCGCGCGCATCTTCGCCAGCACGCTGCTGATGCAGGCCAGTTCGCTGGTGGGCAACGGCACCGGCATCGTCAGCGGCGGATCGTCGGGCAGCCCCGGCACGGTCACGCTGGCCGGCGCTTTCGTCGAGAACTCGACACGCAACGGCATCGTCGCCGGCGACGTGAGTCGGCTGACGATCGGTGCTGGCTCGAGCGTGCGCAACAACGGCAACCACGGCATCGCGTTCAGCTCCACGACTTCGCAGCTCCGCATCGACGGCGCCGAGTTGACCGGCAACGGCAAGCTCGGCCTGAGCTACTTCGGCGCCGACTGCCGGCTGCGCAACACGCGGGTCGACGGCAACCTCGAAGGCGGAATCGTGCTCGAGAACCTCAGCAACGTCGCCCCGGCGCCCTGCGACCTGGGCACGGCGGCCAGCCCGGGCGGCAACCGCGTGCTCGGCACTGGCATCGGCGCAGGCTTGCGTGTGCGCACCGCCGGTGTCGCGGTCCAGGCCGTCGGCAACACCTGGGCCGCGTCCGAGCAGGGTGCTGATGCGCTGGGCCACTACGCCGTCCCATCGGGCCAGCTCGCCAACGTCATCAGCGGGGCGACGACGAGCGGGCGCAACGTACGGATCGATGCCGCCACGTCGACGGTGACGGTGGCGCAGTAGCGCAGCGCATCGTGCGGAGCGGCAACAACAAGCGTCGCATGCGGGGCTGCCTGTGGTGAGCGAGCCGGCCCCGCCCCGCCCTGACGGCGCGATCGAGTTGAGGCTGACGGTCTGGCCCGACGGGGCGATGGGCTGGCACGCCTGCGTCGTCGCGCCCGACGCCAGCCGGCACGAGTTCGCCAGCCCGTTCGAACTGGCCCGCTACCTGGCGCGACCGGTGGCCCCGATCCGCGACAGGGACGGTGAGGGCCTGCGCTGAAGGCCGGCGGCGCCCTCAATGAAAGTCGCGCGACGAGGTGGCCAGTGCCCCCAGCCACGGCGTCACATCCACCAGCCGGCGCGCGATCAGGTGGGTGGTGCCGTCCTTGGCCTGCCATTGCCCGGCCACCGCGAGCAGGCGCGAGCGCAGCAGCGCACTGCGCTGGCGCTCGCGCACATGGCGCCAGACGATGATGTTGACGCTGCCGGTCTCGTCTTCGAGGGTGACGAAGATGACGCCGTTGGCGGTCTCGGGCTGCTGGCGCATGGTGACGATGCCACAGGCCCAGGTGCGGCTGCCGTCCTGCAGCCGCGCGAGCTGGTCGGCGCTCTTCCAGCCGCGACGTTCGAGCTTGTGGCGCAAGAGCGCGAGCGGATGTCGGCGCAGCGTGAGGCCGGTAGCCGCGTAGTCGAGCGCGATGGCTTCGCCCTCGGGCGCTTCGAACAGCCCGGGCTGTTCGTTCGCGCGCTCGATGATCGGCGCATCGGCGAGCAGCGCGCGCTCGGGCCGGCCTTGGCCCGCTGCCGTCCAGAGCTGGTGCCGCCGGTGACCGGCCAGCGAGGCCAGCGCGTCGGCCCGCGCCAGGGTCTGCAATTCCTGTGCATCGAGCCCGGCGCGGCGCGCGAGGTCGTCGACGCTGGCGAACGCGCTCGCGCGACGCACCTGCACCAGGCGCTCGGCAGCTGCTTTCGCAAAACCCGACACCAGGCGCAGGCCCAAGCGCACCGCAGGTTGGGCGCCGTTGTCGCCGCGGTGCTCCAGTGAGCAGTCCCAATCGCTCATGCCCACGTCCGCCGGCCGCAGCTCGACACCGTGGCGCTTCGCGTCCTGCACCAGCTGCGAGGCGGCGTAGAAGCCCATCGGCTGCGAATTGAGCAGCGCGGCGAGGAAGATCGCCGGCTCGTGGCACTTCATCCAGGCGCTGATGTAGGCCAGCAGCGCGAAGCTGTAGGCGTGGCTCTCCGGGAAGCCGTATTCGCCGAAGCCGCAGATCTGCCTGAAGATCGCATCGGCGAATTCGGGCTCGTAGCCGCGCTCCTGCATGCCCTGCTTGATGCGGGCTTCGAACTTGTGCACGTGGCCGTCGCGCCGCCAGGCGGCCATCGCGCGACGCAGCCCGTCGGCCTCACCGGGCGTGAAGCCGGCGGCGATGACGCAGATCTGCATCACCTGCTCCTGGAACAGCGGCACGCCGAGCGTGCGTTCGAGCGCCGCAGCCAGCGCCGGTTTCGGCGCCACCCAGGGCCGGCCCGCGGCCAAGGCTTCGCGCTGCTTCAGGTACGGGTGCACCATGCCGCCCTGGATCGGGCCTGGCCGCACGATGGCCACCTCGACGACCAGGTCGTAGAACCGGCGCGGCCTCAGGCGCGGCAGCATGCTCATCTGCGCGCGGCTCTCGATCTGGAACACGCCGACGGTGTCGGCCTGGCAGACCATGTCGTAGGTGGCCGCGTCCTCGCGCGGGATGTCCTGCATGCGCCATGGGCGCCCGTGCCACAGCGCCATGAAGGCGAGTGCACGGCGGATGCAGGAGAGCATGCCCAGCGCAAGCACATCGACTTTCAGCAGGTGCAGGGACTCGAGATCGTCCTTGTCCCACTGGATCACGCGGCGGTCTTTCATCGCCGCGTTCTCGATCGGCACCAGGCGCGACAGCTTGTCGCGCGAGATGACGAAGCCGCCGACATGCTGCGACAGGTGGCGCGGAAAGCCGCGCAGCGTCTGCACCAGTTCGAGCCAGCGGCGCGTGACGGGCGAATCCAGGTCCAGACCGACCTCGGATGAGCCACGCCGCACACGGTCGTCCTCGTCGAACCACTGGATGTCCTTGGCCAGCGCATCGATCATCGCTTCGTCGATGCCCAGCGCCTTGCCCACGTCGCGCACCGCGCCGCGGCTGCGGTAGGTCGACAGCGCCGCAGCCAGCGCAGTGCGCTCGGTGCCGTACTTGGCGTAGATGTACTGCATCACTTCCTCGCGCCGCTCGTGCTCGAAGTCGACGTCGATATCGGGCGGTTCGTGGCGCTCGCGGCTGATGAAGCGCTCGAACAGCAGCGTGGTCTGCGTCGGGTCCACCTCGGTGATTCCGAGGCAGTAACACACCGCCGAGTTGGCCGCCGAGCCGCGGCCCTGGCACAAGATGTCTTTGGACCGCGCGAAGCGCACCACGTCGTGCACGGTGAGGAAGAAAGGCTCGTAACGCAGCTCCTCGATCAGCTTCAGCTCGCGCTCGATCTGCTGCTGCACCGCCTCGGGCGTGCCCTGCGGATAGCGCTCCTGGCGCGCACCGCGCTCGGCGAGCACGCGCAGCCAGGTGGTCGGCGTGTGGCCTTCCGGTACCAGCTCAGACGGGTATTGGTAGGCCAGTTCGTCGAGCGAGAAGCTGCAGCGTGCGGCGATCTCGACGCTCGTGTGCAGCCACGCGGGCCGGTACAGCTGCGCCAGCCGCAGGCGTGAGCGCAGGTGCTGCTCGGCGTTGCGCACGAGCGAGAAGCCGCAATCGGCGACCGGCGTCTTCAGGCGGATCGCCGTCAGCGTGTCCTGCAGCGCCTTGCGTGAACGCAGGTGCATCAGCACGTCGCCGGCCGCGGCCAGCGGCAGCCCGGTCCGTGCAACCACCGCGTCGAGGCGCTCGATCAGCAGCGTGTCGTCGGCGTGCATCAGCAGTTCGACAGCGATCGCTGCGCGATCGCCGAAAGTCGCCTGCAGCCAATGGGCCTGGGCGAACAGGGTCTGCGGCGGATCGTCGCGGCGCGGGATCAAGAGTGCGCTGCAGTTCGGCATGCCGGCAAGCGGGCCGGCATCGACATCGCGCATCAACGCACGGTAATGCCCTTTCTCGCTGCGCAGCCGGGCCTGAGTGATCAGCTCACAGAGATGGCCGTAGCCTTCGCGGTCGTGCGCGAGCAGGACGAGGCGGCAGCCCGCAGCGTTGCCCTCGCCCTCCAGCACGAACTCGCTGCCGATGATGAGCTGGAGCGCGCTGCCGCCTGCGGCCTGGCGCTTCGCTTCCTCGTGCGCGCGCACCACGCCGGCGACCGAGCATTCGTCGGTGATCGCGATCGCCGCGTAGCCGAGTTGGGCCGCGCGCGCGACCAGCTCCTGCGGATGCGAGGCGCCGACGAGGAAGCTGAAGTTGGAGCGGCAATGCAGCTCGGCATAGGCCGGCAGGGTGTCGGCCCCGACCGCTGGCGATGCGAGCGGTGGGCGCGGGCGAGGCGCCTTGGGATGGGCAGGTTGCGGCACGGAATGTCAGCCCCCTGGCTCATGCGTTCGCGTCATCCGAACACGCCATGCAGATACCAATGTGCCTGCGCGCCGCGGCGCTCGCGAAACACCCACAGCCAGCGCCGGTCGCGCGCCTGGGCCACGTGGTAGTCGCGACACACCAGTTCGCCGTCGAACCAGCCGGCTTCGATGCGCTCGGCGCGGCTCAGCAAGTCGATCGGGGCCCCTTGGTGCAGTGGCTGGCCGCTGGCCTTTTCTTCGGCCAGGCGCAGCGGCTCGGGCAGCAGCCAAGCGGGGCGCGGCAACGCATGGCTTTCGACCTGTGCCTTCGCCGGGGCGCACGCCTGGTGCAGCGGCACGAGCTTCATCGCCCGCTCGGGTCGGTGGTCGGCCACGGGCGTGGGCCGTTGCACGCGCTCGGCCCCAAGCCGCGCCGCCAGGCGATCGAACAAGGCCGGCGCATCTTCGTTGCGGGCAGCGCCGGACTCGCGCCACAGGCTCGCCTGATCTTTCGCCTGGGCGGCGTGGCTCACCGCTTCGTCGAGCCGCAGGACGATGGCGTACACCGGCGCCGACAGGGTGCTGCGCTGCAGGCGCTCACGCAGCAGCAGCATGAGCTGCGCCGCATCGCGCGTGGGGTCGCCGAGAGCCAGGGGCAATGCGGTATCGGGCTGCGCATGGCGCAGGCTGGTTTCGTGGCGCAACAGCAGTGTGAGGCGGGCCGCCGCCAGGCCCTGCTGCACCAGCCAGCCCGCCAACGGCTGCACCAGGCGTTGGGTGGCGAAGACCAGCATCGCCGCGTTGTCGGCGCGGTGCAGCAGTTCCAGGCCCATCTCGAAGCGCGGCGGTGGCTCGAACCAGGGTTGCGGATCGGGCGCCTCGCCGTAGGCGCGTGCGACGGTGTCGAGCAGCGCGGCGGCACCGCGCCGCTGCAGGCCGGTGCGCGGCAAGGCGCGCGCATCGCCCAGCGTTCGGCAGCCGATGCCGTGCAGCAGTTCGCCCAGGCGCGAATCGATGTCCCACGACGCCAGGGTCTCGGCGAGCGGCAGCGCATTGAGGCGCGTGCTCAACGCGCGCGGCCGCGCTGGTGCGGGCAACTCGACGCGAGCCAGTACCGCTGCCGCCGTGGCGGTGGGCGCCGCGGCCATGCGCAGGGCGTGCACGCCAGCGGTCTGAGCGCACTGACGCACCGAGTGCCACAGCGCCCGCGCCCCGCCGAACAGTCGCAGCGAGGCGCTCAGCTCGAGCAGCACGCCGTCGCGTTGCAGAACGAGCGCGGGCGTGAAGCGCGCCAGCGCGAGCGCCAGGCGTTCGACCTGGGCGGCCTCACGCAGCGGGTCGCGAGCCAGGATCTGCAAGCCAGCTGCGCCCGACAGCAGCGAGGCCGCTGTAGCAGCGCTCATACCCGCTGTGACGCCGGCCGCGGCCGCGGCCGCATCGGCCAGCACCACGCGCCGCGCCTCGACCACGCAGCAAGGCCTTGCCGCCACATCGTGGGCGGGCGCGGTGACCAGCCATGCCTCAAGCGGCAGCTCGCTCAGGTACAGGGCGAACCACAGCATGAAGAGGCTCTCGCGGAGTCGGCTGCAGGGCCCGGCGTGGACGGCGCAGGGCTGGGCCACCCGGCAACGTGAGCACGAGCGGCGCCGCCATCGGCGGCCCGCGGCGCTTGAACACCTCCACCGTCAGGCCCTGCGAAGCGGCCGGCTCGAGCGCCAGGCGCAGCGGTGCGGGCGAGGATTGCATACGCATGGCCGCCGGCCGCAGCGCGAACAGCGGCGTGCGGCCCTCCTCGGCGGCCAGGTGCAGGCGGCGCAAGGTGGCGGGCATGGCCGCGGTGTGCGCCTCTGCCTGCCACCACAGCACCGCCGACAGCGCGCCCGCGCGCAGCGCCTGCTCGGCGGCCCAGGCCGCATCGGCTGCGCTGGCCGGCGTGACGATCGTCAGGCGTTCGAGCGCCAGCCCGAGTCCGGCCAAGGCCGGCGCATAGGGTATGAAGGGCGGCGCGATCCACAGCAGTGAGGCTGCGGCCAGGACCGGCGCCAGCAGGCGCACTTCGCCGCAGCCGGGGGCCGGTAACAGCAGTTCGATCAGCCCGCCCGCTGGCCAGCCGCCACCGGGCAGTTCAGCGTCGAGCGCGGCATGGCCGCTGGGTCGGGCGGCCATGCCACCCACGGCGCAGTCGATCTGGTCGGCACGCCAGACCGGAACAGGCTTGCCGGCAGGGAAAACAAGGGAGACGCTGCGCATGGCAGGCAATGGGAAGGGGTGAGAAATCCGGCTGAACAACTGTTTGTTTATACAGTATTTCAACCCTGCCGCAACACCTCCCAAGGCTGCGAAAAGTGCGCTTGGCGCGCCGTAATTCAGCGCATGCCGTGGCGGTGGACCTGCACTTGCGCGAGATCGAACCCAAGCACCTGCAGCCGGGTTCGGATGACCGACTCGTCCATCGGAGTGAGTGCAGACTGTCTGGACAAGACCCACAAATACTCACGAGACGCCTCGCTGACAATGGCATAGCGGCCATCGGCAGCGAGCTCGACGACCCAATATGCGCCCCATCCGATGCCCGTCCAGCGCAGCCACGCCGGCAGGAAACTAACCTCCAGCCGCGCCGGCATCAGCTTGCCGCCCTCGATGCGCGCCACGCCCGCCGGCGCACGGGCAATGCCGCGCACGCTGTCGATGCTGCGGTCGGCCTGTCGGCAACGGTTGATCACCTCGACGGTGCCGTCAGCCAGCTCGCGGTACGTGGCAACTGTGTCGGCCACGCATTGTTTCTGGAAGCGGTTCGGGATCCAGAGCACCTGGTACCACGTGCCCATGTACGGGGCGATCTCGAGTGTGGGCAGCGGCTGCAGCGGAGCGGCCGCGGGTTGTGCCAGCGCAGCCGCGGAGCCAGCCAGGAGCCAGGACGCGAGACGCTTCACCGCACGCGCATCCAGACCAGACAGCGCTCGGCATCCAGCCCCGGCACACGGAGCGGTTCCACGTGAAACACGTCGATGTCCTGCCCCAGCGCGGCGATCTCGGCCTCCGGGCGCTGGCCCTTCATCGCCATCCAGACCCCGTCCGGGGCCAGCAGCGGCCGGGTCAAGCGGGTGAAGTCCACCAGCGTGGCAAACGCGCGCGCGGTAACCACGCCGAAGGACTGGGGCGCCAGGGCCTCGACTCGTGCATGCACTGCGTGCAGGTTGGGCAGGGTCAGTTCAGCAGCCACTTGCCGCACGAATGCGGCCTTCTTGCCCACGGCATCGACGCAGGTCACGTCCCATGCCGGATCGACCGACGCCAGCACGACACCCGGTAGACCGCCACCGCTGCCGACGTCGAGGATCCGCGCAGGCCGGCCGGCAGCGGAGCGGCGGCGCAGCGAAGGAACCACTGCCAGGCAATCGGCGAGGTGCTGCGTGCGCATCAGCACCGGGTCACGCACGGCGGTGAGGTTGTAAGTAGCGTTCCACTTCGCCAGCAATTGCAGGTAGGCCAATAACCGATCGGCAGCTTCCGGCGCCAGGCTCAAACCCAGCGCCGCGGCGTCGGCCTGCAGCGCTTCGCGGCCGTGGTCGGCTGCGCTCAAGCCGCCTCGTCGGCGGCACGCCGCGACGCTTGCTCGTTGGCAGCAGCGAAGCCCTTGAAGCGCCCCTTCTTCAGGTGCACGAGCAGCAGCGAGATGGCGGCCGGCGTGACGCCGGCGATGCGTGCGGCCTGGCCGAGGGTCTGCGGGCGGTGCCGGCCGAGCTTCTGCCGCACCTCGTGGCTGAGTGCCGTCACTTGCCCATAGTCCAGCTCCGGTGGCAGCGCCAGCCCTTCGAAGTGGGCCGCGCGCTCGACTTCCTCGACCTGCTTGTCGATATACCCGGCGTACTTGGTGGCGATCTCGAGTTGCTCGACAACCGCTGTCGCCAGCGACGCGCCGAACTCGGCAACCAATGTTCCACGTGAAACGGTCTGTGCCTCGGGCCGCGCAATCGAGGCCATCTCGCTGACGGCATCGAAACCAATCCCCGGCCGGCGCAACAGGTCGGCCAAACTGTGCTCATGCTCCAAGGCCTTGCCGAGCAGGCGCTCGGCCTCGGCTGCCGGGACGATGCCGGGGTGCACCCAGGTCGATTTCAGCCGCTCTGTTTCACGTGAAACAGCGTCACGCTTGCGGTTGAAGGCGGCCCAGCGCCCATCGTCGACCAAGCCCATCGCGCGGCCCACGTCGGTCAGACGTGCGTCGGCGTTGTCTTCGCGCAGCTGCAACCGGTATTCGGCGCGGCTGGTGAACATGCGGTACGGCTCGGTCACGCCCTGCGTCACGAGGTCGTCGACCAGGACGCCGAGGTAGGCCTGGTCGCGCCGCGGCAGCCATGGGGCCTGGCCCTTTACCTGCAAGGCCGCGTTGATGCCCGCGAACAGGCCCTGAGCCGCGGCCTCTTCGTAGCCGGTCGTGCCATTGATCTGCCCCGCAAAGTACAGGCCCCGGATCGCCCGCGTCTCGAAGTTCGTCTTCAGGCCGCGCGGATCGAAGTAGTCGTACTCAATGGCATAGCCCGGCCGCAGGATGTGGGCCTTTTCCAGGCCCACCATCGATTGCACGGCAGCGATCTGCACATCGAACGGCAGCGAGGTCGAGATGCCGTTCGGGTAGAACTCGTGCGTCGTCAACCCCTCCGGCTCGAGGAAGATCTGGTGGCTCGACTTGTCAGCGAAGCGGTTGATCTTGTCCTCGATGCTCGGGCAGTAGCGCGGCCCGACGCCCTCGATCATGCCGGTGAACATCGGGCTGCGGTCGAAGCCGCTACGGATGATGTCGTGCGTCTGCTGGTTGGTGTGCGTGATCCAGCATGGCAGCTGGCGCGGATGCATCGCCGCATCGCCCATGAAGCTGAACACCGGCACCGGATCGAGGTCGCCGGGCTGCTCGGCCAAGCGGCTGAAGTCGATCGAACGGCCGTCGAGGCGCGGCGGCGTCCCGGTCTTCAGGCGGCCCTGCGGCAGCTTCAGCTCCTTCAGCCTCGCCGACAACGTGGCGGCGGGCGGGTCGCCCGCCCGGCCGGCGCTGTAGTGCTGCAAGCCGACATGGATACGTCCGTCCAGGAATGTGCCGGCCGTCAGAACAACTGCCCTTCCACAGAAGCGAACGCCCACTTGCGTGATGGCGCCGATCACCCGATCCCCTTCCAGCATCAGGTCATCGACGGCCTGCTGGAACAGCCACAGATTCGGCTGCGCTTCCAGGCGCTGACGGATGGCGGCCTTGTAGAGCACGCGGTCGGCTTGAGCGCGCGTGGCGCGCACCGCCGGCCCCTTGCTCGAGTTGAGGATGCGGAACTGGATCCCCGCTTCGTCGGTTGCGAGGGCCATGGCGCCACCCAGCGCGTCGACCTCCTTGACCAGATGGCCCTTGCCGATGCCTCCGATCGACGGGTTGCAGCTCATCTGCCCCAGGGTCTCGATGTTGTGGCTGAGCAGGAGCGTCGTGCAGCCCATGCGCGCGGCGGCGAGCGCGGCCTCGGTGCCGGCATGGCCGCCACCGATCACAATGACATCGAAGGTTTGGGGGTGGAGCACGGAAGGAGGCGGCAACGCACCGCGCGCCGACAGGCAAAAACTGCCTCAATTTTAAGCGGGGCGCCCTGAACCGTGCTCAGTTGCGTCCGACGCCCGGGACCGAGCGCAGATCCTGCGTCACCCGGCCGTCGCCAAGCACGATCACCCGTGAAGCACTGGCAATCGTTTCCGGCCGGTGCGCCACGATCACCCGTGTCAACCGGAGTTGGCGCACCTGCTGATTGACGATCCGTTCGCGCTCGACGTCCAGCGCGCTGGTGGCTTCGTCGAGCAGCAGTATGCGCGGGCGCTTGTACAACGCGCGCGCGAGCAAAAGTCGCTGCCGCTGACCGCCCGAGAGGCTGCCCCCCATGTCACCGATGAGGGTGTGGTACCCCATCGGCATCGCCTCGATTTCGTCGTGCACCGAAGCCAGACGTGAGCATTCTGCGATCCACCCGGCATCGGGGGCATCGTCGAAGAAGCAGATGTTGTCGGCCACCGAGCCTGCCAGCAGGGCGTCGTCCTGCATCACCGTACCGACCATCGAGCGCCAGCGCGCCAGCCCGAGTTGGGTCAAGGGCAGGCCACCGATGCGCAACTCGCCCGCACCGGGCGCATGGATGCCGAGCATCAGTTTCAACAACGTGGTCTTGCCGCAGCCGGAGGGACCGACGATGGCCACCGATTCGCCCGGCTCGATCGCGAAGTTCAGTCCGCGCAACACCTCGGGTTCGCCATCCGCGTAGCGAAAGCTCACGCCACGCACTTCGATCCGGGGCGGCTGCGCGCTCTCGTCCGCGCGGTCGCCGGCAAACCCCGGCAGCCCTTCGTCTTCCGGCGCGGCGAGCACGATGTCGGCCAAGCGCTCGCCCTGCAGGCGCAGCATGCGCAACTCGACACCCTTGTCGATCAGGGCACTGACCCGCTGCGCGAACTGCTCCTTGAAGGCGACGAACGCGAACAGCATGCCGACCGACAGCTGTTGCTCCATCACCAGCAGCGCCCCCAGCCACACCACGGCGACCCGCTCGACGCCGAAGAGCAACCTGTGCAAGATCGAGAACAGCAGTTCGAGCTTGCGCGTCGCAATGTCGGCGTTCATGGTGTCGACGACGCGGTTCATGAAGCGCGCCTGGCGATCGGCCTGGCGGTTGAACAGCTTGATCGACTGCACCCCACGCAGCGACTCTAGGAAATGGCTCGACTGGCGCGCCTCGTGCACCAGGGCCTCCTCGGTCGCCTCGCGCAGCGGGCGAAAGAAGGCCCACCTCAGGGCTGCGTAGGCGGCCACGGCGGCGAGCACCACGGCCGTCAGTGTGAGGCTGTAGAACAGCAGCATCGCCAGCGTCGCCACCACCAGCAGGCCGTCAAGCACCGCTTCGATGAAGTGCGTGGTCAGTGTCTTCTGGATCTGCTGCACGGCAGCGAAGCGCGACCAGATGTCGCCGGTGTGTCGCTTCTCGAACCAGGCCATCGGCAGGCGCATCAGGTGCGCGAAGACATTGCCGAGCCACTGCAGATTGAGCGTGGCCGACAGGTGCAGCACAGCCCAGGAGCGGATCGCCGCGGTGCCCACCTGCAGCAGCACCAGCAGGCCGAAGCCCAGGCCCAGCGTGACCAGCAGGTCGCGGTCGGCGCTGACCAGAACGCCATCGACCACCCATTGCAGGAAGAACGGGCTCAACAGGACGAAGGCTTCGAGGCCGGCCGCGAGAACGAAGATCTGCAACAAGGAGCGCTTCAGCCCGCGCACCGGCCCGAGCAGTTGCTTGAGCGTGACGGTCTGGCGCTCGGTCTTCGGCGTGAAGTCGGCCGCCGGCATCAACTCGAGCGCAATACCGGTGAAGTGGCGCGACAGCTCGTCGAGCCTCATGCGCCGCACACCTCGTGCCGGATCGTGCACAGTGGCGATGTTGCCGCGCACCGCAGTCAGCACGACGAAGTGGTTCAGGTCCCAGTGCAAGACGCTGGGCAAGGCCAGCTGCGACAACTGCTCGGGCTCGGCGCGCAGCGCGCGCGGATTGAACTTCATGTCGCCGGCCATGCGCACCAGGTCGGCCATCGTCGCGCCCTTCAGCGACAGCGAGAAGCGCTGGCGCAAGGTCGGCAGATCGGTGCGGTGGCCATGCGCCGCCGCCACCATCGCCAGGCAGGCCAGCGCACACTCGGCCGCCTCGGTCTGCAGCACGAGGGGCACGCGGCGAGCGCCGAACCAGCCGGAGAGCGAAAGGTCCAGGGCCGCCGTCATCGCGGTCAGACGCGCCCGGCCACGCCCAGCACGGGCTCGAACAGCCACTCGTAGAGCTTGCGCCGCTCGATCGGCACATCGGCGTCGAGCTGCATGCCCGGCGCCAGGGGTTGCAGGGCGCCGTAGGCCGGCATCTGCTGGCGCTCCAGCGCGACGGTGATGCGGTACATCGGCTCGCGCGCCATGCCGGCCCAGGGCTGGCCCGCCAGCTCGGCGGCCTGCAGGGGGGCGAGCGACACCTGCTCGATGCGCCCCTGCTGGTGGCCGAACTTCTGGTACGCAAAGGCGTGGTAGCGCAGCAGCACCGGCTGCTGCGCCCGCAAGAAGCCGACCGCACTCGAGGGCGCGTACAGGTGCGCCTGCAGGGTCGACCCCGCAGGCACCAGGCTGGCCAGCGCCGATGCGGCCGTGACGGTCTGCCCCGGCGAGGCCAACAGCCCGCTGACGACGCCATCCTGCGGCGCACGAATCACCAGGCTGCGCTGGGCCTCGCTCTCGGCGCTCTTTTGGGCCAGCTCGGCGCGTTCGCGTTCGAGTTCACCGATGCGTGCGCCGGCTTGCAGGGGCAACTCGCGGCGCTGCGCCTCGAGGGCGGCGATGTCGCGCTCGTGCGCGCTGCGCTGGCGCTCCTGGGCCTGCCGCTGCGCCTGCAATCCGAGCAAGTCTTCTGCCTTGGCCTGGACCTGGGCCGCGGACACAAAGTTGTCGCCGCGCAGCGATTCGAGCCGAGCCTGCGCCTGCTCAGCCAACGCGATGCGTTTGGCGAGCAATGCGGCCTCGGCGTCTAGGGCCACGCGCTCGCGTTGCAGGTCAGTGCGACGGCGGTCGAGTGCGGCGGCCTGGCTTTCGAGCAGCACCTGTTGTTGCGCCGCGGCGTTGCGCAAGCTCGTCTCGCGTTCGGCCAGCGAGCGCAGCACAGCGGCCTGCGTGCCCCCGCCCGCCGCGGCCCGATCGAGCGAAAGCACGAACAGCACGTCGCCGGCTCGCACACGGGCGCCCTCTGCGATGCGCCGCTCCAGCACCACCGCGTCCTGTGGCGGCACCAGGCGGATGACGCCACGGTCGGGCACCAGCACACCGGTCACGTGCACCTTGCGCGTGTACTCGCCAAGCGCCAGAAGGGCGCCGACGGCCAGCACCGCCAGGGCGACCGTGCCGGTCAGCAGACCCAGAGACAGCGGCCGGACGAGCTGAATCTCGCCGATCCACGAGGTCTGCTGGGATTCCAGCGCCTCGCGGCGGAAGATGTTCACCAACCCTTGTTCGGCGTCTGGCTCGAGGAGTCGAAGCCGCCGCCCACTTGTGTCAGCGCCCGCTCGTCAAGCTCCTGGGGCCGCTGCGCAGCTTGCGCTGGCAGTCCCGAGCGGGACTTGCTCGCAATGCGTTGGATCCAACGGCCGAGGGCGTTACGTGCCTTTTTCATGCGCGCTCCTATGTGCGTGGTTGCTGAGAATCGAGACTCGATTCCAGCAGCGACTCAGGGCGCGCGTAACTGTCAGTTCTTACGGGGGGTCACTGGATCAACCCCAGGCGCAGGGCCTTCAGCACCGCCTGATGCTTGGAATTGCAACCGAGTTTGACCATTGCATTCTGCAGGTGCCAGAGCGTCGTGCGCTCGCCGTTGCCCAGTTGCACTGCCACCTCCTTGCTGGTCTTGCCGTCCATGGTCCAGCGCAGCACTTCCAGTTCGCGCGGGGTCAGGGCGGGCAGTTCGGGACGCGCGGCTTCGGACACCAGCATCCTGAGCGCCGTGTCCTGGGCATGCACGGCAAAGAGTTGCAGGTCAGCAACAATTCTCGTCAGTTCGCCCTTGTCGGCGGGCAGGGCCTGGTCGCGATCGACGCCGAGCAGAAAGTGTCGGCCCTCGGGCAGGTGCAGGGCCATGGCGATGCCGTTCCGGTAGCCGTAGTGCGCTTGGTGCTCCCAGAGTTCGATCGCTTGATGGTCGAGGTAGGTCTGCTGGCCCCAGATGATGGGCACCGTGTTGCGCTTGCAGTGCTGCGACACCGGGTCGCGCTTGCCGACGCTCACGTCGTCGAAGGTCTGCTGGAACGCCATCGGCGTGTTGTGAACGGCGACGAACTCGGGCGCGCTGCCGACCCGGTCGACAGCCACCATGGCCGACACCGTGTCGAAGCCCAGGTTCTTCGCAAAGCGAATCACCACCGACCGAAACTGGTCGTGGTCCTTCGCTTCGAGCACCGAAAGGTAGTCGCCTTGCAGCATCTTTTCACAAATTGACCCAGGGGCCCCGGCAGTTCTTACGGCTAGGAATGTCGGGTCGCCTTCGCCAAACTGCGCGCACCGCGGAACCCTTCCTCTCCGCGCGAACACAAGGAGTCGACCATGAACATGTCTTGGAGTATCCGCGCTTGGCCGCCATTATTGTGGCAGGCCGACGGCGCCTCTCATTTGCGATTCGACCACCTGGATACGCAAATATTCCCGGCCTCGGACGAGGAAGCCCCCCTCAGCGGTCAGACCATGTGGCGCGGCGCAGCCGCCGACGGCGAGGTCGGGGTGGCCTGGGACTGGGTCATGGTCTCGCGCGACGTGGTCGCCATGGCCGACCCGATGTGCGTGGTCAGCAACCTGCGCCTGCTCGGTCCGCAGGGCGAAGTGCTGACGGCCTGGGAATCGGCCCGCCACCTGAGCCAGATCGTCTACGGCCTGCCCTGGCAAGGCGAAGTCCAGCGCGCCGTGCAGCACCTGAACGATTAGGCTACCTACCTGATCGCGGCGGTGCGCAACTGTCGCGCCACGAACACAAGGCCCGCCGCGGTGATCAGCGCGCACACCACCAGCGGCAGCAGCACGTCGAGGCCCCCGACCGCCTCGCCCTTCAGCACCCGGTTCATCAACGCGACCTGGCCGAGCGCTGGCACGACCAGGTGCCAGGGCGCCTCGCCGCTCTGATTGAATACGGTCACCAGCGGCAGCAGGGACACGCCGAGCACGACCACGGTGTTGTTGGCCTGCGCCTCCTTGAAGGTCTTGCAGCGGATGGCAATCGCCATCATCACCGCCGCCAGCGCCGCTGCCAGCGGCGCCAGCAGGGCCAGGAAGAGGGCCACTTCGCGCAGCCCGAACTGGAACATCGCTGCCAGGGTCTCGCTGCGCAGCAGGGCCTGTGCCGGGAGGAAGGAAAAACAGCTGAGCAGCGCGATCAGCATGCCGACGGCCGCCACCGCACCCCACTTGCCGACGACCAGGGACAGGCGCGAGGCCGGGCTCATCAACAGCGGCTCGAGCGAGCCGCGCTCGCGTTCGCCGGCGGTCGTGTCCAGTGCCGCGTTGAGGGCGCCGTACAGCACGGCCATCAGCACGAAGAAGGGCAACATGCCGGTGAACTGCGCCGCACGCGACTGGGGGTTGGCGAGATCACGCTCTTGCACCTCGACCACCTCCAGCGTCGCGGGCGCGATTCCGCGCAACGCGAGGCGCAGGCTGGCCTGCTCGCTGGAGAAGCCTCGCAACAGGCGCAGCAGGCGGTTCACGCTGCTGCCGGCGCGCTGGTTGCCGCTGCTCGACACGATTTCCAACAGAGGCGCTTCGCCGCGAGCGAGCTCGGCCTCGAAGCCCTTGCCGATCAGCAGCACCGGGTCGCCTAGCGAGTGGCTCCTGAGCCGGGCCTCGTAGTCCGCCGGGGCCGCGTCGATCCGATAGGTCTGGCGTTCGAGGTAGTTGCGCAGGCTCGGCGCGTGTTCGATGCCGGCCGCGACCACCGTGCGCTCCTCGGCACGCTTCTCGATGCCGGCCACCAGAGCCGACAGCGCGATCAGCACCAAAGGACCGATTGCCACCGACGACAACAGGACCACGAGCAAGGTGCGCCTGTCGCGCAGCGCGTCGACCAGCTCCTTACAAAACACCACCCACGCATTCATGCCTGAGCCCTCTCTTCGGCGCTGAATGCCAGCTTGACGAAGCTCTCCTCGAAGTCGTGCTCGCCGCACATCGCGTTCAACTCGGCCACGCCGCCTTCGGCCACGGTGCGCCCGTGCGCGACGACGATCACCTGGTCGCACAGGCGCTCCACCTCCTGCATGATGTGGGTCGAAAAGACGATGCACTTGCCCTCGTTGTCGCGCAGCCGGCGCAGCGCCTCACGCAAGGCGCGCGTGGCCAGCACGTCGAGTCCATTGGTCGGCTCGTCGAGAATGATGTTGGGCGGGTTGTGCACCAGAGCACGCGCCAGCGCCGTCTTCATGCGCTCGCCCTGGCTGAAGCCCTCGGTGCGACGGTCCAGCAGCCCTGTCATGTCGAGCATGCGGGCCAGGACGTCCGCGCGTTGGGACGCTGCAGCGTCGCTCATGCCGTGCAAGCGGCCGTAGTAGACGATGTTCTCGCGTGCGCTGAGGCGCGGGTAGAGGCCGCGCGCATCGCTCAGCACACCCATGCGCGCCAGGGCCGCCTGCGGATTGCGCCGCACATCGATGCCGTCGACGTGAAGCTGCCCGCCATCAGGGGTGAGCAGTCCCGCCAACATGCGCAGCGTTGTGGTCTTGCCGGCGCCATTCGGGCCGAGCAGGCCGGTGATGCGGCCGTCCTGCGCCTGGAAGCTCACACCGTCCACCGCCTGGACCGTGCGCGCCTTCTTGCCGCGGCCCTGCGTAAAGCGCTTGGCCAGCTGCTGAACCTCGATCATGGGGCGGCTCCGGGCAGCGCAAACATCGGAGGGCGCGGAATGCCGGTGACGCACGTGGCGTCGACCTTCAAGGCCTCTTCGTCGCTTTCCGCGTCGATGAAGCGGAACAACACGTCGCGCATGCATCCCAGGGCCATCACGCCGTGGCCAGCATGGGGCACGACCACGTGCCGTGCCTTGGCCCCGAGGGCTTTGGCCACGCGCTCGCCGTGGCGCGGCGGTGTCACCGGGTCGATGCCACCCGACAACAGCAAAGTCGCCGCCGGCGCCGCCGGTACGGAATAGAACGCCGAGGGCACCTCGCCGCGCGGCCAGTCTGCGCAGAGCTCGCGGTAGAGCGCGCCAAAGCTGTCGCCGAAGTCGGCACCCGGCTTGTCGGTGGCGGCAGCGATGCGCGGGTAGTCCTCGGCACAGACCACCGAGAAGTGCATGCCTGCGGCCAGCTGCAATCCACGTCGACCGCCGAGCGCCTGTGCCAGGCCGGCGAGGGCGTCGAAGCGCCCACGCGTCGCCTGGCCGATCGCGGCCGGCAACGCTGCGCCGAGCGCCGGCACGTAGAGCGGTCCGCGCACCATGCCGAGCAAGACATCGCGGGTCAGCGTCAAGCGCTCGGGGCGATCGCTGAGCGGATGCCGCACCTCCACTGTGCGCGGCAGTGAGGCCAGCAGATCGCGCCAGCGCTGGCGCAGCTGCGGTTCGCGTGCTGCGCAGGCGGGCTCGGCCTCGCAGGCCTTGAACAGCGCGTCGAGCGCTGCCTGGTTGTCGGTCGAGAACGACGTCGGCAGCACCATGTCGGGCGGCGCCACGCCGTCGATCACGGCGCGCCGCACCCGTTGGGGAAACTGGCGCTGGTACTCGAGCACGGCCCGGGTGCCGTAGGAGGCACCGACAAGGTTGATGCGTTCGGCGCCCAACGCGCTGCGCACGGCCTCGGCGTCCTGCATCGCGAGCGTGGTCGTGTAGAAGCGCAGGTCGCCGTGCGGCAAGCCCTTCAGCCGTGTCAGGCAAGCCGCGACGCGTTCGCGCTGGCGTTCCTGCGTGAACTGCTCGGCGAGCGGCAACATCGGGTCGTCGGCGTCGCACAGCAGCGGCGCGCTACGCCCGGTGCCGCGCTGGTCGACCAGGACGATGTCGCGGCGGTTGGCAAAGCGCGCCAGCATCGCAGCCACCTGAGGCGCGATCTCGATCGTGCTCTGCCCCGGCCCCCCGGCGAAGAAGAACACCGGGTCAGGCCGCTTGTTGCGCGCCAGCGCCGGCAGCACCGCGTAGTGCACCGCGATCGCCGGCCCTTGTGGGCGCGCCGGGTCCAACGCCCGCTGCACGCTGCCACACAGGGCTTCGTGCTCGACACCGCGCAGACGGCAAGGCATCGTTCCGACGTCGGCGGCCGAGGCGATCACTGGCAGGCCAAGGCCTGCCGCGGCCAGCGCCAGCGCACACAGGGCCCGGCAGCGAAGGAAATTCTTTGGCATGGCGCGCATTGTCACGGCGGGCCCGTGGCGCGCCGGCGCGCCCGGACAGACAGCCTGCGCGGCGCGCCGGATGGCCGCCGCCCGTGGCGAATGACCGCTCAGCCCAGCAGGCGCTTCAGCTCGCCGCTGGCGATCAGCTTGATCAGATCGTCGGCGCCGCCGACCAGGGTACCGCGCACGAAGACCATCGGCAGCGTCGGCCAGCCGGCCCACAGCTTGAGGGCGCTGCGCCGACGCCAGCCGCCCAGGTAGCTGCCGAAGTCGAGGTCGTGGTGCGGGATGCCTGCGGCGTCGAGTGCACGACGCGCGCGGCCCGGGTGTGGGTTCTGGCCCATGCCGACCACCACCACCGGATGCGCCGCGACCGCGCGCTCAACCTCCTGCACGATGTCGGCGTGGTAGCCGGCAACGCGGGCGCGGATCGCCGGGTGGATTCGGGCTTCGTCGAGAACGGCGCGCGGCACGGCCTGGCGAAGCGTCAGGACTTGCGCGGCAACAGGGCCACGCAGGTCGCTCGCTGGCCGTCGGCGGCATCGACCTTGGCGCAGACGCCATCGAGCTGGGCCTGCAGCCGCTTGACGCTCGCCGCATGCTTGCCGTCGGCGTTCCAACTGCCGAGCTTCTTGCCCACGCGCTGCAGCGAACGCGCGCTGCGCTCATGGAACGCGCCCTTGTCCAGGGCCGCCTGGGCGAACAGGCTGGCCGCCGTCTTCTCGATCCGTGCAGCGTCCCCGGGCGCCAGATCGACCAGCGCGTTGAGGTAGCTGGCGCCCCATTGCAGGCGTGTCGCCGGGCCCTGGCTCTTGTCGTAAGCCTGCCGGTACCAGCGCAGGGCCTCGTCGTTCTTGCCCAGCTTCCTGGCGTTGCCGCCAAGCTGGCTCATCAGGTAGTACGGCGAATGGCTCTTGGCCAGGTTGGCCTTGAGCAGGGCGTCGCTCTCTGCCCACAGGCCCGCTTGGCCCTGCAGGTAGGCAACGGCGGTGATGACCGCTTGCCGCTCGTAGCCATCGCTGGTTTCGCCGTCCATGCGCGCCGACAAGGCTCGCACCTCCTGCACCAGGGCCGGAGGCAGCGCCGGCTGGGTGGTGGCCTTCGGCTGGCCCAGGCGCGCCAGTTCGACGCGCTCGATCAAGGCGCTGACGCGATCGCCGCGCGACAGCGTCGCATCAGCCTGCAGGCGCGCGAGCGCGGCATCGACCTGCGCCACCAGGGGCGCGCGCTCGGCCGCATCGTCGCTGCTCAATGCCTTGACGATGTCGGCCGCGCCATTGACCAGCACGTCCATATGGGTGCGCGCCAGGGCCGGATCGGCCAGCACCCGCTGCACCCGCTGGCGCAGGGCGGCGTCGGGCTTGACGCCCTGGCCGTCGTCGCTAGCGGCGAGCGCCTTCAGCCACAGCCGCGTACTGGTCTCGTTGTCGCCCTGTGTCTGGCTCTTGGCGGCCAGCTCGGCCAGAACGGCTGGGCGGTCACCCTTGTCGACCAGACCGCTCTCGTCGATTTCCCAGGAGTGGAAGGACAGCATGCGCCACTCGTTGGCCGTAAGCGGTTTGCCCGCCCGCGCGTCGGCCAGCACCGCCGCCATCGGGCGACCACCGGCTAGGCCGGCCTGCAGCAAGGCCATCACTTGCGGCGCGTCGGCCTCGCCGGGCAGGCGCGTGATCTCGCTGCCGCTGGGCGTGAAGAGGACCAGAGTCGGGTAGCCGCTGACCTTGAAGCGCGTGCCGAGCTTCTGCGCGGCCGGGCGGTCGCCATCGATGTGCACGGCGACGAAGGACTTGCTCTGGGCGGCAAAGTCCTGGCGATTGAACAGGGTCGCCTTCAACTGGTTGCAGGGGGGGCACCAGCTGGCCCCCCAATACAGCAGCAGGGGCTTGGATTCGGCCCTGGCCTGCGAAAAGGCGCGGTCGATGTCGCCATCGGCTGCGGCCGCCACCCAGGCCACATTCGTCGACGGCTGGCTGGGCGCGCCGATCACGGCGAGCGGCCAGGCAGCGACCATGGCCATGGCGGCGAACAGGGTAGAGGCGCGCTTCTTCAGTCGTTGCATTGGGTCACCCGGGGGGGTCGCAAGCTGGCTGCTCGGGCCCTCATTGTGCGCCGGCCTCGGCGGCTACGCAGGCGGGTCGTCGGCCGGCTCGCCGAGCCAGCGCTGTGCATCGTCGTCGGGCCAGGGCACGGGCGCTGCACGCGCAAGTGCCATCCAGACCGCAAAGGGCAGGCCTGCGTCGAAGGGCATGGCCCGGGTGGGCGCCGGACGGGCGACGTCGAGCTCAGCAAAGGCGGGCCCTCTTGCGATCAGCACGCCACACTCCGGCGGCACCTCGCTCGGCTCGGCGATGCCTTCCGCCAGCACGTACCAACACTCCCCGGCCATGGCCAGATAGGCTGCGCGCTTGTCGGCATGGCGCAGATCGGACAAGAGGTCGGCGCGCCGGACCTTGATCTCGTGCACCGCCGACTGCAGGTAGGTCGCCACTGTGGTGTGGCGCACCGAGAACACATCGGGCATAGCCAACTGCCAGCGTGCGCCCTTGGCATGGTCGGGGTCGGCGATGAGCGAGCGCAGTGACAGGCCACACCAGGCGATGCGCCCGGCGCGCTGCATCTGCAGGGCCACGCGCGCTACCAGGGCCTCGTGAGAGTCGCGCACGCGACGATTCTTCTGCAGCGTGGCCGCCAACACATCGATACCGGCGCCGCTGACGCGCAGTGTCTCGCGCCCGGCGGCGTCGCTGCGGCGTTCGAGCAGCCCGGCGGCGAGCAGCTCGATCTCGACGGCGTCCTGACACGGCCAGCCCGCCGAGCGCCAGATCTCGCGCAGGCGGCGCCGATGGTGGGCGCCGATGGCCATGGGAACGGGAACAGTCACACGCCCGAGCGTAGCGAAAAGCTTTGTTCGCTGCGTGCAAGGCCTTGCAATGCGGCGACGTCGCCAAGCACCTAGAGTGTGGGCATGGAACCCAAGACCCCCTCCTCCTTGACCGCGCCGCGCGCGGTCGAACGTCAGATCGCGGGCCAGCCCACCAGTGACGGCGCGGGCGTCAAGTTGACGCGCTTGCTGACGCAAGACCTGCAGCGCAGGCTCGACCCGTTCCTGATGCTCGACGCCTTCGGCAGCGACCAGCCGGGCGACTACATCGCCGGTTTTCCGGATCACCCGCACCGCGGCTTCGAGACCGTGACCTACATGCTCGCCGGTCGCATGCGCCATCGCGACTCGGCCGGCAACGAAGGCCTGCTGCAAGGCGGCGGCGTGCAGTGGATGACTGCCGGCCGTGGCGTGATCCACAGCGAGCTGCCCGAACAGGCCGAAGGCCTGATGGAGGGCTTCCAGCTCTGGCTCAACCTGCCGGCCAAGGACAAGATGTCGGCGCCCTGGTACCGCGACCTGCAAAGTGCCGAATTGCCCGAATGGCGCGACAGCGGCGTGATGGCGCGCGTGATCGCCGGGTCTAGCCATGGCGTCGCCGGCGCAGTGCAGCGCGAGGGCACTGCGGTGCTGTACCTCGACGTCCACCTCGACCCCGGCGCCGTGTTCGAACAGCCGCTGCCGCCGGGGCACAACGCCTTCGTCTACGTTTACCGTGGAGCGGTGGCGCTGGGTGGTCAGACCGTCCCGCAGCAGCGCATGGCCATCCTTGCCAACCAGGGCGATGGGGTGCGCATGACGGCATCAACCGAAGGCGCCCGTGCCCTGCTCATCGCAGGCCGGCCGCTGAAGGAGCCGATCGCGCAGTACGGCCCCTTCGTGATGAACACGCAGCAGGAAATCTTCCAGGCGGTGGAGGACTTCCGCGCCGGGCGGCTGGCTTAGGAAACCGTCACGCCCTTCCAGAACGCGACTCGGCCCTTGATCTGGGCTGCGGCCTCGCTCGGTTCGGGGTAGTACCAGACCGCGTCGGGATTCATCTCGCCGTCGACGAACAGGCTGTAGTAGTGCGCCTGACCCTTCCACGGATCGCTCGTGCGGTGGTTGCTGAAGCTGACGTACTCGCGCTTCAGGCTGGCTTCGGGGAAGTAGTGGTTGCCTTCGACCACCACCGTGTCATCGCTCTCGGCGATGACCACGCCCTTCCAGACTGCTTTGACCATCTCTTCACCTTCGTGGGTTGCCCGCTGCAGCCACGATCATGCCCTGGCCGGGTGGAATGCCGGCATCGTGTCGGCAAAGACCGCCGCCGACGGGCTGCGAAGTTCGATGACCTCGAGCCCGCGCGCCAACTCGAAGCTCGAGCTGTGCCAACTGATGTCTTCATTGATCCAGGCGTGCACGGGCTCGATGGCCTCGGCTTGCGGCAGGAGGCGGGCCAGGTGGTCGAGAATCAGCTTGCGCATGGTGTGGGTGGGCGAATCAGCATGCTGCCTATCGTCGGCGCTGGGGCCGTGCTGCTCAATCACCCCGAAGGGGGAATCGAGCGCCAGGCGTCGCCCTAGACTGACGGCTTTCATCGTCCGCGTCCTGCAACGAAAGCCTGCCCTTGGCCGCTGCCTATCCGCACCTCCTCGCGCCGCTCGACCTGGGCTTCACTACGCTGCCCAACCGCGTCTTGATGGGCTCGATGCACACCGGCCTGGAAGACGGGCGCAAGCACTTCTCCGCCATGGCGGCGTTCTACGCCGAGCGCGCGCGCGGGGGCGTCGGCCTGATCGTCACCGGCGGCTTTGCCCCCAACATCGAAGGCTGGGCCAAACCCTTTGCCGGCACCCTGGCCACCCATGCCGCGGCACGCCGGCACCGCGAGGTCACGGCGGCCGTCCATGCCGAGGGCGGCAAGATCGCGCTGCAGATCCTGCACACCGGTCGCTATGGCTACTCGCCGCTGTGTGTGGCGCCCTCGCGCATCCAGTCGCCGATCTCGCCGTTCACGCCGCGCGAACTGTCAGCGCGCGGTATCGAGCGGCAGATCCGCGCCTTCGTGCGCTGTGCCGCTCTGGCGCGCGAAGCCGGCTACGACGGCGTCGAACTGATGGGCAGCGAGGGCTACTTCATCAACCAGTTCCTGGTCACCCACACCAACCGGCGCGACGATGCCTGGGGTGGCGCCTACGAGAACCGGATGCGCCTGGCGGTCGAGATCGTGCGACGCGTACGCGAGGCGGTCGGCCCGGACTTCATCCTGATCTACCGCATCAGCCTGATCGATCTCATCCCTGATGGCAGCAGTTGGCCTGAAGTCGTGCAGCTGGCCAAGGCCGTGACGGCGGCAGGCGCCACGATGCTCAATTCGGGCATTGGCTGGCACGAGGCCCGCGTACCCACCATTGCCACTTCGGTGCCCCGGGCCGCATTTGCCTGGGTCACCAAGAAGTTGCGCGAGGACCTGCGCGCAGAGGGGATCGATATCCCCTTGGTCACCAGCAACCGCATCAACACGCCGGAAACAGGTGAGCAAGTGCTCGCTGACGGCTGCGCCGACCTGGTCAGCATGGCGCGGCCGTTCCTCGCCGACGCGGCCTTCGTCGCCAAGGCCGCCAGTGGCCGCAGCGACGAAATCAACACTTGCATTGCCTGCAACCAGGCCTGCCTGGATCATGCTTTCGAGAACCGACTCGCCACCTGCCTCGTCAACCCGCGTGCCGGTCACGAGACCACCTTGCTGATCCGGCACGCGGCACAACACAGGCGCTTTGCCGTCGTCGGCGCCGGGCCGGCCGGCCTGGCCGCGGCAACCACCCTTGCCGAACGCGGCCACGAGGTGCACCTGTACGAGTCGGCCGATGAAATCGGCGGCCAGTTCAACCTGGCCAAGCGCATCCCGGGCAAGGAAGAGTTCCAGGAAACGCTGCGCTACTTCCGCCGCCGCATCGAGCGCACCGGGGTGGCGCTGCATCTGCAAACCCGCGCCAGCGCCGAACTCCTGGTCGGCGCGGGCTTCGATCAGGTGCTGCTGGCCACCGGGGTCCTGCCGCGCAACCCCCACATTGCCGGGCAGGAAACTCCGGGTGTGATCACTTACATAGCAGCAATACTCGAACACAGGCCGGTAGGACAGCGGGTTGCCATCGTCGGCGCCGGGGGCATCGGCTTCGATGTGGCCGAGTTCCTGGTGCATGACGGGGCGCACCCGTCGGCAGCCCTCGATCTCGCTGCTTGGCAGCGCGAGTGGGGTGTGGCCGACCCGGGCCAGGTGCGCGGCGGCGTGGTGGCCGCGGCGCCCTCCGCGCCTGCGCGACAAGTCACCTTGCTGCAGCGCAAGGCCGGCAAGCTTGGCGCCAGCCTGGGCAAGACGACCGGCTGGATCCACCGCAGCGCGTTGAAGATGAAGCGGGTGGAGATGCTGGACAGCGTCAACTACGAGCGCATCGGCCCACACGAAGGCGCCTTGGGCCTGTTCGTGACCTTCGGCAAGGAGCATCGCGACGGCACCGTCATCGCCTGCGACAGCATCGTCCTGTGTGCAGGTCAGGAGCCGTTGCGTGAACTGCAGGAGCCGCTGGCCGCGGCTGGCATCAAGCTGCACCTGATCGGAGGCGCCTTCGAGGCCGGGGAGCTGGACGCCAAGCGCGCGATCGACCAAGGCACCCGCCTGGCCGCAGCCCTCTAGCTCAACGCTCCCCGAGAGCGCCGGGCATGGTCACGTCATCGGGCCACTCGGACTCGCTCACCTGCAGACCGTTCTGCAACTCGTAGCTCGACTCGTGAAAGCCACCGGCGCGCGCCGCCAGCGCAGCCGCACTCTCCGCATCGGGTGCCGCCGGAGTTTGCACACTGACCGAGGCCACGGCCGGGACCGGGACCGGGACCGGGACGGCTTGGGTCGCGGACGCAGGAAACGTCGGCCGTGTGCCCGGGACCGCCGGCGGCCGAGGGTTCAAGGGGTGCGGGCGCATCGAGGGCATACGGGCCTGCGCGAGCGGCTGTCGTCGAATCCACATCGGGCGACTATCGGTCACCCCAGGGTCTGAGGTCTATCCGCATTCGGGGGAGGCGCCTTCAATTTAGGGATGGCCCCCGGGCCCATCGCGCCCGTCAAGGCGGCGCACCCGAGATTTCCGCGCCAGACGTCACGGCCAGGGCGTCGGCGCGAGAAATGGCTGTGCCTTGGCCGGTTTATCGGCTCCATGCGGGGCAGCGCAAGCCGATAGTCTTTGCATCACTTTGAAACACACCGCCTGCCCCATGACCGCCTACGCCTACGCCAAGCACGACGCCAACCGCAACCCGGCCGACCCCTTCGAGTGGGAAGAGCTGCCTTCGATGAGCCATGTGGTGCTGCGTCGCCACCTGCCCACTGGCTCCTACACGCTGGCCGCCGAACTGGTGGCACAGGCCCGTGAGCGTCGGCGCAGCGAGCCGCCGAGCGCGCCGGTCTGGGTCGAGACCAAGGCTGCCGATCTCGATCCGTTGCAGCCTTCCGGGCCGCTGTGCGAAACCGAACTCGGCGGACTGGCGGCGCGCGAAATCATCGAGCCGGACGTGTTCCGGCACTTTTTCGGCGCCGCGCAGCAGCGCTGACTCTGTAGGTTCTCAAAAGGATTGAGAACCGACAGGCCCGCAGAACAGAGCCTTACCTGAAGAGCGCCGCAAACGGGTGGAGTTGAACGAGCGGCGGAGCGAGGGGGTCAAGACCCGTGTGGAGAAGGCGCTGACGACCGTCGAGCTGACCTTCCCGGAGCAACTCGAGAAACCTCATCCATTGGTGAACGCGACGCCTTAGCCGGCGGGTGATGCTGTACGCGACCCTTAGCGGTCGGCCGCGTCCGGTCTTGGAGGGCGGGCAGTTGCTGGTCGATGCGAGCCCGGCTCAATTTCGAGGCTGCGTCGCTGCGGCCGCGGCCGGCTACGAGTCGGCCACCCTGTTGGCAGCCGCCCAATGCCTTAAGGGCGCCGGCGGCTTGTCGTCGGGGACGCTGGCTTGAGCTTGCGAATGCGATCGAGCACAAGGGCCGGCGGCTGGGTCATCTGCATGTTGGCCATGCAGCGGACAAGCCGCCCAGGCCGCTCGATGTGAGTCTTGGCCTTCTTGAGGTCTGCCTCGATCGAGTTGTAGGCGCGTCCAGCCTTCTCCAATGCGGCGAGCGGGATCCTTCCGTCCTTGAGCATCATGGCCAGGTCAATCAGGTCGCGCGAGTCGACTGCATCGTCTGCCCAGCGGTCGGAGTTGGCGAGCAACTTCTCGGCCACCTGGTCGACGTGCGTGAGAGCGCGAATACCGCACACGGAATTCTCATCAGGCGGACTATCGAGCTCAATCCGGGCCTCGAGCACGATCTCGAACTTGATCGGCGCCTCATCGATCTCGATGATCGTGCGGATGCCATATTGATCCATTCGGGCATCGCGGAGTTGCTTCACAGGCTCATTGAACAGGCCGGCGATGCCGTCCTTCGTCACGAGGCCACGGAGCTCTCGATACGAATCCCGGTCTGAGACGAGGAAGTCGACATCTCGGGACTCGCGGTACTCGCCATGCAGCAATGCGATGATCGTGCCACCTCCGAAAAGGCACTTATGCGAGGAGAGCTTCGCCGCGTCGACCGAAGTCAGCAGCCTGGCGATGCGCCGATGGTGCGGGCGCTCAAACAAGCAAAGCCCCCTTGCCGCAGCGCTTCACTAGGCGGGCGATGAAATCGCGCTCCGCCGGCTCGAGATTCGAGCGGTCGATGTGTCGCCAGTTGCGCTCATAAAGCGCAAACGCTTCCTCCTCAGTGAGGGTCTCGCCCTGTCGATGCCACGCAAGTCGCTTGAGCTGCGGGTAGTCGGCCAGTCGGACGGCATCCGTGTCCCCGTGGGCAGGAGCTGGATGCGCGGTGCCGGCAACCTTCAGTTCGAGACCAAGGGCTCGCAGCACATTGAGGTAGGCACCCATCGTGACGGAAGGCTCGCCGCGCTCGATGCGATTGAGTGTCGGCCGGGACATGTTGGCTGCTCGCGCGACGCTTTCAGCGGCGATCTGCATCGACTTGCGTTTCGTGCGCAGTAGCTCACCAAGCACCACCAGATCTCGCTGGGCACGGGCATCAACTACTACAGGGGCTTGAGCAGGCATTCAGGTAGTTTATCTCATTAGTGACGTTTGTCAATAATGAGAGACAATAAGCGTGGGCCGAATGCTTGGTCAGAGCAATCCTTCTGGGCCGAATGTCTCGAAGCTAGGCCGAGCAGCTGCGACCGCGGGCGACGAGTCATGTTGGGCCTTGCCAACAGCACACCTCTCCCTAAGAACCCTCAATGGGTAAAGCACAAGGGGTACAGCATCTTGTACCCACCTCTCACTCGAGCGCGAGGCCGTTTCGCGGGATATGCCCGACGGTGCCTCGCCTTATGCCTGACGGCCAGCGTGCGAGTCCTTGATCTGCAAGGACACGGATTCTCGGTTTATGCCCGCCTCTACACCTACAGACTCAAACGTCGATGTTCGCCGCCCTCAGGGCATTGCTCTCGATGAAGTTGCGCCGCGGCTCGACCTCGTCGCCCATCAGCATCGTGAAGACGCGGTCGGCTTCGATGGCGTCGTCGATCTGCACCTTGAGCAGGCGCCGGACGTCCGGGTCCATGGTCGTCTCCCACAGCTGACCGGGATTCATCTCACCCAGGCCCTTGTAGCGTTGACGGGCAACAGCCCCCTCGGCCTGGCCCATCAGCCAGGCCATCGCGGCGCGGAAGTCGGCGACCTTCAACTCCTTCTGCCGCTCGCCTTCGCCGCGGCGCACGATCGCATCACCGTCGAGCAGGCCCTTGAAGGTCAGCCCGGCACGCGACAGCGCTTCGTAATCGGCGCCGTGCACGAAGTCGGGCGTGATCACGCTGGTCTTGAGGTTGCCATGGTGGCGGCGGCCGATGCGCAGCACATGCTTGTCGGTACGGGCGTCGTAGGCGGCGTCGACCTCGGCGTCGTGCAGGGCTGACTTCAACGCAGTGGCGCTGACTTCGGCGCTGGCCAGACTGTCCAAGTCGAGCACCAGGCCATCGGATATCGCGCGCAGGGCTTCGATGTCCATCCAGTTGGCCAGGCGTTCGATCACGTTGTTGGCCAGCACGTACTGGCGCGCCAGTTCTTCCAGTGCCGAGCCGCTGATGGCGGGCTTGCCGGCGCCCGGCAGCACGGCTGCGCCGTCGAGGGCGACGCGCATCAGGTAGGCGTCGAGCTCGTGGCCGTCCTTCAGGTACTGCTCTGCCTTGCCGTGCTTGACCTTGTACAGCGGCGGCTGCGCAATGTAGATGTGGCCGCGCTCGACCAAGTCGGGCATCTGGCGATAGAAGAAGGTCAACAACAGGGTTCGGATGTGGGCGCCGTCCACATCCGCGTCGGTCATGATGATGATCCGGTGGTAACGCAGCTTGTCGGGGTTGAAGTCGTCGCCCCCCATGCCTTTGCCGATGCCGGTGCCCAGCGCCGTGATCAAGGTCAGGATCTCGTTGCTGGTCAGCAGCTTTTCATAACGCGCCCGCTCGACATTCAAGATCTTGCCGCGCAGCGGCAGGATTGCCTGGAACTTGCGATCGCGGCCCTGCTTGGCCGAGCCGCCAGCCGAGTCGCCCTCGACGATGTAGATCTCGCACAGCGCCGGGTCCTTCTCCTGGC
>JAZKIW010000023.1:0-6346 GCA_040384625.1 Pseudomonadota bacterium | reverse complement strand
GTTGTCGCCATCGAAGACCCCAACCCGCTCGTGGCGGGACAGGGCATCGCGCGGTTGCGCGCCGCGGGCATCGAGGTCGAGGTGGTGGGCGGCGACTGGGGCCAGGCCTCGCGCGAACTGAACATCGGCTTCTTCTCCCGCATGGTCCGGGGCCGGCCGTGGGTGCGGATGAAGGTGGCGGCTTCGCTCGATGGGCGCACGGCACTCGAGAGCGGCGCCAGCCAATGGATCACCGGCGACGCGGCACGTGCCGATGGCCATGCCTGGCGCAAGCGGGCGGGTGCGCTGCTCACTGGCATAGGCACGGTGCGCGACGACGATCCGCGCCTCGATGTGCGGCTGGTGACCACCGAGAAGCAGCCGCTGCGCGTGGTGGTGGATTCGAAGCTGGACATCGCCAGTTCGTCGCGGATCCTGCAGCCACCAGGCCGGGCCCTGATCTTCACCACGAACGACGACGCGGCGCGTTGCGCGGCGCTCACCGCGCCGCACATCGAGGTGGCGCGAGTGCCCGCCGATGCCCAGGGCAAGGTGGACCTGCAGGCCATGTTGCTCGACCTGGCCCGGCGTGAAGTGAACGAGCTGCATGTCGAGGCCGGCGAAAAGCTCAACGGCTCGCTGTTGCGCGCTGGCCTGGTCGACGAGCTGCTGCTCTATGTAGCGCCGCGCCTGCTCGGTGCGGGCCGCGGCATCGCGGCCTTGGGCCCGTTGGCATCCCTAACCGAGAGCCTGGACTTCGAGTTCGTCGATGTCCAAAAGGTAGGGAGCGACCTGCGCCTGCGCCTGCGCCCACCCGGTCGCGCGAGCTTCTAGGCTTCAAGGCGGCGCGCGGACGCCTTGGCGACAGGCTGTCGCGAGGGTCGCCACCTACAATTGCGCCATGTCGATTTCCCCTGTTCCCGAGCTCGTTGCGGACCTGGCCGCCGGCCGCATGGTCATCCTGGTCGACGAGGAAGACCGCGAAAACGAAGGCGATCTGGTGCTCGCGGCCGACCATGTTTCGCCAGCAGCCATCAACTTCATGGCCAAGCACGGCCGCGGCCTGATCTGCCTGACCCTGACGCGCGAGCGCTGCGAACGGCTGCAACTGGCGCCAATGACACGCAGCAACGGCACCAAGCACGGTACCGCGTTCACGGTCTCGATCGAAGCCGCCACGGGCGTCAGCACAGGCATCTCGGCCGCCGATCGGGCGCGCACGGTACAGGCCGCGGTGGCGCGCGAGGCGCAGGCCAGCGACCTGGTCCAGCCCGGCCACATCTTTCCCTTATTGGCCCAGGACGGAGGCGTGCTGATGCGCGCCGGCCATACCGAAGCGGGCTGCGACCTGGCCGGCATGGCTGGCTGCACGCCGGCGGCCGTGATCTGCGAGATCATGAACGACGACGGCAGCATGGCCCGCCTGCCTGACCTGCAGGTCTTCGCTCGCGAGCACGGCCTGAAGATCGGCACCATCGCCGCACTGATCCAGCACCGCAGCCACAACGAGTCGTTGATCGACGCGCTCGGCACGCGCGAGATCGAAACGCCGCAGGGGCGCTTCCACTGCACCAGCTTTCGCGACCGCAGCTGGGGCGGCCTGCACCTGGCCTTGACGGTCGGTCAGTGGTCCGACGACGACGAGGTGGCGGTGCGGGTGCACGAACCCTTGTCGGTGATGGACCTGCTGGATGCCGGTGCCGGCCCGCACTCCTGGCCGCTGCCGGCGGCACTGGCCGCATTGCAACGCGCCGGCCGCGGCGCTGCCGTGTTGCTCAATGCCGGCAGCGATAGCTCGGCCTTGCTCGGTCGCCTGGTGCCGGCCGATGAACCCGTTGCGCCGCCGGTGGCCCGGCAGATGGACCTTCGCACCTATGGCGTAGGCGCCCAGATCCTGCGCCACCTGGGCGTGCGCCGCATGAAGCTGCTCGGCAATCCCAGGCGCATGCCCAGCATGACCGGCTACGGCCTCGAAGTCACGGGTTTCGTCGCCGCTCCCACTGCTCACTGAGGCCACCATGCAAGGATCAGACAACGGCGCAGACGTGCCCCTCGATGGCGAGGGCCTGCGCATCGCCATCGTGCGCGCGCGCTTCAACGACGCGGTGACACGCAAGCTCGAAGAGGCCTGCCTGGCCGAACTGGCCGTGCTCGGCGTGGCCGGCAAGCATGTCAAGCAGGTCAGCGTGCCTGGCGCGTTGGAGATCCCTCTGGTGCTGAAGGCGCTGGCCGAGAGCGAGGAGTACGAGGCCCTCGTCGCAATCGGTTGCGTCATCCGCGGCGAGACTTACCACTTCGAGTTGGTGGCCAATGAAAGCGGCGCCGGTGTCTCGCGCGTCGCCCTCGATCATCAGCTGCCGATCGCCAACGCCATCCTCACTGTCGACAACGAAGCCCAGGCCTGGGTCCGTGCCGAGGAAAAAGGCCGTGATGCGGCGCGCGTGGCGGTCGAGATGGCCAACCTGATGGAAGACCTGTTGTGACCACCGATGCAGCGGCGAAGAAGCCTGCCCGCCGCACACCGGCCAAGTCGCAACGCCGTCGCTCGCGCGAACTGGCCTTGCAGGGCCTCTACGAGTGGCTGCTGTCGGCGACAGACCCGGCCAGCATCGACGCCCACATGCGCGAGCACGATGGCTTCGAAAAATGCGACAGCGTGCACTTCGATGCTCTGCTGCACGGCTGCATCGCCGAGGCGGCCGAGCTCGACGCGGTGCTGGCGCGCCATGTCGACCGCAGGACCACCGAACTCTCGCCGGTCGAACACGGCGTCCTGCTGATCGGTGTCTACGAGCTTCGGCACTGCATCGACATTCCCTACAAGGTGGCGATCAACGAAGCTGTCGAGCTGGCCAAGAGCTTCGGTGGCACCGACGGTCACAAGTACGTCAATGGCGTGCTCGACAAGGCCGCGGGTGACCTGCGCAGCACCGAGGTGCAGGCCATGCGTGCGGCGCGGCACGCGTGAACTGGTGCGCCGGGCGCGCAGCGATCTGGTGACAAAGGGTTAGGCGCGCGACGCTTGACACGCTTGGCGTGATTTTGCCCGCGGCACCGGCACCGCGCGCCGATAAGCTCGCCCTGTCATGACATCCGTTCCTTCCGATCCGTCGCATCGCCCCGGCGATGAAGCCGACGACGCCTTTGCCGCCACCGTCGCCGAAGAGTTACCGGACAACGATGATCCGGAGGCATTGCCCTGCGTCATCCCGGTTGACGATCGGCCACTGCACACCCTGCCGACCATCGGTTACGTCGGCCGCTATGCGCTGAAGTACCTGCTCGGCGCGGGCGGGCTGGGCACGGTGTATGCCGCGCTCGACCCGTTGTTGTCGCGGCCGATCGCGGTCAAGACACTGCACGTCGACGCCGCCACGGCCGAACGCGATGCGCTCGAGTCGCAGCTGCTGGCCGAAGCCCGAGCGGCGGCAGGCCTGAACCACCCGCACATCGTCACGGTGTACGACGCCGGGCTGTCGGAGCAAGGCGTCTATATCGCGATGGAGCGGCTGCAGGGGCGGGACCTGCGCGCCCTGCTGGCCGACGGCTGGCGGCCCGAGCCGGTGCAGGCCGCGCGCATCGCCAAGCGCATTGCCGATGCGCTGGCCTACGCGCATGGCCACGGTGTCGTCCATTGCGACATCAAGCCGGCCAACATCTACATGATCGGCCGTACCCAGCCCAAGCTGCTCGACTTCGGCATTGCCCGCGTGGCGCACAAGCAAGGGCAGGGCGATGCGGCCGGGGCGGCCCTCGTCGACCGCATCGACATTCCGGCCGGCGCCAGCGAACCGCCGGCCGAGTTGGGTTCGCCCTACTACGTGGCGCCCGAGCAGTTGCGCGGCGAGCCGCTCGACCTGCGCTGCGACGTGTACGGCGTGGGCGTGGTGCTGTACGAACTCCTGACCGGGCGACGCGCGTTCGAGGGTCGATCGCTGGACGGCATCCGGCACGCCGTGCTCGAGGCCAAGGTCGCTCCCGTGCACAGCGTCAACCGCAACGTCGATGCGGCGCTGTCGGACATCGTTGCGCGTGCGATGTCGCGCAACCCTGCGCAACGCCATCGCTCGGCGCGCCAGCTTGCACGCGCACTGCGCGGCTGGCTCGAAGACGAAGCCAGCCAGCAGGCCGTGGCGCCGCTGGGGCAGTCGAACTGGGCTTGGATGGCTTTCGCCGGCCTGGGGCTGGCGGTCGCAGCGGCGTTCTGGACATTGGGCCAGGGTGGCGCATTGCGTGCGCCGGCCGAAGCACAGAGCGCGGCAGCACCGAGCGCGCCGGCCGTACCACCACCAGCCGCGGTCGCGCCAGCGCCTGCGACCGCGCCAGCCGCGCTCGCAGCGCCCGAGCCGGCCACGACCGCACTCCCCAGCAAGACGACGGTTGCCGCGGGCGCCGTGACACCGTCCAAGGCATCGAAGACCGACGCCGCCGACACAGGCAAAGCGCGCGAGCGTCGCGCCACCCGTGAATCGGCCAACGCGCCGGTGCCCCCGGCCGCAGCAGCAGCGCCGGGCGTCGTGCAACTCGCCATCAGCCCCTGGGGCCAGGTCGAGATCGACGGCGTCGCAGCTGGCACCACGCCGCCGCTGTCGCGCCTGAACCTGCCAGCCGGCAAGCACCAGATCGTGGTGCGCAACGACGACTTCCCCCCCTTCAGCGCCACCGTGATGGTGAGCGACGAGAAGCCCGTGACCCTGCGTCACCGCTTCGGATCCTGATGCTGCGCTCGGCATTCCCTGTTCGTCTGGCACCGGTCCTGTTGTCGGTGTGCCTGCTGCTCGGCGCCTGCGCGACGTCCCCCGGCGGCACCGCAGGCGGGCTGTCCGAGGTGATGCAGCGTCCGGCCGAACGCGCCCTGATGACCGGCCTGCGCGCCTACGACGATGGCCAGTACGTCGACGCCGAGCGCGAGCTGAAGCTGGCCCTGGGCACCGGACTGGTGAGCAGCAAGGACCGGGCGATGGCGCACAAGCACCTGGCCTTCGTTTACTGCAGCAGCCAGCGGGTCAAGAACTGCGAGGCCGCCTTTCGGGCGGCAAGGGCGTCGGATGCCGACTTCGCGCTGTCGCGCGCCGAGGCCGGACATCCGCTCTGGGGTCCGGTCTACAAGCGCTTGGTGGCGGGCATCTAGCGCCCCACTGCGCGGCGACATAATCGCGCGCAGCATGAGCAGCGCAGCAGGCACGTACTCGCATCCGGTCCGCGTCTATTGGGAAGACACCGATGCCGGTGGCGTGGTGTTCTACGCCAACTACCTGAAGTTCTTCGAGCGCGCGCGCACCGAGTGGCTGCGCGCGCTGGGATTCAGCCAGCAGCAGATGCGCCATACACAGGGCCTGCTGTTCGTCGTCACCGAGACCCACGTGCGCTACCGCCAGGCGGCGCGTCTGGACGATGAACTGAGCATCACGGTTACCTTGGCCAGCGCCACGCGTGCCAGACTCGGGCTGACGCAGGCCGCATGGCGCGGCGCCACCTTGCTGGCCGACAGTCGCATCGTGCTGGCCTGCGTCGAGGCCGATACCTTCCGGCCGAGGCGCCTTCCTCCATCGATACTCGACGCTCTGGCGTCCACCACCGGGAACCCATGACCCAAGACATGTCGATCTTTTCGCTCGTGCTGCAGGCGAGCTTCGTGGTCCAGCTGGTGATGGCCGGTCTGATGATCGTGTCGCTGATCAGCTGGACGGTGATCTTCGGCAAGGTCTTCGGACTCAAGCAGGTGCGCGTGCGCAACGACGAGTTCGAGCGCGACTTCTGGTCCGGCCGCAATCTGTCGGAGCTCTACCAGGCGGCCAGCGGCAAGCCGGCGACGCAGCGCACGGCGCCGATCGAGCGCATCTTCGCCAGCGGCATGCGCGAGTTCCTGAAACTGCGCGAGAAGAAGCTCGACGCCGGGGCCCAGCTCGACGGTGCGCGGCGCGCGATGCGCGCCAGCTTCCAGCGCGAGCTCGACGTCATCGAAAGCCACTTGAGCTTTCTCGGCTCGGTCGGCTCGGTCAGCCCCTATGTCGGCCTGTTCGGCACGGTGTGGGGGATCATGCATGCCTTCGTAGGCCTGGCCAACCTGCAGCAGGTGACCCTGGCCACCGTGGCGCCGGGCATCGCAGAGGCCTTGGTGGCCACCGCGATCGGCCTCTTCGCGGCAATCCCTGCGGTGATCGCCTACAACCGCTTCGCGCGCGACATCGATCGCATAGCGATCCAGCTCGAGACCTTCATCGAAGAGTTCTCGAACATCCTGCAGCGCAACGCTGGGGTGGCCTGAGTGGCGCAGACCATGGCCCGAGGTGGCACGCGGCGTCGGCGCACGATGAACGAGATCAACATGGTCCCGTTCATCGACGTGATGCTGGTGCTGCTGATC
>JAZKIW010000022.1:0-5409 GCA_040384625.1 Pseudomonadota bacterium | reverse complement strand
GGTGGCGGCCTCGTGGTCCTCGATGTTGATCCACTCGTGGTCGTTGGTGTACATCGTCGTCATGTCGGAGCTCCTCTGGTGTCGTGACGGTTTGAAGGAAATTCGATTTAGCCGCGGAAGTAGCGGTGCGGCGCGAACGGCATCGTGCTCACGCGCATCGGCTGGCGCTTGCCGCGGACCTCGGCATAGACCTCGTGGTGCGGCAGCGCGTGGTTGGCGGCGAGGTAGGCCATCGCGATCGGCTCGTTGACCGTGGGCGCCAGCGTGCCGCTGGTGACCACGCCGAGCTTGCGGCCGTGCGCGTCGACGATCACCGCGCCTTCGCGCACCGGCACGCGCTCCAGGCCGACGAGGCCGACGCGTCTGGTGCTGGCGCCGGCCGCCAGCTGGGTGTCGATCGCGGCCGCACCGGGGTAGCCGCCGTGGCGCGCACCGCCGGCGCGGCGCACCTTCTGGATCGCCCAGGTCAGGCCGGCCTCGACCGGGGTGGTGGTCTCGTTGATGTCGTGCCCGTAGAGGCACAGCCCCGCTTCGAGCCGCAGCGTGTCGCGCGCGCCCAGGCCGGCCGGCTTGACCTCGGGCAGATCGAGCAGCGCACGCGCCAGCGCCTCGGCCTGGTCGGCGGGCACCGAGATCTCGAAGCCGTCCTCGCCGGTGTAGCCTGAGCGGGTCACGAAGCAACCGGCGCCGGCCAACACGGCGTGGCGGCCGGTCATGAAGGTGAGGGCGGCCACGTCGGCATTCAGCCGTGTCAGCGCCTGCACCGCCTTGGGCCCCTGGAGCGCCAGCAGCGCGCGGTCGGGCAGCGGCTGCACGGTGCAGCGGTGGCCGATGTTCGTCACCAGGTGCGCGATGTCGGCGGCCTTGCAGGCCGCGTTGACGACGAGGAACAGGTCGCCTTCGCGGCGCGTGATCATCAGGTCGTCGAGGATGCCCCCGGCGCTGTTGGTGAAGAACGCGTAGCGCTGCTTGCCGACCGCCAGATCGACCACGTCCATCGGCACCAGGGACTCGAGCGCGCGCGCGGCGTCGTCGCCGATCAGGCGCAGCTGGCCCATGTGGGACACGTCGAACAGCGCCGCCGAGTCGCGGCAGTGGCGGTGCTCGGCGAGGATGCCGGCCGGGTACGAGACCGGCATGTCGTAGCCGGCGAAAGGCACCATCTTGGCGCCGAGTTCGAGGTGCAGCGCGTGCAGCGGGGTGGTGGAAAGCGCGTTGGACATGACAGTCTCCGAGGGCAAGTCTTGTGGACCGACGCGACATGATCGCACCGGCTTGCCCTGGCTGTCCGCTTTACCTGAGAGATTGGCGACACGCCTTTGCAGGTGTGCCGCTTGCCCCTTCGGTGGGCCCGCTCGGGGCGGGCCTCTCTCCAGCAAGGAACGCTTCTGACGAAGCGCTTGTCAGTCCTTTTGCCTGAGCGTTCGAGCGCGCTGTTTCCAGCATCGCTCTGCGCCTTCGGCGGCAACCGGGGTTGCTCTCTCCTGACGGCTGGCAGTGTAGCAGCGGCCCCGATAATGCCGGCCGATGAGAACTCCGAAGATCCAACAGACCGACGAGTGGCTGAGCGTCGAATCGCTCGACCTCGACGCCCAGGGCGTGGCCCACAACCTCGAGGGCAAGGTCGTCTTCATCGAGGACGCGCTGCCGGGCGAGCAGGTGCAGGTCAACGTCAACCGCCGCAAGAACAACTGGGAGCAGGCCACGATGACCGCGCTGCGCCGCGAGAGCTCGCAGCGGGTCGTGCCGCGCTGCCCGCATTTCGGCACCTGCGGCGGCTGCAAGATGCAGCACTTCCATGTCGGTGCGCAGGTCGCGACCAAGCAGCGCGCGCTGGAAGACGGGCTCTGGCACCTCGGCAAGGTCAAGGCCGAGCGGATGCTGCGGCCGATCGAGGGCCCCGCCTGGGGCTACCGCTACCGGGCGCGGCTGTCGGTCCGCTACGTGGCCAAGAAGGACAAGGTGCTGGTCGGCTTCCACGAACGCAAGTCCAGCTTCGTGGCCGACATGGAAACCTGCGCGGTGCTGCCGCCGCACGTCAGCGCCCTGCTGATGCCGCTGCGCGCCCTGGTCGCCGGCATGGACCAGCGCGACCGCCTGCCGCAGATCGAACTGGCGGTGGGGGATGACGTGACTGCGCTGGTGCTGCGCCACCTCGAGCCGCTGACGGATGCCGATCTGGCGCGCCTGCGCGGGTTCGCCGCGGCGCACGGCGTGCAGTGGTGGCTGCAGGCCAAGGGGCCGGACACGGTGCGACGGCTGGACGAGGGCGGACCGGAACTGGCCTACGCGCTGCCGGAATTCGGCATCACGATGCCGTTCAAGCCGACCGACTTCACGCAAGTCAATCCGCACATCAACCGTGTGCTGGTGACACGCGCCCTGCGTCTGCTCGACGCGCGCCCCGACGAGCGCGTGATCGACTGGTTCTGCGGGCTCGGCAACTTCACGCTGCCCATCGCCCGTGGCGCGCGCGAGGTGCTGGGCGTGGAGGGCAGCGAGACGCTGGTCGAGCGATCGCGCGAAAACGCGGTGGTCAACGGGCTGGCGGCGAACACGAGCTTCGCCGCCCGCAACCTGTTCGAACTGACGCCGGCCGATCTGGCGGCGTACGGGACGGCGGACAAATGGCTGGTCGACCCGCCGCGCGAGGGCGCGTTCGCCCTCGCCAAGGCGCTGGCCGATCTGCATGCCGAGCCGGCGCTGGCCCCCGGCTACGCGCCGCCGCGGCGGATCGTCTACGTGAGCTGCAACCCCGCGACGCTGGCGCGCGATGCCGGTCTGCTGGTCCACCAGGCGGGTTACCGATGCACGCTGGCCGGGGCGGTGAACATGTTCCCGCACACGGCGCACGTGGAGAGCATGGCGGTCTTCGAGCGGGACTGAAGAAGCGCGCCGCAAAAAGCAAAGGGGGCCCGAGGGCCCCCTTGTTCAGCTCGCCGTTCGTCGGCGTCGTTATTCGCGGTTGCCGCCGAAGATCCCGAGGAGCGACAGCAGCGACTGGAACACGTTGTACAGGCTCAGGTACACCGACAGCGTCGCGGTGATGTAGTTCGTCTCCTCGCCGTCTCGCACGCGCTTCAGGTCATAGATGATGAAGGCGCTGAAGATGCCGATCGCGACGACCGACAGCGTGATCATCAGGGCGCTCGACTGCAGGAAGATGTTCGCGATGCCCGCCACCAGCAGCATGATCACGCCGATGAACAGGAACTTGCCCATCGACGAGAGATCGCGCTTGATCACGCTCGACAGCGTGGCCATGCCCAGGAAGATCAGGCCGGTGCCGGTGAAGGCCGTCATGATCAGCCCGGCGCCGTTGCTCATGCCGAGCACCATGCCGATCAGGCGCGAGAGCATCAGGCCCATGAAGAACGTGAAGCCGAGCAGCACCGGCACGCCGGCGGCCGAGTTCTTGGTCTTCTCGATCGCGAAGATGAAGCCGAACGCGCCCGCCAGGAAGACGATGGCGCTCATGCCCGCGCCCATGCTGGCCGTGATGCCGGTGCTCACGCCGATCCAGGCACCCAGCACGGTGGGGACCATCGACAGCGCCAGCAACCAGTAGGTGTTGCGCAGGACGCGGTTGCGCTGCTCGGCGGACGTCACCTGGCCGGTGTAGCCAGCGTAGTCAGCGGTTTGCAGGGGTTGATTCATGAAGCCTCCTTGTGGGTAACCCGGGCTCTGACCGGTTCGGGCGATTCTAGTTCCGCAGAAATCGTGTGGCGCATGCCCCTAGCCGTCCGTGGCAAATTGCCCCGTCCGCCGCCCCGCCGGGTGCGGGCGGCGATTCTGCGTACAGTTGCGGCCGCTCCTCAAACTTTCAAGCACACCATGAACAGCAAGCCCATGCTCTCACTCGATGACGTCAAGCGGATCGCGGTCGCGGCCGAAGCCGAGGCGCTGGCCAACCGCTGGGCCGTGACGATCGCGGTCGTCGACGACGGCGGCCACCTGCTGTGGCTGCAGCGGCTCGACGGCGCGGCGCCGGTCTCGGCGCACATCGCGCCGGCCAAGGCCCGCACCGCGGCGATGGGCCGGCGCGAGACCAAGGTCTACGAGGACATGATCAACCAGGGGCGCACGTCCTTCCTGAGCGTCCCGGCGGTGGATGGGTTGCTCGAAGGCGGGGTTCCGATCACGGTCGACGGGCACTGCATCGGTGCGATCGGCGTGAGCGGCGTCAAGTCGACCGAGGACGCACAGGTCTGCCGGGCCGGCATCGCGGCGCTCGGGGCCTGATTCGGTTTACTTCCGAAGCAGAAGCAGGCAGCCGCCGATGATCAGCGCGGCCGAGACGGCGGTGGTCGGCGTCGGCACCTCGCCGAACAGCAGGTAGCCGAGCAGCGCCGCCCAGACGAAGCTGGTGTACTCCATCGGCGCGAGGCGGCTGGCTTCGAGCCGGGTGAAGGCCCAGGTGATGCAGAGCAGGCCGAGCGTGCCCAGGCCGCCGGCCAGCAGGATCAGCGCGAGGTCGGTGGCCGGCACCGGCTTCCAGGTCAACGCGGCCGGCCCGGCGAGAAGCAGCAACGGCAGCACGCTCTGGACCAGCAGGATGGTCCAGATCGAGTCGCGGTTCGCCATGCGCCGCGCCAGCAGCAGCACGCCCGCGAACGCCAGCGCCGCGGCGGCCACGCTGGCCATGCCGATCAGCCGCGCGCTCGACACGGCGGCCATTCCCGATGCCAGCTCCGGCCAGACCGACACGCCGACGCCCGCCAGCCCGGCGGCGAGCGCCAGCCAGATCGCGCTGGACGGCCGCTCGTTCAGCACCGGCACCGCCAGCACCGCGACGAAGATCGGCGCGAGGTAGGAGATCGTCACCGCGAGCGCCAGCGGCAGCTGCGTCAGCGCGTGGAAGTAGCCGACCAGCGAGAGCAGCAGGCAAAGGCTGCGCAGCGCGTGCAGCCGCCAGGTGCCGCGCGAGGGCAGCGGCGTGCGCCGCCACAGCCACAGCGGCACCGCGAAGGCGCAGCCGCCGGCGAAGCGGAAGAAGCTCAGCTGCAGCGTGTCGTAGCGGGCCGCGAGCAGCTTGATCACGCTGTCCATGCTGACGAAGGCGGCCGCGGCCAGCGCGACGATCAACAGCGGGATGGCGTGGCTGGGCGCGACGCCGATGGCGGCAGGGGCGGGTTCGGTCGAGGGCACAAGGCGAGTCTATGTGTGCGCGGTCAATCAGCCGGGTCGCGAGGGTGACGTGGTCTATAATTCGAAGGTTTACCCTTAACCCACCCGCCCAGCGAAATCCGCGCAGTTTCCAGATGGACTGCGCCGGCGCTCGCCAACGAAAACTCCTGCGGTTTTCTCGACTGTTCCACGCTTGACGAGCCCGGCTCGGAAGGCAGAGCTGGGCGCGCACAGAACGGAGAATCCGGTGCCCGCGCAACTGCTGTTCCCCCAAGCCCAGGC
>JAZKIW010000021.1:0-5980 GCA_040384625.1 Pseudomonadota bacterium | reverse complement strand
CGGGGGTGTTGGTGGCGGATTCTCAGACAGGCTGCACCCCCAGGCCCACGTGCAGTTGCCCGCCGAAATGGTCAATGGAATATGCAATAGATGCAATTTTGGTTAGTATATTGATCAAATGATCGCCCCTGAACTGATCGCTGTCCTGGATCGCCAGTTGCTCCTGCAGTTGGGCGATCGGCTCAAGCGCCTGCGCAAAGCGCAGGGGCTGGGCACGGTTGAGATGGCTGCGCGCGTGGGGATCACGCGCAACACCCTGCGAGCAGTCGAATGCGGCGACCCGTCCCCGTCAATGGGAACCTACTTGCGGGTCATGTCCACGCTCGGCCTCAGTGGCGAACTGGCCCTGCTGGCCGGCGACACGCTACAGCCGCCGCCGCCGGGGTCCGCCGCCGCGCGATCCAGGCGCAGTCGGCCAGTTGTGCAGGTACTGGTCTCGGCGGACGACGGCCGCCATCGCGCGCAGGACCTGCAAAGCCTGGCGCTGCACGAAGAGGCAGTGCGTCTCGTCCGTGCCAACCCTGCCCTTGTGCGGCAGGCCATGGATACCGTGCAGCGCTGGCTCAGAACCGGTGATTCACGCTCCAGCGGTTTGTGGCAAGAGTGGGAGGAGATTCTGCGCAAGGGCACGTGGCGCAAGGTGCTCGGCCGAACCCGGCGTGCCCAGGAGCTTCGCCAAGCCTCGCCGCTCGCTACCGTCCTCCCCGAGAACGTGCGCAAGAGCATCCTGGCCCAAGTGCATGGACTCAAGAAGGGCGTTGCGCTCGGCGAGGCCGACCACCCGGATGTGCCATGACGCGCGAAGAGCTCGAACACATCATCCGCGCGAGCGCCGACCTGACGGACCAGTATGAGTTCATCATCGTCGGCAGCCAGTCGATCCTTGGCGCCGTGCCCAACCCGGAAGAAGTTTTCACAATGTCGGCCGAGGCGGACATCTACCCGCTCCAGGCCCCCGAGGTGGCCGAAGTGATCGTTCCAGGCAGTAGCCAACTCGGTCGTTCGTGTTGCGGCTCTGGATCCGATGCACACGCTGAAGCCACCCGACAGGCAAGATGGCCGTGCCTGGTCCAACGCCTTGGGCGTAGTGGCCATTGGTCTCGTGGAACTGCGAGCCCTCGCCAATCGCTCCATCGTGCCGGACCTCTTCGTGTCCAAGGCCGCGGCCGGGCGCGAGAAGGAGCGCGAGTTCTGCATGGCGCTGCTCGAACACGCCTACTTCACTCCCGCCCAGGTTCTGGCGCTGGTGCCCCATATGCCCCTAGTCGATGAGGAGAAGCGCAAGCTTCGCGCAACCATCCGGCGCTGGGCCAAGACCCTGCGCGAGGCCGGCCATCCCATCCCCGAGGAGTGACCTGACCGACAGCGGGACGCTGTGCCGCGAGGCGGCGAAGCGGTACCCGCATCTGGGCCCTGCCGAAGCCGCAGATTCGTTCGACATGGTCAATGCTCATTGCCTATGCAGGCTGCACCGCGCAGCGCCTGGACTTTCGCGCGAAGCGGCATGCGCGCCAGCCATAATGGCGAACATGTCTGCGAAGCACTCGATCTCTGCAACGCGCTCCGGTTGGCGTTGGCGCAAGCCATCAGCCTAACCAACCTATTGCGCCCGCCTGGGCGCCTCGGTCCCCCACCTGTATGTCGCGCCGGCTTCGCCAGCGACAGAAAAAGCGGGTATCAAAGGGGGTATGGAATGTGGGTGATGAACAAAACACCCAATGAAATCAATAGGATGGAGCGCAGATGCTGCTGATGATCGACAACTACGACAGCTTCACCTTCAACCTGGTGCAGTACTTCGGCGAACTCGGGGAGGATGTGCGCGTCGTGCGCAACGACGAGATCGACATCGACGGCATCGCGGCGCTGAAGCCGGCGCGGCTGGTGCTGTCGCCCGGTCCCTGCACGCCGGCCGAGGCGGGCGTTTGTGTCGAGGCTGTACGCCACTTTGCCGGCCGGCTGCCGATCCTGGGCGTGTGCCTGGGTCACCAGGCCATTGGTGCGGCGCTGGGCGGGCGCATCGTGCGGGCACGCACGCAAATGCACGGCAAGGCGAGCGAGATCACCAACGATGGACAGGGCGTGTACCGGGAATTGCCCGGCCGCTTCACGGTCATTCGCTATCACTCGCTGGCGATCGAACAGGAAACCTTGCCCATTGAGCTGGTGGTCACGGCGCGTACCGACGACGGCGAGATCATGGGCGTGCGCCACCGCAGCTTGCCGATCGAGGGTGTGCAGTTCCACCCCGAGTCGATCCTGTCGCAGCACGGGCACGCAATGCTGCGCAACTTCATGGAGGCCTACCCGGCATGAAATCGATCGACCTGCGCAGCGACACTGTCACGCGCCCGACGCCAGCCATGTGGGACGCGATGCGCGCCGCCGAGCTCGGCGACGACGTCTTTGGCGATGACCCGACGGTTAACGCATTGCAACAGCGCATCGCGTCGGACCTTGGCTTCGAGGCGGCCTTGTTCATGCCCACCGGCACGCAGAGCAATCTGTGCGGCCTGATGAGCCATTGCCAGCGCGGTGATGAGTACCTTGTCGGGCAGATGGCGCACACCTACCGCTGGGAGGGCGGCGGCGCCGCAGTGCTGGGCAGCATCCAGCCGCAGCCCCTGCCCAACCAGGCTGATGGATCGATCGCGTTGACCGATATCGAGGCGGCGATCAAGCCCGATGACGCCCACTTCGCGCGCACCCGGTTGTTGGCACTGGAGAACACCTGGGGTGGGCACATCCTGCCGTTGTCGTATCTGGAGGCCGCGACAGGGCTGGCGCACTCGCGCGGCCTGGCGGCACACCTCGATGGCGCCCGTCTCTTCAATGCGGCCGTGGCCTCGGGTGTTCCGGCGCGCGAGATCACACGCCACTTCGACAGCGTCTCAGTGTGCTTCAGCAAGGGCCTCGGCACACCGGCCGGGTCGGCCCTGTGCGGCAGCCGCGACTTGATTGCCCGAGCGCATCGCTGGCGCAAGATGACGGGCGGCGCGATGCGCCAGAGCGGCGTGCTGGCGGCTGCGGCGTTGTATGCGCTCGACCACCATGTCGCACGACTGGCCGACGACCACGCCCATGCCAGGGCGCTCGCCGAGGGCCTGCTGGGACTGCCTGGCGTGCGCGTCGTCGCGCCGCAAACCAACATCGTGTTCGTGGACCTGTCGCCCGAGAAGGCGGTCGGCGCGATCGAGCGTCTGCGCGCGAATGGGCTGCTTGCAACAGGCCTGTACCGGCTTCGCCTGGCCACGCACCTCGATGTGAGCGCCAGCGACATCGAGCGCGCCATATCCATCCTGCGTCAAGCACTCTAGGACCGACCATGCCGATCACCGACAACGAAGCGCTCACCCGCACCATCGAGCACCGCGAGATCTTCCACGACGAGATGCTCGCCCTGGTGCGCCGCATCATGGGCGGCGAGATGTCGCCGGTGATGATGGCCGCGATGCTGGTCGGCCTGCGCGTGAAGAAGGAGACCATCGGCGAAATCACCGCTGCGGCCCAGGTGATGCGCGAGTTCTCGACCAAGGTCGTGGTCGCCGATCGCACGCACCTGGTCGACATCGTCGGCACCGGCGGCGACGGCTCGCATACCTTCAACATCTCGACTTGCAGCATGTTCGTTGCTGCGGCCTGTGGCGCGCGCGTGTCCAAGCACGGCAACCGCGGTGTCTCGAGCAAGTCGGGCAGCGCCGACGTGCTGGAGGCGATGGGCGTGCCGCTGGCCTTGCCGCCCGACGCCATTGCCCGTTGCATCGACGAGGTCGGCATCGGGTTCATGTTCGCGCCGAACCATCACCCGGCGATGAAGAACGTGGCCCCGGTGCGCCGGGAACTCGGGGTGCGTACGATCTTCAACATCCTCGGCCCGCTGACCAATCCAGCCGACGCGCCCAACATCCTGATGGGCGTGTTCCATCCCGACCTGGTGGGCATTCAGGTGCGCGCGCTGCAGCGCCTGGGTGCCGAGCATGCGGTGGTGGTCTATGGCCGCGACGGCATGGACGAGGTTTCGCTCGGCGCGGCGACGATGGTCGGCGAGTTCAAGGACGGCGCAATCACCGAATACGAGATCCACCCGGAGGACTTCGGGCTGACGATGGCTTCAAGTCGCGCCCTGAAGGTCGAGACTCCGGCGCAATCGCTGGCCCTTTTGCGGTCGGTGCTCGACAACGACCCTGGCCCAGCGCGCGACATCGTGATGCTCAATGCCGGGGTCGCCCTGTACGCCGCGAACGTGGCCAAGACAATGATCGATGGCGTGGCTCTGGCGCGAGAGGCGTTGGCCTCGGGCAAGGCCTTGGCAAAGATGAGCCAGTTCGTCGACGTGACCAGAGCGCTGCTGCCAGCATGAGCGCCGACATCCTGGAACGCATCGTCGCGGTCAAGCGCGAGGAGGTCGCCCAGGCGAGGGCACGGCGCAGCCTGGTGTCGCTGCGTGCCGAGGCCGAGGCGCGCCAGGATCTGCGTGGGTTTGAATCGGCTTTGCGCCGCAAGCTCGCGGACGGGCGTGCCGCCGTCATCGCCGAAGTCAAGAAGGCCAGCCCGAGCAAGGGCGTGCTGCGTGAACACTTCGTGCCGGCCGAGATTGCCTGCAGCTACGAGCGCGGCGGCGCTGCCTGCCTGTCGGTCCTGACCGACGCTCGGTTCTTCCAGGGTTCAGCCGACTTTCTGCAGCAGGCCCGCGATGCCTGCACCTTGCCCGTGCTGCGCAAGGACTTCATCGTCGACGCGTACCAGGTCTGCGAGTCGCGCGCGATGGGCGGCGATTGCATCTTGTTGATCGCGGCCTGCCTCGACGATGCGGCGATGGCTGACTTCGAGGCGCAAGCGCACTCGTTGGGTATGGCGGTGCTGGTCGAAGTGCACGACGCAGCCGAACTTGAGCGTGCGCTGCGCTTGGACACGCCGTTGGTCGGCATCAACAACCGCAACCTGCGCAGCTTCGAGGTGTCGCTCGAGACGACGCTGGACCTGCTGTCGCGGGTGCCGACCAGTCGCTTGCTGGTGACCGAGTCGGGCATCCTCGCTCCGGCGGATGTGCAGCGCATGCGTGGCGCCGGCGTGAACGCTTTTCTCGTCGGCGAAGCCTTCATGCGGGCAGCCGACCCCGGGTTCGCTCTGGCGACCTTGTTCGAGTGAACCGTCTGACCGAACCGATTGAGCAGGTGCTCGACCGGGTGTCGGCATCGTGGCGACCGTTGGTCGAGGTCTGGCGCGCAACGGCCGTCGGTCGCGGGCTCATCCGGTTCATCGCGACGCGCCAAGCCGCGGGGGCAACCATCTACCCATCTGAAGTCCTGCACGCCCTGGCTTTGACGCCGCGTGAGGCAGTGCGTGTGGTCGTCCTGGGCCAAGACCCGTATCACGGGGCAGGTCAGGCTGAGGGCTTGGCTTTTTCGGTGCCGCCGGGCATTGCGCTGCCGCCCAGCCTGCGCAACATCTTCAAGGAGCAGCAGCGTGACCTCGGCCTGCCGATGCCCGGGTCAGGCCATCTGGGCCCGTGGGCGCGCCAAGGCGTGCTCTTGCTCAACACTGCCTTGACAGTCGAGGAGGGCCGGCCCGCTGCCCATGCAAGACAAGGTTGGGAAGCGCTCACTGACAGTCTGATCACTTCTCTGATTGACGATGGCGAACCCAAAGTCTTCATGTTTTGGGGCAAGCAGGCGCAGGCAAAGACATCGCTGATGACGTCCAGCCGCGGCCACTGCGTGCTGCAGTCGAATCATCCTTCGCCCTTGTCGGCCACCCGCGCGCCGCTACCCTTCCTGGGCAATGGCCACTTCGGCGCTGCCAACCGCTTCTTGATCGCGCACGGCAGGGCGCCGATCGACTGGCGCCTCGATTGAAGGCCTTGGGCCGCGCGGGCGCCGAGCACCGGGGTGTCACGCCGCGCCGTGTTATATTCTGCGGTTCGCCGCGGAGGGGTGCCCGAGTGGCTAAAGGGGGCAGACTGTAAATCTGTTGGCTTACG
>JAZKIW010000020.1:0-4175 GCA_040384625.1 Pseudomonadota bacterium | reverse complement strand
AGGGCAAAGTATTCCTCGACGGCGAGCGGGTCGATGTCGCGCCGGAGGCCGCCGTGCGCGAGCAGGGACTTCAACTCGGACCCGAACAGCAGATGGCCATCGTCGAGCAGCGCATAGTGGAGCGGTTTGACGCCGAGGCGGTCGCGGGCCAGAAACAACGAGGCGCGATTGCGGTCCCACAGCGCAAAGGCAAACATGCCGCGGAAGCGCTCGACACAGGTTTCGCCCCAGGACTCCCAGGCATGCACGATGACCTCGGTGTCGCTGCGCGTACGAAACACGTGGCCGAGGGCCTGCAGCTCGGGGATCAGTTCCTGGTAGTTGTAGATCTCGCCGTTGAAGACCACGCACACGCTGCCGTCCTCGTTGAACAGCGGTTGCTGCCCCGTGGCCACGTCGATGATCGACAGGCGCCGATGCCCGAAGCCGACACCCGGCTCGATGTGCAGACTGCCCTCGTCGGGGCCGCGATGGTGCTGCGATTCATTCATGCGGTGCAGGACTGCACGGTCGACGGGCCGCGCTGCTCGCGTATCGAAAATTCCGGTGATGCCGCACATGGTGTTGCTCAAGCTCCCTGAAACTGCGGTCGCACGCGATGGAGATGGTGCTGGTACAGATCGTCGTACGCCTTCACCATGGTCTGCAGGCTGAACTGGGCCTCGGCCCTGGCGCGGCCCGCGCTGCCCATCGCCGCAGCGCGTTCGCGGTCCGTCGCCAGGCCGCCGAGGGCTCCGGCCATCGCCGCGTCGTCGGCCGCCGGCACGACGATGCCGGTCTTGCCATGCGCGATCAGGTCGGCATTGCCGCCGACAGCAGTCGCGATGACCGGCAAGCCGCTGGCCATCGCTTCCAGAATGGTGTTCGAAATGCCCTCGGCCAGCGATGGCAGAACGAAACAGTGCAGGCCGCGCATCAGCGCCGGTACGTCGTCACGCTCACCCGGCAGCCAGGCCAGGCTCGCCGCATCCGCTGCCTCGAGCAGATTCAGGCACTGCGCCCGCAGCGGTCCATCGCCAACGATCACCAGGCGCAGGGTCTGTCGGAGGGCGGGGTTGGACTGCAGCGCGTGCAGGAAGGCGCGCACCAGGGTCGGGTGGTCCTTGACGGCCTGCATGCGCCCGACGGATCCCACGAGCCAGTGCGTCGAGGGATCGAAGGGACACCCGGCGATCACCTCGGCCGTCCGATCGCCGGATTTCGCCGCGGGCCGGAAGCGCGTCGTATCGACACCGTTGCAGACCTGGGTCACCTGCGGCCTTTCCACCCCAACGTGCTGGACAAGGTAGTCGGCCAGATCGCGCGACAGCGCCACGTAGTGCGTCACGAACGGCCGATACAGGCGACGCAACCACTGGTACCGGCGTTGGCTGCCGTCGAGGTCGTCGACATCGCGGCCATGCTCGCCGTGCAGCCGTACCGGTACAGCGGCCAACCATGCGGGCACGACGGCCTCCAGCGCTGCCAGATTGCGGGTGTGAACGATGGCCGGGCGCAGGCGCCGCATCAGCGCATAAAGGCGCGGATAGAGCCAGACGCCGTGGCCCGGACCCTTGCGCAAGGCGATGAACTCCACGTCCTCTTGGCGGATGCGGTGCCGAAAGTCCGTGATCTCGGTCAGCGCGACAACCACGTGGCGGTAGGCGGCAACCGGCAAGTGATTGATCAGATTGACGACACCGTTCTCGAGCCCACCGGTGTCGAAGCGGTAGACCACGTGCATGAGCAGGGGCCGTTCGTCACGTCCATGTGGCTCAATCGCCATCGCGCGTCTTTCTGAGCTGGGCGTCGATCGCGGCAAAGTGGCCGCGCACGAAAGCCTCCAGCAAAGCGTCGCTCTGGCCGGGCTGCTGCTCCTGCGCATAGACGACGACAACCGCACCGTCGTCACCGCGACCGAGCAGCCGGTACCAGGCACCCCAGGCCTTGGCGCGCGCATCGCTGCCCTCGAAGCGCCCATTGACCCAATAGACCTGCCATGCAATCAGGGTCGTCGGATCCTGCGACGACACGCGACGCCTCAAGCGGGCCGTCTTCACCGTCACGCCGCGCCCTGCGACCTCCACGCCGCGGCTGCCTGTCTCAGTCTGGTTCCATTGCGTGTCGCCGGAACGGGCCAAAGTGTTGGTCGAGCTGACCAGCTTGCGCGCCGGCCCCTGACCACGGTAGTAGCCGATGTAGAGGCCCACGGGGCGGCCATCCACGCTGTAACGCCGCTCGAGGGTGGCGGCGGGATTGACGAACCCTGGCACCCACGCCGGCATCGCGGAGTCCGCAACTGATGTCGCCCCTGCGATCGACGGTTCGGCAAGCTGCGGGGTGCTGTGATCTTCAGCGCCATACAGACTTTGCGACAACAGCATCGGCAAGACGAGCAAGGTGGCCATCGCAGGCAACGCAAGCCACAGCGATCGCGACTTGGCCGGCTGCGCCGCCGAGGTCGCCGGCAGTGCCCTCGCGGGCGTGTCGTTGACCGGTAGCTCGGCCCAGCGCGCTCCGATGACGAACATCAGGCCGACCACGATGCCGAAGAACACCCAGCCATACAGCAGGTGATCGACGCCGACGGCCAAGGTGTTATTCGACAGGTGCCCGATCAGCACGATCATGTAGGCCCGAACCCAGTTGGCAACGATCGGCACGGCCAGTGCGACCAGCATGAACAGCCAACGGCGCTTCATCGAGCGGTAGTTGAGATACGCGAACAGCGCACCCACCATCAGCGAGGCCAGCAGGTACCGCACCCCGCTGCAGGCCTCCACCACCGACCAGGTTCCCGATGGGATGACGAATTGCAACCCATCGCGGTACACAGGAATGCCGCTGGCACGCAACGCCGCGACGGTGAAGTCTGCCGTGCGCGCCATCAAGGTAGGCAGCAGGAAGTCGCCGAAGGGCACGGCAAAGAAGAGGAAGCCGAGCGGGAACATGATGACCCGCGTCGCTGGCCAGCCGGCCAACGCCGGCACAGTGAGCACGATGAATGCGACCAGCGCAAACTGCATCGCCGGATTGATTGCCGCCACATCGCCCACCAGCCAGAGCACACCCGCGGCCGCGACACCGAGCAATGCCGAAGGAGACGGCGCAAACGAAGGCGCCATGGCCGCGAAGGCTTCGCGTTTGCGCCACAACAGCCACAACACGATGACCGGCACCATGTAGCCGTGCGCAAAGGTCTCTGCCTCACCCCACAACGCCACCATGCGAAGGGCGGCATCGCGGTACAGCCACAGGATGGCGATGACGAGCAGCACGATGCCCAACACCGCCGGCTGGAGGTTGGATCGAACTCGGGTGGCGACGGAACCGCTCATGCCGTGCCGCCGCTCAGCCGAGACTGCGAACCACGAAGGGCCCGAGCCAGTTCGCGAATCCGAGCGGCATGCGTCGCCATGACTCGATCAACAATCTGTACTTCGCATTCGCCGGGTTGTTCTGCGGCACCGCGTCGCGCGTGTAGAGGCAGTACTCGTAGTGCAACGGCGTGGGTTCGAAGCCCCAGTTCTTCTTGAATGCGTACGGTCCGGTCCCTTGCTTGCTGCGGCCGTAGTCGAAGACCGAGAGGCCGCGCGCGCAGCCGCGGCGCATCAGCTCCCAGTACTTGAAGTCGTTGGCCGCCAGGTCGCGCGCATCCACGTGGTCACCGGCGTAGTACGGCATGACCTCGTCGCGGAAGTAGAAGCTCAGCACGCTGCTCAAGGCGCGGCCGTCCGGCGCCAGCACGGTGAGTACCTCGGCGTGCGGGCCGAATTCGCGCAGCAGGGCCTCGAAGTAGCGGCGCGACAGGGCCGGCGTGCCGTGGCGGTGCACGTTGTCGGCATAGAGCGGAAAGAAGCGCTCGACGCCTTGGTCGATCTCGCCGTGCAGGCCGTTCTTGATCCCCTTGCGAACCATGGCCCGCTGCTTACGCGGGATGGCCAGCATGTTGGCCTCTTCGTCGGCCAAGATCGCCTTGCGGAAGGTCACATACAGGTCCTGCGCCGGCCAGTCACTGTGCCGCGCTTGCACGTTACGAAGTTCGAGGTGCGCGACCCCCAGTTCCTGCGCTAGGCGCTGCGCTTCGGCTTCGAGCGCCGCGCCGGCCGCGACGTTGTCTGCCGCAACCCCGCCGTAGACAGCGAAGGGCAGACTGACCAGCGAGCTGCCGAACAGCCAGCTCCGCACATGCGCCA
>JAZKIW010000019.1:0-29222 GCA_040384625.1 Pseudomonadota bacterium | reverse complement strand
GCCTACGCCGGCGACGAGTACGTGGTGAAGATCCGCGACAAGGAGATCCGCACCCAGCTCACCCACACCAGCTTGTCGGGCAGCAAGATCCGCAAGGTCGCGCTGCCGGGCTACGAGTGCCACGGCGAGTTGCTGAAGTGGTTGCTGCTCGACAACGTGCCGGGCAGCTTCCCCTACACCGCCGGCACCTTCGCCTTCAAGCGCGAGGGCGAGGACCCGGCGCGCATGTTCGCTGGCGAGGGCGACGCTTTCCGGACCAACCGGCGCTTCAAGATGGTCAGCGAAGGCCTGCCGGCCAAGCGCCTGTCGACCGCTTTCGACTCGGTCACGCTGTACGGCCACGACCCGGCAGTGCGCCCCGACATCTACGGCAAGGTCGGCAACTCGGGCGTCTCGATCGCCACGCTCGACGACATGAAGGTGCTGTACGGCGGCTTCGACCTGACGCACCCGGCGACCAGCGTGAGCATGACGATCAACGGCCCGGCGCCGACGATCCTGGCGATGTTCATGAACACCGCGATCGACCAGAATCTCGACAAGTTCAAGGCCGACAACGCACGCGAGCCGACCGCAGACGAAGCCGCGAAGATCACCGCGTGGGTCAAGGAGAACGTGCGCGGCACCGTGCAGGCCGACATCCTGAAGGAAGACCAGGGCCAGAACACCTGCATCTTCTCGACCGAGTTCTCGCTCAAGGTGATGGGTGACATCGCCGAGTATTTCGTCCACCACGACGTGCGCAACTTCTACTCGGTGAGCATCTCGGGTTACCACATCGCCGAGGCAGGCGCGAACCCGATCTCGCAGCTTGCGTTCACGCTTTCGAACGGCTTCACCTTCGTCGAAGCCTACTTGGCGCGTGGCATGCACATCGACGATTTCGCGCCCAACCTGTCGTTCTTCTTCTCCAACGGCATGGACCCCGAGTACAACGTGATGGGCCGCGTGGCGCGGCGCATCTGGGCCACGGCGATGCGCGACCGTTACGGCGCCAACGAACGCAGCCAGAAGCTGAAGTACCACGTGCAGACCAGCGGGCGCAGCCTGCACGCGCAGGAGATCGCCTTCAACGACATCCGCACCACGTTGCAGGCCCTGATCGCGATCTACGACAACTGCAACTCGCTGCACACCAATGCCTATGACGAGGCCATCACCACGCCGACCGAGGAGAGCGTGCGTCGGGCGATGGCGATCCAGCTGATCATCAACCGCGAGTGGGGCCTGGCGAAGAACGAGAACCCGACCCAGGGGGCCTTCATCGTCGACGAATTGACCGAACTGGTCGAAGAAGCGGTGCTCGCCGAGTTCGAGAAGATCGCCGAGCGCGGTGGCGTGCTCGGCGCGATGGAGACCGGCTACCAGCGCGGCAAGATCCAGGAGGAGTCGATGCACTACGAGATGCGTAAGCACACCGGCGAGTACCCCATCGTCGGCGTCAACACCTTCCGCAATCCGCACGGCGACCCGGTGCCCGATCACATCGAGCTGGCGCGCTCGACCGAGGAGGAAAAGGAGTCGCAACTGCAGCGCCTGGCCGACTTCCACACCCGTCACGCGGCCCGCTCGCCGGCGTTGCTCAAGCGCCTGCAGCAGGCTGTGATCGACAACCAGAACGTGTTCGAGGTGCTGATGGAGGCGGTAAGGGGCTGTTCGCTGGGCCAGATCACGAGTGCCTTGTTCGAGGTCGGCGGCCAGTACCGGCGCAGCATGTGAGGCCGATGTAATGCAGATGCGCCCTCTCGGCCGCTCCGGCCTGACGACCGCTCCGCTGGCCTTCGGCGGCAACGTGTTCGGCTGGACCGCCGACGAGGCCATGTCGTTTCGCCTGCTGGATGCCTTCGTCGGGGCCGGGTTCAACCTGGTCGACACGGCCGACGTCTACTCGCGCTGGGTGCCGGGCCATGTGGGCGGCGAGTCCGAGACCCTCATCGGCCGCTGGCTGAAGCGTTCGGGCAAGCGCAACCAAGTGCTGATCGCCACCAAGGTCGGCAAGGACATGGGCGAGGGCCGCAGTGGGCTGTCGCCGAAATGGATCCGCCAGGCCGTGGACGACTCCTTGCGCCGCTTGCAGACCGATCACATCGACCTCTACCAGTCGCACGACGACGACCCGAAGACGCCCTTCGAGGAAAGCTTCGCCGTGTTCGACGACCTGATCCGTGCCGGCAAGGTGCGTGCGATCGGCGCTTCCAACCACAGCGCTGCGCGCCTGGCCGAAGCGCTGGACACCAGCGAGCGCCTGGGCCTGCCGCGTTACGAAACCCTGCAGCCGCTGTACAACCTGGCCGACCGCGAGCCCTACGAAGCCGAACTCGAGCCGCTGATTCGTGCGCGCGGCGTCGGTGTCATCAACTTCTACGCTCTGGCACGCGGCTTTCTCACCGGCAAGTACCGCAGCGACGCTGACCTGGCCCAGAGCCCGCGCGGCACAGGCGTCAAGCAGGCCTACTTCAATGAGCGCGGTTTTCGCATCCTGGCCGCGTTGGACGACGCCGCGGCCGCGCTGCATGCGACGCCGGCCCAGGTGGCACTGGCCTGGCAGATGGCGCGCCCTGGCATCACGGCGCCGATCGCGAGCGCCACCTCGCCGGCCCAGTTCGACGAACTGGCCGGAGCCGCCGCGCTTACGCTGGACGACGCGACGATCGCGGCCCTCGACCGCGCCAGCGCCTGGCGCTAGACGAGGGCGCAAACCGGCTCGAACGCAAGGTTCTGCACTGGAATACGAGAACTGTTGAACACAGTCGTTGCGGGCGGGCGCTCGATAATCGGTCGATGAAGGCCCCATCCCGCGCCGCCGCTTCCCGCCCCAGCGAGCCGCTGCGGCTGGCGCAGCGGGCCTGGAAGCTGTTGCACCTGGACTCGGCCCGCGCCATCGCTCTGGCCGATCAGGCCCTGGCCAAGGCGCAAGAGCGTGGCGACAGCGCCGCCGAAGCCTGGGCCCGCCTGGCGCGCGGCTTCCACCTGCTCTACTTTGCCCGGCCGCGCATCGCGGCGCCCGAGTTGCGCGCCGCGTTGCGGCTCTTCGACGCCGAGGGCGACCGCGCCGGCCATGTGCTGGCCTGCACGGGGCTGGCACGCGGCCTGTGGCGCGAGGGCCGCTACGAGGCATCGCTGGCCGCCGCGCTGGCCCTGCGCGACGAAGGCCTGCAAGTGCTGCGCAACGACCAGCGCGGCGTGCTGCTCAACACCATCGCCGGCTGCTACTCGGCGCGCAACGAGTCCGAGCAGGCCTTTGCCTACATGTACCAGGCGCTGCGTGACGCCAGGCCGGTCCGCGGCCACGGCTACGACGTGGTGCTGCACTGCAACCTGGCGCACGAGTTGCTGCAGCTCGGCGACTATCACCTGGCCCTCGAACACGTCGACGCCGGCCTGGCGCGCTGCGACGGCCTGCGCAACCCGCGCCTGGTCAGCGTGCTGCGCATCAACCGCATCATCTGCCTGACCGAACTCGAGCGTGCGCCCGAGGCCCTGAACGACGTGCGTGAGGTGCTGGCGGTGCCGGCCGATGCGAGCGGGCGCGGCAGCCTGGCGCCGGCCTTCGAAACCCTGGCCATCGCCGCGCTGCGTGCCGGTGAGCCGGCCTTGGGCCGCGATCTGGTCCAGCGCGCGCTGGCGGTCGAACGCGAGGACATCGCCGACGAGCGCATGGAGCTGGCGATCGCTGCCGCCCTGCTGGCGCAGCACGAAGGCGATCTGGACGGTGCCGCAGCCGGCCTCGAAGCGGTGAGCGCGTTGGGCGCGGCTGGCAGCCAGAGCTTGAGCCTGCGCCTGCTGGGTGATGTCTACCGCATGCTGGCCCAGGTGCACGAGGCGCGCGGCGACGCACCCGCCGCGCTGCGCGCGCTGCGTGCCTGGCAGAAACTCACTGACGAGCGCGCCCAGCTCGCATCACGTGCCCGCTACCAAGCCGCGGCCCTGCAAACCGAGCTGCTGACGCTGCGCCACAAGCTCGACGAGCAAGACGCCCAGCGCCGCGCCACCGAACGCGCGCATGCCGAACTGGCGCTCATCAATGAACAGTTGTCGCACAAGATCGAGGAAGTCCAGGCACTGCAGGCTGCCCTGCAACAGCAAGCCACCCGCGACGCCCTGACCGGCCTGTTCAATCGCCGCCACCTGAACGACACCCTGCCAGCGATGTGGGCCGCCGCGCAACGAGAAGGTCGGCCTCTGGCGCTGGCGATCATCGACCTCGACCACTTCAAGCAGGTCAATGACGCGTTCGGACACGACGCCGGTGACCGGCTCCTGACCGGGTTCGGCCGCCTGCTGGCCAGCGCCCTGCGCCGCAGCGACGTGGCCTGCCGCTACGGCGGCGAGGAGTTCTGCGTCCTGATGCCGGGCACCGAAGCACCGGCCGCGCGGCGCAAGCTGGCGCGTCTGCTCGAACGCTGGCGCAGCGAAGCCCTGCTGCTGGGCGCCCGCAGCGGCGCCGGCACCAGCTTCTCGGCTGGCGTGGCCGATTCGCGCAGCGTCTCGGCCTCCGCGAAAGACCTGTTCAAGCGCGCCGACGACGAACTGCTGCGCGCCAAGCGCGGCGGACGCAATCAGGTGCGCGTGGCGGCGCTCGACGCGGCCGCGGCGTGACCGTGCCGACGACCCGGCCTCAGGCCGGACCGTCCGACTTGCCGACCAGCGTGAAGTGTTCGACCACTGGGGGCTGGGCGAAGAAGGGCCCGACGATGGCGCGCCACTGGGAGAACAGCGGCCCCTGGCGGAAACCGACGGTGTGGTCTTCCAGCGTGTCCCAGAAGATCGTCAGCAGGTAGCGCTCCGGGCTTTCGATGCCCTTATTGACCTTCCAGCCGCGAAAGCCCTTGGCCTGCGCGATGATGGTGGTCACACCGCGTTGAATGGCCTCGTCGAAGGCGGCCTGCTGGCCGGGCGGGATGCGGATGTCGGCGACTTCAAGAATCATGGCTGGCCGATCGGTCACATCTTGCAGCCGCGGCCGGGATCGGCCAGGGCCTTCACGGCCACGCCCTTGTACTCATTGTTCTTGCCGACCGCTTCGCGCAGGAACATGTCCTGCACCGGGTTGTGCGAGGCCGACAGCGTGAACTTGCCGCGCGGGCTGTCGATGGTGACCTTGCGCATCGCGGCGATCATGCCGTCGCGCTTGCCGAAGTCGCCCTTCACGGCCACCAGGCCCGCGCCGAGCAGCTGCGCCGCGTCGTAGCCCTGAACCGCGTAGACGTCGGCATTGGCCTTGAAAGTCAGCGCGAAGTTCTTGCGGAAGGCATTGTTGCGCGGCGTGTCGAGGTTGTCCGCGTAATGCAGTGCCGTTTGCAAGCCCTGCGCCGAAGGTCCTTGCGCTTCGAGCGTGCCGTCGGTCAGGAAGCCCGAGCCGAGCAGGGGGACGTTGCGGCGCAGGCCGGCCGCGTCGTAGTCCTTGACGAACTTCACCGCGCCGCCGCCGGCGAAGAAGGCGAACACCACGTCCGGCTTCTGCGCCGCGATCTCGGTCAGCAAGGCCTGGAACTCGACGTTCGGGAAGGGAAGGTTGAGGTCCTTCATGACCTTGCCGCCGCCCTTCTCGAAGGCTTCGGTGAAGCCCTTCACCGTCTCCTGGCCGGCGGCGTAGTTCCAGGTGATCGTCATCGCCCGCTTGTAGCCCTTGCCGGCGGCGACCACGCCGGTCGCGTAGCCCGGCTGCCAATTGGAGAACGAGCTGCGGAAGATGTGCGGCGCGCACATGGCGCCGGTGATCGCGTCGGCCCCGGCGTTGGGCACGATCAGCATCGTGTTGCTTTCCTTCGCCGCCCGCGCCATGGCCAGCGCCACGCCCGAGTGCACGGTGCCGACGATGACGTCGACGTTGTCGCGCTTAATCAGCTTGTTGACGTTGTCGGTGGCCTTGGACGGATCGCTCTCGTCATCGACGCGGAAGTACTGGATCTCGCGCCCGCCGAGCTTGCCGCCCTGCTCCTGCACGTAGAGCCGGAAGCCGCGCTCGATCATGTCGCCCAGCGCGGCGAACGTACCGGTGGCCGGCAGCATCAGGCCGACCTTGAGCGGGGCTTGGGCCTGCGCATGGGCGCCGCCGATGGTGGTGGCGGCAAGCAGGGCGAGCAGGCTGGGGCGAAGGGCAGGACGCATGGACGGGACTCCGGCAGAAGGGGGTTGGGGACTGGCAGCGAGGATGCCTGCAGCAGGCATCGGCGGGCAACGGGGTAATCGCTCAGAGCAGCTGCCTGAGCCGCGCCTGCGTCTGGCGCAGCGCCGGCAGGCCGGCGGAAACCAGGTCGTCGATCGACATGCGAGAGGCATGCACCGTCAGGTTCATCGCCGCCACGGTATCGCCGCGCCAGTTGGCCAGCGGCACCGACAGGGTGCGCATGCCCAGCTCGAGTTCCTGGTCGACGGTGGCGTAACCCTGCTCACGCGCACGCCGGAGCTCCGCACACAAGCGCTCGGGCCGGGTGATGGTGTGGGGCGTCAGTGCGCGCAGCGTCTGTTGCGCGAGCCAGGCCTCGGCTTTCGCCGGCGGCAGCGCGGCCACCAGCACGCGCCCGTTGGCCGTGCAGTAGGCCGGCACGCGGATGCCCGGCTGCAACGTCGCCGAGACATTGCGTCCGGCGCTGGTGGCGGCGATGCAGATGACGTCGGCCTCGTCGAGCACGCAGGCCGCCGAGGCTTCCTTCAGCGTGTTGGCGAGCTCGGTCAACGCCGGCTGAAGCACGCGCGGCAGGCGCGCCGAGTGCATGTAGCTCTGCGCCAGGCGCAGCACGCGCGGGGCCAGCGCGAACATCTTGCGCTCCTGGTGCACGAAACCCAGGTGGGCCAGGGTCAGCAGGTAGCGCCGCGCCGCGGCGCGAGTCAGCCCAGTGCGTTCGGCGACTTCGCTGATCGTCAGGCGCGGGCGCTCCTGGTCGAAGGCCTCGATCACGGCCAGGCCCTTTTCCAGGCCGGCGACGATGTCGCGCTTCAGGGGGCCTTCGAGCTCAGTGCTCGCGGCCGGCAACTCGGCTTCACGCTCGAGGTCGTCACCCATCTCCTGCTCCTGACTCAGACTCGTTCCAGCACCAGGGCGATGCCCTGGCCGACACCGATGCACATCGTGCAAATGGCATAGCGCCCGCCGCCGGCACGCAATTGATTGACCGCCGTGGTGGCCAGGCGCGCCCCACTGGCGCCCAGCGGATGCCCCAGGGCGATCGCGCCACCGTTCGGGTTGACGCGCGCATCGTCGTCGGCCAGGCCCAAGTCGCGCAGCACCGCCAGGCCCTGGGCGGCGAAAGCCTCGTTGAGTTCGATCACGTCCATCTGCGCGAGGGTCAGGCCGGTCAGTTCGAGCACCTTGCGCGTGGCCGGCGCCGGGCCGATGCCCATCACGCGCGGCGCCACGCCGGCGGTGGCCATGCCGACGACGCGCGCACGTGGGGTTAGGCCGTGCTTCGCGGCGGCGCCTTCGCTGGCCAGCAACAGGGCGCAGGCGCCATCGTTGACGCCCGAGGCATTGCCGGCCGTCACCGTGCCGTCGGGTCGCACCACGCCCTTCAACTTGACCAGGGCCTCGAGCGAGGTTTCGCGCGGGTGCTCGTCCTTGGCGACGACGACGGCGTCGCCCTTCTTCTGCGCGATCGTCACCGGCACGATCTCGGCATCGAAGAAGCCGCGCAGCTGTGCTGCCACCGCCTTGGTCTGCGAGGCCAGGGCCATGCGGTCCTGCGCCGCGCGCTCGATCTTGTGCTCGGTGGCCACGTTCTCGGCCGTCTCCGGCATCGAGTCGACGCCGTAGAGCTCCTTCATCGCCTTGTTGACGAAGCGCCAGCCGATGGTGGTGTCGTAGACCGCGTTGGCGCGCGAGAACGCGCCCTCGGCTTTCGGCATCACGAAGGGTGCGCGGCTCATGCTCTCGACGCCGCCCGCGATCATCAGCGCTGCCTCGCCGCTCTTGATGGCACGCGCGGCGCTGCCGACGGCATCGAGGCCCGAGCCGCACAGGCGATTGACCGTCGCCCCTGGCACCGCCAGCGGCAGGCCGGCGAGCAGGGCGCTCATGCGCGCGACGTTGCGGTTGTCTTCGCCGGCCTGGTTGGCGCAGCCGTAGATCACGTCGGCGACGGCCTGCCAGTCGACATTCGGATTGCGCTGCATCAGCGCACGAATCGGAATCGCCCCCAGATCGTCGGTGCGCACCGATGACAGGGCGCCGCCGTAGCGGCCGAAAGGTGTGCGAACGGCGTCGCAGATGAAAGCGTGGTTCATGGCATCGTCAGCTCAGCAAAGGCGCGCCGGTCACGCGCTGCAGGTCGTCGAACGACAGGCCCTCGACCTTGTCGACCAGCTTCAGACCGACCGGCGTGACGTCGATGACCGCCAGGTCGGTGTAGATGCGGCTGACACAGCCGATGCCCGTGAGCGGGTAGGTGCAGGTGGGCACGATCTTGGCCTCGCCGCTCTTGGTGGTGTGCTCCATCATCACGAAGGTCTTCTTCGCGCCGATGGCCAGGTCCATCGCGCCGCCGACCGCTGGAATTGCGTCCGCCGCGCCGGTGTGCCAGTTGGCGAGGTCGCCGTTGGCTGCGACCTGGAACGCGCCGAGCACGCAGATGTCGAGATGACCGCCGCGCATCATGGCGAAACTGTCGGCGTGGTGGAAGAACGAACCGCCGGGCAGCAGGCTCACCGGCTGCTTGCCGGCATTGATCAGGTCGTAGTCTTCCTCGCCCTGGGCTGGCGCCGGGCCCATGCCGATGACGCCGTTCTCGCTGTGCAGGATCACCTCGCGCCCGGCCGGGATGTGGTTCGCCACCAGGGTCGGCAGGCCGATGCCGAGATTCACGATCGCGCCGTCGTGAATGTCGCGCGCCACGCGCTGCGCCATCTGCTCACGCGTCCATTTGTTGATTGCCATCGTCATGCCACCTGCTTGAAGCCGCCGGCCGTGGTGGCCTGGCGCGGCACTTTCACCACGCGCTGCACGAACAGCCCGGGCGTGACGACGGACTCCGGGTCGAGGCTGCCGAGCTCGACGATCTCGTGCACCGTGGCGACGCTGACCTTGGCCGCCATCGCCATCACCGGCCCGAAGTTGCGCGCTGTCATGCGGTACGTCAGGTTACCCCAGCGGTCGCCGCGCTCGGCCTTGATCAGGGCGAAGTCGGCGTGGATCGGTGCTTCGAGCACATAGCCGCGGCCGTCGATGACGCGCGTCTCCTTGCCCTTGGCCAGCTCGGTGCCATAGCCCGTGGGCGTGAAGAAGCCGCCGATGCCGGCCCCCGCGGCTCGGATGCGCTCGGCCAGGTTGCCCTGCGGCACTAGTTCGAGTTCGATCCGGCCGCTGCGGTACAGCGCGTCGAAGTGGTGGCTGTCTGCCTGGCGCGGGAACGAGCAGATGATCTTGCGCACCCGTCCGGCCGCCAGCAGCGCCGCCAGGCCGGTGTCGCCGTTGCCGGCGTTGTTGTTCACGATCGTCAGCTCGCGCGCACCCTGGGCGAGCAGGGCGGCGATGAGGTCATTGGGCAGCCCGGCGGTGCCGAAGCCGCCGATCATCACCGTCGCCCCGTCGGGCACGTCGGCCAGGGCGGCTTCGCAACTGCTGTGGACTTTGTCGATCATGTTTCGGGCGAGGAGCCATCGAAGGCGCGTTGCAGCAGGGCCCGCAGCGCTGTCCGTTCGAGCGGGCGCGGGTTCGGGTACTGATTCTGCACCGCCAGGTCGGCGGCCCGATCCAGGCCGCTGGCGGGCATGCCGATCGCGGCCAGCGAGGTCGGCGCGCCGTATAGGCCAGCCAGCTGCTGTAGCGCGCGAGGCGCCGCCAGCCCATCTCCCTTGCCCTCGACGCCGAGCGCGCGCCCGATCCGCCACAGAGCGCCTTCCGCCGCCGCGGCGTTGTAGGCCAGCGCATGCGGCAACAGCACCGCGTGCACCTCGGCATGCGGCAGATTGAAGCTGCCGCCCAGGGTGTGGCACAGCTTGTGGTGCAGGCCCATCGTGGTGCCGCCCAGCACCGTGCCGCACAGCCAGGCGCCGACCAGCGCGTTGCCGCGCGCGTCGAGGTCGCGCGGGGCAGACTGCAACGTGAAGAGCGCCGCCGAGAAGGCGCGGATGCCTTCCTCGGCCATCAGCGCCAGGATCGGGTTGCCGTCCGGCGCGTACAGCCCCTCGGCCGCGTGCGCGATCGCGTTGAAGGCGCTCGCCACCGTCACCGTCCAAGGCAGGCCGAGCGTCAGCTCGGGGTCGTAGATCACGCTCCTGGGCCGCACGCGATCGTCGCGCCCGGTCTTCTTCAGGCCGCCTTCGGTGAGGCCGTAGATCTGCGTCATCTCGCTGCCAGCGTAGGTGGTGGGCAGCGCGATGAGAGGCAAGCCCGACTCGAGCGCGATCGCCTTGCCCAGGCCGGTGGTCGAACCGCCGCCGACGGCCACCGCGCAGTCGGCGCCGAGGGTGCGCGCCATCTCGCGCGCCTCGCGCGCCGACTCGATCGGCACATGCATCGCCGCGCGGTCGAACAGGCCCGCCGCACGCTCCCCGAGCAGTGCGGCCACGCGTTCGGCGGTGGCGCGCTGGCCAGACGTCGAGAGCACCAGCGCGCGCCGCGCGCCCAGGTGCTCGACTTCGTCGGGCAGGCGCGCCAGCGTGCCGGCGCCGAAGACCACGCGCGTGGCCGCGGCCTGATAGGTGAAGGGCTTCATGATCGGGAGGGCGAGGGCTGCCAGTGTGCCGCGCGGCGGATTTCGATGCAGCGGAACAGAGTTTTCCGCATCAGCGCGGCCGACATCGGGCCCGCCCCATTGCCAGCCTGACCACGCGCGGGGTGGAATGTTTGCAAACACCGAGGACGACGTCATGCTCTTTCCCACCACCATCGTCGGCAGCTTCCCGCAACCCGACTGGCTGATCGACCGCGAGAAGCTGGCCGGCCGCTTCCCGCCGCGGGTGCGCGCGAAAGAACTGTGGCGCGTCGCCGAGCCGTACCTGCAGCAGGCCTGGGAAGACGCGACCCTGCTGGCGATCCGGGCCCAGGAGGACGCCGGCCTGGACATCGTCAGCGACGGCGAAATCCGGCGCGAGAGCTACAGCAACCGCTTCGCCACCGCGCTCGAAGGCGTCGACCTCGACAACCCCGGCACCGCCATGGACCGCTCGGGCCACCCGAACCCGGTGCCGCGTATCGTCGGCACCATCCGGCGCAAGCACGCGGTGGAGGTCGAGGACCTGCTGTTCCTGAAGGCGAATACGAAACGCAAGGTCAAGATCACTGTGCCCGGCCCGTTCACGATGAGCTGCCAGGCGCAGAACGATTTCTACCCCAGCGCCGAGGCGGCGGCGATGGACTACGCGCTGGCCGTCAATGCCGAGATCCGCGACCTCTTCGCGGCCGGCGCTGACATCGTGCAGATCGACGAGCCATACATGCAGGCGCGGCCCGAGAAGGCGCGCGAGTACGGCCTGAAGGCGTTGAATGTGGCGCTCGACGGCGTCGTCGGCACGACGGCGGTGCACATCTGTTTCGGTTACGCCGCCATCATCCACGAGCGGCCGAGCGGCTACTCCTTCCTGCCCGAGCTGCGCGGCTGCGGTTGCAAACAGGTCTCGATCGAGACTGCGCAGAGCCAGCTCGACTGCTCGGTGCTGGCGCAGCTCGACGACAAGCAGATCATGGTCGGCTGCATCGATCTGTCGGACGTGGCGGTCGAGACCCCAGAGCAGGTGGCCGCGCGCATCCGTCGCGCGCTGCCCTTCGTCGCCAAGGAACGCGTGATCCTGGCGCCCGACTGCGGCATGAAGTACCTGCCGCGCGAGGTGGCGGTGGGTAAGCTGCGCGCGATGGTGGCGGCGGCGCAGATCCTGCGCGCGGAGTTCGGCGCGCCTTGAGTGCTCGCGTCGCTCAGGTGCCCGAGCCCGTGCGGCGGACCAGCAGCAGCGAGCCCGACAGCATCAGCAGCGCCGCGCCGCAGCAGCGGTCGAGCCACTGCACTGCGCGCCGGTGCAGCAGGCGCAGGGCATGCGCGCCGAGCGCGGCATAGCCGCACATCACCGCGAAGTCGATGGCGCAGAACAAGGTACCGATCACCAGGTACTGCGGCAGTTGCGGCGCGACCGGGTCGATGAACTGCGGCAGCAGCGCGCCGCAGAACAGGTAGCCCTTGGGGTTGGTCACGGCCACCAGGAAGGAGCGCATGAACACCGAGCGCATCGTGTGCTGCTGCGCGGTGCCGGCGCTGGCGCCTTCCTCCGGCATGTCGAGTCCACCACGCGAGCGCAGCAGGCGCAGCCCGAGCCAGGCCAGGTAGGCCGCGCCCACCCACTTCACCACCGAGAACCAGAACTCCGAGGCGGCCAGCAGCGCACCCAGCCCCATCGCCACCGCGGCGACGAGCACGATGTCCGACACCACCGCGCCCAGCATGCCCGGCAGCGAGCGCCGAAAGCCCAGGCGCGTGCCGTTGGACAGCGTCAGCAGCATCGTCGGGCCGGGTGTGACGATGGCTACCATGGCCACCAGCGAGAAGGCGATCAGCGTGGAGGTGTGCATCAGCGCATTGTGGCCTTGGCGGTGCGCCGCCCTCCTTTCGAGCAACCTCGATAGGATCTCGAAATGATTCCGCGCAGATTCGCTCCACTCCTGTTCGGCCTGATCCTGTCGGGCCTGATGTCCTTGCTGGTTTCGGGCATCTCTACTTGGCGCGCCGTCGGCCTGGGGCCTGAGTTCGGCGCGCTCTGGGCAGGCGCCTGGCTCACGGCCTGGCTGTTCGCCTTCCCGGCCGTGCTGGTGGTCGCCCCTTTGACGCGGCGCATCATCGAGCGCATCGTGACCTGAGGCGCGGTCGTTGGCGCCGGGCTGTCCTGTTCGACGAGTGCGTCGAAATCGGGCACGCTCGATCGTCGTGCAGGAGACGCCATCCGCCGAGCCAACCCAGGAGCCCTCATGAGCCCAGCCGCCAAGCCCGCTTCGTCGACCAGCAAGCGCCCAGCCATGCGCGGCAAGAAGCCCGCGTCGCCGACACCGCGCCTGGTGATGCTGGTGGCGACGCGCAAGGGCGCCTGGCTCTTCCATGGCGACGCCAAGCGAAAAACCTGGACGGCCGACGGCCCACACTTCCTGGGCCACAACATCAGCCACGTGATGCTCGACCCGCGCGACGGGCGCACCCTGCTGGCGGCGGCCAAGACCGGCCACCTTGGTCCCACGGTTTTCCGCTCCACCAACTTCGGCCGCACCTGGAAGGAGGCCAAGCAGCCGCCGGCCTTTGCAAAACCCTCCAACAGCCTGCCAGCGCGCTCGGTCGACCACACGTTCTGGCTCACCCCGGGTCATGCCAGCGAGCGCGACACCTGGTACGCCGGCACCTCGCCGCAGGGACTGTTCCGCTCCGAGGACGGTGGCGTCAGCTGGGCGCCCCTGCCGTCGGTCAACGACGACCCGCAGTTCCGCGAGTGGATGGGCTCGGCGCAGGACGGCACGCCCGACGGGCCCAAGCTGCACTCGATCACCGTCGACCCGCGTGACCCGGCGCACCTGCTGTTCGCGATGTCCGGCGGCGGCGTGCACGAGTCGCGCGACGCCGGGGCCAGCTGGAGGACGCTGATCCAGGGCCTGGAGGTGGTGGGCGGCTTCGACCCCAGCTCGGTCACCTTCCATGACCCGCATTGCGTGCGCCAGTGTCCGAGCCAGCCCGACCGCCTGTACCAGCAGAACCACTGCGGCATCTACCGGCTCGACGGCTGGTGTGGCGCCGAAGATGGCACCTGGCAGCGCATCGGCCGCAAGATGCCCAAGCGCGTGGGCGACATCGGCTTCCCGATGGTGCTGCACCCGCGCGACGCCGACACGGCCTGGGTGTTCCCGATGGACGGCACCGACGTCTGGCCGCGCACCAGCCCCGACGGTCGCCCGGCCGCCTACGTCACGCGCAACGGTGGCCGCACCTGGCAGCGGCTGGACCAGGGCCTACCCGAGGGCCAGGCCTGGTGGACCGTTAAGCGCCAGGCGATGACGGCCGACGCGCAGGCCAGCCCAGCGCTGTACCTGGGCACCACCAGCGGCGAGTTGTGGATCGGGCGCGACGGGGGCGCGCGCTGGGCCAACATCGCGCGCCACCTGCCTGAGATCTACGCGGTGGAAGTGGCCGAGTTGGCGTAAATGAAGGTGCTGATCCCCGGTGCACTGCACTCGTACACGCGCGAGTCGCAGGTCGAAGCGGTTGGCGACACGCTCGACGCGCTGTTCGCCGACCTCGACTGCCGCTACCCAGGGCTGCGCTTTCGCGTGGTGGACGAGCAAGGGCAGTTACGGGCGAACATGCGCATCTTTGTCAACGGCCTGGGCGTGCGCGACATGGCGCATGCACTGAAGCCGGACGACTTCGTCGCCGTGGTGCTGGCGCTGAGCGGCGGCTGAGCGGGGGCTCGAGGCTTAGCCGCGGCGCGCGGCCTCGGCGCTCCTGCTCAGCGCCCGGCCTGCGCCATTGCCTGCGCGCGGATCGCCAGGTCCATGACATGGAAGCTGTGCTGCTGGTCCATTGCCGTGGCTGTGCGCTGGCGCACGTCGTCTGCCAGGCGCGCGAAGTAGGGCATGCCCGCGTCCGAGGCGTCGATGTGCTCGCAGCGCTGGCCGTTGACGAGGAACAGGTGGTCGGTGCCTGGGCGGCCGGCGACGTCGACGTACTTGCGCAGCTCGATCGAGCCTTCGGTGCCGAGCACGAACAAGCGCCCGTCGCCCCACGTCGGCAGCGCGTCGGCGGTGTACCAGTCCAGGCGCACATAGCCGTCGCCGGCGTTGCCGCGCAGCAGCATCTGGCCAAAGTCTTCGAAGGCCGGGTGCTCCGGGTTGGCGCGGTTGCCGGTCGACGCGGCCACGATGTCGACCTCGGTCGAGCCGGTGAAGAGCATGAACTGGTCGATCTGGTGCGAGCCGATGTCGCACAGCAGGCCGCCCGAGCGCGCCGGGTCGTAGAACCAGGGCGCGCGGGTCTGTGGGTTGTGGCGGTGCGGGCCCAGCCCCGTGGTGTGCACGACGCGACCGATGGCGCCGGCCGCCACCAGCGCGAGCGCCTTCGTCACCGCCGGTACCTCGAAGTGCTCAGAGTAGTTGACTGACCAGATGCGACCGGTGCGTGCCACCGCCTCTCTGACGCGCGCCAGGTCGGCCAGCGTCGTGCAACCCGGCTTGTCGACCATCACGTCCTTGCCGGCGGCCATCGCTTCGACGGCCCACTGCGCGCGCTCGTCGGGGACGGTGGCGATCAGCACCAGGTCGATGGCGGGGTCGGCGAGCAGCGCGTGCGGGTCGGCCGCCTGCGGCAGCATCGGGAAGCGCTTGCGAAAGCCGTCGAGCGTCGGGGGCTCGCCGTCGGTCCACCAGCCGCGCCCGACGGCGCCGACCTCGAGCATGCCCTGCAGCATGCCGAAGATGTGGCGGTGATCGCAGCCGATGACGCCGACTCCGAGGGGTCGTGTGTTCATGACCTCTCCTGCACCACGTCCAGGCGCCGCCCTTCGCGCGACGAGGCGAGCACGGCGTCGATGAGGTGGTGCACGGTCATCACCGAGCGTGCCGGCACCGGTGCGTCGCGGCCGGCGGCCACGGCGTCGACGAAGTCCCCGATGACGTCGCGGTGCATGCCGTGGTCGAATGCCATCGGGTCGGCGCCAGTGCCACTGGCCAGCGAGTCGGGCTCGCGCTCGATCCGTCCATCGCGCCAACGCAGCACCAGCTCGCCGTTGCCGAGTTCGGCCGCGCCCCGATCGCCGTCGACCCACAGCACCTCGGAGCCGCCGGGGTAGGCGGCGGTGGTGGCGAACAGCGAGCCGACGGCACCGCTGGCGAACTGCATGCCGGCGGTGGCCACGTCTTCGGTCTCCATGCGGTGCAAGGTCGTCGTCGAGGCCATTGCAGTTACCCTCGTCACCGGCCCCAGCAGGTGCAGCATCAGGTCCAGCGCGTGGATGGCCTGCGACAACAGCACGCCGCCGCCGTCGCGCGCGATCGTCCCGCGGCCCGGCGTGTCGTAGTAGCCCTGGTCGCGCCACCAGGGCACCGAGAGCCGAACCATGCCGATGCGGCCGAGGCGGCCATCGCCGAGCAGCCGCGCCAGCGCCTGCGCGCCACGGCGCTTGCGGTGCTGCAGCACGATGCCCAGCGGCAGCAGTGCGGCGTCCGCAAGCGCCACCAGTCGCACTGCCTCGGCCGTGGTGCGCGCGACGGGCTTTTCCATCAGCACCGGCTTGCGGTGTGCGATCGCCAGTCGCAGCAGCTCCTCCCGCGCGTTCGGCGGTGTCAGCAGCAGCAGCGCCTGCGTGCGCGGGTCGGCGATCAGCGCCTCGACGCTGCCCGCGGCGGTGAACCCGTGCGCGGCGGCGAAGGCATCGCGGTGCTCGCAGTCGCGCGCGTAGACACCGCTCACCGCCACCTTGCCGGTGCGTTGCAGGTCGATCAGCGCGCGCGCATGCGGCTTGGCCGCATTGCCGAGGCCGACGACGGCGATGCCGAAGGGGAGTGGAGCGCTCATCGGCCGCGCGTCAGCCGAACATCCGCACCGGCCCCAGCGTCAGCCAGGGCACGAAGGTGATGAGCGCCAACCAGACCAGCAGCGCGGCCATGAACGGCCGGCAAGCGCGATAGGTGTCGGGCACCGAGGTGTCGGTGACGCGCGCGGCGGTGAACACCAGCACCGCCAGCGGTGGCGTCAGCGCACCGATGCACAGGTTGGCGACCATCACGATGCCGAAGTGCACCAGGTCGACATTCGCGGCCTTCAGCAGCGGCACCAGCAGCGGCACCAGGATGACCATCGAGGCGATCATCTCCATCGCCAGGCCGACGAAGAGCAGGAAGACGTTGATGACGAGCAGCAGCAGGATCGCACTGCCGGCCAGCGTGCCGAGCACCAGTGCGATGCGCTGTGGCACTTGCTCAATGACGAGGGCGTAGGCGAAGGGTGCCGACGCAGCGATGACGATCATGACCGTCACCGTCTCGGAGAGCGCAGCTCGCGTGGCCTGCAACAGTGAGCGCCCGTTGGCGCTGCGGTAGACGAACACGCCGCACAGCAGCGAGTACAGCGCCGCCACCGCGCCGGCCTCGGTGGCGGAGAACGCGCCGTAGCGGATGCCGCCGACGATCAACAGCGGCAGGGCCAGCGCGGGTAGCGCCAGCTTGGCCGCACTGCCGCGTTCGCCCCAGCTTGCTTTGCGCCCTGCCGGGCCGTAGCCGTGCTTGCGGCAGGACAGCCAGACCACGATCGACAGGGTGGCCGCCATCAGCAGCCCGGGCACGATGGTGCCAACGAAGAGCGCGCCGACCGACACGGCGGCCAGCGACGCGTAGACGATCAGGCCGAGACTGGGCGGAATCAGGTTGGCGAGGATCGACGCTGACGCGGTCAGCGCCACCGAGAATGGCTTGGGGTAGCCCTGCGCCGCCATCGGGAACACCAGGGTCTTGGCGATCGCCGCGGCGTCGGCCGTCGATGACCCGGAGACGCCGCCCATCAGGGTGTTGGTGAGCACGTTGACATGGCCGAAGCCGCCACGGAAATGACCGACCAGCGACACCGCCAGCGCCACCAGGCGGTCGGTGATGCCGCCCACGTTCATGAACCCCGCTGCGAGGATGAAGAAGGGTATCGCCACCAGCAGGTAGTCCATGCCGTTGACCATGCCCTGCGGCACCGAGGTCATCATCAGCGGGCCGCGCGGCAGGAAGGCGGCGCAGGTGCCGAACACCAAGGCATCGACGAGGGGCACGCCCAGCATCATCAACCCGATCACCAGCACCACCAGGGCGAGCGCGATCGACTGCGGAAAGCCGAACAGCCCGCGGTCGCCCATCCAGGCGAGCAGGAAGGCGATGGTCAGGCCGGCCGCAACGGCGAGCGCCGCGGGCAGCAGCCCGCGCATCCCCGTGATCGGCGTCAGCAGCTTGAGCAGCAGGGCCAGTGCCGCGCCCACCGGCACCGCCAGGTACAGGTGGGTGTGCGGCCATTCGAGTGCCGGCGACACGAAGCTGGCCGCGCGGGTGAGCTGCCAGCCGTAGACGAACAGGAAGCCCGACGCGGCGGCCGACACGGTGCGCGCGAACGCGGCGTGCCACGGCAGCCAGCGCGCCGGCAGCGAGCGCGGCAGCATGTCGATGGCGATGTGCATGCCGCGCCGGGTGACCATCGCCGCGCCGAGGAAGACGAACCAGACGAAGAGGAATTTGACCGCCTCCTCGGGCCAGGCCAGCGCATCGCCGAGCACGTAGCGGCAGAAGACCTGCAGCAGCGCAATGGCGACGGTGGCCAGCAGCAGCGCGATGGCCGCGGCCTCGGCACAACGCTCGAGGGCGTCGCCGAGCCGCACCGCAGGCGACGCAGCGGCCTGCGGTGCTGCCGCCAACGTCACGCTGCCAGGGCGCGAATGCGCTCGATCATCGCCTTCGTGGCCGGGCTCTTGGCGCCGAACTCGTCGTACAGCTTGGCCGTGGCCGCACGCCAGGCGGCGGTGTCCTGCAGCGTGTGCACCGAGACGCCGCTCGCCTTCAACTGCTCGAGCGTGCGCGCGGCGTTGGCCCGGTTGGCCTTGCGCTGTTCGGCGAAGACCTCCACCGCGCTGGTCCGCACCAGGGCCTGCAGATCGGCCGGCAGCGAATCGAGCCAGCGTGCATTGACGCGCGTGGCCTTGGGCAGGAACCAGTGCGAAGTCAGCGTGATGTGCTTGGCCTGCTCGTGCCACTTGAATCCGAGGACCGAGAAGACGTCAGATTCGAGCGCGTCGATCAGGCCGGTGGACAGCGCCGAGTACTGCTCGGCATAGGGCAACGGCGTCGGGCTCGAGCCCACGGCGCGCCAGAAGTCGACCCACAGCTTGACCTCGGGGGTGCGGATCTTCAGGCCCCTGGCGTCGGCCATCGTCAGCACCGGCTTCTTCGACAGGATGTGGCGGAAGCCCACCTCGCCATAGGCGACGAACTCGACACCGGTCTTCTCGCGCGCGATGCGCGAAATCTCGCGGCCGATGTCGCCCTGCAGCACGCGGTCGACGTGGGCGTCGTCCTTGTAGATGAAGCCCGGCGCGCCGCCGGTGGCGGCGATCTCGGGGGCGATGTTCTCTTCGGTGTCGGGCCCGCCGGTGCTGACCTGGATCGTGCCCATGCGGTTCTGCTCGATGTTCTGCGAGTACGAGCCGAGCTGGCTGGCCGGGAAGTGCTGGGCCTCGATGCGGCCGCCGCTCTTCTCGTTCAGTACCTTGGCCCAGCTGTCGAAGGCCATCGTCAACGGCGAGCCGATGGCTTCGGAGTGGCCCATGCGGCAGATGAATTTTTGCTGCGCGCGCAGCACCGCGGGTGCCGCAAGCATGCCGACCGCCAGCGCTGCCGCGCCCTGGATCGTCGCGCGCCGCGCGCGGTTCGGCTCGTTGGAAGGGCTGTTCTTCATGCGTTGTCTCCGTCTGGTGGTTTTGGGCGCGCCGGCATCCTATGTGCAAACGTTTGTCTTGTAAATCCGCGGCGCGCCGGTGTACGCTCGGGGTATTCACCGAGCGCGTTGCTCGGCATCACTGTGCAACCGATTGCGCAGTGCAGCAATCGAAAGTGGCCGACCCCGATGGACCGACCGGTCAAGCTGAAAGACCTCGCCGACGCGCTCCAGCTCTCGGTGTCGACCGTCGCACGCGCGCTGGCCGGCTCGACGCGCATCGGCCAGGCCACCAGCGAGCGCGTGCGCGACGAGGCCAAGCGCCAGGGTTATGTCGCCGACCTGGCGGCGCGGGCGATGCGCCAGGGCACTTCGTCCCTGGTCGGCTTCGTCGCGCCCGACCTCCAGAACGAGTTCTACGCCACCGCCGCGCGCGCGGTCTCGATGCATTGCCAGCAGCGCGGCCTGCAGCTCGTGCTGGCGGTCGCCAATGACGACCCGGCGAGCGAGCTTCACCACGTGCGCAGCCTGTATTCGAGCCGCGTCACCGGCATCGTGCTGATCCCCGGCGTGGACATGCTGCGCGAGACGCGCAAGCTGCTCGCCGCCGTGCCGCATGTGCAGCTGGTGCGAGAGAACGCCGCGCTGGGCTCCGACTGGTTCGGCATCGCCGACGACGAGGCGATGCGCCTGGGCGTGACGCACCTGGTGGAGCTGGGGCACAGGCGCATCGGCTACATCGGCTCGTCCCTCAGCATCTCCACCGGTGCCAAGCGGCTCGACGGCTTCCGGCGCGCGCTGCGCGAGCACGGCCTGGACGCCGCCAGCGCGGTGGCCGAGGTCGGCGGCTGCGACGCCGAGTTCGGGCACGCCGCGATGGCGCGCATCCTGGCGCTGCGCAGCAAACGCCCCACCGGCATCGTCACCGCCGGGGCCCGGCTGGCGGCTGGCGCCTATGCCTGCGCGCGAGAGCAGGGCGTGGCCATCCCGGACGAGCTGTCCTTCGTCGGCTTCACCGACACGCCGGGGCAGCGCTGGTGGGGCGAAGGCCTCACCACCATCGGCCTGCCGGTGGAAGACATCGCCACCGCGGCGATGGACTGCCTGTTGCGCCGTGCCGAACAGCGTGGCGCCGCGCCGCCCGAACAGCCGATGCATGTGATGCACCGGCCGGTGCTCATCCGGCGCGGCTCCACGGCCGCACCGCCGCGACTCAAGAGCGCTGTGACGGCGCGCTCGGCGGCCTGAGGGACGCCGTCTAACGCGCGCCAGGCGCGCGTTGCGCCAGGTCGGCGGCGAGCATGTGCCACTTGAACCAGCGCCACCACAGTGCACCGGCGACGAAGATGCCCACCAGCATGCTGGCCGCAATGAGCCAGGTCTCGTCGATGCCGGCCGCGGCCAGGAAAGGCGTGTCGACGGCGTCGACGACGTACAGCAGCAAGATCACGAACATGAACGCGAAGGCGCTCCACACCGACGCGTCGAACAACGCGCCCTCGGCGCGGCTGCGGGCTACGGTGCGGCGCACGCGCGCCAGGCGGCGTGGCCGCAGCAATTCCGCCAGGGCGGCAGGCATCGTCTTCATGTCCATGGTGGCGATGATGGCCCGTTCAGGCGCGTCACGCGCGTGAATCAGGCGCACTCTGGCAGCGGTTTTCTCTTGGTAACGTCGGTCCGGCTCGTCAGCGCTGCGGCATCACCCCCACTGGAACGCGACGCGTCCCCCGGAAGTGCGCCGAGCGCTGCGAACACCTGCTGTGCGAGGCCTTCGGTCCGACGAGCGCTCGACACCGGGAAATCCCGCAAGTTGCGCCGTCAGCGGCTCTATATGCTGGACCGAACGTTCGGCTTGGCGGCAGTTGCCACCTGTCAACCACGAAGGGAATGCCTCATGAATCCGGTTCGAACGATCGAGATGGATTGCACCCATGCGGAGTTGCTCAGGGAACTGCCGGTGGCCTGCGGGATGCGCCCTTACGAAATCATCGGCGATCGGGTCATCGTGCATGACGGTGCCCGCGAGATCCACATCAAGATTTCGGACCAGCCGGTGCGCCACCTCGGGTCTCTCAACCTCCCGGTCGAGCGGGTCACGTTCAAGTTCATCGACTACCAGGAAAACGAGGCCGACAAGTTCCTGCAGGACTTTTTGCGCCCCCTCGAGCGGTAGGCCGAGCGCTGGCCATTGACTGTCGATGGCCGCGGACGGCGCTACGCCGTCCACCTTCTCTCAAAGTCGTTCGCCGCAAACTGCTCCACCAGAAAGTCCACGAAGCAGCGCACTTTCGCCGGCAGGTGCCGCCGCGTCGGATATGCGATGTTGATGGTGAGCCGTTGCAACTCCCATTCGGTCAGCAGCGGGACCAGCCGCCCCGCCACCACGTCCTCATGGATGATGTACAGCGGCTGCATCAGGATGCCCAGGTGCTTGAGCGCCGCGGCGCGCACCACCTGGCCGTCGTTGGCTTCGAGCACGCCGCGGATCGATACCGACGACTCGGTGCCGTCACGCGTCAGGCGCAACTCGTTGGGGTGGTTGGCCAGGTTGTAGATCAGCAGCCGGTGCTGCGCCAAGTCGTCCGGCGTGCGCGGCGTGCCGTGGCGTTGCAGGTATTGCGGTGACGCGGCGAGCACGCGCTTGGTCTCGGCCAGGCGGCGCACGGTGATGGCCGAGTCGTTCTCGAACTCGCGGTTGCGCACAGCCACGTCGATGCCGTTTTCCAGCAGGTCGGGGTAGCGGTTGGAGGTGACGATCTCCACCCGCAGGTCCGGGTAGCGGTCGGCAAACTCGGGCAGCAGCGGGGCGATGACGATCATCGAGAACGACAGCGAGGCCTGCACGCGCAGCAGGCCGGTGGGTTTGAGCACGGCCTCATTGACGGCGGTCTCGGCCTCGTGCAGTTCGCCCAGCAGCGGCTTGCAGCGGCGGTAGAAGGCGTCACCAACATCGGTGAGGAAGAGGCGCCGCGTGTTGCGCTGCACCAGGCGCGCGGACAGGCGCTCCTCCAGCGCCGCGAGGTGGCGGCTTGCCGCGGCATTGCTCAAGCCCAGCGATTCGGCGGCGCGCGACAAGCTGCCCAGTTCGGCCACCTGCACGAAGAGTTCGATCTCGGTCCAGCGATCCATGTTTACCCGGAGTTTTCCAGCGAGCGGAAGAAAGCTTTGCCGCAGCGCGCTTTGACCTCCATGAATGGAAGCATAGAGTCGCCCCCCTGTCTTGTCGCACGGAACAACCCGGCCCATCTCGCAACAGCGCCCATGCAGCACATCGACGAGGACACCATCACCCAGGCGGTGATCGCGCGGCACGCCACGGCCGGCGACACGCGCGTGCGCGACGTGATGACGAGCCTGGTGCAGCACCTGCATGCCTTCGCCCGCGAGGCCCGTCTGACCGAGGCCGAATGGGCCGAGGGCGTGCGCTTCCTCGGCGAATGCGGGCGCAGCGGTAGCGAGGAACACGCCGAGCTCGTGCTGCTGTCAGACGCGCTCGGCTTGTCGACCCTGGTCACGGCGCTGGATCGGCGCAGGCTGAAGGGAGCCACCGAGTCGACGACACCGGTGGCCCTGCGACCCGCAGACATGCCGGGCGACGGCCAAGGCACGGTGGCCGGCGACGATGCCGATGTGGCCGGCGAGTCTTGCTACGTGCGCGGCCGTGTGCGTTCCACCGATGGCAGCCCGATCGCCGGTGCGCGGGTCAGCGTGCGCCCGTCCGGAACCGATGGCGCGGCACAGCGCTTGTCGAGCAATGGCGACGGCGCATTTCTCGCGCGCACGGCAGTTGCCCAGGCCTGCCCGATCCCGCACGACGGCCCGGTGGGCCGGTTGCTGGCCGCGCTCGGCCGCCCGCCGTGGCGGCCGGCGTATCTGCACTTCACGATCAGCGCGCCGGGCCACGAGCGCCTGGTCACCCATGTGTTCCGACGCGGCGGCCAGCACCTGGACTGCGACGCCGTGTTCGGCGTGCGCAGCTCGCTGGTGGCCGACTGGGTCCATCACCCGTCGGGGCGCACGCCAGACGGGCAGAGCAGAGCCGTGCCGTTCACCACGCTCGACTTCGAGTTCGTTCTCAACCCCACAAGAGGAGAAAAGCCATGACTGCACATCCCGACATGACCCGCCGCACGGTGCTTGGTGCCGGTGTCGCGGGCCTCGCCGCCGTTTCGGGCCTGGCGCAGGCTCAGGCCCCGCAGCCGATCCGCATCGGCAGCACACTCGCGCTCACCGGGCCGCTCTCGGCCACCGCGCAGGTGCACAAGATCGTCGGCGAGATCTACGTCGAGCAGGTCAACAAGCGCGGCGGCTGGCTCGGCCGCCCGTTGCAGTGGGTCTTGCTGGACGACCAGAGCAAGCCCGACCTCGCGCGCACCCTCTACGAGCAGCTGGTCACGGCCGACAAGGTTGACCTGCTGATCGGGCCCTATGCCACGGGCGCGATCCTGTCGGCGATGGGCGTGGCGCAGCGCTACGACAAGGTGCTGGTGCACCACACGCTGGGCGTGCCCTCGCTGTCCAAATACGAGCGCGCGTTCCCGGCCTGGTCGCTCGGCTCGGACCCCGGCACCACGGTACCGAACACGCTGTTCGACGCGCTGGCCGCCGGGCCGAAGCCGCCGAAAACAATCGCTGTGGTGACAAGCAAGTTCCCCTCCATCCAGTTCATGAGCGCCGGCGCGCGCGAAGTGGCCAAGAAGCGCGGCTTGAACGAGGTGCTGTTCCTCGAGTGGGACTTCGGCAACCGCGACTTCGGCCCGATCGCGAACCGCATCAAGGACGCCAAGCCCGACTTCGTCTTTGTCGGGGCGATCGGCCTGGACGGCAACCTGCTGCTCGATGCGATGAAGAAGATCGACTACGTGCCGCCGCAGCACTTCTACCTCTACCCCGCGCCGGGCCCGCTGGTCACGCTGCCGGAGGCGAAGAACGCGCTCTCGGTGACGATCTTCGAGGAGCAGCCGCCGTTCACCAACGCGCCAGGCGCAGCCGAGTTCATCAGGCTCTACCGCGAGCGTGCGACGGCAGCCAAGCTGCCCGACCCGTCGGTCGAGGTCCAGGCCGGGGCCTCGTACACGGCCTGGCAGATCCTCGATGCCGGCGTGGCGGCCACCAAGAGCCTGGACGACAAGGCGATCGCCACCTGGCTCAAGGCGAATCGGGTCGACACGATCCAGGGCCGGCTGCGCTTCGACGGCACCGGCAACTACGGCGACGACCTGATGCGCATCAAGCAGGTGCAGGGCGGCAAGTGGACGGTGGTGTGGCCCAAGTCGCACACCAGCGGTGGGGCGACGCTGCAGTCGAACTGAACAAGACCGCATGTCGGGTTTCACCATGCCGAGCGCCACGCTGCTGGCGCAGAGCATCTTGTCGGGCGTGTTCGTCGGCGCCCTCTACGGCTTGCTCGGCTTGGGCCTGAGCCTGTCGTGGGGGCTGCTGCGCCTGATCAATCTGGCCCACTTCGCCTTTGCCTTCCTGGCCGCCTACTTGTGCTACCAGATGGCGACGATGGGCATGGACCCGCTGCTCACGCTCGTGGTCATTGTGCCGCTGTTCTTCGCGATCGGTGCGGCGCTGCACGCGGTGATGATGCGTTTCGCGATCACGCCCTTCAACTCCTTGCTCGTCACCTTCGGGTTGGCCGGCATCGTCGAGGCCCTGATTCAGACGGTCTGGACCGCCGACTTTCGCAAGCTCGAATCGGCCTACGGCGAGCACCGCTTCAAGCTCGCGGGCCTGTTCGTTCCGCTGCCCGAGCTCATCACGCTCGCGCTAGCGGTGGGCCTGTCGTTCGCGGTGTGGGGGGTGCTGCGCTACACGGATGTGGGCAAGGCGCTGCGTGCCTCGGCCGAAGATGCGCCGATCGCCGCCGCCTTCGGCATCAACCAGCGCCGCAACGCGTTGCTGCTGGCCGGGACCTGCTCCGCCTTGGCCAGCGTGGCGGGGGTTTGCCTGGCGCTCGGTTTCACGCTGGCACCCTCGCAGATCTACGCCTGGATCGGCGTCGTCTTTGCCGCCGTGATGCTGGGTGGTCTGGGCCGCGCGCTGGCGCCGCTGATCGCCGGCGTGGTGATCGGCGTGAGTGAAGCCGTGACGATGGCGGTGACGGCGCCGTCGTGGGCGCCGCTGGTGAGCTTCACGCTTCTCATTGCGATCCTGCTGTTCCGCCCCGGGCGGGCCGCATGATGATGGCGATCCCGCGCACGCCCCTGGTCATCGCCGGCGCGGCCGTCGCGCTGGCCTTCGTGCCCTCGCTCGGCCTGCCGGCCTTCTACGACTCGCTGCTGTACCTGATCCTGCACTGGATCGTGCTCGCCACCTCGTGGAACATCCTGTCGGGCTACGCCGGCTACTTCTCGTTCGGCCATGGCGCCTTCTTCGGCGCCGGCATCTACACCAGTGCCACCCTGATGTCGCGCTGGGACTGGCCTTTCCTGTGGACCCTGCCGGTGGCTGCGGCGGTGGCCTGCGCGCTCGGTGTCGTGCTCGGCGCGATCGTGTTCCGGGTGAAAGGCATCCGCGGCGAAGTGTTCGCGTTGCTGACGCTGGCAGTGACCTTCGTCGTCGGCACCATCATCGTCAACACGCCGATCGACGGCGGCAACGGCGTCTCGCTCGCCGCCGTGCCGGTACCGAAGATCGGCCCGACGCCCTCGTCGACCTTCTACCTGCTCGCGCTCGCCGCCGCGGCCTTGACGCTGCTGGTGGCCTGGGGCATTGCGGTGTCCAAGCTCGGCGTCGGCCTGTTTGCGATTCACGACGACGAGGACGCCGCCGAGGTGATGGGCGTGCCGACCTACCGCTACAAACTGGTGGCGCTGGCGATCTCCTGCGCGCTGGCCGGCATGGCCGGCGGCATCCACGCGCTGTTTCTGAACTACGTGACGGTCGGCGAGGTATTCACGATCACCGTGCCGCTCACGGTGGTGCTGATGAGCGTGCTCGGCGGCACGCGCCACTGGGCCGGGCCGGCCGTCGGCGCGGTTGTGATCACGCTGCTGCTGTACAGCTTCACCGCGGCGAACTATGCGGTGGCGGGCAAGGCGATGACGGGCGCGATCCTGATCGCCGCGATCCTGTTCATGCCCGACGGCATCCTGCCGCGCATCCAGCGCGCGCTCGCGCGGCGCCGACCGGCGCCTGCGGCGCCCTTGGCCGTCGAGCCGCCCCCGGTGCCATCCACCGCTGTCGCGCCGGGTGAGGTGCTGCTCAAGGCCACCGGCCTGGCCAAGCACTTCCGCGGCGTCAAGGCGCTGGCGGGGGTGGACGTCGAGGTGCGGCGCGGCGAGATCCTCGGCCTGCTCGGACCCAACGGCTCGGGCAAGTCGACCTTCATCAATGTCGTGACCGGCCACTACCTGCCGACTGGTGGCAGCGTCGTGTTCGAAGGCCGCGAACTGGCCGGCGGCGAAGCGCACCGCATCGCCCGTGCCGGCGTCTCACGCACATACCAGATCCCGCGTCCCTTCGGCCACCAGAGCGTGCTCGACAACGTCGCGATGGCCACCCTGTTCGGCGGCGGTGTGGCATCGCCGGCCCGCGCCCGCCGCGAGGCGATGAGCTGGCTGGCCTTCACCGGCCTGCAGGACAAGGCGCACGCGCGGCCAGACGAACTCAACCTGCACCAGCGCAAGTTCCTCGAACTGGCGCGTGCGCTGGCCTCGCGTCCGCGCCTGGTGCTGCTCGACGAAGTGCTGTGCGGCCTCACGCCCAGCGAGATCGACGACGCGGTGGCCCTGGTGCGGCGCATCCGCGACCAGGGCTCGACCGTGGTCTTCGTCGAACACGTGATGCGCGCCGTGATGGCACTGACCGACCGCGTGGTCGTGTTCGACCACGGCGAGGTGCTGGCCGAGGGGGTTGCGGCCGAGGTGATGCAGCGCCCCGAAGTCATGGCGGCCTACCTGGGGCCGCCGCAGCCGCAGCCCGCGGTCGACCAGACGCCGACGCCGGCTAATGTGAACCCGAGGCCGGCCCATGCTTGAGGTGCACGAACTCCAGGTGGCCTACGGCCAGGCGCCCGCGCTGTGGGGCGTGTCGTTCGAGCTGCGTCCGCGCGAACTGCTGTGCATCGTCGGACCCAACGGCGCCGGCAAGACGACGCTGATCAACACCCTGGCCGGCATGCTGCGCGCCGCGCCGGGCTCGGGCGGCCGCATCGTCTTCGAGGGGCAGGACATCACGGCCCTGCAGCCGCACCGCTTCTGCGCGGCCGGCATCGCACTGGTTCCCGAAGGTCGGCGCCTGTTCGGCTCGATGAGCGTGCTCGAAAACCTGCAGATCGGCAGCGTGCTCGCCGCGGCGAAGGCGAAGCGGGCGGATTCGCTGGAGGCCGTGCTGGCCCTCTTCCCGGCGCTCGCGCCCAAGCTGGCGCAGGCCGCTGGCGAGCTCTCTGGCGGTCAGCAGCAGATGCTGGCGATCGGCCGCGCGCTGATGGCGCGGCCGCGCCTGCTGCTGCTCGACGAGCCCTCGCTCGGCCTGTCGCCCTTGATCGTCAATGAGATGTTCGCTGCGGTCCGCCGCGTCAACGCGGAGGGCACGGCCGTGCTGCTGGTGGAACAGAACGTGTCGATGGCGCTTCGGGTGGCGCACCGCGCCTATGTGCTGGAGCAGGGCCGCATGGTCGCCCAGGGCACGCCCGACGAACTGATGCAGCGCGACGAGATTCGTCTCGCCTACCTCGGGGTCTGAGACCGGTGATCTACGTCTTTCGCCTGCTCGACAAGCCCGATGCCCGCGCGCTGCGTGATCGCGTTCGCCCCGAACACAAGGCCTATCTCGGCCGGGTGGCGGAACGCATCGCCTTCGCCGGCCCGCTGACGCACGACGACGGGGCGACGATGGTCGGCAGCTTGCTGGCTATCGATTTCGACGGCCGCGACGCCGCCCACGCCTGGCTCGCCGACGAGCCTTTCACGCGCGCCGGCCTGTACGCCGACGTGGAGATCCAGGCCTTCGTCAACCTGTGGCCGCAGCGCGCCGGCTTTCCACCGTCGCCATGATCAAGCACATCGTGATGTGGAAGGTCCGTGGCGACGATCCGGCCATGCGGGGGCGCAACCTCGCGCTGCTGAAGGCCGAGTTCGAGTCGTTGCGCGGCTGCATCCCCGGCCTGTTGCAACTGGAGGTCGGCATCGACGAGAGCCGGATCGACTACGCCTTCGACGTGGTGCTCGTCACCGAGTTCGAGTCGCGCGAGGCGCTGGCCGCCTATGCCGAGCATCCGGAGCACCTGCGGGTGCGCCGCGCGCTTGGCGACATGCGCAGCGCGCGCCACCAGGTCGACTACGAAGTCACTGCAGAAGTCGCCGGCACTGACCGCGACCGCTCCCCCCCGCCCGCCGGGGCCACCGCGGGTCAACCACCAACAGGAGACACCCACCATGTGCAAACTCTGTGATGCCGGCCAGCCCCAGGACCACGGCGCCGACGACCACCGCTGGAACTCGCGACGCGGCTTCCTGAAGGCCACGGGGGCCGGCGGCGCCGCCGCGGCCGCGGGTGGCATGGCGATGTTCAATGCCCGACCGGCCGACGCCAGCGAGGGCCGCGAGCCCGAGCACAGCGGCCAGCGCGGCCGCCGCCTGCTGATCCGTGGCGGCGCGGTGATGTCGATGGACCCGGCGGTCGGCGACTTCGCCGAAGCCGACGTGCTGGTCGACGGCAAGAAGATCCTCGCCGTCGGCCGCAACCTGCAGGCCGGCGGCGCGGCGGTGATCGACGCACGCGGGCGCATAGTGATGCCGGGCTTCATCGACACCCACCACCACCTGTTCGAGACCGCCCTGCGCAGCTACCTCGCCGACGGCCTGTTGTTCGACGGCCTGGACCCGCGCACGACGCAGAACTACTTCCAGAAGA
>JAZKIW010000018.1:19729-21347 GCA_040384625.1 Pseudomonadota bacterium | reverse complement strand
GAGCAACCGCAGGCATTGGCGCACGAGATCGTGGAGTTCTTCCGGCCGCTGCGGTTGGGCGCAGGCTAGCTTTCTCCAGGCTCAGGTCGCTCCAGAACCTTGCATCGCGGCCGACATCGATGCCGGACTCCTTGTCTACGATCAAAGACGATCAGAGTGCGTGTAGAGCTTCCACGTCTTTGAGGCATAGCCAAGTGAGTAGCTGGGGAGAGGGGCTGTCAGCACCCGCGCCGTTGTTGGCTTTGCGAGGGGTCCACTCTCCATTCCCCACCTTGTCCGCCAACGCGCTACACCTCATGTTGGGAGTCAAGTTGGTGAGCCCATTCGGATCCTTGCGCGGGATTCACATTGTCGATCTCGTGGGGCCGATAGCCGCCCTCCCCTTTCTCTTCGCCGCCCTGTCAGCCACTAGCGTCATCGATGGATCAGGGTCGCAGCCTGCGCCAATTGAGGGGCCAACTCCTTACGCTTCGCACGCGTAGCTTCGGGAGCGTTGACAACCGTGGGCCAGCAGGTCGGCGCGAAGCGGCCTTCGGCGACCATCGCCGCCAGGTCAGCAGCTGGTGGCGGCGATCACGCGCGTTGGGAACAGACGCAAGTCGATCGCCGGCCACGGCTTGGCCGCGGAAGCGGCCTCAGGCCGTCAGCGACGGCTACGGCCGCTTGAACTCGAACGCATAAAACGGCTGGTTGCTGCCGCTGAAGCCCAGGCCGTCCGCGCTTAACGGCGTGCCCGCGGGAACATGGCCGAACGAAACTGCTGTCCTCCAGATGGTCGTGTGCGACGGGCAGACCGTCGTGAGCGTGACGCCGACCTCGCCGCCACCCCCGACGGTGGGCGGGCTGGTCGAGTAGTCGATGTACCACTGGTTCGATTCGATCCCGTTGCCGCCCTCCCTCCCCGTTTCGCTGCCAAACGAGAAATCGGTCGGCGTCGTCGTGCATCCGGCAGCGTCGGTGTGTTTGACCTTGACTGTCCCTTCGGCGTAGTAGGCAACGATGGTGGGTGAACCGGTATCGATCCAGGGCGCCAGTTTCAGCGTCACGGTGGCCTGCGTCAGGTTGGGACCGTAAGCAGCGTTTCCGGTTGCCGTCGTACCGACCCACGTATCGGCGCAGGTTGCGGCTAGGACGGTCGCGTTCGACCGCTTGCGGTTGGCCGCCAGAGTGCGCGCCCGGGCCGTGCCGTTCGACGCCTGGGTGCTCGCCGCAAAGCAGCTCACCTCGACGCTGCGGACCGTGTCCTTGTCAATTTCGAGCAGCGGCGTCAGGACTTCGGTATTCACGAACGCCGCGAACTCGTACTTGCCGCCGTCGGCGGGTGCTGGCACCCAGTGGTAGCTGGCTGCGTGGCTGCCGATCATCTGCATCGACTTCCAGTGCGCGAAGTCGACTTCGCCTTCGGCGCGCCGGTACAGCTCGACGCCGGTCACGTTGTATCCGATTACCCAGTACTCGACCGACCCGGGCGGTGCGAAGCTGACCGTGAAGTCCACCGCTTCGCCCAGCCTCACCTTCGACTTGCTGACCGTGAGGCTGCCCTTCGGTGACTCGGAGATGTCTTTCGTCGCCTCGGCCTTGAACTTCACGCTCGTCGAATCGTCGCCGATCACCTTCT
>JAZKIW010000018.1:10753-19629 GCA_040384625.1 Pseudomonadota bacterium | reverse complement strand
AGGCTGCGGCACGGCAGCGATGCGCCGCCGCACTCCCAACCGAGCACCGGGCTGACGCCGATGCTGCCGGTGACGCCCAGCTCGCCCTGCACCACCAGCACTTCGGCCTCGACTTGGGCGCCGAGCCCGAAGCGCACCGCGGGCATCACCAGCGCGCTGAACCAGCCGAAGACCGGCAGCTTGAGCTGGCCCTGCGCATCGCAGCGGCCACCGAACTTGACACCCGCCTTCAGCGTAATGCCGGCGCTGCCGACAATATTCGCCGAACCTTCGAGCGCGTGCTTGCTGTAGCCCGGCCGGTCCAGGAGCACGAGGTTCAGCTTGTTGTCGAGCGTCAAGCTGATCGGCGCCGCGATGACCTGCGGCGTGAACTCCGGATCGCAGTCGAAGGCCTTGAACGGCTCCAGCACGTCGAGCGGCCGGGCGCCGGCCAGCGCATGCCGGCGCGGGTCGCGCTCGGCGTTCCAGCGTGCGGCCAGGGTGGTCGACCGCGCTGCCTGTGCGGACTGTCCGGAGCGGCTTGCAAGCGGCTCGAATGCGAAGGCCGACAGGTCGATCGCAAGCGCGATGTCGTAGGCCGTGAATACCTGGTACAGCGGCGCTAGCGCGAGCGTGACCACCAGGCCGGCCGCCTCTTGCCGGGTCGCGACCACGGTGCCGACGATAGGCGCGGTCTCGGCCGCGAGCACGACGCTGCCCAGCACCGGTGCGGCGACGCCGGTCAGCGTGACCTCATAGTGCGACCCCACACCCGGCGCCGCGCCTGGCGCCAGACCGGTGAACGGGCCGACCGTCACCACCTGCGCGTCGGTCACCAACGTCGAACCGGGCCGCGGCTCGGCGACGAACACCAGCGTCGGCGGCGAGCGGACTGTGCCGACCTGCGCGAACACCTGGGCGGAGCCGATCGCCAGCGCTACGAGTTGGCCGCCGGCATCGACCGACACCTTGTCGGGCGCGCTCGACGTCCAGACCACGCCGGCCGGCGAGGCCGCGCCTTGCGGATCGACAAGCTGCGCCGACAAGCGCGCCGTCTGGCCCGTCGCGGGCAGAAAGACCGAAACCTTGTCAATGACGACGCGGCTGCCCTGGGCCGGCGCGGCGGCGGTCACGGTGACGGTGAGCGGTTGGCTGGTCACACCGCCGCTCGACGCCGTGATGCCGGCTGTCCCGGCGGAATGCCCGGTCGCGACCCCGCCCGCCACGCTGACAACCGTGCTGTTCGACGACGCCCAGGAGAAGGCGACGCCAGTCATCACGGCTCCGTGCTGGTCGCGGGCTTCGGCGGTGACCTGACGCGTCTGGCCGACAGGCATGCCGGCGTCGGCGGCCGAAACGGTGATCGTCGTCACGCTGGCGGGCGCGACCGCCGGTTCATCTGAGCCACCGCCGCCGCACGACATCACGAGGATCGGCAGGATCGCCGCCCCGATCAGCCGAACCACCCGCGACCCGACCGAGGATGAAAACAAGGATGACCGCATACGACCTCCCGAGCCCGACCGAAAACCGATCGGGTCGATCCTGGCCCGGCAGCCGTCACACCGCCGTCACACGTCCGGCATGCCGCTTGAGAGCGCCAGCAGTGCCCGGTGGACCGGATTGCGGTCCCGAAAGCCAGCCTGGAATTGCGCCGGCACATGAGCCTGCAATGCGAAGCCCAGGCGCTGGCGGGCGGCTGCAATCAACGCCGGCGCGTCGGGCTGGTCACAGGCCAACAGCACCCTGGCGAGGATCAGGTCGCGCTCGGCAACGCTTCCGCCGCTCGGATGAACCGGCTCGGCGGACTGCGCCTCGCCGAAGCGGTGTTGCTGATCGGCCTGTGCTGCGCGCGCACGTTGCAGCGCCGCGCCGGCTTGTCCGCACGCCAGGCGTTGCGCCGCCGCGCACAGCTTGGCCTGCTGGGCGTAGCCGACCATGCCGTGGTCCATCGCAACGAGGTCGATGCTGTCGGCCAGCGCCGCACCGGCACTCGGCTCGAGCCAGGCCGCGCGCTGCAGCTCGCATTCGAACCAGGCCGAGCGGCGCAGCTGGCGTGGCGCCAGCGCCGACGCGCGGTCGAGTAAAAGCCATTCGGCCTTCGTCGGACGGTCGCATTCGCCGCCGCCTCGGATGCGCGCGCCGACCTGCGCCGCGGCCAGGCCGCACCGGGCTTGAAGCCAGTCGGGCGCATCCGCCAGATCGCGGTCCATTTCGGCGATCGCCTGGCCGGCGCGCGCGCTCTGGCCGAGCGCCAGCCAGAGCTTGGCCTGGGCGAGCGCGAAGGCCGCAACCAACCGGCCCATGTGCGAGCGCACTTCCTCTCGCGGCTGGTTCAGCACCTGCAACGAATCGCGGTAGCGCCCGAGTTCGCGCAGCACCTCGCTGCCACCCGCACGCGTCACCATCCAGGTACGCGGGTTGGGCGCGTTCGCCGCATGCCAGCGGTCGATCTGCTCGAACACTTCCTGCGCGGCCACCATGCGGCCCTGCTGGCGCAGATGGCGCGTGCGATTGCACATCATCACCATCACCTCGGCCGGCTCGCCGGCCTCGCGGTACAGCGCGCAGGCCCGATCGAGATGGGGCAGCGACTCGTCGAAGCGGTCTTGCTCGCCGAGCAGGTCGGCCAGGTTGCCGATGAAGTCGGCCAGTTCAGAGCGCTTGGCGCTGCGCTCGAACAGCGCCGCGTGGCGCGCGAGCGCAGCCTCAGCCGCGTCGGGCTGCCCCGACGCCAGGTAGCCCGAGACCAGCATCGTCACCATTGCGGCGAGCACGCGTTCGTCGCCGAGCCGCTCAGCGCTGGCGACATCGGCCTCGATATCGGCCAGCGGCGAGGTGGTCTGGCGAAACCGGCGCAGGTTGTGCAGCGCCCAAGCCGCGTCCAGACGCTCGGTCTCGGTGTTTGCAAGCGTCGCGAGACGCTGCACCAGCGCTTCGTGCGCGCTGCCGGGGTCGTCGACGATGTAGTTCTGGTGCAGTTCGAAGCGCACCGCGAATTCCTCGGCGTCGCGGCCGGCCGCCAGGCACAGCGCCGCCGCATGTTCGAGAAAGCCACGCGCCTGCGCGACGAAGGTCTGCGCCTGGCTACGGCGCGCCGCTTCGCGCAGCGGGGCGATCGCCGCGACGTCGTCGGCGGCAGCGATGAAATGCGCCGCGACGCGCGCCGGCTCGCCGTCGTGCGCGGCCAGCCAGCGCGCCACCGCGGCGTGGGTTCGGCGCGCGATAGCGCGTGGCACCGAGCCGAGCGTCGCTTCGTACACCAGGTCGTGCGCAAAGCTGCCATCGCGCAACACCTGCGCGGCTTCGAGTTCGCCCCAGGCGCTGGCGAGTTGCATCGCCGGCTGACCCAGCACTTCCTCGGCCAGTTCGATCCTGAAATCGGGCGCCGCGACCGCCGCCACCCGAGCCAGCATCAGCGCAGCGGGCGAGAGCTGCGACAGACGCCGCTCGATCAGTTGCTGCACCGTGGGCGGCCGGAGCAGCGAGTCACCTCGAACCAGCGCGTGCAGCGAACCCTCGGCCCAGGCCTGCTTGAGCAGCTCCAGAATGAACAGCGGATTGCCGCCGGTACGGCGCAGCAGGTGGCCCGCCACCTCGGCCCCACGCAGTGCGGCAAGCTCCAGCGAGTCGACCAGTCGGGCGACTTCGCCGTGCACCAGGGGTTGCAGGGTCACGCGCAGTGGCAGCGCCAGGTCGAGCCAGGCATCGTGGAAGCTGTGCAAATGCGTTCCCGCCTCGGCCGGTCGGTACGCCAGCAGCCAGGCGAGCGGCGCCTGCGCAGCGTCGCCCGGGTCGATCAGCGCTTGCAACACGTCGAGCGTCGCCGGATCGGCGAAATGCAGGTCGTCGATGACGACGACGCGCAGCCCGGGCGCGCTGGCCAGCAGGCTTCGCACGGCCGACTGCAGGACGAAGCGCTGCCCTTCGCGCTCGCGCGGTCGCGCGGGAGCCCACTCGGGCAGCAGGCGGGCAATCTCGTGGCGAACCTGTGGCAGCAGTGCGTCGACCGTGGTCCCGTCGAACCGCTGCACGACCGCCCGCAGCAGGCGGGCCAGTGTCGTGAACGCAACGGCGCCATCGCCCGGACGTCCGGCGCTGCGCACCGCATCGGGCTGCGACTGTACGAGCGCCTCGAGCAGCCGGGTCTTGCCGAGCCCTGCCTCGCCGACCACCGCGCACGATTGCCCGGTCTGCCAGGCCTGCGCCAGAGTGGCGAGCTCGGGCTCGCGCCCGATCAACCGCGGCGGACGCAGCACGCTGACCGGCAGCGGCAATGCGCGCGACCGGGCCGTCTCGGGTGGCGGCAACAGAGCCTCGACATGCCGGCGCAGGGCCTCGGTTTCCGGCTCCGGGGCGATCCCGAGCACACGCTGCAGCACGTCGCTGCAGCGATCGAACGCGGCCAGCGCAGCGGCGCGGTCGCCGCGCAGGTAGTGCAGGCGCATCAACCGCCGGTGCGCATGCTCGGACGTTGCGTCCGCTTCGACGAGTTGCTGCGCGGTGGCTATGGCGAGCGCGAGCTGCCCGGTGTTTTCGTGCGCCGAGGCCAGGCCGGCGAGCGATTCGATGCGACGCACCCGGCGGTGCTCGCGGCTGGCTTCGAGCCAGGCCGACAGGCTGCCGGCCTCGGACTCGGTGACACCGGCGACGAGTTCGCCTGCGCCAGGGTCGGGATCGGCGAGGTCGGTCTGAACCGCGGCGGCCAAATGCGCCACTGCGGCGCCTTCCAGTAGCTCGAAGCCAAGCGCCTTGCGCAAGCGAAACAGGCGCTGGCGCAGGTTGGCGCGTGCACGCTCTTCGTCCACGTCGGGCCACAGCAGCACCGCCAGCGCGCGCCGCGGTGTCGGGCCAACGATGGCCAGATAGGCCAGCAGCAGGGCATCTTTGGGTTCAAGCGTCAGCACCCGGCCGTCGGCGCAAATGCACGCGGCCTCGCCGATCAGGCGCAGCCGGGGAGGTGACGGGAGATGCAACATCACGGGCCGCAGGATAGTGGGTGCCGGCTCAGCGCGGCGCAGGTGCGCGCGATCACCATCGAATGTCAACGTGACGGCGTGCACCTCATGGCCGGCGACGCGCAGCGGGCCGATCGTGCACCGCCAAACGGGGCGCCGCCCCGGGCGCGGCGACTAGAACGAACATGCTCATGAGTGGCTGGCGTCGAGTTCGGGGTAGCGCGCGAGGCGATGGTAGTGAGCGGCGCGTGACATGTGCAGCATCCGGGGAGCAATTGGCGGACTTAGAGGAGGCACCTGCTAACAACCTAGCGTCTGCTCGGTGTGAGGGCAGAGCGAGCCTGGGCCAAAGGACCGCCACTCTCAGCGAGACGCGGCCCCTAGCATCCTCACTGGGGGTGGTCCGTGATGTCTGGGCACACCGTTTGCCGAGTCTGCGCGCTTGGGGGACGTTGCGTGAGGCGTCTTCTTCGGGGATTTGCAAGGCGGCTTCGAGCTCCCCCGAGCACCCCCAGCGCATCGGCGATGCTTGAAAGCATGCGCATCGACCCCGAAGTGGTCTGAATGACTGGCTCCGAGTGGGTGCGGCGTGAGGCACCGCGGTGCCGCGGCGGGGATGGTCTGAAGGGATACGTTAAAACGTCCCCTGAGGCGTTCAGGCGCGCGCCTTGCCCTCAGGACCCATTTCCTAAATGGGGCGTCGGGCGCCGAGTATTGGTGACGACCTTTTTGGCCCGAGGATTGTGTCTGCCCTCCACCAAATCAGATACGAGGTGAAACAGATGACCACGCTGCGATTCTCCTTGGCCCCTCTGCTTGTCTTGGGGATGACGGCGGTGCTCGCGGGTTGCACGACGACGTCCCAAGTCACCGCGGAATGGCGCGATCCCACGTTCGCGGCCGGCTCGCTCAATGGCAGGCGGCTGCTGGTCGTCTGTCGGGCACCGGATGACGCGATCCGGCGCCTTTGCGAAGACCAGTGGGTGCAACTTCTGGGCAGCCAAGGTTCCACAACAGTTCCAAGTTACGAGATTGCCGGGTTTCCCTGGACCAGTGCCGACGCCAGTGCAGAAATGATGTCCGCCCTCCGCACGAGCGGCGTTTCGGCGCTCGTCAGCATGGCGATCGGTTCGAACAACCTCACTCTGGTCAACCAGGGTGCGCAGGTGGGTGTCGGTATAGGTGGAGGCAGCGGCGGTGGGCACCGGGGTGGCGGATTCAGCTTCGGTGGCTTTGGAATTTCGTTCCCCATTGGGAGCGGGACGGCAACACATGGGCTCACTGCAAACTCATCCATGCTGGACGTTGCAAGCGGCAAGGTGATCTGGTCGGGCAGCGCGAGCGCTCCGGCCACCACTGGTATCCGCGCTCAAGTGAGCGCGCTCGCGCAAGTCACCAGCGAAGCGATGCGCAGAGCCGGCCTGTTTTAGGTCTCGGCGAACACGCGTCAGACGAGGGCCGCGTCCAGGCGCGCCGATTGCCGTAAGCACGCTTCCCCCACCTTGTTCCGAAGAGCACTTCTCATGAGCACCGCAAAGACCCCCGCCCGCAAAGCCGCCACCAAGCCCGCATCGAACCCGAACGACGCAATTGCGCTTCTCACCAACGATCACAAGGAAGTGAAGGCGTTGTTCAAGGAGTACGACCAGTTGTGCAAGGCTGACGCGGAAGATGAAGAAAAGCACGCCGTTGCTACGCAGATTTGCCAGATGCTGACCGTGCACGCCACGGTCGAGGAAGAGATCTTTTATCCCGCGGCGCGTGCCGTCCTCGGTGAGGACGACAGCCTGATCGATGAGGCCGATGTCGAGCACGCAACCGTCAAGGACCTGATTGCCCAGCTCGAGGCCTCCCATCCGGGCGACGATGTGCTCTACGACGCCAAGGTCAAGGTGCTCGGGGAGTACGTTGACCACCACGTCAAGGAAGAGGAAGGCGAAATCTTTCCTAAAGCCAAGAAGGGCAAGCTCGACACGGTGGCAATCGGTGCCGAGATGGCCGCCCGTAAAGACGAGTTGATGGCAGAGATAGGTGCCGAGGCCTAGATTTCTCTGGCCGATGGGCTCTCACATTTCGGGCCGGCCGTTTGTCGCAATCTGTACGTTGACGGTTGCCCAAGAGCGACCTACTCGGACGGCCCTGATAACACCAAAGAGCTCCCTCGAGCACCAAAATTCAGGCCACGGTTCGCGAGGTGAAGAGGACCTCAGCTTGCGCTTGCGCCGGCGGTGCCTCGACTCGTGAGCCACAACAGAACCGGCGCCAGCAGTGCTATGCGCGGGGCTCCGAGCACAGCTTCCTCAGCGCTGGACCATGGATAGTTGAGCCCCTCGACCCAAGAGAGCACTGTGCCGAGCTCATCCGCGGGCATGACAAGCATGACATCGATAGTGACCGTGAGCCGCGTCGCCAACCGCTGGGGAGGCGCGCCAAAGGACCAGTCATACCGACCGCATCCCACTCGTGCCGACTTGCTTTGCTTCTCCGACATGGCAACCAGCCAGCCACAGGAAAAGGCGGTGGTGCTCCCGTCAGGTTTGGCCAAGTAGATCGAGTAAATGTTCTCGTAGGTCCGGCCAAAGTCGCGCACCAGTACGTCGGCGATCGCCTCACGCCCGACGGTGCGAGCAGGAAACGAGATGGCGTTGGTATGGTTCACCATCAGCAGTTCTGCGTCGGGGTCGAACACAGATTGCAGAAGATGGGGCCGGTTCTCGTCTTTGGCATGAAAGTAGTTGCGCAATACTGTTTGCGCGGTCAGTTCAATCCCTGCTCCTGGTGCCACGATCCAATCTCCCTTCTATCGCGTCAGTTGATCTCAATGGGGATGCCAAGACCAAATTGGTCAGAGCCGCGGCCGGTAGACGCCGTCGAACAAAAAGCCGTGCACCGCAGTGCTGTCGCACTTGGCGAAACCGACCTCGTCGAGGCCAAGGGTCATGCGCGCGAATTCATCCTCGGTGTCGGTGCGGATCAGACGGCTGAGCTTTCCGTTCGTACCGAGAAGCGCGATGAACCTCGCGCTGCGCTCCATGCAGGAGTCTGGAAGCATGCTGGCGACCAGGGCAGAAACTTCCTGATCATTGTCGAGAGGCACCGCGCCTTCGACGTGCTTCGTGAACATGGCCAACCTTCCGATCGACTTTCTGATTCCCGAGACAAACGACGCGACCGACTCTATGCCGCAACGCGGTGTCGTCAATTGGGGGCGGTCATCTTGGCGCTTCGGCGATGACCCTCCCACTAAGCCGCAAAGACCTTTTCGGGGTCGTGCTCTCCGATTGATGCGAGCACCCGAACGCCATCTGTACTGAGTTCGGAGTCGAGATAGGCATGCGCTGGTGACGCACTTGCGGCAAGCTCTCGGAGCTGTTGAGAGAAGCGCTGCGCTTCCTTGGCCGATATGTCCCAATCGAAAGTCTCGCCGATCCGAGTCAAACGACCGCCCCGCGTCGCGGGGACCAGATGGAGGCCGACCCTGACGGGCCCAGGCACAGGTTCGAGCTTGGTATCCCGACCAGCTGCAATCTGTTCCGCAAGCCATCCCAGTGACGTCGCATCACCGATCAGCAGGAGCGTTGGGTCTGGGAGACTGACCATTCCCACGTGCAAAACCGAAAGTCTCTGCGTCATGTCGCCTCCGGTGTCGGAAGCGTAGCACCGTGCACGTCACAACAGTCATGCCGGGCACGGTTTGGCTTCGCCGGACGCCTTCGACATCCCGCTGGCGCTTTGAACGGCTGGCGGCAGTGTCTTACTTCTTGGGGTGGTCAAGACGCGCTAGCGCCGGCTCGACCCTGCCAATGTCCGACCACATCGTCGTGTCAAAACTGAATTCGGCGATCGCGCAAGTGGGCAAGTCAACGATCTCGCTCGATAGATAGCGCGCCAGCTCGGTGAACTCGGGGTTGTGACCAACGAGCATCACGCGGCGGAGGC
>JAZKIW010000018.1:8027-10653 GCA_040384625.1 Pseudomonadota bacterium | reverse complement strand
GTTGTGGCCGAGCTCCTCGGCGATGAGTTGAGCGGTGGTCAGCGCGCGGAGCGCTGGACTTGACACGACCAAGTCCAACTTCACGTTTCGCTTGGTCAAGCGCTCGCCCATCTTCGGCGCATCGCGTTTGCCAACGTCGTCAAGTGGGCGATCTCGGTCCAGCAGAGACGGGCCTTCCGGCCTCGCCTGAGCATGACGAACGAGAAGCAATGTCTTCATGGCAAAACTCTTTCACGCTGCAGGAACTTGCTGGCCCGCCCAATCCGGTCGGTCGAGACATTGGAGGGCAAACGGTGCGCCTATGGCAGGGGCGTTCATTGACCGCGCACGCCCCCGTGATTTCGACATGGCCCTCCCGAGGCGGCAAGAGACGTGCGCAATAAGCGGGGCAGTCTTGGGCACGCAATTTGCCCGCACCTTCGGACAACCTTGAGACGTGCCTATGCAACCAACCCCTTCCGGTCCCGATCAGGGCCATTCACTTTCCAGTCCTACTCGTACCACGCCAGCGCAGAACTCCTCGCGGCCGCATGGACAAGTCACTTCCGAACAGCTCGCGGCTGCCCGACGGATTCAAGACTACTGGTTGCACCACACCTTGGTGTCGGAAGAGCGCCCTCCGACGGAAGGCGTTGTCCCCTTCCCAAGGGCGCAGAGCTGAAGTCAGTGAAACTCACGCACTACCCCACGCAACTGTGGTCGCTGCTCAAGCGAGCTGTGAGCGCGTGGAGCGATGACTATGCGCCCAGCATGGGCGCAGCGCTGTCGTATTACACGGTCTTTTCCCTTGCGCCCGTCTTGTTGATCGTCATTGCCGTTGCTGGCTTGGTGTTTGGTCAGGATGCAGCGCGCGGCGCACTGTTCGAGCAGATTGCCGATCTAATGGGGTCAGACGCCAGCGGTGCGATAGAAGACATGCTGAACGATGTGAGCAAACCAACCCAAGGCGTCTTCGCCACGCTGCTCGGTCTGGTGCTTCTGCTGATTGGCGCAACGACAGTCTTCGGAGAGTTGCAGGACGCTCTTGACCGGATCTGGCGGGCACCGCAAAGAGATCGGTCGGGGGGAGTCTGGCGACTTTTGCGCACCCGCTTGCTGTCGTTCGGCATGGTCCTGGGAGTCGGCTTTCTGTTAATCGTCTCTCTGGTTCTGAGTGCCGCAGTGTCTGCTTTGGGCAAGTGGTGGAGCCCCTTGTTCGGAGGCTGGGAGGTTCTCGCACAGGCACTGACGTTCATCCTCGGCTTGGTCGTCACTACGCTCGGTTTCGCCATGATCTACAAGCTCATGCCGCGTGTGAAAGTGGAATGGCGGGACGTCTGGATCGGCGCCGGGGTGACTGCGCTGATGTTTTCTCTGGGACGATTCCTAATCGGTCTGTACATCGGCAAGAGTGAGGTTGCCTCGGGATTTGGTGCTGCGGGCTCTCTCGCCATCATCTTCGTCTGGGTCTACTACTCCGCGCAGATCTTCTTGCTCGGTGCCGAGTTCACATGGGCCTACGCAACGACTTACGGGTCAAAGAAGGACCTCGCCGCCGAGGAAGGTACACCGCCAAGCAAGGTCCTCGACGAAGAGGCCACGAGTACTGACACGCAGCAGAAGCTCCCGACTGTTGCAGACTCGGCGGGCGTCCCGGTCGGTCAAACAATGGCCCCGCTCGTAAAGAGCTTCGCAGTGGGAGTGTGTGTCGGGGTTGTTATGAAGTTGCTGGCACGGCAACTTTGGCGAAGGGCAATCTCCACCGCGTCCCATTAGCGCCTCGTCCAATCCACCTCCACAGCGCTTTCCGCCTCATCCGTTGTCCCGCGCATTGACGGCGGAAATTTCGCCGTTTTCTTCGAGCGTGGCGAGTGCGACTCTGTCGAGAGATTCGTAGCCGAGCTTTCGCAATCCGGCCTGCAGTTCTTCCAGGGTCATTTCTTCGGCCCGCAACGACGCCTCGACCACGCGTCCGGCGCGCACCAGCACCCGTGGCTTGCCTCGCACCAGCGCTCGCACAGCACTCGACCTGAAGCACAACTTTGCAAGCCCCTTGTGGCAAACAAACACGGTCACGACAAAAGTGGCCGCGTTCACAGGCCCCTCTTGCAGCAACGCCGACTGAAGCACGACGGCCATGCCAATCAGGACGATCAGATCGACCGTGGCCATCTGACCGGCGAGTCGTTTCCCGGTCAATCGCGTCAGCAGCACGATGCCGAAGTAGTAGACAACGGCCAACCCGCTTTGGCTGGCGAGTATTCCCATATCGACGGGCATCTGGACCACTCGGTCGGTGAACGACATCAAAAGGCGAGCAATCAGTGTGCCTGCTACAGACCACCTGGAGTCGAAGACGATGCCTCACTGGCGAGCATCAGCGGCCACGGTTGGCGCTCAGAGCCTCGCGCACCTCCGATACATGGTCACCAACCTTGGCGATCGCAGCGCTCAACTCGACCTCCGTGCACTTGAACTCCCTGCACCAGAACGCCACTTCGACCGGGTCCATGGCATTCACCCGACCCGGGTCCAGCGGCTTGAAACCTGTGACGTCGTTGCGCATATGGCCTCCGTTGATTGTGGGCAGATGCCATCGGGTGGCCAACAAATGATGCTCCAACTGCTGATCGATTTCCACCCGTGG